>NZ_JBIWMV010000013.1:0-23675 GCF_044766845.1 Streptomyces sp. NPDC101776 | reverse complement strand
CGTCCGCACCGTCCGCACCGTCCGCACCGTCCGCACCGTCCGCACCGTCCGCACCGTCCGCACCGTCCGCACCGTCCGCACCGTCCGCACCGTCCGCACCGACAGGACACTGCGCCCGGGCCGGGCGACCCCGCGCACCGGCCAACCCGGACCAGCCCCGGCGACCCGCGCCCCACACACCGTCCGACCCCACCCCACCAACCGCTCGCGCGTACCCCCGGCCGCCCGTTCGCGGTCGCCCGCGCCGACGTCACCGTAAGAGACACGACAAAATCCGGTCGAGCAGTGTAAGAGCCCCGTCAGCGCCCCGCGCACCGCGCTCGCGGCGGCCTACCGTCGGCCTCATGCGGCACAGCACCCCACCACCGGATCCGACCGGCGACCGCCACTGGCGCGGCGACGCCCGGCTGGCGGCGGGCTGCGCGCTCGGGTTCCTCGGCCTGACCCTGCTGGTCGACTGGGACGCCGGAACCCTCACGGCGACCCGCGCGCTGCTGTGGTTCGCCCTGTCGGCGGTGCTGTTCGCCGTCCTGCTGCCGCACCGGGTCACCGCCGGTCCCGGCTGGCTCACCGTGGACAGCCCGCTGCTGAGGCGCACGGTGCGCACGGACGCGCTGACCGTCGTACGACAGTACGGCGACGTCTCCGCACGCCTGGTGCTGCGGGACGCGCACGGACAGTGGCTCGAACTCGACCCCCGGGTGCTGGTCGCCAACCCCCTGCTCTGGCATGAGCTGGACACGGGCATACGGCGCTCGATGGAACGCGGCACGCTGCTCCAGGGCACCGATGTCCGGCGTCACCTGGGCCATCTGATCGACGACGAGACCGCGCGGTCGGTCCTCAGGGCGTCGGGGATTTCCTGACCCCGTGCCGCGTCCGGCGGATCAGCACCTTCCCGAACCCCAGTTGCCCGGCGATCTCTATCCGCAGCTCGACCGGTGCCCCGGCGTCACCGGGTCCGCGGGTCTTGACCTTGCTGTAGCTGAGCACCAGGTCGTCGGTGTTCACGACGATGCCCGGCGGGAGCAGCAGCCGTAGCGCACCGAGGTGCATGTCCAGGTCGATGCGGAGCGTGGCCTGCGTGATCACCGCCTGGGTGAGGTCGAGCGTCACATCGCCGAGGCGGGACTGGATCTCCAGCCGGCGGGGCAGCACCCAGCCGTCACCGCGCCGGGTCGATCCGCCGTGCTGCTCGATGCGGGCGACGTCCTTCACCTCGACCGGGCTCGCGCCCGCCACCACCGGCAGGTCGGCCGTCAGGACCGCCAACTCCCCCATCGTGCGGGCGGTCAGCGCCGCCTCGACCCGCTCGTCCAACTCCTCGGCGGTCAGCCGTCCGTCGCCGGCGGCGCCGGTCAGCACGTCCACCACGCGGTCCCGGTCCGCATGCGAGGCCCGCAACGCGGTCGTGCTCATCAGCTCACCCGACATACCCTCACCCCGATCGACGGACTGACGCTATATCGCGTTATACCCCAGAGCCAACCCCCCGTCCACCGCTTACCGTTTCTGGCCCTAGGGTGACGCGTATGCAGTCCTACACAATCGGCCAGGCGGCGCGGCTGCTCGGCGTGAGTCCGGACACCGCCCGCCGGTGGGCGGACGCGGGCCGGGTGACGACCCACCGTGACGAGGGTGGCCGTCGGCTCATCGACGGGGTCGATCTGGCCGCGTTCTCGGTCGAGTTGGCGAAGGCGGGCGAGGTCGAGGAGGACCCTTCCTACACCTCGGTCCGCAACGCGTTCCCCGGCATCGTCACCGCGATCAAGCTCGGCGATGTCGCGGCCCAGGTCGAGATCCAGTCGGGCCCGCACCGGCTGGTCTCCCTGCTGACCCGGGAGGCCGTCGAGGAACTCGGCCTGGAGGTCGGCATGGAGGCCACCGCCCGTGTGAAGTCGACGAACGTGCACATCGACCGCGTGTGAGGCGCGCGGCGGCCCCGGCCGTCAGACGTGGACGGTGACCTCGTCCGTCACTTGGTGACCGAGTAGGAGTGCGCGCCGGTCCCCGCCAACGCGCCCCCGTCCACGATCAGATACTCGTCCCGGATCGGCCGCCCCGCGAAGAACGCCTCCAGGATCTCCCGGGTGCCCGCCGCGTACCGGGCCTGCGCCGACAGCGAGGATCCGGAGATGTGCGGGGTCATCCCGTGGTGCGGCATGGTGCGCCACGGGTGGTCCGCCGGGGCGGGCTGCGGGAACCACACGTCGCCGGCGTACCCCGCCAACTGCCCGGCGCGCAGCGCCCGGTCGACGGCGTCCCGGTCCACGATCTTCGCCCGCGCGGTGTTGATGAGATACGCGCCGCGCTTCATCTGCGCGAGCAGCTTGTCGCCGAACAGCCCCTCGGTCTCGGGGTGCAGCGGCGCGTTGATCGTCACGACGTCGCAGTGCGGCACCATGTCCTCGGCGCTCTCGTGCCAGGTCAGCCCCAACTCCCTTTCCACGTCCGCGGACAGCCGGTACCGGTCGGTGTAGTGCAGCTCGACGTCGAAGGGCGCGAGCCGCCGCAGCACCGCGAGCCCGATCCGCCCGGCGGCGACCGTCCCGACGTGCATGCCTTCGAGGTCGTACGAACGGGCCACGCAGTCCGCGATGTTCCAGCCGCCGTCGAGCACGACCTGGTGGGACGGCAGGTAGTTGCGCACGAGGGACAGCGTCATCATCACGACGTGTTCGGCGACGCTGATGCTGTTGCAGTACGTCACTTCGGCGACCGTCACGCCGTGCGAGATCGCCGCGTCGAGGTCGACGTGGTCGGAGCCGATGCCGGCGGTGACCGCGAGCTTGAGGTTCTTCGCGGCGGCGATCCGCTCGGGGGTGAGGTACGCGGGCCAGAACGGCTGCGAGATCACGATGTCGGCGTCGACCAGTTCCCGGTCGAAGACCGAGCCCTCGCCGTCCTTGTCGGAGGTGACGACGAGGGTGTGCCCGGCGGCCTCCAGGTAGGCGCGCAGGCCGAGTTCACCGGAGACGCTGCCGAGGAGGTGCCCCGGGGTGAAGTCGACGGCCTCGGGGGTGGGGGTGGTCTGGCCGCCCGGGTAGTGGTCGATCACGGGCAGGTCGTCGCGGGCGTACGAGGTCGGGTAACCGTCGGTGGGGTCGTCATACAGGACGCAGAGAACCTTGGCCATGTCGCGGCTCCTCAACTCCGTTGTCGGAAGATGCACTTCACGATCCTCGGGGTGAATCGCCCTGGTCAAAGCGAACGTCGCTATGCCGGGATAGCCCGCTTCTATCAGCGGCTCTCCCCCAGGTAGGTGTGCAGCAGTTCGTCGAGGGCGTCGCGTACGCCGGCCTCCCTCGCCACCTTCAACAGCGCCTCCGCGAGCACGGATCGGGGTTCGCTCCGGGCGACGACCAGCCCGACCCGGGGACCGTGCGCGGGCCCGTTCAGCGGCACCACCCGCATCCCCTCCGGTACGTCGAACATGTGCAGCCACGCGTGCGAGATCACGCTGGACCAACGCCCGCCGGGGAGCAGGGTGTAGAGCCCGGCGACGCTGTCCGACTCGATCGCCGGGGAGGCCGTCGCGCCCTCGGCGGCGAAACACTCGTCGATGATGCGGCGGTTGCGCATACGGGAGTTGAGCAGGCAGAGGGGAAGCGTGGCCGCCTGTGCCCAACTGGCCCTGGAGACACCGGCGAGTGGCCCGTCGACCGGCGTGAGGAGCACATACCGCTCCTCGTAGAGCGGAAAGCGGCGGACGTTGCGCAGGGTGTCGTCGTCCAGGTACGTCATCGCCGCGTCCAACTCGAACTCGGCGAGTCCGTGGGTGATGTCGACGGACGCGAGCGACTCCAGGGCGACCCGGGCCCGGGGATGCCGTTCGCAGAACGGGGTGGTGAGAAGGGAGGCGGCGGGCAGCGCGGTCGGCACCACTCCGAGCCGCAGCGTGCCGGTCAGTCCACCGCGCAGGGCGGACAACTCCTGCTGCAGGGCATCCCGTTCGGCCAGGATGCGGTGCGCCCAGGCCAGCACCACCTCACCCTCCGGGGTCAGCCCCTCGTACCGTCGGCCGCGCCGCACGAGCGGCACGTCCAACTCGTGCTCCAGGCGCCGGATCGCGGCCGACAGCGAGGGCTGCGAGACATAGCAGGCCGCCGCGGCGCGCGCGAAGTGCCGTTCACGGGCGAGCGCGACGAGGTACTCCAGCTGACGCAACAGCATCCCTGACCTCCCCTGTGACGTGCAGGTTAGGCGCTGTCCGCCCGGCACAACAGGGCCGCCCACAGGTCGAGTCGGTCGTAGAGGCGGGAGAGGTCACGCCCGGTGAAGTGCTCGATGCGTCCGATGCGGTAGTGCACGGAGTTGACGTGCAGATGCAGCGCCTCCGCCGCCCGCGCCCAGGAACCGTCGCAGGCGAGGAAGGTCTCCAGGGTCTCCAACAGGACGGCATTGGACCGCAGTTCACCGAGAACGGCCCGGCTGTAGGCGGTACGGACCTCGGCCGGAACACCGGTGAGCAGCGCGTCGAGTCCGGTGAGCGCCGAGGCATCGGTGAGCACGGACCCGTCCCGTGCGGTACTGCGCGCCGAGGCCAGCGCGTAACGCGCTTGCGCCAGTGCCCCGACGAGGACAACAGGCTGACGGTACGCACCAGTTCGCAGACCCCGTTCCTCACCCGCCGCGCCCTCTGCGCGCTCTACGACCTCCCCGAGGAACAAGCGCGGGTCGTCGCGGGCCGGGTCGGCGGCGGCTTCGGCGGCAAGCAGGAGATGCTCGTCGAGGACATCGTGGCCCTCGCGGTCCTGCGCCTGCGCCGCCCGGTGAAACTGGAGTACACCCGCGCCGAACAGTTCTACGGCGCGACCACCCGCCACCCCTTCACGATCCACGTGAAGGCGGGCGCCCGCCGAGACGGCCGACTGACCGCACTGCAACTGCGAGTCGTCTCCAACACCGGCGCCTACGGCAACCACGGCCCCGCCGTCATGTTCCACAGCGTCGGCGAGTCCCTGGCCGTCTACCGCGCCCCGCACAAGAAGGTCGACGCCTTCTCCGTCTACACGCACACCGTCCCGGCGGGCGCCTTCCGGGGCTACGGCCTCGGCCAGGTGATGTTCGCCGTGGAGTCGGCCCTCAACGAACTCGCCCGCCAACTGGGCCTGGACCCGCTGGAGTTCAAGGCGCGGAACATCATCGGTCCCGGCGAGCCGATGCTCTCCCCCGGCGGCGAGGAGGAGGACCTGCACATCGCGAGCTACGGCCTCGACCAGTGCCTCGCGATCGTCCGCCGCGCCCAGGCGGAGCCGCTGACCCAACTCCCCCCGGACGGCTGGCTGGTGGGCGAGGGCACGGCCCTGGCGATGATCGCGACGGGCCCGCCCGGCGGCCACATCGCCGACGCGAGGGCGAGCCTCCTGCCGGACGGCGGCTTCGATCTCGCCGTAGGGACCGCCGAGTTCGGCAACGGCACGACCACCGTCCACCGCCAGATCGAGGCCGGCGAACTCGCCACCACCGTCGACCGGATCACCGTCCGCCAGTCCGACACGGACGTCGTACGCCATGACACGGGCGCCTTCGCCTCCACGGGCACGGTGGTGGCGGGCAAGGCCACGCTGCGCGCATCCCGCGCCCTCGCCGACCAGTTGCTCGACTTCGCCACCGTCCATCTGCAACTCCCGCGCGCTGACTGCCGGTTGGCGGAGGAGGCCGTACTGCACCCGAAGGGCCGCCTCACTCTGAAGGAGCTGCACGCGGCGGGTGCGGCGGTCGGGGTGGAGTTCGCCGCCGACGGGCACTTCGGCGGCACGCCCCGCTCGGTGGCCTTCAACGCGCAGTGGTTCAGGGTCGCCGTGGACCCGGACACGGGTGAGATCCGCATCCTGCGCAGCGTGCACGCGGCGGACGCGGGCAAGGTGATGAACCCGATGCAGTGCCGGGGCCAGGTGGAGGGCGGGGTCGCCCAGGCGCTAGGCGCGACCCTCTTCGAGAACGTCCGCATCGACGGGCACGGTGCGGTGGAGACGGCCGCGTTCCGCCGTTACCGGCTCCCGCAGTACGCGGACGTGCCGCGCACCGAGGTGCACTTCATGGAAACGGCGGACGCCATCGGGCCGTTGGGCGCCAAGTCGATGAGCGAGAGCCCCTTCAACCCGGTCGCGCCCGCCTTCGCCAACGCGCTGCGGGACGCGACGGGCATCCGCTTCACCGAACTTCCGCTGACCCGCGACCGGGTGTGGCTGGCACTGGCCAACTCGCCTCGTACCCCCCGTCCACCCGTATCGCACTGATCCCACTGATGTGCCGGGCCCCGCAACGGTCCTGCGGAAGCACCAGTTGCGGACCGGCACGGTCCAGCGGGGTGTCATCGATGCTCACGGCGAGCAGAACAGGGGCATGAGCGAAGTCGGGGTCGATCTCGGCCCAGGACAGCAGCGCATGGTGCCCGTCCGTACCGCTGACCGCGATCAGGAAGCGCAGCCGGTCCTTGCGGCGGACGGGGTCGAAGCCGGGACCGGCCGAGGACAGGACGTCGTAGAGCCGAGGTCCCGCGAAGCGGTGCACCTGGGTGCCGCTGGTGGCGCACTCGAAGCTGACCAGCACGCGGTGCAGCGGCCAGTTCGACAAGTCCGGCACGGTCAGCCGGGCGGGCCGGGCGAGGTCCCCCGTCAGGTCGAGCTGTGCGAGCGTCACGAGCCATCACCTCCCGGATGGTGGTACCCGGACAGCACTCCCGTACAAACGCACATGCGCACCCCACAAACCAATAGCACAGCTCATGCGATGCGACAGGAGACTTACACCTTGCATATGCGGCAGTATCATCGCGGCACGGCCGTTGCGGTCGGGCAAGGGCGCGACACCCCCTTATCGGCAGAATCAGAGGAGTAGAACCGTGATGACCCGTTCCGCGCGTCGGACCCGCCGGACCCTTCAGGTCGCGGGGGCCGGAGCCGCCGCGCTGCTGGCCCTGAGCGCCTGCTCGTCCAGCGACGACTCGTCCTCCTCGAAGTCCGACACCTCGGCGTCCGCGTCCCCGAAGTTGTCCGGCACCGTCACCGTCTTCGCCGCCGCCTCGCTCAAGGAGTCCTTCACGACCCTGGGCAAGGAGTTCGAGACGGCCCACCCCGGCACCAAGGTCACCTTCAACTTCGCGGGCAGTGACACCCTCGCCGCGAGCATCACCAGCGGTGCCCCGGCCGACGTGTTCGCCGCCGCGAGCCCCAAGACCATGGCGATCGTCACGGACAAGGGCGACGGCGTCGGCACCCCGGCCACCTTCGTGCGCAACCAGCTGGAGATCGCCACCCTGCCGGGCAACCCCGACAAGGTGACCTCGCTGAAGGACCTCACCAAGTCCAGCCTCAAGGTCGTGCTCTGCGACAAGACGGTGCCGTGCGGTGCGGCGGCCCAAAAGGCGCTCACCGCAAGCAAGTTGAAGCTCACCCCGGTGTCCTACGAGGAGGACGTCAAGTCCGCCCTCAACAAGGTGGTGCTGAAGGAGGCCGACGCGGCGGTCGTGTACAAGACCGATGTGCACGCGGCGGGTGACAAGGTGGAGGGCGTGGAGTTCCCCGAGTCCGCCGACGCCATCAACGACTACCCGATCGTCCTCCTCAAGGACGCGCCCAACGCGGTCGCCGCCAAGGCGTTCATCGCGCTGGTGCAGTCCGCCGAGGGCCAGAAGGTGCTGTCCGCGGCGGGCTTCCTCAAGCCGTGACCCAGTTCGACACCGCTGACGCCGCGGCCGAGACCCTCAAGGGCGGGCCGCGGCGTCGCCGTGTCCGGATGACAGGCCGCGGGGTACCGCTCCCCCTGCTGGTGCCCGCGCTCGTAGGCCTGGCGTTCCTGCTCCTCCCCCTGATCGCCCTGCTGGTACGGGCCCCTTGGCGCTCCCTGCCGTCCCAACTGACCAGCACAGAGGTCTGGCAGGCACTCCAGCTCTCCCTGTTCAGCGCGACCGCGGCGACGGCCGTGAGCCTGGTCCTGGGCGTACCGCTGGCGTGGGTGCTGGCCCGCACGGAGTTCCCCGGCCGCGGCTTCCTCCGCGCCCTGGTGACGCTCCCGCTGGTGCTGCCCCCGGTGGTGGGCGGTGTCGCGCTCCTGCTCGCCCTCGGCCGCAACGGTGTCGTGGGCCAGTGGCTGGACTCGTGGTTCGGCATCACGCTCCCCTTCACCACGACCGGTGTCGTGGTCGCGGAGGCGTTCGTCGCGATGCCGTTCCTGGTCATCAGCGTCGAGGGCACCCTGCGCGCCGCCGACCCGCGCTACGAGGAGGCCGCCCAGACGCTCGGTGCCTCCCGCTTCACGGCGTTCCGCCGGGTCACGCTCCCCCTGATCGCCCCGGGCATCGCGGCGGGCGCGGTCCTCGCCTGGGCCCGCGCGCTGGGCGAGTTCGGCGCGACGATCACCTTCGCCGGCAACTTCCCCGGCCGCACCCAGACCATGCCCCTCGCGGTCTACCTGGCCCTCCAGAACGACCCGGAGGCGGCGATCGCCCTCAGCCTGGTCCTGCTGGCCGTGTCGATCGCGGTCCTGGCAGGCCTCCGCGACCGCTGGATGACGACCTCATGACCGACCTCACCACCACACCCGACAAGGGCCTGGACGCCCACCTCATCGTGGACCGCGGCACCTTCCGCCTCGACGTCGAACTGACCGCCGCCCCCGGAGACGTCGTAGCCCTGCTCGGCCCCAACGGCGCAGGAAAGACCACCGCGTTGCGCGCCCTGGCCGGCTTGGTCCACCTGACAGACGGTCATCTACGGCTGGACGGCGCGGAGTTGGACCGCACGCCACCGGAGTCCCGCCCGGTAGGAGTCGTCTTCCAGGACTACCTGCTCTTCCCGCACCTGACCGCCCTCGACAACGTCGGCTTCGGCCCCCGCTGCCAGGGCGCGACCAAGGCGGAGTCCCGCGCCATCGCGGCCGAGTGGCTGGAGCGGATGGGCCTCGCCGAGCACGCCGCCGCCAAGCCCCGCAGACTCTCCGGCG
Organism: Streptomyces sp. NPDC101776; assembly: GCF_044766845.1. NCBI lineage: Bacteria > Bacillati > Actinomycetota > Actinomycetes > Kitasatosporales > Streptomycetaceae > Streptomyces > Streptomyces sp. NPDC101776. Next base: position 14,729 of record NZ_JBIWMV010000013.1, on the reverse strand, counting down.
GCCAGGCCCAACGCGTAGCCGTGGCAAGGGCGTTGGCGACCCGCCCACGCCTCCTGCTCCTCGACGAACCCCTGGCAGCCCTGGACGCCCGCACCCGCCTGGACGTACGGGCCCAACTCCGGCGCCACCTCGCGGAGTTCGAGGCGGTCGCGGTCCTGGTCACCCACGATCCCCTGGACGCCATGGTGTTGGCCGACCGGCTGATCGTGATCGAGCAGGGCACGGTCGTCCAGGAGGGCGCCCCCGCGGACATCGCCCGCCACCCGCGCACCGACTACATCGCCCAACTGGTCGGCCTCAACCTCTACAAGGGCCACGCCGACGGCCACACGGTCACCCTCGACACCGGCCCCACGGTCACCACCACGGAGGATCTCCGGGGCGAGGTGTTCGTGGCCTTCCCACCGAGCGCGGTAACTCTCTTCCGCGACCGCCCAACAGGCGCCAGCGCCCGCAACCTCTGGCACTGCGAGGTAGCGGGCCTGGAAACCCACGGCGACCAGATCCGCGTAGACCTGACCGGCGAACTCCCCCTGGCAGCAGACCTGACGACGCCGGCAGCGGCCGAACTGGACCTGCATCAGGGCGCGTTGATCTGGGCAACGGTCAAGGCAACCCAGACCCACTCATATCCCGCGTAGGCACCCGCGCCCCGTTTTTTAGGGGCGCGGGGCTGTATCGACTTGTGGCTCCGCCACGGGGCGCGACCAGCCACAACGGACCCGCAGCCAAAACGCGACCCTCAGTCCTCGTACGCATCCAACGGCGGGCAGGAACAAACCAGGTTCCGGTCCCCAAACGCCTGGTCAATCCTGCGCACCGGCGGCCAGTACTTGTCGGCAACGGAAACACCCGCCGGAAAGACAGCCTCCTCGCGCGAGTAAGCGTGCCCCCACTCCCCACCCAGCGCGGCAGCGGTGTGCGGCGCGTTCCGCAACGGGTTGTCCTCAGCCGGCCACTCCCCCGCCCCGACCCTCTCGATCTCGCCACGAATCGCGATCATCGCCTCGCAGAACCGGTCCAGTTCGATCAGGTCCTCGGACTCCGTCGGCTCGATCATCAGCGTCCCGGCCACCGGGAACGACATGGTCGGCGCGTGGAAGCCGTAGTCGATGAGCCGCTTGGCGATGTCGTCGACGGAGACACCGGTCGCCTTGCTGATCGGCCGCAGATCGATGATGCACTCGTGCGCGACGAGCCCGCCGGGCCCGGTGTAGAGCACGGGGTAGTGCGGTTCGAGCCGCTTGGCGATGTAGTTGGCGGAGAGCACGGCCACCTGCGTGGCCCGCTTCAGCCCCTCGCCGCCCATGAGCCGGACGTACGCCCAGGAGATCGGCAGGATGCCGGCCGAGCCCCAGGGAGCGGCCGAGATGGGCCCAACTCCCGTCTCCGGCCCGGCCGCCGGCTGCAAGGGGTGGTTCGGCAGATACGGCGCGAGGTGCGCGCGCACCCCGACCGGCCCGACACCCGGACCGCCACCACCGTGCGGAATGCAGAACGTCTTGTGGAGATTCAGATGCGAGACGTCACCGCCGAAGTGCCCCGGCTTGGCAAGCCCCACAAGGGCGTTGAGGTTGGCACCGTCGACGTAGACCTGACCGCCCGCCTCGTGCACCTGCGCGCAGATGTCGGCGACGTGCTCCTCGAACACCCCGTGCGTGGACGGGTAGGTGATCATCAGCACAGCGAGTTCGTCGCGGAACTGCTCGATCTTCGCCCGCAGATCCTCGACGTCGATCTCACCGTCCTCGGCGGTCTTCACGACGACGACCTTCATCCCGGCCATCACGGCGCTCGCGGCGTTCGTGCCGTGCGCGGACGAGGGAATGAGACACACGGTCCGCTGCTCGTCCCCGTTGGCCCGGTGATAACCACGCACCGCCAACAGCCCGGCCAACTCGCCCTGCGAACCGGCGTTGGGCTGCAACGACACCTTGTCGTACCCGGTGACCTCGGCGAGCCGCTCCTCCAACTCCCGGATGAGCGTGAGGTACCCCTGCGCCTGCTCGGCGGGCGCGAAGGGGTGCAACTGCCCGAACTCGGGCCAGGTGACCGGCTCCATCTCGGTGGTCGCGTTGAGCTTCATCGTGCAGGAGCCCAGCGGGATCATGCCCCGGTCGAGCGCGTAGTCACGGTCGGCGAGCCTGCGCAGGTAGCGCAGCATCGCGGTCTCGGAACGGTGGTCCCGGAACACGGGGTGCGTGAGATACGCGTCGGTCCGCAGCAGCGCCTCGGGCAGCGTGTCCTCGGCACTCGCGTCCAGCGCCTCGATGTCCCCGTCGACCCCGAACGCGGTCCATACGGCGGCCAGTTGGACGCGCGTGGTGGTCTCGTCGCAGGCGATGGACACCTGGTCGGCGTCCACGAGGTACAGGTTGACGCCGTCCTCGCGAGCGGCGGCGACGACCTCGGCGGCCCGGCCGGGAACGCGTGCGGTCAACGTGTCGAAGTAGCCGCCGTGCACGACCTCGACACCACCGGCGGTGAGTCCGGCGGCGAGGATCGTGGCGTACCTGTGCGTCCGCCGCGCGATGCCCTTGAGCCCCTCGGGCCCGTGGTAGACGGCGTACATCCCCGCCATGACGGCAAGGAGCACCTGAGCGGTGCAGATGTTGCTGGTGGCCTTCTCGCGGCGGATGTGCTGCTCGCGGGTCTGGAGGGCGAGGCGGTAGGCCTTGTGTCCGTCGGCGTCGACGGACACGCCCACGAGCCGCCCGGGCAGGCTGCGCGCGAACTTCTCGCGCACGGCCATGTATCCGGCGTGCGGCCCGCCGAAGCCCATCGGCACCCCGAAGCGCTGCGTCGTACCGACCGCGATGTCCGCGCCCAGCTCGCCGGGCGACTTGAGCAGCGTGAGCGCGAGGAGATCGGCGGCGACGGTGACGAGCGCGCCCAGCGCGTGCGCCTGCTCGATCAGCGGCTTGATGTCGCGTACGGCACCGGAGGCGCCGGGGTACTGCACGAGCACGCCGTTGATCTCACGCTCGGCGAGGTCGGCCGGGATGCCCTCGCCGAGGTCGGCGACGACGACCTCGACACCGGCCGGCTCGGCACGGGTCTCGATCACGGCGATGGTCTGCGGCAACGCGTCGGCGTCGACCAGGAACAGACCCTTCTTGTTCTTCCCCATGCGCCGCGACAGCGCCACGGCCTCGGCGGCGGCCGTGCCCTCGTCGAGGAGGGAGGCGCCGGAGGTCGGCAGCCCGGTGAGGTCGGCGACCATCGTCTGGAAGTTCAGCAGGGCTTCGAGCCGCCCCTGGGAGATCTCCGGCTGATACGGCGTGTAGGCCGTGTACCAGGCCGGGTTCTCCATGACGTTGCGCAGGATCACGGGCGGGGTGAAGGTCCCGTAGTACCCGAGCCCGATCATGGAACCGAGGACCTCGTTGCGGTCCGCGAGGGAGCGCAGCTCGGCCAGCACCTCGGCCTCGGTGCGGGCGCCCGGCAGGTCGAGGGAGTCGGCGTTCTTGATCACATCCGGGACGGCGGCGGCTGTCAGCTCGTCGAGCGAGCCGTAGCCGACCTGCGCGAGCATCTTGGCCCGCGCCTCCTGATCGGGCCCGATGTGACGCTGCTCGAACGGGATGCCCTGTTCGAGCTCGGAGAGCGGAATGCGAGGGACGGTCATCAGGGAGGCCTCCTGGTCGGTCACGACCTTCGAGGGACACCACAGCTGTGGGGTGCCCGGCGGCCTCCCCCTCTGTCATCTCAACCTGAGAGCTTCACCAGGCATCCCGAAGGAACCCGGCTTTCACCGTCGGTGAGAGCGGAAGCCGTCGACGCCGTCGGCACCCGCCCTGCTTTCCAGAGTGACCTCGTCCGTGCGGTACGTGGGCCTGAGAGATTCCGGGGAGGATTTGCTCCTTCGGCGCCTCCGATGAAGTCTGGAGGACTCTCCCGCACGGGGTCAGCAGCCGTTCGCCAGCCTACCAGCGAGCACTGGAGCCCGGTTTCGAGTGGCCACCAGCCTCAATGTGCTCTTTTGTAGTGTTCACGGATGAGTTGCGAGCAGGAGGAGGTCCCGTGCAGACCGACATCGATCCGCGCAACCTGATCGGCCGCAAGGCGTTCGACCGCACCGGCGCCAAGATCGGCACGATCGACGAGGTCTACCTCGACGACGCCACCGGCGAACCGGAGTGGGCGGCCATACGCACCGGCCTGTTTTCCAGAGACGCCTTCGTCCCCCTGGAGCCCAGCGAACTGATCGAGGGCACCCTCCACATCCCCTTCGAACGCTCCCTGATCAAGGACGCCCCGGACTTCGGAGTGGGCCGCCACCTCTCCCCGGACCAGGAACTCCAGCTGTACCACCACTACGGCTTGGACGTGGGTCCGGCTCCGTCGTTCCCTGACCGCGATTTCGGGAAGGTGGCGGGCGCGGAGGAGGAGTGAGGGGGGTGGGGTAGTCGGAGTTGTCCGGGGTGGAGCGGCTGAGGGTGTCGGGGCGGGACACGGGGGCGGTGCTCGGGCCTCAACTCGCCGAAGCCCCCGGCATCACAGCAGGCGGAACCTCAGAACCACGCCCACCCGATCGACCCTCGCCCCCTCCTCCCACCAGCGGGAGCGCACCCTCCGGCCCCCGCCCCACCAAGGGCAACGGCTCCGCCGACTCCAACTCCGGATCATCGGTCCGGAACGTCCGCACCCGCCCCGGCCCGGAATCCTCGGGCGTCTCAAACCGCACGGTGACCCGCCCCAGCCCGCTCCCCTGCACCCACCCGTGTCCGAACCCGGCGTGCCGCACATCGTGCCCGGCAGCCCAGTGCCGCTCCGCAGGAGCCGCCCGCTCCTCGCTCTCCTCCTCCGCGTGCTCCTCCTCAAGGAGCTCCGCCCGCTCCCCCGCGGCCTGCGCGAACAGGTCCTCCTGCGTGTAGTCGGCGAGCCCGGAGACACCCACCCCGAGCAGCCGTACGCCCCCCGTGGTGTCCACGGAGTCCAGCAGCCGGGCCGCGGCCTCCCGCACCACCCCCGGATCGTCGGTGGGCCCACGCAGCGTCTCTGACCGGGTCAGCGTCGAGAAGTCGTAGCGCCGCACCTTCAGCACGATGGTCCGCCCCGACAGACCGGCCCCGCGCAGTCGCCGCACGCACCGGTCCGCGAGCCGCTGCACTTCCAGGCCCACCCGGGTCCGGTCATGGATGTCCACGTCGTACGTGTCCTCGACCGACACCGACTTGGTCTCCCGCTCGGCCACCACGGGCCGCTCGTCGTGCGCCAGCGCCATCGCGTACAGCGCGTGCCCGTGCGCCTTGCCCACCAGCCGTACGAGCTCGTCCTCGCCCGCCTCGGCGATCTCGTCGACCGTGGTGATCCCGGCCCGCCGCAGATGATCACCCGTCGCCGGCCCGACCCCCGGCAGCGTGCGCACCGACAACGGTCCGAGCAGCGCCCGCTCGGTCCCCGGCTCGATCAGCACGAGCCCGTCCGGCTTGGCCCGCTCCGAGGCGATCTTCGCGAGCATCTTGGAGGCGGCGAGACCCACCGACCCCGTGAGTCCCGTGACCGCCCGTATGTCCGCCCGCAGCCGCTCCCCGGTCACCTGCGCCGCCTCGGCGTCCCGGGCCGCTCCCCCGGCCTCCAGGTCCACGAACGCCTCGTCCAGGCTCAGCGGCTCCACCAGGGGCGACAGCTCCCGCAGCAGCGCCATCACCTGCTCGCTGATCGACCGGTAGAACCCGAAGCGCGGCACGAGATACGCCGCGTTCGGAGCGAGCCGACGCGCCTGGGCCATGGGCATCGCCGAGTTCACCCCGAAGACCCGTGCCTCGTACGACGCGGTGGCGACCACCCCGCGCGGTCCGAGCCCGCCCACGACCACGGCCTTCCCGCGCAGACTCGGCTTGGACGCCTGCTCCGCCGAGGCGAAGAAGGCATCCATGTCGAGATGCAGGATCGTGGGCGCGGTTCTCACATCTCCGATGCTGCCCTACGCCACTGACAATGCCCCGCTACGGCTCCTGCGGGGCCCTCAGACGGCCCGGTTGCGCCGTCTGGCCAGTTCGTCGGCGGGGTTGGACCCGACGAGTGTCTCGCCGGTGTCGACGCGCTCCCCGTGCAACTGCGACAGGGCGCTCTCCACATCCCGCCACACGACGCCCACGGCGATCCCGAAGACGCCCTGGCCGCCCTGGAGCAGCGCGTGGACCTCGTCCGGCGACGTGCACTCGTAGACCGTGGCGCCGTCGCTCATCAGCGTCATGCGCTCCAGATCGCGGAAGCCGCACTCCCTCAGGTGCAGAACGGCGCTGCGGATGTTCTGCAGCGACACGCCCGTGTCGAGGAACCGCTTGACGATCTTGAGGACGACAACGTCCCGGAAGCTGTAGAGCCGCTGTGTCCCCGACCCGTGTGCGGGCCGCACGCTGGGCTCGACGAGCCCGGTGCGTGCCCAGTAGTCCAGTTGCCGATAGGTGATGCCGGCCGCCGCACAGGCCGTAGGGCCTCGGTAGCCGATCTCCTCGGACGCCATGGACGTCGCCCCTCCGCTGCTCGGCACTGCCGCCGGCCGCTGCGGAATGCGATCGGCCGCACTGCCGTGAAGCGGGTACGGGCCTCTGTCCCCGAAACTGCGTTCCGGGGCACCCCCAGCCGTACCGTCGCCGCTGCTTCTCACGCCGACCTCCGTCCTTGACCTGCCTTCTCGACGGTAGGCAGTCACCAGGGGTGCGTCAACGATCGCCACACTCGGCACGCCGAGTGATAATCACCCTAGGAGTGGTTTCCCGTACCCCACCGCGGGGAAAGGCTAGCCGAATGCGCTCGCGGAGGGCCGCAGGACGCTCTCACACGCCGGTGGCAAATGCCAGCATTTCCTCGCCGGCCGTCGGCCTCCCCGGGCTCACTGGCTGTTGGTGCCGAAGTCCTCGGGCGAGATCTGGTCGAGGAACTCGCGGAACTTCTCCACCTCGTCCTCCTGCTCGTCCGGGATCGCGATACCCGCGTCGTCGAGCACACCGTCACTGCCGTAGATCGGCGTGCCGGTGCGCAGCGCCAGCGCTATGGCGTCGGACGGACGGGCGCTCACCTCGACGCCGCTGGCGAACACCAGCTCCGCATAGAAGACGCCCTCCCGCAGATCCGTGATGCGCACTTCGGTCAGCTCCTGGCCGACGGCCTCCAGCACGTCCTTGAACAGGTCGTGGGTCAGCGGTCGTGCGGGGGCCATGCCCTGCTGCGCGAAGGCGATCGCCGTCGCCTCCCCGGGCCCGATCCAGATGGGGAGGTAGCGGTCGCCTCCCACTTCACGCAGGAGCACGATCGGTTGGTTGGAGGGCATTTCGACCCGGACACCTACGACATCGAGCTCGTTCACACAGCAACCCTAGGCCGTGCCCGGGACGTTTGGGTAGTCGGGCCGAGAACGGGTGACCGATCAGGCAGCCGCGAGCCCGCCCGGCTCAGGGCAGGCGCACACCGAGCGCGGTCTGCACCAGCGCCGCGTGCAGCTTCACCGTGAGCCCCGCCAGCTCCTTCGTACGGGCCTCCGCGTGGGCCCTGGTCTGCGGATTGCGGTGCCGCTTGAGCGGGGCCACCACCTGGTCGACGAGCCCGGCCTCACGGTCGGCGGCGGCCTTCATCGCGCGCAGGTGCCGCGGTTCGATCCCGAACCGCCCCAACTCGAGGACGAGTCCGGCCACGGTGGCGGCTTCCGCGTCGTAAACGCCGTCCGGCAGCGGGGCGATGAGTCCGTACGACTCCCACTCGTCGAGTTCCGCCTCACCGATCCCGGCGGCGGCCAGCAGCTCGGCCCGCCCGATCCGGGCCGCCGTGGGCCCCTCCACGGGCTCCAGGACGACCTCGCCGTCCCGCTGACGCCCCACCGTGGGCAGTGGCGCGGCCTCCCCGCGCTCCATGGCGTCGAGATGCTCGCGGATCACCTTGAGCGGCAGATAGTGGTCCCGCTGCATCCTCAGGACGTGGCCGAGGCGCTCGACGTCGGCGGGGCTGAACTTGCGGTACCCGGAAGGGGTCCGCTGCGGCTCGATGAGGCCCTCCGACTCCAGGAACCGGATCTTGGAGATGGTGACTTCGGGGAACTCGTCGCGCAGCACGTTCAGCACCGTGCCGATGCTCATCAGACCGGTGTCCGCGGCGGCGGTACCGTGCCCGGCACCGCCGCTCGGTGTTTGAAGCATGGACCTTCCTGGGGAATCCCCCCGGACCCAGTCCGAGGAAGGGTCAGTAACCCCGCTGGCTCGCGTAGAACACCAGCCGGTACTTGCCGATCTGTACCTCGTCACCGTTCGCCAGCGAGACCGAGTCGATGCGCTCACGGTTGACGTACGTGCCGTTCAGACTGCCGACGTCGGCGACCGTGAACGAACCGTCAGGAGAGCGGCGGAACTCCACGTGCCGGCGCGAGACCGTCACGTCGTCCAGGAAGATGTCGCTCTGCGGATGACGGCCGGCCGTGGTCAGCTCGCCGTCCAGCAGGAAGCGGCTGCCCGAGTTCGGACCGCGACGCACCACCAGCAGCGCCGAGCCCAACGGCAGCGCGTCGACGGCGGCCTGCGCCTCCGGGGAGAGCGTCGGCATCTGCGTCTGGCCGGTCACCTCGGCGTCGTAGGCCTCGAGACCGGAGATGGAGATCGTGGAGGTCGTCTCGGACGGACGCTCCGGGGTCGCGCCGGGGCGCAGCGGCGCACCGCAGTTGGAGCAGAAGCGGCTGTTCTCCGCGTTGCGGTTACCGCACCTCGTACACACCAGGGCCGACATAGGGGAAAACCCTCCACCCGTACTTGAGGTTGACGGTTGCCCGAAACCTATGTCGCCGGACTGCGCAGGGTCAACCGACGGCGCACCCTGGCCGGCGACCTGGTCGCGGAACAGCGGGCGCTGGCCTTCTGCGTCCGGTTGTGCGCGATGGCGAGCGGTCTGGTTGTCGCTGCTCTCTTTCGCACTCTTGCCGAACAACTTCGCAAACAACTTCACGGGCGATTCCCCTTGACCGAAACAGACCCGCCCGTGGGGCAGGACGAACCCTGATTGAACACACCGGTTGACCCGGACATCCTCACAACGTCCGTATCCACCAGACAGTTTCCACCACGCACCACCCAATCGGTGCGTCGACCCCCCGCAACCTCATGCCCTCGGACAACGGCCCCCATGCACCTTCGGTTCACCGGGAGGACGACCGAGCGTAGTCAGGCTGCTTCGCCGCCCGCAAGGCATCCACGACGATCTTGTCCGACCGCTCGACGGTAACGGTGGCCTGCTCCTTCTCGAGAGTCTGCACCACGCCTCCAGGGATGTTGAGCGCCGGTTCGAGATCCTGCGGCTTGCCGATGACCTTGAAACGATAGGGGGCGTTGATCTTGTTCCCGTCGACGCTCACGCTCTTGCCGGAGTCCGTCAGATACGTGTTGGCCACGACCCGCACCTCGTTCACCTGGATCGCCTCCGCGCCGGCCGCGCGCAACTCCTGGATCGCGTCGAGCAACATGTCCGCCTCGACCGTTCCCTTCGTGTCGTCGATGGTCATCGTGATGCCGGGTCCCTGCGCGGCCACGGTGCCCGCCAGAATGCCGAGTTGCTTCTCCTTCTCGGCCGTCTGCTTGCGGGCCTCCTCGGCCTGGTCGGAGCTGTTCTCCAGCTCGTCGCGCTGTTTCTGCAGACCCTGCTTCTCGTCCTCAAGACGCTGAGTACGGTCGTCCAGTTCATCGAGGATGCGCACAAGATCTTCCTGCCGTGCCCCACGCAGCGCGCTGTCACTGTTGCTGTTCGAGGCGACCTGGACGGCCAGCCCGAAACCGAGGCCGAACAGCAGCACGGCGACGATGAGTTGGGCCCGGCTGACGCGCGGCGGCCACAACCCCTGCACCAGCCGCTGCCGACCGGTCACGGTGGACACGGCACGCTCCTCCGGAATCGGCGCCTCCGAGGAAGCAGACGCCGGTACCTCCTCGGGCAGTTCCCTGCGCAGCCTCTGTTCGGGCCGCTCGTCTTCGTTTTCGTTGCTCATCGACCTCACGCCTGGAAGACGTGCCGGCGAATGGCCGCGGCGTTGGAGAAGATCCGGATACCGAGGACGACCACGACACCCGTGGACAACTGAGCGCCGACGCCCAACTTGTCGCCCAGGAACACGATCAGCGCGGCCACGACCACGTTCGACAGGAACGACACCACGAAGACCTTGTCGTCGAAGATGCCGTCGAGCATGGCCCGCAGACCACCGAAGACGGCGTCGAGCGCAGCGACGACGGCGATCGGCAGATACGGCTCGACGACCACCGGCACCTCAGGCCGGACCAGGATTCCGGCCACCACTCCCACGATGAGGCCCAGTACGGCGATCACGATGTGCCCTTCTCAGTTCTCGGCTGTGCTGTACGTACGATCACACTCGGCGCGGCAGCCAGCCGGAGATCGCTCTCCACGGCGATGGTCGCCCTGATGCCGTAGTTGTCTTCCAGGGCGTGCAGATAGAGCCCGTCGGCACCGTTCTGGAACCTGGTGCTCAGCCGTTGGCCGTCCCCCACCGCGAGCACCGTGTAAGGCGGCACCAGTGGCCTGTTGTCGACCAGTATCGCGTCGCCCGCGGCCCTGATCGCGGACAAGGCCGTCAGCCGCTGTCCGTTGACGGAGACGGCCTCGGCCCCTGCCGCCCACAGTCCGTTGACGACGCGCTGCATGTCGCGGTCGCGCACTCGCCCGGTGTCGGAGAAGTCCGCGGTCTCACGCGGGTTGTCGCCCCCACCGGTGCTGGCTTCCTTCGCGTCGTTGACGATGAGTTTCACACCGGGGCCGTGCACCGCGGTGGCACCGGACAGCATGCTCACCAGGTCCGCCTGGCCACTGCCGCCACTCGTCCGGAGCGCCGCCCGCTGGCGCGCGCTCACGTCGTCACGGAGCTTGTCGACGGTGCCTTCCAGCTTGTCCGCCGACGAGGTCTCCTTGTCGATACGGTCGATCAGCTCCTGGCGCTCCTTGGCCACCACGGGGGCGGCCACGCGCGCCTGTGCCGCTCCCACCGTCACGACGAGGGCCGCGAGCACCAGGCCGGCGGCGAGACCGAGCTTCGCCCGGAGGGTCTTCGGCAGGCCGCTCGCGCCCGCGGCCTTCTTCCGGGCGGCGGCCTCGGCGTAACCCTCGTCGAGGCTGTGGTCCATGACATTGGTGAGCAGCGACATGGATGCGTCCGGGCGCGAAGGTCGCGTGGGTGTGCTCCGAACGGGGGGCTGCTGCGGCATGCCGCACATCGTCGCACGTGGTGGCCTGTACCTCCGAATGGCCCCACCGACGTGCCGGACAGGCCCCCTTGGGGAGACATGTCCGGCACGCGCGCGTGGTCCGCGTTTTACCGTCCGGCGCTGTCCACGACCGCCGACCACTCGTCCAAGAGTGCCTGCGCGGAAGCGTCGTCGGGCCCTTCTGCCCACAGGTGCGTGACCGCCTCGGCGGGGTCGGGCAACACCATCACCCAGCGCCCGTCGGTCTCCACGACCCGTACCCCGTCCGTGGTGTCGACAAAGCGATCACCGGCCGCTTCTACGACCCGGCGCATCACAAGTCCCTTGACCGCCCAGGGAGTCGCGAGATCCCGCTTCAGGACGTGCGCCCGCGGAATCCGGGCGTCGATCTGACTCAGCGTGAGTTGCGTCCGCGCCACCAGCCCAATGAGTCGTACGAAGGCCGCGGCGCCGTCGAAGACGCTGCTGAACTCCGGGATGATGAACCCGGCCTTGCCGTCGCCGCCGAAGATGGTCGACTCGTCGCGCCCGACCCTGGTCAGGTCGTCCGGCGAGGTCGTCGTCCACTCGACCTGCGTCCCGTGATACGCCGCCACCTGCTCGGCGATCCTCGTGGTGGTCACCGGCAACGCCACCCGCCCGCTGCGCCGCTCCGCGGCCACCAGGTCGAGCATCACCAGCAGGGCCCGGTCGTCCTCGACGATCCGCCCCTTCTCGTCGACGAGCGAAAGCCGCTCACCGACCGGGTCGAACCGGACTCCGAACGCGGCTCGCGCGGAGGCCACGATCTCACCGAGCCGCACCAGCCCCGACCGTCGCGTGTCCGCGGTCTCCGTCGGCCTGGATTCGTCGAGCCCGGGATTGATCGTCAGCGAGTCCACACCGAGCTTGCCGAGCAGGCTGGGCAGCACGAGCCCGGCGCTGCCGTTCGACGCGTCCACCACGACCTTCAGGCCGGAGTCGGCGATCCCGGTCGTGTCGACATTCCGCAGCAGAGACCCGGTGTACGAGTCGAAGACGCTGGCCGGGAAGTGCAGGTCCCCGATCTCGCCGGGGAACGCACGCCGGTACTCCTGGCGCGCGAACACCCGGTCCAGCTTGCGCTGACTCCCCTGCGAGAGGTCGGCGCCCTGGCTGTCGAAGAACATGATGTCGACGGAGTCCGGCACACCGGGAGTGGTCCGGATCATGATCCCGCCGGCACTGCCCCGAGCGGTCTGCTGCCGCGCCACGGGCAGCGGTACGTTCTCCAGGTCCCGTACGTCGATGGCGCTCGTCTGCAAGGCCGAGATCACCGCGCGCTTGAGCGCACGGGCACCTCGCGAGTGGTCGCGGGCCGTGGTGACCGTGGACCCCTTCTTGAGGGTCGTGGCGTAGGCGCCGGCGAGACGGACGACGAGCTCCGGCGTGATCTCCACGTTCAGGATCCCGGACACACCTCGCGCGCCGAAGAGGTGCGCCTGGCCTCTGTTCTCCCAGATGACCGACGTGTTGACGAAGGCGCCGGCTTCGATCGTCTTGAACGGGTAGACCCGCACATTGCCCTGAACGATCGATTCTTCACCGATCAGGCACTCGTCACCGATGACCGCGCCGTCCTCGATCCGGGCCGCACGCATGATGTCGGTGTTCTTTCCGACGACGCACCCGCGCAGATTGCTGTGCTGTCCGACATACACGTTGTCGTGCACGACGGCCCGGTGCAGAAAAGCCCCGGTCTTCACGACGACATTGGAACCGATGACGGTGTGCTCACGGATTTCGGCGCCAGCCTCCACCTTGGCGTAGTCACCGATGTACAGCGGCCCCCGGAGAACCGCGTCGGGGTGCACCTCCGCACCCTCGGCCACCCACACGCCCGGCGACAGCTCGAAGCCGTCGATCTCGACGTCGACCTTGCCCTCCAGGACATCGGCCTGCGCCTTCACATAGCTTTCGTGGGTACCGACGTCTTCCCAGTAGCCCTCGGCGATAAAGCCGTAGACCGGCTTGCCTTCCTTCATCAACTGCGGGAAGACATCGCCGGACCAGTCGACGGGAACGTCGGCCTCGACATAGTCGAAGACTTCGGGCTCCATCACATAGATGCCCGTGTTCACCGTGTCCGAGAAGACCTGACCCCAGGTCGGCTTCTCGAGGAAACGCTCGACCTTTCCCTCTTCGTCGACGATGGTGATGCCGAATTCCAGCGGATTGGGCACGCGGGTCAGACAGACAGTGACCAGCGCACCTTTTTCCTTGTGGAAATTGATCAGTTCGGTGAGGTCGAAGTCGGTCAGGGCATCACCGGAGATGACGACGAAGGCATCGTCCTTCAACGCCTCTTCGGCGTTCTTGACGCTTCCGGCAGTACCGAGTGGCTTCTCCTCATTGGCATACGAGAGCTCCATCCCGAGCTCTTCGCCGTCACCGAAGTAGTTCTTGACCAACGAGGCCAGGAACTGCACGGTGACTACGGTCTCATTGAGCCCATGCCTTTTGAGCAGCCTGAGCACGTGCTCCATGATCGGTCGATTGACCACGGGCAACAGTGGCTTGGGCATGCTTGAGGTCATGGGGCGAAGGCGTGTGCCTTCGCCTCCGGCCATCACGACGGCCTTCATGTCGGAAGCGTCCTCCTCTGCGAGACGACGGTCTAGCCGACTTCACCAGTTCAGATTGTCCCGCACTTTTGCGCAACGGGCCATCGAGCGACTGTTACCGCCCCATCGGCAAGGTCAGTCGGCCGTGGCGTCCGCACGCAGTAGGCGGCGGACTTGTACCACGTAGAGGACTCCTGCCCACCAATAGAGCGTTGTACCCCATCCTGCGAACGCCCATCCGAAAATGGCTGCGAGTGAGGGGAGCCATCCACTTCCGTCACTGAGCAGCAGCAACGGGAACGCGTACATCAGGTTGAACGTAGCCGCCTTGCCGAGGAAGTTCACCTGCAACGGCGGATAGCCGTGCCGCCTGAGGATGCCCACCACCACCAGCAGGACCAGCTCTCGCGCGAGCAGTACGGCGGTCAACCAGATTGGCAGAATCTCGCGCCAGGTGAGTCCGACGAGAGTCGAGAGAATGTAGAGCCGGTCCGCGGCGGGATCAAGGAGCCGGCCGAGACTGCTGATCTGGTTCCAGCGCCGCGCGAGCTTGCCGTCCAGGTAGTCGCTGATCCCGCTCAGCATCAGCACCAGAAGCGCCCAGCCGTCGCTCTTGGGCCCTCCGAACTCGGGCCTGAGGATCAACCACAGGAAGATGGGTACGCCGACCAGGCGCGCCATGCTGAGGATGTTCGGGATGGTGAGCACCCGCTCTGTCTGAACGCGGGTCTCCTGGACCTCCACCCGGGGGCCTCCTGTGAGAAAACGTGCCAACGATGCCCCCTGACCCTACCCCAACGCAAAAAAGCTCTGGCTCTTGGGCGGCATGCCCAAGAGCCAGAGCTCTAAAAGGAGTTCGGCGGCGTCCTACTCTCCCACAGGGTCCCCCCTGCAGTACCATCGGCGCTGTAAGGCTTAGCTTCCGGGTTCGGAATGTAACCGGGCGTTT
>NZ_JBIWMV010000012.1:0-304474 GCF_044766845.1 Streptomyces sp. NPDC101776 | reverse complement strand
GGTTACATTCCGAACCCGGAAGCTAAGCCTTACAGCGCCGATGGTACTGCAGGGGGGACCCTGTGGGAGAGTAGGACGCCGCCGAACAAATATTGATAAGGGTTGGACCCCGAACTTCGGTTCGGGGTCCAACCCTTTTTTGTTCTGTGTCACTTGAAGTTCACGTTGCGCAATCACCATCCGAGCATGGGTACTGCTGCAATGCTCAGGGCCGCAGGCGTCGGACTCGGTGACGAGGTCGTCGTGCCGGCGTTCGGGAACGTGGAAGTCGCCGAGGCCGTCACCCTGGCGGGTGGCCTGCCGGTGTTCGCCGACATAGATCCGGTGACCTACTGCCTCGACGCGTCCGCTGTCGAAGCGGCCGTAACTCCGCGTACGGCGGCGATAGTTGTCGTACATCGATTCGGTCGGTCCGCCGATGTCGGGCGGTTGCTCGGGGTTGGGCAGCAGCATGGGCTGCTGGTGTTGCAGCAGGGGGAGTCCGAGGCGCCGTACGACGAGGTGGCTCAGCGGCGGGAGCGGGCCGCCTATCTTGATGCGAAGTTGCGTGGAGTGCGGACGCCCGATGGTGGGGACGGGCACACCTACCAGCAGTACATCGTGCGGGTGCCGGGGAACGGGCGGCCCGATCGCGATGCCTTCGCTCGGGCCGTGCGGGGCAGGGGAGTTGACTGCCGGGTGCCGGTGAAGACGCCTGTGCATCGGCTGCCGGAGTTCCGGCGGTGTGTGGCTCTGCCGGAGACCGAGCGGGCCTCGGACGAGACGCTCGCGCTGCCGGTGGACGCGTCGCTGACGAAGCGGGAGATGCAGCGGATCGTTTCTGCGTGCAATGCGCTCGGGGGACTGTTGCAGCCCGCTTTCTGATCGAGTCGGGGTCGGGCGACGGTGGTTGGGCACACGGGCCTGTTCGGGGTATGATTCTTTTCGTTGCCGCGGGGGAAACCCCGGGAAAGTGACAGGCCCTCTTAGCTCAGTCGGTAGAGCGTCTCCATGGTAAGGAGAAGGTCAACGGTTCGATTCCGTTAGAGGGCTCCAGTACATCAGAAGGCCCCGCCCAATTGGGCGGGGCCTTCTGTGTGTTCGGGGTCAGTCCTTCTGGAGGCCCGGGACGCGCATCGCGAGGATCGCCATGTCGTCGGACGGGGCGTCCGACGCGAAGCGTTCGACCGCGCGCATGATGCGGGCCGCCACCGCGCCGGCCGTGAGACCCGTACAGGTCGTGAGGACGTCGGTGAGGCCGTCGTCGCCCAGCATGCGGGTGCCCTCGCGGCGTTCCGTGACGCCGTCCGTGACGCACAGGAGGACGTCGCCGGGGTCGAGGGTGACCGTCTGCTCGTAGAGCTCCAGGTCGTCCATGACGCCGAGCAGAGGCTGGGGTTCGGCAGCCGGTTCGACCGTGCCGTCCTGGCGCAGGCGGAGCGGGAGCGGGTGGCCGGCGCAGACCACCTTCAGCTTGGCGCTGCCGTCCTCCTGGGGCCACAACTCGCCGTAGAGGAGGGTCAGGAAGCGGCTGCGGGCTCCCTCGTCGAGGATCGCGGAGTTGAGGCGCTGGAGGACCGCGGGGCCGCTGAAGCCCTCCCTGGCGAGCAGGCGGAGGGCGTGGCGGGCCAGGCCGGTGACCGCGGCCGCCTCGGGTCCTGTGCCGCAGACGTCGCCGATGGCGAAACCGTAGACGCCGTCGCGGATGGGGAAGAGGTCGTAGAAGTCGCCGCCTACTTCGTTGCCCTCGCCGGCCGCGCGGTAGATGACCTCGACCTCTACGCCCTCGATGTGCGGGAGGTCGGGGGGCAGGAGGCTGCGCTGGAGGGACTGGCTGATGGCCGTGCGCTCCGAGTACAGGCGGGCGTTGTCGAGGGCGAGGGCGGCTCGGCGGCTCAGGTCCTCGGCCAGTTCGAGGATTTCCTGGCGGAAGTGTTCGTCGGTGGGCTTGCCGAGGGTCAGCATGCCGATGACGCGGTTGCGGGCGACCAGGGGGAGGACCACTGTTTCGCCGCCGACTGCCGAGGCCGTAGCGAGAGTTGGGCCGATGCCCGAGCTGACGCGGCGGGTCGGTTCGCCGAGGCCGAGGCTGCGCATGGAGGTGCGCAGGGCGGCCTGGTGGGCGGCCTCGGCGGGGGCGGCCCAGACGCGGGCGCCGGGGGTGGGGACCGGGTCCGGAGGGGCGATCTTCGAGAGCAACGACTTGATGCCGTCGATGAGTTCCTCGTCCTCGTGCAGGACGTACGAGAGGTACGGATCCGAGGACTGGTCGGCGATCGTGTAGACCGCGCACCAGGTGGCGAGGGTCGGGACCGTCATCTGGGCCATCAGGGCCAGGGTCTGGTCGCGGTCCAGGGTGCCCGCGAGAAGGTCCGAGGCTTCCACGAGGAAGCTGAGGGAGCCGCGGCGGAGGCGTTCCAGTTCGCCCAGGCGGGCCGATTCGACCGCCAACGCGATGCGGTCGGCGGCGAATTGGAGGCGCAGCGCTTCTTCGTTCGAGTATCTGTTGGGGCCTTCGGCGGCGACTCCGAGGGAGCCCGTGAGGCGGCCCTCCACCTTCAGGGGGACCGTGACGACCGAGCGCATTCCGGTGCCGCTGAGGAGCGGTACGGCGCCCGGCACGGCGACGAGGTCCTCGTGGACGGCCGGCATGCGGGCGGAGCCGTAGCGGCCGGGGCCCGCTTCGACGGGCACGCGCGCGAAGCGCTGGCGGGCGGAGGGCAGGCCCGTGGAGGCGCGGACCTCCAACTCCGTTTCGTCGTCGGTCGCGAGGAGGAGGAAGGCGGAGTCTCCGTCGAGCATGTCGCGGGCGCGCTCGACCGTGCGCTGGAGGAGACCGTCGAGGTCGTCCGGCGCGGGGGAGCCGATGAAGACCTCGAAGGGGTCGGTGTTGTGGCCGTCCGGGGTGGACGCCGCGTCGGGGGCGGGGCCGCGCAACGGCGTCTGCAGAACCGCGCGTTCGTGGTCCCTCACCAGGAGGCACACGGTTGACGGCTCGCCGTCCGTGTCGCGGACGCGGAGGTGGGAGGCGTAGACCGGGGTCACGCGGCCGTCGGCGCCGCGGATGCCGTAGGTGCCCTCCCAGCGGGAGAGGCGGAGGGCCTCGGCGATGCCGGTGCTGGTGCCCGGGGTGTGCGGCCAGGCGGCGAGGTCGGTCAGGGGCTTGCCGGTGACCTGCTCGGGGGCGTAGCCGAAGAGTTCCTCGGCGTCCTCGTTCCAGGACGCGATGGAGCCCGTACGGTCGATCTGGACGACCGCGACGCGGACCCTGCCGTCGGCGAGGGGGAGCAGGGCGGCAGGCAGGGACGGGCCGGCCGTGCGGGTGCCCACCGGGCGTGCGGGGAGGTCGAGTTGGAACCAGACCAGTTTCTTGGTGGGGGTGTAGTCGACGCCCCAGCGGCTGGCCAGGGCGGCGCACAACTGGAGGCCGCGACCACCCTCGCGGTCGGGGCTGCTCATGGTGATCGCGGCCCCCTGGAGGGGGATTTCGCGCTCCGGGTAGTGATCGGCGACTTCGATCCTCACACCGTCGTCACTCCGTAGGCACAGAACATCCGCAGCTGTGCCCGCGTGGACCACGGCGTTGGTCACCAGCTCGCTGGTGAGGACCACGGCGTCGTCGACGATGTCGGCGAAGCCCCAGCCCTGAAGGGTGTCGCGGACGAAGGACCGCGCGGTGGCGACCGATCGTCCGACGGGCTCGAAGCTGGCGGCCGCGCGCGCGGTGATCACAGAACTCCTCGGCCTGTTGTCGGCGGGCAGGTCACCATGGCCGATCGGCGTCTGCCGGGGCACCGGCTGGTTTCCGGTCGGCGGGGGATCCTGGGGCGTTCCCCCAGGATGCAGTCCGGTGGTCATGGTGCGGTGCCCCTCCGATGCCTGCCCGCTCGTGCTCGTGCCACCGCCCAGGCCGGACGGAACCGGCGCGGCTGGACAGCCGCATGCAAGGTTACTTACCTTCACCGTCCATGCGGATGCCGGTCCGCAGTGTTTCCGTCCAGAGGGTGTGCGGACGATGTGCGAAGCTGCCGAACTGTTATGGCCTGGTTCAGGCAGGGTGAAACACTGGGCAGGATTCTGGAGAAGGTCCGGGCAGGCTGGGTGTCTTCTGTGTACGGCGGACGGCATGCCTTGTTGAAGCCCGGTAAACCGGGCAGAGATACGCGGCAGTAACTGATACGCCGAGCAGTAGCACCTCAGCACAGCAGCAACGGTCGACCCCTGCGGGAGGGACACAGTGGAGTCTGGCGCAGCGACGCGGGCCACCAAGACGCGCGCGAAAGGCGGACAGTCCCTGAAGAACCAGCGCAAACCGCGCAATGGGACCACAGAAGTGGACGCGGCCTCCTTGGACCGTCTGCTGACGGCTCTCGTCGCCATGCGGGACGGGAACTTCCGCAAGCGGCTCACGGTGTCCGGCGACGGCGTGATGTCGGAGATCGCCGCCGTGTTCAACGAGGTGGCCGACCGCAATCTGCATCTCACGGGTGAGCTGTCCCGGGTGCGGCGCGTGGTGGGCCGTGAGGGAAAGCTCACGGAGCGGCTGGAGACGGGCGCCTGCGAGGGTTCCTGGGCCTCGGCCATCGACGCCTCCAACGCCCTCGTGGACGACCTCGTACGGCCCGTCTCCGAGGTCGGACGGGTGCTGTCCGCGGTGGCGGAGGGTGATCTGTCGCCGCGCATGGAGCTGCGGACGCAGGCGCCGGACGGGACCGGGCATCCGTTGCGCGGGGAGTTCCTGAAGGTCGGGCGGACCGTCAACAACCTGGTCGACCAGCTGTCGACGTTCACCGACGAGGTCACGCGCGTGGCCAGTGAGGTGGGCACCGAGGGCAAGCTGGGCGGGCAGGCACGCGTGCGTGGCATGTCCGGCTCCTGGAAGGACCTCACGGAGTCCGTCAACACGATGGCGTACCGGCTGACGGCCCAGGTGCGGGACATCGCGCTGGTGACCACGGCGGTCGCCAAGGGTGACCTGTCGCGGAAGGTCACGGTCCATGTCGCCGGCGAGATGCTGGAGCTCAAGAACACCGTCAACACGATGGTGGACCAGCTGTCGTCGTTCTCCTCCGAGGTGACGCGAGTCGCGCGCGAGGTGGGCACCGAGGGCGAGTTGGGCGGCCAGGCGCAGGTGCCGGGTGTGGCCGGGGTGTGGAAGGACCTCACCGACTCGGTGAACATCATGGCCGGCAACCTGACGGCCCAGGTGCGCGGGATCGCCCAGGTGACGACGGCCGTCGCCAACGGTGACCTGTCGCAGAAGGTGACCGTGTCGGCGCGGGGCGAGGTCGCCCAGCTCGCCGAGACGATCAACCAGATGACCGAGACGCTGCGCACCTTCGCCGACGAGGTCACGCGCGTGGCCAACGAGGTCGGTGCCGAGGGGCAGCTCGGCGGGCAGGCGAACGTGCCGGGTGCGGCGGGGACGTGGAAGGACCTCACCGACTCGGTGAACACGGTCTTCCGGAACCTGACGATCCAGGTGCGGGACATCGCCGCCGTGACGACCGCCGTGGCGAGCGGTGACCTGTCCCAGAAGGTCACCGTGAACGTGGCCGGCGAGATGCTGGAACTGAAGAACACCGTCAACGGGATGGTCGATCAGCTGTCCTCGTTCGGTGCCGAGGTCACGCGCGTGGCGCGCGAGATCGGTGTCGAGGGTGAACTGGGCGGCCAGGCACAGGTGCCGGGTGCGGCGGGGACGTGGAAGGACCTGACCGACTCGGTCAACACCGCGTTCCGCAACCTCACCGGTCAGGTGCGCAACATCGCGCAGGTGACGACGGCCGTGGCCAACGGCGACCTGTCGCAGAAGGTCACCGTCGATGTCTCCGGCGAGATGCTTCAGTTGAAGAACACCGTCAACACGATGGTCGACCAACTGTCGTCGTTCGCCGACCAGGTGACGCGGATGGCCCGGGACGTGGGCACGGAGGGCCGTCTCGGCGGCCAGGCGCGCGTGGACGGCGTCTCGGGCACCTGGAAGGAACTCACCGACTCCGTCAACTCGATGGCCGGGAACCTGACGTCCCAGGTGCGGAACATCGCCCAGGTGACGACGGCGGTGGCCCAGGGCGACCTGTCCCAGAAGATCGACGTGGACGCGCGCGGCGAGATCCTGGAGCTGAAAAACACCATCAACACGATGGTCGACCAGCTCTCGGCCTTCGCCGACCAGGTGACCCGGGTGGCCCGCGAGGTGGGCACGGAGGGCCGCCTGGGCGGGCAGGCGCAGGTACCCGGCGTCGCCGGCGTGTGGCGCGACCTGACCGACTCCGTGAACGGCATGGCCGGCAACCTCACCGCGCAGGTCCGCAACATCGCGCAGGTCGCGACGGCGGTGGCCCGGGGTGACCTGTCCCAGAAGATCACCGTGGACGCGCGCGGGGAGATCCTGGAGCTGAAGAACACCCTGAACACGATGGTCGACCAGCTCTCCTCGTTCGCCGAGGAGGTCACCAGGGTGGCCCGCGAGGTGGGCACCGAGGGGCAGTTGGGCGGCCAGGCCGAGGTGCAGGGTGTCTCCGGCACCTGGAAGGACCTCACGCAGTCGGTGAACTTCATGGCGAACAACCTGACCATCCAGGTGCGCCAGATCGCCGAGGTCACGACCGCCGTCGCCAAGGGCGACCTGTCGAAGAAGATCACCGTTGACGCCAAGGGCGAGATCCTCGAGCTCGTCACGACGGTCAACACCATGGTCGATCAGCTCTCGTCGTTCGCCGAGCAGGTGACCCGGGTGGCCCGCGAGGTGGGCACGGAGGGCATCCTGGGCGGCCAGGCGCACGTGCCGGGCATCACGGGCATCTGGAAGGACCTCAGCGGCAACGTCAACCTGATGGCCAACAACCTGACCGTGCAGGTGCGGAACATCTCCCAGGTCGCGGCGGCCGTCGCCAACGGCGACCTGACGCGCACGGTGACGATCGAGGCGCGCGGCGAGGTCCAGCAGCTCGCCGACACCTTCAACACCATGGTGAAGACGCTGAGTTCGTTCGCCGACCAGGTCACCAAGGTGGCCCGCGAGGTGGGTACGGACGGCATCCTGGGCGGCCAGGCGCATGTGCCGGGCGTCGCGGGAACCTGGAAGGACCTCACCGACTCGGTGAACGGCATGGCGTCCAACCTGACCGGCCAGGTGCGCAACATCGCGATGGTCACGACGGCCATCGCCAAGGGCGACCTGACCAAGAAGATCGACATCGACGCCCGCGGCGAGATCCTCGAACTCAAGACGACGATCAACACCATGGTCGATCAGCTGTCCAGTTTCGCCGAGGAGGTCACCCGGGTCGCCCGCGAGGTGGGCACGGAAGGCCAGTTGGGCGGCCAGGCACGCGTGCGTGACGTCGACGGCACGTGGCGCGACCTGACCGAGTCGGTGAACGAGATGGCCGGGAACCTGACCCGGCAGGTGCGTGCCATCGCGCGCGTGGCGACCGCGGTGACCAGGGGCGACCTGAACCTGAAGATCGACGTGGACGCGTCCGGGGAGATCCAGGAACTCCAGGACTACATCAACAAGATGATCGCCAACCTGCGTGACACCACGATCGCCAACAAGGAGCAGGACTGGCTCAAGGGCAACCTCGCCCGCATCTCGGCGCTGATGCAGGGCCGTCGCGACCTGGACGACGTGGCCTCGCTGATCATGAGCGAGCTGACGCCGGTGGTCTCGGCGCAGCACGGCGCGTTCTTCCTCGCGCTGCCGCTCGCGGACGTGGAGGGTGAGGACGCGTACGAACTGCGCATGCTCGGGTCGTACGGCTACTCCATGGGCTCCATGCCGACCTCGTTCAGGCCCGGTGAGGCGCTGATCGGGACGGCCGCCCAGGAGCGGCGCACGATCCTCGTGGAGAACGCGCCCAGTGGCTATCTGAAGATCTCCTCGGGGCTCGGGGAGGCGCCGCCCGCGCAGGTGATCGTGCTTCCGGTGCTCTTCGAGGGGAAGGTGCTCGGCATCATCGAGCTGGCCTCCTTCACGCCCTTCACGCACATCCAGAAGGACTTCCTCAACCAGATCGCCGAGATGATCGCGACCAGCGTCAACACCATCTCCGTCAACACCAAGACCGAGGTGCTGCTGAAGCAGTCGCAGGAGCTGACCGAGCAACTCCGGGAGCGCTCGGACGAGTTGGAGAACCGGCAGAAGGCACTCCAGTCGTCCAACGCCGAACTGGAGGAGAAGGCCGAGCTGTTGGCCCAGCAGAACCGCGACATCGAGGTCAAGAACACCGAGATCGAGGAGGCGCGGCAGGTCCTTGAGGAGCGCGCCGAGCAGCTCGCGGTGTCGATGCGCTACAAGAGCGAGTTCCTCGCGAACATGTCGCACGAGCTGCGCACACCGCTCAACTCGCTGCTGATCCTGGCCAAGTTGCTCGCCGACAACGCGGAGGGGAACCTCTCCCCGAAGCAGGTCGAGTTCGCCGAGACGATCCACGGCGCGGGATCCGACCTGCTCCAGTTGATCAACGACATCCTGGATCTGTCGAAGGTCGAGGCGGGCAAGATGGACGTCTCCCCGACGCGGATCGCGCTCGTCCAACTCGTCGACTACGTAGAGGCCACTTTCCGCCCGCTGACCGCGGAGAAGGGCCTCGACCTGTCCGTACGGGTGTCGCCGGAACTGCCCGCCACGCTGCACACCGATGAGCAGCGGCTGCTCCAGGTGCTGCGCAACCTGCTGTCGAACGCGGTGAAGTTCACCGACTCCGGGGCGGTCGAGCTGGTCATCCGGCCGGCCGGCGCGGATGTGCCGGTGGCGATCCGGGAGCAGCTCCTGGAGGCCGGTTCGCTCCGGGACGCGGACGCCGGTCTGATCGCGTTCTCGGTGACCGACACCGGGATCGGGATCGCGGGGAGCAAGATGCGGGTGATCTTCGAGGCGTTCAAGCAGGCGGACGGTACGACCAGCCGCAAGTACGGCGGTACGGGCCTCGGGTTGTCGATCTCCCGGGAGATCGCGCAATTGCTCGGCGGTGAGATCTATGCGCAGAGCGAACCGGGACGTGGCTCGACGTTCACGCTGTATTTGCCGCTGCACCCGAGCGAACTGCCCCCGCAGGGCTACCAGCAGTTGCCCGCGCTGGAGGCGGGCGATCTGGTGGTGTCCGCGGCGGAGCTCGCCGAGCTGTCGGAGCGGAGCGAGGTGGGCTTCGAGACGCCGGCCGAGGTGAAGTCGTACCACGAGACGCAGAACGGTGCCGCCGCGCTCTTCAGGCGCCGCCGCAGGGCCGTCGAGCAGTCCTCCCTGCTGGGGCAGACCGTACGGGACCAGTGGGCGTCCGAGGAGACCGCGCCCCCGTCGCGTCGGGGGATCCGGTTCGACGGGGAGAAGGTGCTGATCGTCGACGACGACATCCGCAACGTCTTCGCGCTGACCAGTGTCCTGGAGCAGCACGGGCTGTCCGTGCTGTACGCGGAGAACGGCCGTGAGGGCATCGAGGTCCTGGAGCAGCACGACGATGTGACGGTAGTTCTGATGGACATCATGATGCCCGAGATGGACGGATACGCGACGACGACGGCGATCCGCAGGATGCCGCAGTTCGCCGGGCTCCCGATCATCGCGCTGACCGCGAAGGCGATGAAGGGCGACCGGGAGAAGGCGATCGAGTCAGGCGCCTCCGACTACGTCACCAAGCCGGTCGATCCCGATCACCTGTTGTCGGTGATGGAGCAGTGGATGCGTCCGGAGTGACGGAAACGACCGGACTCGACGGGAAAGTCGCCGGACTCGACGGGAAAGCGGCGGGGACGGTGCAGGGAACGTTCGGTGGCCACGCGGAGTTGCTGACTCAGTGTGTCCGAAGCCGTGTAGAAGCACGGGATTCGGGGAACCTTCTGGTCTCCCGCTACGTTTCTGCTTCGTGCACAGTGACATCGCGGTGACAGGGTGTGGCGACAGGCGGGGTGCGGCTACCATGACCGGCACAAGGACGGGCGGCGCAAGAGAGTCGTCCCCTGGGGCGGCGCCCGGTGCACATCCGGGTCGAGGAGGGCGGGCCATGGTGCAGAAGGCCAAGATCCTCCTGGTCGATGACCGGCCGGAGAATCTGCTGGCGCTGGAGGCCATCCTCTCTGCGCTCGATCAGACACTGGTTCGGGCATCGTCCGGGGAGGAAGCGCTCAAAGCGCTGCTGACGGACGACTTCGCGGTCATTCTGCTGGACGTCCAGATGCCGGGCATGGACGGTTTCGAAACCGCCGCGCACATCAAGCGACGGGAGCGGACCCGGGACATCCCGATCATCTTCCTCACCGCGATCAACCACGGCCCGCACCACACCTTCCGGGGGTACGCGGCGGGCGCGGTCGACTACATCTCCAAGCCGTTCGACCCATGGGTGCTGCGCGCGAAGGTCTCGGTCTTCGTCGAGCTCTACATGAAGAACTGCCAGCTTCGGGAGCAAGCGGCGCTGCTGCGGCTCCAGTTGGAGGGCGGCGGCAAGCCCGTGGCCGGTGCGGCCAAGGAACCGGCCGGACTGCTCGCCGAACTGTCGGCGCGGCTCGCGGCCGTCGAGGAGCAGGCCGAGGCGCTGTCCAAGCAGCTCGACGACGAGTCTGCGGACGCGGCGGCCGTGGCCACCGCGGCTCATCTCGAACGCAAACTCACCGGGCTGCGCAGGGCGCTCGACGCCCTGGAGCCGGGCACGGGCAGCGGAGCACCTTCGCTGCCGTCGCAGAACTGACGTCCGCCGCGGGCGCAGTTGTGCGTGAGCGGGCGTCAGTTCCCCGTCCCTCACGGGCGACACGAACGGGTGAAGCAGTGGGCACACGTGTCCCCTGCGCTCTCCACAGGTAACCTCACACCTATGGCCTCACGTCCCTCCGCAGCCAAGAAGCAGCCCGCCAAGAGGGCTGCTCCGGCGAAGGCTCCGGCGAAGAAGGCCGCTGCGAAAAGGGCCCCCGCGAAGAAGGCGGTCGCCAGGAAGACCGCCCGCCCGGCGCCCAAGCCGGCGCCCAGCCCCACCGGGGGCATCGTCAAACTCGTGCGCGCCGTCTGGCTCGGCACCGCGCACGCCGTCGGCGCGGTGTTCCGCGGCATAGGGCAGGGCGCGAAGAACTTGGACCCGGCTCACCGCAAGGACGGCGTCGCGCTGCTGCTGTTCGGCCTCGCGCTGATCGTGGCCGCGGGCACCTGGGCCGATCTGCGCGGCCCAGTCGGCGACCTCGTCGAGATCCTGGTGACCGGCGCCTTCGGCCGCCTCGACCTGCTTGTGCCGATACTGCTCGCGGTGATCGCCGTGCGCTTCATCCGCCACCCCGAGAAGCCCGAGGCCAACGGCCGGATCGTGATCGGTCTGTCCGCGCTCGTCATCGGCGTGCTCGGCCAGGTCCACATCGCCTGCGGCGCGCCCGCCCGCAGCGACGGCATGCAGGCCATAAGGGACGCCGGCGGCCTCATCGGCTGGGGCGTGGCGACCCCGCTGACGTACACCATGGGCGAGGTCCTCGCCGTACCCCTGCTCGTGCTGCTCACGGTCTTCGGGCTGTTGGTCGTCACGGCCACGCCCGTCAACGCGATCCCGCAGCGCCTGCGGCTGCTCGGGGTGAAGCTGGGCATCGTCCACGACTTCGACGACGAGGA
The DNA here is from genome assembly GCF_044766845.1 of Streptomyces sp. NPDC101776. Classification (NCBI taxonomy): domain Bacteria; kingdom Bacillati; phylum Actinomycetota; class Actinomycetes; order Kitasatosporales; family Streptomycetaceae; genus Streptomyces; species Streptomyces sp. NPDC101776. The sequence goes on along the minus strand of NZ_JBIWMV010000012.1, from coordinate 292,905 downwards.
AGAGTTCGGCGAGGACGACGAGCGCTACGACGAGCAGTGGCGCGAGGCGCTGCCCGCGCGCCCCCGCAAGCGCGGGAGTGACTCCGAGGCGTACGACCCCGACAGCGCCGAGCAGGACGCCCTTTCCAAGCGCCGGAGCCGCCCCAGGCGCTCCGCGGTGCCCCAGCCCGACATGCACCGCCCCATGGACGCCGTGGACGTCGCCGCGGCCGCCGCGGCGGCGCTCGACGGGGCCGTCCTGCACGGCATGCCGCCCTCGCCGATCGTCGCCGACCTCACCCAGGGCGTACGGGTCGGAGGCGACCGCGAGGACACCACCCCGACGCCCCTCCCGGCCCCCGCCGCGCGGCCCAAACAGGAGAAGCTCAAGGCCGAGGTCATGGACCTCACTAAGGCGCCCCCGGAGGACGTCCGCGACCTCCCGCCGCGCGCCGAGCAGCTCCAGCTCTCCGGCGACATCACGTACGCGCTGCCCTCGCTCGACCTCCTCACGCGCGGGGGCCCCGGCAAGGCGCGCAGCGCCGCGAACGACGCCGTGGTCGCCTCCCTGACGAACGTCTTCTCCGAGTTCAAGGTCGACGCCGCCGTCACCGGCTTCACGCGCGGGCCCACGGTCACGCGCTACGAGGTCGAACTGGGCCCCGCCGTCAAGGTCGAGCGAATTACCGCGCTCACCAAGAACATCGCCTACGCCGTCGCCAGCCCCGATGTGCGGATCATCAGCCCGATCCCCGGCAAGTCCGCGGTCGGCATCGAGATCCCCAACACGGACCGCGAGATGGTCAACGTCGGTGACGTCCTGCGCCTCGCGGCCGCGGCCGAGGACGACCACCCGATGCTCGTGGCACTCGGCAAGGACGTCGAGGGCGGCTACGTCATGGCCAACATGGCGAAGATGCCGCACATCCTGGTGGCCGGTGCCACCGGCTCCGGCAAGTCGTCCTGCATCAACTGCCTGATCACGTCGATCATGTGCCGCGCGACCCCCGAGGACGTGCGCATGGTCCTCGTCGACCCCAAGCGCGTCGAACTGACCGCCTACGAAGGCATCCCGCACCTGATCACGCCCATCATCACCAACCCGAAGCGGGCCGCCGAGGCGCTCCAGTGGGTCGTACGCGAGATGGACCTCAGGTATGACGACCTCGCGGCCTTCGGGTACCGGCACATCGACGATTTCAACCAGGCGATCCGCGACGGCAAACTGAAGACTCCGGAGGGCAGTGAGCGCGAGCTCAAGACCTATCCGTACCTCCTGGTGATCGTCGACGAGCTGGCCGACCTGATGATGGTCGCGCCCAGGGACGTCGAGGACTCGATCGTGCGCATCACGCAGCTCGCGCGCGCGGCCGGCATCCACCTGGTGCTCGCCACGCAGCGCCCCTCCGTAGACGTCGTCACGGGTCTGATCAAGGCGAACGTGCCCTCCAGGCTCGCGTTCGCCACCTCCTCGCTCGCCGACTCGCGGGTCATCCTCGACCAGCCCGGCGCCGAGAAGCTGATCGGCAAGGGTGACGGGCTGTACCTGCCGATGGGTCAGAACAAGCCCACCCGTATGCAGGGCGCCTTCGTCACCGAGGACGAGATCCAGGCCGTCGTGCAGCACTGCAAGGACCAGATGACCCCGGTCTTCCGGGAGGACGTCACCGTCGGCACCAAGCAGAAGAAGGAGATCGACGAGGACATCGGCGACGACCTCGACCTGCTGTGCCAGGCGGCCGAGCTGGTCGTGTCCACGCAGTTCGGGTCCACCTCGATGCTCCAGCGCAAGCTGCGCGTCGGCTTCGCCAAGGCCGGGCGGCTCATGGACCTCATGGAGTCCCGGGGCGTCGTCGGACCCAGCGAGGGGTCCAAGGCGCGTGACGTCCTCGTGAAGGGTGACGAGCTGGACGGTGTGCTCGCGGTGATCCGCGGGGAGTCCGACGGCTAGGAGCGGGTAGGCGGTTCCCGAAGAGGGGCGGCCGACCGTGACTCACCCGTTAGAGATCAGTGGGCAACCGTTTCCCTTTGCCGTACGTCAAGTTGAGCGAGAGGACAGATGGGGCTCCCACCATGGGATCCGTGTCTGGCCCGCCGTCGGACGCTTCGGCCATACCGATGGCGTACAAAGTCCCACCGCCCGGTTGCCCCACCCTTTCATACCCCCCCTAGACTGTACTTCCAGCACAGGTGGCTACACGCTCGAAAGGCGCCCCCGTGTCCATCGGCAACTCCCCTGAAGACGAGCGCCCGTTCGAAGACGGTCGCTCCGAAGAGGGTCATGAGGAAGAAGCCCGTCCTTCCGTCGGCCGAGCCCTGCAGCAGGCACGTATCGCCGCCGGGCTGACCGTCGACGACGTCAGCAGTGCCACCCGGGTCCGCATCGCCATCGTGCACTCCATCGAGGCCGACGACTTCGCGCCCTGCGGCGGTGACGTCTACGCCCGCGGGCACATCAGGACCCTCGCCAAGGCCGTCCACATCGATCCCGTACCGCTCCTCGCGCGCTACGACGACGATCACGGCGGACGCCCGGCCCCGACGCCGGCGGCGCCCCTCTTCGAGGCGGAACGTATCCGTCCCGAGCGGCGGGGCCCCAACTGGACCGCGGCCATGGTCGCCGCGATCGTCGCCGTGGTCGGCTTCGTCGGCTTCACGGCGTTCAAGGGCGGCGACAGTGACACCGACGCCGCGTCACAGGTCACCCAGGGAGCCACGCCCAGCGCCGGCAAGCCCGCCAAGCCGACGCCCTCGAACACCGACTCCGCCACGCCGAAGTCCGACCCCTCCGACAGCGCCATCGCCGCCGCACCGCAGGACAAGGTGACGGTCCAGGTGACCGCGGTCGACGGCCGCAGCTGGATCTCCGCCAAGGACCACAACGGCCGGATGCTCTTCGACGGACTCCTCAAGAAGGGCGAGTCCAAGACCTTCCAGGACAGCTCGAAGGTCAACCTGATCCTCGGCGACGCCGGTGTGATCCAGCTCTACGTCAACGGCAAGAAGATCGAGGACGACTTCCAGCCCGGAGCGGTGGAGCGCCTCACCTACACCAAGGGCGACCCCGAAGTCGGATGAACAGTCCGGCAAACGGCCCTCTGGGGTGAGTGATCAAGGGGTTGGCCAAGATCGGCCAACCCCTTCGACGTGGGGTGTCAGTGGGACGAAGTAGTCTTGAGCCCATGCCTGAACGCCGTACCGTCGCACTCGTCACTCTTGGCTGCGCCCGTAACGAGGTGGACTCGGAGGAGCTCGCAGGCCGCTTGGAGGCGGACGGCTGGCAACTCGTGGAGAACGCCGAGGACGCGGACGTCGCTGTCGTCAACACCTGTGGCTTCGTCGAGGCCGCCAAGAAGGACTCCGTCGACGCCCTTCTCGAAGCCAACGACCTCAAGGGGCACGGCAGAACGCAGGCCGTCGTGGCCGTGGGCTGCATGGCCGAGCGGTACGGCAAGGACCTCGCCGAGGCGCTGCCCGAGGCCGACGGCGTGCTCGGCTTCGACGACTACGCCGACATCTCCGACCGCCTGCAGACCATCCTGAACGGCGGCATCCACGCCTCGCACACCCCGCGCGACCGGCGCAAGCTGCTGCCGATCAGCCCCGCCGAGCGGCAGGAGTCCGCCGCCGAGGTCGCGCTGCCCGGCCACGGCCCGGTCGACCTCCCGGACGGCCTCGCGCCCGCCTCGGGCCCCCGCGCCCCCCTGCGCCGCCGCCTGGACGGCTCCCCGGTCGCCTCGGTGAAGCTCGCCTCCGGCTGCGACCGGCGCTGCTCCTTCTGCGCCATCCCGTCCTTCCGCGGCGCCTTCATCTCCCGCCGCCCCAGCGACGTACTGAACGAGACCCGCTGGCTGGCCGAACAGGGCGTCAAGGAGGTCATGCTGGTCTCCGAGAACAACACGTCCTACGGCAAGGACCTGGGCGACATCCGCCTCCTGGAGTCGCTGCTGCCCGAGCTGGCGGACATCGACGGCCTGGAGCGCGTGCGCGTCAGCTACCTCCAGCCGGCCGAGATGCGCCCCGGGCTCATCGACGTGCTCACCTCCACACCGAAGATCGCGCCCTACTTCGACCTGTCCTTCCAGCACTCCGCGCCCGACGTGCTGCGCTCCATGCGCCGCTTCGGCGACACCGACCGCTTCCTCGAACTGCTCGACACCATCCGCTCCAAGGCCCCGCAGGCCGGCGTGCGCTCGAACTTCATCGTCGGCTTCCCCGGCGAGACCGAGGCCGACCTCGCCGAGCTGGAGCGCTTCCTGAACAGCGCGCGCCTGGACGCCATCGGCGTCTTCGGCTACTCCGACGAGGAGGGCACGGAGGCGGCGACGTACGACAAGAAGCTCGACCAGGACGTCGTGGACAAGCGGCTCGCGCACATCTCGCGGCTCGCCGAGGAACTCGTCTCGCAGCGCGCCGAGGATCGCGTCGGCGAGACCGTGCACGTGCTCGTCGAGTCGGTGGACTCCGAGGACGGCGCCTACGGTCGCGGCGAGCACCAGGCTCCGGAGACGGACGGCCAGGTGCTGCTCACGAGCGGCGAAGGCCTGAGCGTCGGCCGTATGGTCGAGGCGAAGGTGGTCGGTACGGAAGGTGTCGACCTGGTGGCCGAGCCGCTCCTGGGCTCGCTCGCGTGTAGTGAGGAGGCGGGCAGATGACCGGAGTCCCGGCATCGGCGGCGGGCGACACCTCCAGCGCGAACGGCGCGCGCGCGAGCGCGGGTTCCGGTGCGGCCTCCGGTGGCGCCCCTTCCGGCGCGATGTCGGGCAACGTCTCCGGCGGTGTCCCCTCCGGGGGAGTCTCGGTCGGTGGCGCGACTTCCGGTGGAACTTCGGCCGGGGGTGCCTCTGCCGGTGGAACGTCGACCGGTGGTGTCCCGGCCGGTGTCGTCGACTCGGGCGTGCCCGGTGGGCCGAGGCCGGCGCGTGGTGCGAAGGTCGTCGCCGCCGCCGTCAACCAGGCGAGCGTCTGGAACATCGCCAACCTGCTGACCATGCTCCGGCTGCTGCTCGTCCCCGGCTTCGTCGCCCTGATGCTGGCCGACGGCGGGTACGACCCGGCGATGCGCTCGTTCGCCTGGGCGGCGTTCGCCGTCGCCATGATCACCGACCTGTTCGACGGTCATCTGGCGCGCACCTACGACCTCGTCACCGACTTCGGGAAGATCGCCGACCCCATCGCCGACAAGGCGATCATGGGCGCGGCGCTGATCTGTCTGTCCTCCCTCGGCGATCTGCCGTGGTGGGTGACCGTCGTCATCCTCGGCCGGGAACTCGGGATTACGCTGCTGCGTTTTCTTGTCATCCGGTACGGCGTCATTCCCGCATCGCGCGGCGGCAAGTTGAAGACGCTGACACAGGGCATCGCCGTAGGGATGTATGTGCTGGCGCTGACGGGATGGCTGGCCACGCTGCGGTTCTGGGTGATGGCGGCGGCGGTCGTTCTGACCGTGCTGACCGGGCTCGACTATGTGAGACAGGCCATTGTGTTGCGCAGGCAGGGAATCGCCGAGCGCAGGGCGGCGGCGGAGGAGACGGAAGCGTGAGTTCCACGGCCACTGAAGTGGTGCGACTACTGATTGTGAGCGGTGCGACGCTCGCTGTCGCCGAGTCGCTCACCGGTGGTCTGGTTGCGGCGGAGATCACATCGGTGCCCGGAGCCTCCAAGGCCTTCCGTGGTTCGGTCACCGCGTATGCCACCGAGCTGAAGCACGAACTGCTCGGTGTCGACGCCACCCTGCTGACCGAGCGGGGAGCGGTGGACGCGCAGGTCGCGGCCCAGATGGCGGCCGGCGTGCGGAAGGCGCTCGGTGCCGACTGGGGCATCGCGACCACCGGTGTGGCGGGCCCGGAGCCGCAGGACGGACAGCCCGTGGGCACCGTTTTCATCGCCGTGGACGGACCCTCCGGACCGGAATCGGATGCTCCCGGTGGCGGGAAAGTAGCCGCGCTGCGGTTGAACGGCGGCCGGGCGGAAATTCGTATGGAGAGTGTACGGAGCGTACTCGCGCTGCTTCTGGGGCGGCTCGTGAGCGAACAGACCGGGAATGAGCGGGCACAGGATACGGAACAGAACGGGGGGTTTTGATGTTTGCAGCCCTGAGTGAACACGACATCGCTCCCCGCACGGCCGCGGCGCAAGGCGGTACGGTGGGGCGAGAAGGATGCGGCTACGCGGTCCGAGGAGGGAGCCACCGATGATTCTGCTCCGTCGCCTGCTGGGTGACGTGCTGCGTCGGCAGCGCCAGCGCCAGGGCCGTACTCTGCGCGAAGTCTCCTCGTCCGCCCGAGTCTCACTCGGCTATCTCTCCGAGGTGGAGCGGGGGCAGAAGGAGGCATCCTCCGAGCTGCTGTCCGCCATCTGCGACGCGTTGGACGTACGGATGTCCGAACTCATGCGGGAAGTGAGCGACGAGCTCGCTCTCGCCGAACTGGCCCAGTCTGCTGCGGCCACCGGTTCTGTGCCCACGTCGGTACGTCCGATGCTGGGTTCCGTGTCGGTGACCGGTGTGCCACCGGAACGGGTGACCATCAAGGCCCCCGCCGAGGCGGTGGACGTGGTCGCCGCGTGATGCTCACGCTGCCGCTGCTGAGACCGATGAGGCGCTGACCTGCCTCAAGGATGTGTGCGGGCCCCGGCCGGGGCTTCTTCAGGGAGACCTGGGGAGGCGCGGTCGGGGCTTTCGCGTTGGGGGGCGGGGTGGTGTGCCGGCGGGGGCGTCGGCGTTCCGGTGGAGCTCGGCGTCCTGTACGGCTGTGGAGCGGTCCGTTTGCCGGTGCGGCGCGGTGCGGTCATGGTTGAGGCGAGTGGTGCGGCGGGTGGTGCGTCCGTGTGCCGTCGATGCGCCCTCCTTGCGGGTGACCGTGACGTTCTAGCGTCGGGCTGGAGGTGGGGCCATGGCGGGGCGAATAGCGCGCTGGGGGCTCGCGCCGGTGCTCGGCGCGGTCTGGTGGTGGGCCGTACTGCGGCTCGCGCTGACGCCGCACGCGGGGGCGCTGGAGGGGGCCGTGGCGGCCGGGGGGTGGGGCCTGAGCCTGCTTCCGGTGCACTGCATGCCGAAGGCCCGGGCTGCGGGGGCGGTGGCCGCGGGGCGGTGGCGGGAGGCTTGGCGGGGGTCTGTCATGCCGGTCGGCGGGGTGCCGGCGGGTGTCGGAGCATCGTCTGTCGCCGGGTTGTCGGCGGACGTTGGGCCGCTGCCAGGCGCTGGGGCATGGCCGGCCGCTGAGTCGCCAGAGAGTGCCGGAACGACGCCTGGCATTGGGGCATCGCCGGGTGCTGATTCGTCATCGGGCGTCGGACCGCCGCCAGGCACCGGGTCATCGCCGAGCGACAGATCGCAGCAAGGCGGTGGACTCTAGCCGGGAACCGGACCCCAGCCGGGTGCCGGACCGTCGGCGGAGGCCGAAGCGGTGGTTGCTACCAGGGCATCGCGACGCCGCCGTTCGGGCGGAGGATCTGGCCCGTCGTGAACGACGACGCGTCCGATGCCAGATGCAGCACCGTGTGGGCGATGTCCTCCGGCTCGCCTACCCGGCCCAGCGGCGACAGCCGGACCATCAGTGCCTCGGTACGGGCCTGTGCCTCGGCCTCGTGGTGGTCGGTCATGGGCGTGCGGATCCAGCCCGGCGCGACCGCGTTGACGCGGATGCCCTGCCGGCCCAGTTCCGTCGCGAGCGTCTTCGTCAGTTGGACGACGGCCGCCTTCGCCACGCTGTAGCAGAGCAGCCCGGCCCCTCCGGTGTCGATCGCGCCCGAGGCCATGGTGACGATGCTGCCCCTGGTACCGCGGTCGAGCATCAGCCGGGCCGCCTCCTGGCAGGCGTACAGGACGCCCTTGAAGTTGACGTTCAGCACCCGGTCGAGATCCCCGTCCCGGGTTTCCAGCACGGTGCTGCTGTGCATGATCCCGGCGACCGCGGCCATCACATGCAGGTCCTCGCAGGACTCGACGGCCTGCCTGACCTGCGCCCGGTCGGTGACGTCCAGGTGGTGGGTGCGGGCGGTGCCGCCCTTGTCCTTGATCAGGGTCGCCGTCTCGTGCAGCCCCTGCGCGTCGCGGTCGGCGCAGTGCACGGTGGCGCCCGCCTCGGCGAGCAGTAGGGCGGATGCGCGGCCGATACCGCTGGCGGCGCCGGTGACGAAAGCGGTGCGTCCGGTGAGGTCGTACGCCTTGACGGGCATGAAGCGACCGTACGAGGGTTTCTGACGGGTCGTCAATTAGTCGTACGGTGCCGAGTTTTGCGGGGTGGGGTGGTGCCCGGCGCGGGGCCTACCTGGCAGGTCGGGCACCAGTAGGTGGGGCGGTCGCGGGAGCCGTCGCCCTGGTCGGCGGTGCGGATGGGGGTGTTGCAGCGGAGGCAGGGGCGGGGTGCGCGGCCGTAGACGAAGAGGTCGGGGGTGTGGGCGGCTGGGGGGCGGGCGCGTGGAGCGTTGTGGGTGGCTGTGGCGCCGGGGTCTGTGATGCGGGCTTGATTCCGGGAGCTGGTCGTGACGGTGCTTGTGGTGTTGCGGACCGGGCGGTCGCGGTTCGCTTCCAGGAGCAACTTGGCGATGGCGGGGAGCTTCGTGGCGCGGTCGGACGGGAGTGCGCCGACGGGGAGCCAGGGGGTGGCGCCGAGGAGGAAGCAGAGTTCGCTCTTGTAGATGTTGCCGATGCCGGCCAGGTTGCGCTGGTCGAGCAGGGCCTCGCCGAGGGGGCGGGCGGGGCCCGCGAGGAGGTTGGCGAGGGCCCGCTCCGGGTTCCAGTCGGGGCCCAGGAGGTCGGGGCCGAGGTGGCCCATGGCGCGGTGTTCTTCGGTTGTGCGGAGGAGTTCCAGGACGGGGAGGCGGTAGCCGACGGCCGTGCGGTCGGCGGTGCCGAGGATCACGCGGATCTGGTGGGCAGGGCCGCCGCCGCTCCAGCGCTGACCGTTCGCGTAGACCCTCCAGGTGCCGTCCATCCGCAGGTGCGAGTGGAGGGTGAGGCCGCCCTCGATACGGGTCAGCAGGTGTTTGCCCCGGGGCGTGACGTCCAGGACGGTGCGGCCGGTGAGGTCTGCCGTGGCGTACTTGGGCACGCGCAGGTCGCTACGGGTCAGCACCTTGCCCGCGAGGGCCGTGTGGAGGCGCTTCGCGGACTGCCAGACGGTGTCGCCTTCAGGCATGGGTCAAGGGTGGCATGGGGGAGGGGTGGGCGGCTCGGGGGTGGGGTCGGGGTTGGGTGGCCTGAGGTGAAGGGTCGACTTGGAGTGAGGGGTGGCGCGGGGTGAGAGGTGGCTCGGAGTGAGAGGTGGCCGGGGTAAGGGCCGGCTTGGGGTGACGGGTGGCCGAACCCCGGAGGTCGTTGAGCTGGGTCATGCGCGGAGGCGCAGGCCGCGTGGTGTTGCGATGAAGCCCGCTCCTTCCAGGAGGGTGCCGATCGGTGAGGTCAGGGCCGAGGCGCCGTTGACCCGCTCCACCGTGACCGTGCCGAGGGAACCGGCTCGGGCCGCTGCCGCCAGGGCCTCGGCGGCTGCCTGGAGGCGTGGGTCCTCGGCGGCCGTGGTGTCGGGTGCGGAGGGCCAGGCGAGCAGGGTCTTGCCGCCGCGCTCCATGTAGAGCGTCAGCTCACCCTCGACCAGCACTACGAGAGAGCCCGCCTTGCGCCCTGCCTTGTGCCCGGCACCGGTCGGCGGTTCGGGCCAGGAGAGGGCGGCGCCGTAGGCGTTCGCGGGGTCGGCGGCGGCCAGGACCACGGCTCGGGTGGAGAGGGAGGGGCGGTGGGTGCGGTGGTTGGCGTAGGGGGAGCTGGTGTTGGCCTGAGGCGTCGGGGCGGGGTAGTCGCGGGGGGAGATGTAGTCGCCCGGGGACGGGGGGTGGGAGGACGGGGAACGGTGGTGCCGGGAGGTGGAGGCGCCCGGGTTCGCGGCGCGGTCGTCCGGTGAGACCAGGTCGTCGAGGTCGTCGAAGTCGGTGAACGGGCCGAAAGCGTCGGCGAAGTCGTGGACTCCGGGGGAGTCGGATGTGCTGGATGCGTTGCCTCGGCCGTGGTCGGCGAGGGAGGCGTCCAGGTCCTGCCGATTCTGGGTCTCAGGCGAGGCGTACGGGTCCTGTCGGCCGCCGTTGTCAGACGGGTCGTAGGTGGTGCTCGGTGCTCCGAAGGGGGCTGCGGAACCGTTGCCGGAGTCGGCGGTCGGGGAGTGGGAACCGGTGAGGGCGCCGAAGCCGTAGGGGTCGTTGTCCGTCGCGTCCGGTGTGGGCAGGTCGTCGCCCCGATCGCGGGCGTTGGCGACCGCGCGGAGGCGGTCCACCGCGCCGTCCATCGCGAACTGGGCTGCGCCCAGCCCCTCCACGACATAGCCGCGCCGGGCCTGACCGCTGTCCTCGAAGGCGGACAGGACGCGGTACGTCGCGGAGAAGCCGCCTTCGACTCCCTCGGCGGCGACCGCTCCCCGGGTCACTACGCCGTGCCGGTCGAGCAGGGTGCGGGCCAGGGCGTGGGCGCGCACGGTGCGGTCCGGTTCGTGGGCAGGGAGCAGGGACCAGCGGCCCGCTACGGTCGGCGGGCCGGTGCGGGAGGCGGGGCGTGCGGCGCCGGTGAGGGAGCCGTAGCGCCCGCGCGGGACCGTGCGTTTGGCGCGGTGGGCCGTGGAACCAGCCGTACGGCCGGAGCCCAGCAGGGAGCGCATGGGGGCGAGTGTGTCGTTCGTGAGCCGTCCGGACCAGGCCAGGTCCCATACGGCGTCGGCCAGTTGGGGATCGGTGACGTCGGGGTGGGTGGTCGCGCGGATCTGGTCGGTGATCTGGCGGAAGAAGAGGCCGTAGCCGCCGGAGAGGGTGTCCAGGACCGACTGGTGCAGTGCCGTGAGTTCGAGCGGGTGCGGGGGCGGGAGGAGCAGGGGGGCCGCGTCCGCCAGGTACAGGGAGACCCAGCCGTCCTTGCCGGGGAGGGAGCCCGCGCCCGCCCACACCAGCTCGCCTGCGGAGGTGAGTTCGTCGAGCATCGCGGGTGTGTAGTTCGCCACGCGGGACGGCAGGACGAGCTTCTCCAGAGCGGACGCCGGTACGGAGGCGCCCTGCAACTGCTCGACGGCGCGGACCAGTCCGTCGATGCCGCGCAGCCCGTGGCCCTTGCCGATGTGCTGCCACTGGGGCAGGAACTGCGCGAGCGCGGCCGGGGGCACCGGCTCCAACTCGTGCCGCAGCGCGGCCAGGGAGCGGCGGCGCAGCCGTCGCAGCACCGTCGCGTCGCACCACTCCTGGCCGATCCCTGCGGGATGGAACTCCCCTTGTACGACACGGCCGTTCGCCGCGAGCCGCTGCAACGCGCCGTCGGTGACCGCGACTCCGAGGCCGAAGCGGGCGGCCGCCGTGGCCGACGTGAACGGGCCGTGGGTGCGGGCGTGGCGCGCGAGGAGGTCGCCGAGCGGGTCCTTGACCGGTTCGGTGAACGCTTCCGGGACGCCGACCGGCAGCGCCGTACCGAGTGCGTCGCGCAGGCGGCCCGCGTCCTCGATCGCCGCCCAGTGGTCGGCACCGCCGATACGGACCCGGATCGCGCGGCGGGCCGAGGCGAGGTCGTGGGCCCACTGCGGTGCCGCGCCCCGCTCGGCCAACTCGGCGTCGGTGAGCGGGCCGAGCATCCGCAGCAGGTCGGCGACGCCCTCGACGTCCTTGATGCGGCGGTCCTCGGTGAGCCACTGGAGTTCGCGCTCCAGCTCGGTCAGCACCTCGGCGTCGAGGAGTTCGCGCAGTTCCGCCTGGCCGAGCAGCTCGGCCAGCAGGTGGGAGTCCAGTGACAGGGCGGCGGCGCGGCGCTCGGCGAGCGGTGAGTCTCCCTCGTAGAGGAACTGGGCGACGTACCCGAAGAGGAGGGAGCGGGCGAAGGGGGACGGCTCGGGGGTGGTGACCTCGACGAGGCGTACCTTGCGGGACTCCAGGTCGCCCATCAGCTCGGTGAGGCCCGGGACGTCGAAGACGTCCTGGAGGCACTCGCGGACCGCCTCCAGGACGATCGGGAACGAGCCGAACTCGCTTGCCACCTGGAGCAGTTGGGCGGCCCGCTGGCGCTGCTGCCAGAGCGGGGTGCGCTTGCCGGGGTTGCGGCGCGGCAGCAGCAGCGCGCGGGCGGCGCACTCGCGGAAGCGGGCCGCGAACAGGGCCGAGCCGCCGACCTGGTCGGTGACGAGCTGATTGACCTCGCCCTTGTCGAAGGCCACGTCCGCCGCGCCTACGGGGGCCTGGTCGGCGTCATACTCCGTGCCGGCCTTCATGGGCTCCTGGTCGAGCAGGTCCAGGCCCATCAGATCGGCGTCGGGCAGCCTCAGGACGATGCCGTCGTCGGCGTGCATCACCTGGGCGTCCATGCCGTAGCGCTCGGAGAGGCGGGCGCCGAGGGCGAGGGCCCATGGGGCGTGGACCTGGGCGCCGAAGGGGGAGTGGATGACCACGCGCCAGTCGCCGAGTTCGTCGCGGAAGCGCTCCACGACGATCGTGCGGTCGTCCGGGATGTGGCCGCAGGCCTCGCGCTGTTCGGCCAGGTACGACAGCACGTTCTCCGCCGCCCAGGCGTCGAGGCCCGCGGCGAGGAGGCGCAGCCGGGCGTCCTCCTTGGGCTGGGAGCCGACCTCGCGCAGGAACGCGCCCACCGCGCGGCCCAGTTCGAGCGGGCGGCCCAACTGGTCGCCCTTCCAGAAGGGGAGCCGGCCCGGGACGCCGGGCGCGGGGGAGACCAGGACGCGGTCGCGGGTGATGTCCTCGATCCGCCAGGAACTGGTGCCGAGGGTGAAGACATCGCCCACCCGGGACTCGTAGACCATCTCCTCGTCCAGCTCGCCGACCCGGCCGCCGCCCTTCTTGGGGTCGGCGCCCGCGAGGAAGACGCCGAAGAGTCCGCGGTCGGGGATCGTGCCCCCGGAGGTGACGGCGAGGCGCTGTGCGCCGGGGCGGCCGGTGATCGTGCCGGCGATGCGGTCCCACACCACGCGCGGGCGCAACTCGGCGAAGGCGTCCGACGGATAGCGGCCGGCGAGCATGTCGAGGACGGCCGTGAACGCCGACTCCGGGAGCGAGGCGAAGGGCGCGGCGCGGCGGACGGTGGCGAGCAGGTCGTCGACCTGCCAGGTGTCCAGCGCCGTCATCGCCACGAGCTGCTGGGCCAGCACGTCCAGGGGGTTGGCGGGGACCTTCAGGGACTCGATGGAGCCCGTGCGCATCCGCTCGGTGACCACGGCGGCCTGGACGAGGTCGCCCCGGTACTTCGGGAAGACCACGCCCGTGGAGACCGCGCCGACCTGGTGTCCCGCGCGGCCCACGCGCTGGAGACCGGAGGCCACGGAGGGCGGGGACTCCACCTGGATGACGAGATCGACGGCGCCCATGTCGATGCCCAGCTCCAGACTGGACGTGGCCACCACGGCGGGGAGTCGGCCCGCCTTGAGGTCCTCCTCGACCTGGGCGCGCTGCTCCTTGGAGACCGAGCCGTGGTGGGCGCGGGCGATGACCGGGGGCGCGCCCTGGGCGGCGCCGGAGCCGCCCATCAGCTCGGCCGGTGCGTGATGCTCGTCCAGGGGCACGCCGGTCGCGCGCTCGTAGGCGATCTCGTTGAGCCGGTTGCACAGGCGCTCCGCGAGGCGCCGGGAGTTGGCGAAGACGATCGTTGAACGATGGGACTGGACGAGGTCGGTGATGCGCTCCTCGACATGCGGCCAGATCGACGGCTTCTCCCCGCCCGCGCTGCCGTCGGCCACCGGGGAGCCGCCCAACTCGCCCAGATCCTCGACCGGGACGACCACGGAGAGGTCGAACTCCTTGCCGGACTTGGGCTGGACGATCTCCACCCTGCCACGCGGGGAGAGATAGCGGGCGACCTCGTCGACCGGGCGCACGGTCGCCGAGAGGCCGATACGGCGGGCCGGCTTCGGCAGCAGCTCGTCCAGCCGCTCCAGGGACAAGGCGAGATGCGCGCCCCGCTTGGTGCCCGCGACCGCGTGCACCTCGTCCAGGATCACCGTCTCGATGCCGGTCAGCGCGTCACGCGTGGCCGACGTCAGCATCAAGAACAGGGACTCCGGGGTGGTGATCAGGATGTCCGGCGGGCGGGTGGACAGTGCGCGGCGCTCGGCGGGCGGGGTGTCGCCGGAGCGGATGCCGACCTTGACCTCGGGCTCAGGCAGGCCCAGGCGGACGGATTCCTGACGGATGCCGGTCAATGGGCTGCGGAGGTTGCGCTCCACGTCGACCGCGAGGGCCTTGAGCGGAGAAACGTACAGGACGCGGCAGCGCTTCTTCGGGTCGGCGGGCGGGGGCGTCGCGGCCAGCTGGTCCAGCGCGGCGAGGAAGGCCGCCAGGGTCTTGCCGGAGCCGGTCGGCGCCACCACCAGCACGTCCGAGCCCTCGCCGATGGCCCGCCACGCGCCCGCCTGGGCCGCGGTGGGCGCGGAGAAGGCCCCCGTGAACCAGCCGCGGGTCGCGGGGGAGAAGCCGTCGAGGGCTCGATGTGCGGAGCTGACCATGCGTCCATCCTGCACCCGACCACTGACAATGCGTCTGACCTGCGGGAATTCTCTCGCGGTGGCTTGCAGGACCGTTTCGGTGTCTGTCGGCCGTCGTGGCGGAGAATGGGCGTATGGCAGGTTCGGGCGAGCGGGCGAGGCACTGGCGGTACACGGAACTGCCCGGGGTCGACCTGCTCCGGGCCCGGTACATCCGCAAGACCTTCGTGCGGCACACCCACGAGAACTTCGTCATCGCCGCCATCGCGGACGGCGCCGAGGTGTTCCACCACGGCGGGACCGATGTCTACGCCGGGGCGGGAGCGCTCGCGCTGGTGAACCCGGACACTCCGCACACCGGCCGGGCGGGTGTTCCCGAAGGCTGGCGGTACGGGGCGGTCTACCCGTCGCCCGAGGTGGTGGCCGCGATAGCCGCCGAGACCACCTCGATCCGCGGCACACCCGGCTTCGTCAGTCCCGTGCTCGACGATCCCTACACCGTCGGACTCGTCCACCAGGTCCTGCGCGCGGCCGACGAGGGCAACGCGCTCGCCGCCGACACCTTGCTACGGGTCGCGGTCACCAGGCTGCTCCGGTTGAACGGCGGACCGCTGCCGCAGCGCTCCGTCCCCACGGCGGGCGGTGGGGTCGCGGCACGCGCGCGTGCCGTGCTGGAGGAGCGCATGGCGGATCCGCCCACCCTGGAGAAGCTCGCCGGGGACCTGGGGACCAGCCCGTTCGCGCTACTGCGAGCCTTCCGCGACGCCTACGGGATGCCGCCCCACACCTGGCTGACCGACGCCCGCGTGCGCCGGGCCCGTCGACTCCTGGACGCGGGTACCGCGCCCGCTGAGGCGGCTGTCGTCGTCGGGTTCACGGACCAGCCGCACCTCAACCGGCACTTCGCCCGGATCGTGGGCGTGCCCCCGGGCGCGTACCAGCGGGAGCGCAAGAACGTACAAGACGCGGACCGTCGGCTGCTCGTACCGTCCGACACGTGGCAGAACAGATCGCTTCAGAAGACATACGCGCCGGAACGGGAGAAGGACAGGACCCCGAGGCCGGGGGCAAGCCGGACTCCGCCGTCGTACGGGACGCCCTCGGGGTCGGGGTCGCCGTAGGGCTGTCCGGGTTCGCCTTCGGGGTGACCTCCGCCGGTGCCGGGCTCACCGTGCTGCAGACCTGCGCCCTCAGCCTCCTGGTGTTCACCGGCGCCTCCCAGTTCGCGCTCGTGGGAGCGCTCGCGGCCGGCGGGAATCCGCTCACCGCGGCGGCGGGAGCCTTCTTCCTGGGCGTGCGCAACACCTTCTACGGCCTGCGCCTCTCGCAGTTGCTGGCCCTCCCGCGCGCGGTGCGGCCGTTCGCCGCCCAGTGGGTCATCGACGAGACGACGGCCGTCACCCTCGCGCAGCCCACACGACGTGCCGCGCGGATCGGGTTCACCGTCACAGGGCTCACCCTGTACCTGCTGTGGAACCTCACCACGCTGCTCGGCGCGCTGGGCGCCAAGGCCATCGGGGACACGGACGCCTGGGGTCTCGACGCGGCCGGGCCCGCCGTCTTCCTGGCGCTGCTCGCACCCATGCTCAAGACCACCACCGAGCGTGCCGTCGCCGCGCTCGCGGTCCTGCTGGGACTGGGCCTGCTGCCCGTGCTGCCGTCCGGTGTGCCCGTCCTGGCGGCGGCTCTCGCGGCCCCGATCGCCCTCTACGTAGAGGGCCGTCGGCAACGTGGGTCCCGTAGCGACGCACATCGAGGGACCCCCAACGACGCACAGGAGGAAGACCGTTGAGCATCTGGATCGCGATCGTGGCGACCGCTCTCGGTTGCTACGTCGTCAAGCTCGCCGGACTGCTGGTGCCCGCGGGCGCGCTGGAACGGCCCTTGGTGAGGCGGCTCGCGGCGCTGCTGCCGGTCGCCCTGCTCGCCGCGCTCACGGCCCAGCAGACCTTCGCCGACGGGCACGCGCTCGTGCTCGACGCCCGGGCCGTGGGGCTCGCGGCCGCCGCCGTGGCGCTGGTGCTGCGGGCACCGTTCCTGCTCGTGGTCGCGGCGGCCGTGCTGGTGACGGCGGGCGTCCGGGCCATCGCCGGTTGAGACGGCCCGGGGTCAGCCCACGGAGCGGCCGTACGCCTTCAGGGTGCGCAGTGCCTGGATCGTCACCATGGGGCGTGCCTCCAGGGCGATGCCCGGCGCCCACTGACGCCAGCGGATCGGCCAGCCGCCGTCCTCCCGCTGATCGCCCGCCAGGTGGTCCAGGGAGCGGGCCATCTCGTCGTCCGTGAACCACGCGCGCGAGAGGGAACTCGGCGTCTTCGCGTAGTCGTAGGGGAAGTGGTGCTCGCCCTGCGCGTACCCGGGGGCGACCGGATAGGCCTCCAGGTGCTCCGGGTCCAGGGCGGCGAGCCGGTGCTCGCGGACCAAGCGGCCGAGGCGGTCGGCGGCGGCCTCCGCGCGCGGGCGGTCGGGTGCCGAGTCCAGGAAGGCCACGGCGGCCTGGATCTCGTAAGGATGCGACTTCTCCAGGGAGTCGACGGCCTGCCAGCAGAAGTCGGTGGCCCGGAACAGCCAGGCGTGCCACACCTCGTTGCGGTGCAGCAGGCCCACCACCGGCCCGGTGGCGAGGAGTTCGCTGGGCGGGTCGTCCACGATCGGCACGAAGGGCGCCGTCGGATAGCCGCGCTGGCCGGGAAGGATCGCCGGCAGGGCACCGTCGGCCGTGGAGACCGAGGTCAGATAGCGGCACACGCGTTCCACCCGCTGCCCGCCGCAGCGCCCGACGGCGTCCAGGACGCGCAGCGCGTGACCGGTGTGCAGCGGCTGGCTGACCGGGCCGCGCAGATCGGGCTCCAGGGCGTGACCGTATCCGCCGTCCTCGTTGCGGTAGGCGTCCAGCGCGATCTCCACCGGATCGGGTTCGCCGTTGAGGAAGTGGTACGCGAAGAGGCGCTGTTCCAGCACGCGCGCGGTGAGCCACACGAAGTGCTCGGCGCGGAAGAGCGGGGAGTGCGCCGGGGGCGTCGGGGGGAGTGGGGAAGCTCCTGTTTCGGCCATGCGTCAGACCGTAGGGCGGAAAGCGGTCTCGGCGAGCGGCCTCGGCCCGGGCCCACTCTTCAGGGGCGGGATACTGGTGTCATGCGGTTGACGGTCTTCTGGCGACGGATGACGGAGCACTTCGGCGCGGGGTACGCCGAGAGCTTCGCGCGCGATCACGTGATGACGGAACTCGGCGGGCGGACGGTGCACGAGGCGCTGGACGCGGGCTGGGAGGCCAAGGACGTATGGCGCGTGGTCTGCGACGTCATGAACGTTCCGAGCCAAAGCCGCTGATCTTCCGCGGGAAAGTCGCTGATCGGTCACGAAGATCGACGGCGGTGACCGGTTGTCAGTGGCGTAGGCGAGACTTGCACCGTGGCAGCCACTGACGAGACCGGGCCCGAAGCCCAGCAGGCACCCCCGTTCGGTACGACGCCGCCGACCCGGCCCCCGGTCGACGGCCCCGCGCCGGGCACGAGCATGCCGCGCTGGCTGCCCCGCGCCATGGTGCTCGCGCTCGCCCTCGTCGCCGTGTTCCAGCTGGGCAGTTGGGCCTTCCACCAGCTCATCGGGCTGCTGATCAACATCCTCATCGCGTTCTTCCTGGCCCTCGCCATCGAGCCCGCGGTGAGCCGGATGGCCGCCTACGGCATGCGCCGCGGACTGGCCACCTTCCTGGTCTTCCTCGGCCTGCTGATCGTGAGCGCCGGGTTCGTCACCCTCCTCGGGTCGATGCTCGCCGGCCAGATCATCAAGATGATCGAGGACTTCCCGGACTACCTCGACTCCGTCATCAACTGGATCAACACGCACTTCCACACCGACCTGAGACGGGTCGACATCCAGGAGGGGCTGCTCCACTCCGACTGGCTGCGCAAGTACGTGCAGAACAGCGCCACCGGCGTGCTGGACGTGTCCACCCAGGTGCTCGGTGGCCTCTTCCAACTCCTGACGATCGGTCTGTTCTCGTTCTACTTCGCCGCCGACGGCCCGCGACTGCGCCGCGCGCTGTGCTCCGTACTGCCGCCCGCCAGGCAGGTCGAGGTGCTGCGCGCGTGGGAGATCGCCGTCGACAAGACAGGCGGCTACATATACTCACGCGGCCTCATGGCGCTGGTCTCCGGAGTGGCGCACTACATCCTGCTGCAGGCGCTGGGCATCCCGTACGCGCCCGTGCTCGCCGTCTGGGTGGGCCTGGTCTCCCAGTTCATCCCGACCATCGGCACCTATCTCGCGGGCGCCCTGCCCATGCTGATCGCCTTCACCGTGGACCCCTGGTACGCGCTGTGGGTGCTCATCTTCGTCGTGGTCTACCAGCAGTTCGAGAACTACATGCTGCAGCCCAAACTGACCGCGAAGACCGTCGACATCCACCCCGCCGTCGCCTTCGGCTCGGTCATCGCCGGCACCGCGCTCCTGGGCGCCGTGGGCGCGCTGATCTCCATCCCGGCCGTCGCCACACTCCAGGCGTTCCTCGGGGCGTATGTGAAGCGCTACGCCGTCACGGACGACCCCCGGGTCCAAGGTCACCGGATCCGCGACTCCGGAGGCCCCGGCATGCTGACACGCGCACGACGGGCCTGGGACCGGAGACAGGGGGCGGAGAACGGCACGGCGAACGACTCCGCCGGTACGACCGATTCCGGTACGGCAGGCTCAGGTACGGCAACCTCGGGTACGGCGGGCTCCGACACGACTGCCTCCGGTTCGGTCGATTCCGGGGCAGCCGACTCGCGGCCGACCGGTCCGAAGCCGACAGGTCCCGAACCAACCGACCCCGAATCAACTGACCCCGCACCGAAGGACTCCGGAGACGGCTCCTCCTGAGGGATGATCCGGCGAGAACACCGGGGTGCCGCGGTCAGCCGGGGTATCGCGGTCAGTACGTGAGCACCGCCCACACGCCGGCCACGGCCACGGCGACCACGTAGCAGCCGACCGCGACTGTGACGGTCCGCCGCCGTACCGCCTCGCTCCAGGACGTGCGGGACAGCAGCCAGGCCAGGGCCGGCAGCACCAGGACGGCGTGCAGGCTCACCCCGTGCAGCGGCTTGAGCGGGGCCGTCGAGTGGTATGCCGCCTCCTGGTGGCCGGTCCGGGTGAGGACGACCCCGCGCGCGATCATCGCGGCGCCCGAAGCCAGCGCCACGAGTAGGATCGCGAACCCGGAACGCACCGCGAGCGCCATCCCCGTGGGCCCCGTCGGCCGGTGCCGGAAGGACGCCACCGCGAACACGGTGAGCAGCACCACGAGGACACCGCCTCCCACCGCGAGCGTCATGGACACCGCCGTGTCGAAGGACGTCTCCATGTCGAGGTGCGACGGCACCCGGCGCCACGCCTGGAGGGTGATGCCGCCGACCTCGACGACACAGTCGGCGGCGAACACGACGAGCAGCACGGTACGCAGCCGGGCCCCGACGCGCAGATACGACGTCACCCAGGTGACCGCGATCAGTGTCGCCCCGAAGGAGAGCCCGAACGTGACGGGCTTGCGCCAGGAGACGGGCCCGTACCAGGGGCCGCCGTCCACCGCGAACACCACCAGGTGCACCAGGCCGGAGAGGATCAACAGGGCACCGGTCGCGTGGCAGAGCCGCTCGGCGGGGCGTGCGTGGTTCGTCATGGCCCTGGTCATGGGCCGAGCCTCGCGGGAACTCGCCGCGCGGTCGTCGTACGGCCGAAGACACCCGCCGTACGCCAGGGGAAGTAGCGCGGTCGGAGACTTCGGGCGATGAGTTCCGGGGGTGCGCCGGGTCCACGGCTACGAAGGCCGTCCGGAGTCAGCGGAACGCGGAAAGCGGAGCGGCGACCCGCAGAGGCGAGGATCGATCATGCCCACCTCACCCTGGCGGACGGAACCGGCACCACAGACGGCGGCGGGCAAGGTGCTCTGGCACTTCACGATGTCGCCGGACGGGTTCGTGGCGGGGCCGGACCACGCGAAGGACTGGATGACGGGGTTCTCGTTCCGGCCCGACTTTGTCGAGGAGCACATCGCGACGACCGGCGCCGTACTGGGCGGCGACGAGATCGACCTGCACTTCTCGCCGGTGCTCCTCGGCGACGGCATCCGGCTCGTCGACAACCCTGGCGGGCGCCCCGGTCCGGCTCAGGCTGCTGAACGGTGACGATCACTCGGCCGCGGTGAACGTGCGCTGCCGGCCGGTCGGGGGGCGTGCCTCTCCTGGGGCGCGGAGCGCGAGAGCCTTACTGGTAGCAGCCACCGATGCACAGGACGGTGACGGTGCCGGTCCCGTCGGCCGAGGAGATCGCCGTGCCCTGTGCAGGCGCGGGCCGATGCACGCGGCTGGTCTCCCAGGGCATGGGGGCGGCCGATGCCGCCGGACTCATGACGCCCACAGTCGCCGCGGCCACCACGACCGCGATCCCCACACGCTTCCACACCGTCATCACGCTCTCCCCGCGTCGAATGCCGTTGACTGCTGCCAGTGAACGGGCCCGGCACCCGGCGCGGGAAGGATTTCCGTGTCCTTCGAAGCGTCGCCACGACGCTCGGAGTCACCGGACAACGATGACGCGAGTGCCGCGTGGTGCGCTTGACACGTAAATCGAACATCCATTCTTATGGAAGCTCCGGCGAGGCCATGACGGGCATTTCGGCAGGCTTTTGATGGTGAAGTGTCCGAGTTATCCACAGGCTGGACGGGCGTCGGGGCGCATTGTCAGTGGCAGGCGTTAGCGTCTTTGACGTGAAGCGATCGACTCAAGCAAACCGGGTGGAACCCATGGCAGGAACCGACCGCGAGAAGGCGTTGGACGCCGCGCTCGCACAGATTGAACGGCAATTCGGCAAGGGCGCGGTGATGCGCCTCGGCGAGCGGCCGAACGAGCCCATCGAGGTCATCCCCACCGGGTCGACCGCACTGGACGTCGCCCTCGGTGTCGGCGGCCTGCCGCGCGGCCGAGTGGTGGAGGTCTACGGCCCGGAGTCCTCCGGAAAGACGACCCTGACCCTGCACGCGGTGGCGAACGCCCAGCGGGCCGGCGGACAGGTGGCCTTCATCGACGCGGAGCACGCACTCGACCCCGAGTACGCGAAGAAGCTCGGCGTCGACATCGACAACCTGATCCTGTCCCAGCCGGACAACGGCGAGCAGGCCCTGGAGATCGTGGACATGCTGGTCCGCTCCGGTGCCCTCGACCTCATCGTCATCGACTCCGTCGCGGCGCTCGTCCCGCGCGCGGAGATCGAGGGCGAGATGGGTGACAGTCACGTCGGTCTGCAGGCCCGTCTGATGAGCCAGGCGCTCCGCAAGATCACAGGCGCGCTCCACCAGTCCGGGACCACCGCGATCTTCATCAACCAGCTCCGCGAGAAGATCGGCGTGATGTTCGGCTCCCCGGAGACCACGACCGGTGGCCGCGCGCTGAAGTTCTACGCCTCGGTGCGACTCGACATCCGTCGCATCGAGACCCTGAAGGACGGCACGGACGCGGTCGGCAACCGCACCCGCGTCAAGGTCGTCAAGAACAAGGTCGCGCCACCCTTCAAGCAGGCCGAGTTCGACATCCTCTACGGCCACGGCATCAGCCGCGAGGGCGGCCTGATCGACATGGGCGTGGAGAACGGCTTCGTCCGCAAGGCCGGCGCCTGGTACACGTACGAGGGCGACCAGCTCGGCCAGGGCAAGGAGAACGCGCGCAACTTCCTGAAGGACAACCCCGACCTGGCCAACGAGATCGAGAAGAAGATCCTGGAGAAGCTGGGCGTGGGTGTCCGTCCGGAGACGCCCAGCGCCGAGCCGGCCGTGGACGCGGCGGTCTCCGCCGCCACGGACGACGCCGCCAAGGCGGTGCCCGCTCCTGCCGCGGCCAAGACCACCAAGGCCAAGGCCGCGGCAGCCAAGAGCTGACCCGTGACACGACGAACGGACTGGGCCGAGTACGCGTATCCCGGCGCCCCGCAGGGGCGCGGGGGAGGCGGTGACGGCCCGGCCTACGGTGCGGACGGCGGCCCCGAGGAGCCGTACGGCACGGACGGGCCGTACGGCGACGAGCCGGGCGGCGAGTGGCCGGCCGGCGGCTTCGCGGGTGTCGCGGACGAGACCGGTCCACCTTTCGGTGGCCCGGAGCCCGGTGACGGTTCGGCGGGCACCGGCCGGCTCTTCAGAAGCTCGGCGCCCGGCGGCATGCCGCCCGGCGACGGGTCCGCTGCCGACGACGCACCCGGCCGTGGCTCACGCCGCAGCCGTGGAGCGCGTGGCGATGGCGGCTCACGAGGGTCCACGGCGCGCGGTGACGGCGCGCGCGGTAAGCGTGGGCGCCGTGGCCGTGGTCACGGCTTCGGCGAGTCGTCCGGAGCGGACGGAGGTGACTTCTCCTCGTCGAGGGCCGAGAAGGAGGAGCCGCCGGCGGACCCGGCCGAGCGGGCGCGGGGCATCTGCCTGCGCCTGCTCACCGGGAACCCGCGTACCCGCAAGCAACTCGCGGACGCCCTGCGCAAGCGGGAGATCCCGGACGAGGTTGCGGACGAGGTGCTGTCGCGGTTCGAAGAGGTCGGACTGATCAACGACGGCGCGTTCGCGGACGCCTGGGTGGAGTCCCGGCACCATGGCCGGGGCCTGGCCCGGCGCGCGCTCGCCCAGGAGCTGCGCACCAAGGGCGTCGACTCGACGCTGATCGACGAGGCCGTCTCCCAGCTCGACCCCGATCAGGAAGAGGCGACGGCCCGCGAACTGGTCGACCGCAAACTGCGGTCCACCCAGGGCCTCGACCGCGACAAGAGGCTGCGCCGCCTCGCGGGCATGCTGGCCCGCAAGGGCTACTCCCAGGGCATGGCCCTCAGAGTGGTCCGGCAGGCGCTGGAGGAAGAGGGCGAGGATACGGAGTTCCTCGGGGACGAGGGGTACTGATCCGGAGCCGGTCCGGAACTGATCCGGAACCGATCCGATCCCGATCCCTCGGTGATGCGAACGTCCTGAACACGGTGGACGCGCGGGGGCGCCGACCGCGTTCAGGCAAGCCTCGGGCCGGTGCCCGAGGTAGGGCCAACCCCCGGCTGAAGACGCTGGATTGCCTCAGTGCACAGACACCTGTGCACAAACGACTGTGTACGCATGGCACACGAACCCGGCACACCCGGCGTGGAGACACCTGCCGTGCGGACCTCGGCGACACCCGCACCGGTCGAACTCTCTGATCTCGCCGCGCTCAAGGTCCTTGCACAGCCCCGCCGCCAGCGCATGCTCCAGCACCTCACCCTGCACGGCCGCGCGACCTCGGCCACGCTCGCCCGCGCGCTGGGCCTGAACACCGGCTCCACCAGCTACCACCTACGTGAACTCGCCCGCTACGGCTTCGTCGAGGAGACGGAGACGGCAACGGAGACGGTAACGACGGGGGTGGGGGCGGGGGTTGCCGAAGGGGACGAGGAAACGGGGACGGGAAAGGAGCGCGCGTCCGGTCATGGTCGCGAGCGTTGGTGGCGGGCCGTTCCCGGTGACCGCCGGTTTCCGCCGCGCAGCCGTCAGAGTGCCGAGATGCGGCTCGTCATGGATGAGCTCAACCACCATGCGTACGCCGCCGATCTGGAGCTCTTCGAGCAGCTCCAGCGGGACTCCGCCGAGACCGGGCCATGGGCGGACGCGTTCCCGTACTCACGCGGCACCGTCCGGTTGACCCCGCTCGAACTCCGGGCGTTCTTCGAGGAGTACATCGCCCTCCTCAACCGCTACAAGCGCCCCGAAGCCGAGACGCCGGCCGGCGCGCGCACTGTGGTCACCAGGTTCCTGGCCTTTCCAGCCCCTTTCGCCGATGTGGATGCGGACGCCGAATCGAATGCGGGGGCTGGTGCCGGTGCCTGCGCAGAAGTCGCCCTTGTGCGCCCCACCGACGCAGCCCCGGTACACAGCGGAAAAGAGACCGAGCCCTCATGATGCTGCGCTACGCCCTCCGGGCCGTCCGTGCTCGCAAGGCAGGTTTTCTCGGCGCCTTCCTCGCTCTGATGTGCGCGGCCGCCCTCATCACGGCTTGCGGCACTCTGCTCGACACCGGCCTGCGCGGCACCATCCGCACCGAGCGTTACGCGGCGAGCCCCGTCGTGGTCACCGCCGACCAGAACGTCCACCGGACCACCGTCAAGCACAAGAAGGGCAAGACCAAGGTCAAGCACAAGGCGAAGCCGATCGCCGAGCGTGCCTGGCTCCCCGTGAGCCTGGAGGGCCCGCTCGCACGGACCCCGGGCGTCGCCCGTGTCGTGCCCGAACTCACCTTCCTCGCCCAGCCGTTGACCCCCGCCGGTACCGGCGACCGGACCGCCTACGGGCACGCCTGGGACTCCGCCGCGCTGACGCCGTACCGGCTCGTCGCAGGCAGGGCTCCGCAGACCGCGCACGATCTCGTCATCGACCGCGACCTCGCCGAACGGGCCCGCCTACGGACCGGCGACCGTCTCACCGTCCAGTCGACACAAGCTCCACGCAGCTATCGGATCACCGGAATCGCCGCTCCCGCCACGGCCGTACGCCATCAGACGTCGCTCTTCTTCTCCACCAGCGAGGCCCGCCGCCTGGCCGCGCACCCTGGGCAGGTCTCCGCGTTCGGCATACTCCCGACCAAGGGCACGAGCACGGCCCGGCTACGCCAAGCTGTCATCGCCGCGCTCCACGGAACCGGCTCGCCGGGTGCCACCACCGCACCAGACGCCGGCACCTACGCAACAAATGCTGGTTCCACAGCGCCCCCTGGCTCCACCGCCCCACACGGCTCCACCGCCCAGGTCAGTTCCAGCGTCCAGGTGACCACAGGCGACGCACGCGGTCCCGTCGAGTTCCTGGACGCCGCCGCGGCCAGGAACAGGCTGGTCAGCATGGGTGGAGCGATGGGCGGCACCTCGCTGCTCGTGGCGATCCTCGTGGTCGTCGGTACCTTCGCGCTCTCCGTCCAACAGCGGCACCGCGAACTCGCCCTGCTTCGCGCGGTGGCCGCAACCTCCGGCCAGATCCGCAAACTCCTCGGCCGCGAGGCCCTGATCGTCGGCACGGCGGCCGGGATCACGGGCGCCCTGCTCGGACTTCCCCTGGGCGCTTGGCTCTACGACAGGTTCGTCGCCCTGGGCGCCGTCCCCGCCACGCTCCAGCACACCACCGGAGTCGTCCCACCGCTGGCCGCCCTCGCTGCGACCGTGTTCGGCGCCTGGGCCGCAGCCAGGGTCGCCTCCCGCCGTATCTCCCGGATCCACCCGGCCCAGGCACTCTCCGAAGCCGCGACCGAGCCCGGAGTCGAGTTTGGAGCCGGAACTGAACCCGGAGTCCGGCCCGGAGCCGAACCCGAACCCAACCTCAAACGTCGAGCCCGCCCCGGCCCCAGCAGGCCCAAGTACCCCCGCCTCACCCGTCTCCTCGTCGGCCTGGTCCTCCTCGCACTCGGCGTCACCCTGATCACCCTGCTCAGCACGCTCCGCACCGAACCGGCCTCAACTCCCGTGACCTTCCTCGCCGTTGTGGTCCTCTGTACCTCCGTCGCCCTCCTCGGGCCGCTCCTCGTCAGGGCGGCCATTCTGGTGATCGGTGGCCCGCTCCGGCGGACCGGGCCGTGCGGTCGACTCGCTGTCGCCAATCTCCGGGGCAATGCCACCCGCATGGCCGCCGTCGTCACCCCCCTCACCCTCCTGATCGGCATGACCTGCACCGTCCTGTTCGTCCAGCCCACCCTCGATGACGCCGCCCGAGCCCAGGTCCGTGAGGGCGTCCGCGCCGACTGGGTCGTCGCCTCCAAGGGGCTGGGCGTCCCGGCCGGGGCCGCACAGCAACTCCGCACTCGGCACGATGTCGTCACCGAAGTCGTCCGTACGACCGTCCGTGTCGGCCTCGACAAATACGCGGCCCAAGGCGTCACCCCCACCGGACTCACCCGCACCTGGGACCCCGAGGTCACCGCCGGATCGCTCGACGGGCTCACTGAGCACACTGCGGCCGTAAGCGAACTGGCGGCGGATCAACTCCATTTGAGGCCCGGCAGCACCCTGGAACTGACGCTCGGCGACGGCACGCCCGCCACGCTCACCGTCGTCGCCGTCTACGCCAGGGGCCTCGGCTTCGGCGATCTCACCTTCGCGCACGATCTCGTCGCCCGGCATGTCGACAACCCGCTCGCCTCCTCCGTCCTCGTCAGTACGTCCCGTACACAGACACAACTCGCGACTACCCTCCGTGAGTTCCCGGGTGTCCACGTTCTCGCGCCGACCGCCGCCGAATCGCTCCAGGCGCGGCAGCAGCAGGCGAACGCCGAGGTCAACTATCTGGCCATGGGACTCGTTCTGGCGTTCACGGCCATCGCCGTGGCGAACACGCTGGCCATGTCGGTCGCGGAACGTGTGCGCGAGTTCGCGTTGCTCCGCCTCACCGGGGCCACCCGCCGGCAGGTGCTGCGGATGCTGCGCACCGAGGCGCTGTCCGTGCTGCTGCTCGCCACGGTGCTCGGCAGCGGTATCGCCCTCGCCGTCCTGGCCGCGTTCAGCGTCGGTATGACCGGCCGGGTGGCACCGTCGGTCACCCTCCTCGGGTATCTCACGGTGGTCGCGGTGGCCGGGACCCTCGCTCTCGTCGCCACGGCACTGCCGGCACGCGTGGCGCTCCGGGTCCGGGCGGTCACGGTGGCGACGGCCCGGGAGTGAGCGGGGGAACCCGCCGGCCGATTGTCAGCGAGGGAACCCGCCGGCCGACTGCCACTGAGGTCACTCGCGTCACCAAAGCATGCGTATCGCGCACACTTAGCGTGCGTTACGCGGAGGGCGCGCACGTTTGGCGTGAGGGTAGCTTCGGCTGCCGACCCCAGGCCTTCGCGCTTGCCGACCCTCGGCCCTCCCCACCTGCTGAGCCGCAGTCAGGCCTGCCCGAGTGCCTCCGGCCGCTTCGCCGACCGGTCCTCGTACGCGCTGAAAGGCGGCCCCCTTGTTCTTGTCCCTGACCGCTCACCACCGAAGAACACCGGTGGTCCTCCTGGTCGGTATCTGTCTCTTACTGAGTGGCTGCGGACTGGAGTCCGGTGCCAGGTCCGCCCACGACGGGCCCACCGTTCTCGGGTTCGTCAACGGCGGCAGTACCGAGTTCCACACCTGTCTGCGGGAGTCGATCGAGAACACGGCCAGGAGCAACTTCGCGAAGCTCGTCACGGCCGACTCGCATCAGGACGCCGCGCAGGAACTGGCCAACATCCAGGCCATGATCGCGCGCCATGTCGACGCGATCATCGTGCAGACCGTCGACACCACCGTGCTCAAGAGCGACATCGACCAGGCCGACAAGGCGCACATCCCGATCTTCCTGACCTCGGTCAGCGCCGACCCGTCCGACATCCTCGGAGCCGTCGTCGTCGACCTGAAGGGCGTGGGCAAGCTGGACGCCGAGTGGATCGAGGACGACGCCGCGGGGCGCGAGGTGCGGGTGGCCGTCATCGCGGGCGCCCCCGGTGCCGCCTCCGACCTGCTCGTCGGCGGATTCACCAAGGGGCTGCCGGCGAACGTGAAGGTGGTCGCGAACCAGCCCGCCATGTTCGTCGCCGCGAAGGCGAGGACCGTGGCCGACGGCATGATCAAGGCGCATCCCGATCTGGACTACGCCTTCGTCGCCAACGAGGAGATGGCGTTCGCCGCCCGCAAAGCCTTCGACGCGGCCGGCGGGAAGAAGGTCAAGATCGTGACGGTCAACGGCACCGACGAGGCCCTCGCCGCCCTCAAGGACGGCCGTTTCGCCGCCACCGTCTCCAACTCGGCCAAGGACACCGGCGAACTGGCCGTCACCAACACCATCAGCCTTCTCCGTAAGGAGAAGGTGGAGAAGATCGCCACCACACCGGCCCGCCTGATCACCAGGTCCAACGCGGACACCGCCCCGCTCTACTGCCCCTCCGACGGGTCCTGAGCGAGCCGGACTGTCACGTCGTGGACAGAGTGTCTACGACGTGACAGGCAGTCCCGCCGCCTTCCAGGCCTGGAAGCCGCCGACGAGGTCCGTCGCGCGGTGCAGGCCCAGCTGGTGCAGAGACGCGGCTGCCAGGGTGGAGGCGTAGCCCTCGTTGCAGATCACCACGACGCGCAGGTCGTGGCCGGTGGCCTCGGGGGCGCGGTGGCTGCCCTGGGGGTCGAGGCGCCACTCCAGTTCGTTGCGCTCGACGACCAGGGCCCCGGGGACTAGGCCGTCCCGGTCGCGCAGGGCGGCGTAGCGGATGTCGACCAGGATGGCCTCGCCGGCGAGGGCCGCGTCGTACGCCGCGCGTGCCTCGATCCGCTCGTAGGTCTCGCGTACCCGCTCCAGCAACTCGTCTATGCCGAGCGGCTGTTCGCGTACGGCACTCACTGCCAGTCCTCCGGGCGCTCGACCTGCTCCAGACGCAGCACCGGGCCCGTGCGGCTGTAGCGGCGGATCTGCGGGAGCGGCGGGTAGTAGGCGTGGACCGAGATCGCGTGCTCCTCGGAGGACTCGTTGAGTACCTCGTGGACGTGGTGGCGGCCGAAGGCGCGGCCCTTGCCGGTCGGCAGCCGGCGCTCGCGGTCCACGCCCTCCTCCAGTTCGAGGGTCTTCCAGCCGTCGCTCGGGAGTCGAGCGGCGAGCGAGTTCTCCTTGAGTTCGCCGGCGGCGGTGAGGAAGGCGCCGACCGATTCGGCGTGGTCGTGCCAGCCCGTCCCGCTGCCGGGCGGCCAGCCGATCAGCCAGGCCTCGCTGCCACCGGGACCTTCGAGCCGTACCCAGGTGCGGCCCTCGGGGTCGAGGGGGAGCGAGGCGACCAGCTCGGCGTCGGCTGCCGTACGCCGGACGAAGTCGAGCAGGTCCGCCTGCGTCGGGGCCTGGGCGGGCGCGCCGGGGGACACGGAGGCAGAGGGGGAGACAGACACGTGCACCGTCCTGATGAGAGTTCGCGAGCGTGCGCGCGGACACACAGACGTGGTGCGCGCGAGTGAGAGAGATGCGAATTCAGCAGGAGACGTGACAGACACAGCCCACATAGCGGACGAGGTCCAGATGGACCTTCCGCCAGAGATGGACAGAGGTGTCGGTCATGATCCGGAGTACAGCACGGCGGTGCGTGCCGGTCAACTCAGCGTCACTATGTGGACAGTTCGGGTACGGAGGCCTCAGCGGGAACCGGCCGTGGCCTCCGTCTTCGTCGGGCCGCCCAGGGTCGCCTCGGCCGCCGCGTAGAGGTCGGCCGGGCGGACCCCGCTCAACGCGGTGACCAGGTGGCCGTCGGGCCGTACGAGCAGGACGGTGTGGGCGGCGGCGCCCGGGTAGGTCTCTGCGACCAGCAGCTCGGCCGGGTGCGGCAGCGCCGTCACCGCGGCCGCCAGGCGGGGCATGATTCCGGCGGTCACCCAGTGCTTTCGCTCCCACACGCCCGTGCCCGGCGCGACCAGGACGACCAGCAGGGAGCCGCGCCCGAGGCGGTCCCGCAGCCGTACGAAGCCACCGTCCTCGGCGGTGACCAGGACGTCGGCGATCGGCGCACCGGGCGGGGTGTCGACGGGGACCTCCGCCTCGATGTATTGGGGCGCGAGCGGCGAGTCGGCGTACGCCCCCGGCGCACCGAGCGCGCCGTGCCCCAGGTGACCGTCCGTGAGCAGTACGTCATGGCCGCGGGCCGAGCCGGGCACGACCGCGCGCAGTCCGGCGCCGCCGCGCACCAGCGGCAGCGCCTGGTCGGCGGCGCGCAGCCGGGCCGCCACTATGGCCCGCCGCTCCGCCTGATAGCTGTCGAGCAGCGCCTCGTGCGGCCCGTGGTGCCAGGCGAGCGCCAGCTTCCAGGCGAGGTTGTCGGCGTCCCGCAGCCCCTCGTCCAGCCCCTGCGTCCCGAGCGCCCCCAGCAGATGCGCCGCGTCCCCCGCGAGAAACACCCGCCCCGCCCGCCACCGGCGCGCGAGCCGGTGGTGCACGGTGTGTACGCCGGTGTCGAGCAGTTCGTACGGTGGTGTCGGGCCCTCGGTCCAGCCCGCGAGCGTCTCCCGGATGCGGGCCAGCAGCAGCTCGGGGGTGACCAGGTCCTTGCCCGGCGGCAGCAGCCAGTCCAGGCGCCACACACCGTCCGGGAGGGGGCGTCCGGTGACCTCCCCGGCCGAGGGTCCGGACGTCCGCCACGGCGGCACCCGATGCAACAACGCCTGGTCGGGCCACGGAAGTTCCGTGCGCAGCGCGGCCACGGCGTGTCGCTCCACCGCCGTACGGCCGGGGAAGCGGATGTCCAGGAGCTTGCGCACGGTCGAGCGCGGGCCGTCGCAGCCGACCAGATGACTGCCGCGCCACCAGGTGCCGTTGGGGCCGCGGGTGTGGGCGGTGACGCCCGAGGGCTCCTGTTCGAGCGAGTCGAGACGGTTGTCCACGGCGATCCTCACGAGCCGCTCGCCCGCGAGGGTCTGGCGGAGGGCGCCGGTGAGGACGTGCTGGGCGATGTGCAGGGGGGCGGGCTCGGTCTCGTCGAACGTGATCTCGCGCATCACCTGCTTGCGCCGCATCGACCGCCATCCGGCCCAGTGCGTCCCGGCCTCACCGAGCGGCATGCCGGTCAGCCGCTCCAGGAGCGCCGCGGTGTCCTCGCGCAGGACGACCGTACGAGCGAGACGTTGCTCGTCCTTGCCCGGGCCCTCGTCGAGGACGACGGAGGGCACCTCCTGCCGCGCCAGTGCCAGGGCGAGCGTGAGCCCCACGGGCCCCGCCCCGACGATGATCACCGGGTCCACGGTGCGGCGCCCCCTGCCCGTGACGGTGTCCTCAGGGACGCATGTGAACAGGAAGTTGGAGCAGGGTGCACGATCACAGAACGTATGCAACCCATTGCCGGTGCTTGCGTCAAGTGACGGAGGCAGTGGCGATCATGCCACTGCCTCCGTGTCGTTCATGCCACTTGACCGATCATCAGATCGAGCCGCCGGCGCCGGTTCCGAAGCTGCCTTCCACCTGTGCGGGGTTGAGCGGTGTGGCGTCCTGGAGGTCGACGATCCCGCCCGAGCTCTTCTTGCTGCGCCGCAGCCTGCGCTCCAGCCAGCTCGCGAAGGTGGTGAGGACGAGGTTCAGCAGGATGTAGATGATCCCGACGACGATGAAACTCGCCACCACATTGGCGTAGTTGGCCGCCAGCGTGCTGCGCGAGTTGAGCAGCTCGGTGAAGCCCAGCATCACGCCGCCCAGTGCGGTGTCCTTCACGATGACCACGAGCTGGCTGACGATGGCCGGCAGCATGACGGTGACGGACTGCGGGAGCAGGATGCTCGTCATCGTCTGGCCCTTGCGCAGACCGATCGCGTACGCGGCCTCCGTCTGTCCCTTCGGGAGGGACAGGATGCCCGCCCGGACGATCTCGGCGAGCACCGAG
The DNA here is from genome assembly GCF_044766845.1 of Streptomyces sp. NPDC101776. NCBI lineage: Bacteria > Bacillati > Actinomycetota > Actinomycetes > Kitasatosporales > Streptomycetaceae > Streptomyces > Streptomyces sp. NPDC101776. The sequence goes on along the minus strand of NZ_JBIWMV010000012.1, from coordinate 261,121 downwards.
GCGTTGTACAGCACCAGGCCGGTGATGACGGCGTACAGGGGCCGTTCCTCGCTGCTGATACCCGTGGAGCGGACGTAGAACTCGTTCGCGAACAGCATCAGCAGCAGGACAGGGATCGACCGGAAGAACTCGACCACCACTCCGGCGGGGACACGCACCCACCTGTGGTCGGACATCCGGGCTATGCCGAAGAACGCTCCCAGGGGGAGGGCGATCACCATGGCGAGCCCGGCGGCCTTCAGGGTGTTGCCGAGGCCCGGCAGCAGATACGTCGTCCAGGCGTCCGACGTGGTGAACGGCTGCCACAGGGACCACTTCAACTGCGCCTTGTCGTCCATCGTCCGCCAGACCCACCACAAGAAGAGGGCCAGTAGCACGAAGAACACGACGGAGAGGAGCACGTTGCGCCGCTTGGCGCGGGGGCCGGGCGCGTCGTAGAGGACGGAGGTCATCGCTTCACCGCCATTCGCTTGCCCAGCCAGCCGAGGAGGAGGCCGGTGGGCAGGGTCAGTACCACGAAGCCGAACGCGAAGACCGCGCCGATGGCGACCGTCTGGGCCTCGTTCTCGATCATCGTCTTCATCAGGGCGGCCGCCTCGGCGACGCCGATCGCGGCCGCCACGGTCGTGTTCTTGGTGAGGGCGATCAGTACGTTGGCCAGCGGTGCGATGACCGCGCGGAACGCCTGCGGAAGGATCACGATCCGCAGCACCTGGCTGAAGCTCAGCCCGATGGCGCGGGCCGCCTCCGCCTGTCCGACGGGCACGGTGTTGATGCCGGAGCGCACCGCCTCGCAGACGAAGGCCGCGTGGTATGCGATGAGACCCAGCAGCGCGAGTCGGAAACCCTGCACCTTGAAGTTGTCGGACGCGCCCATCGTCACGCCGAAGATGTCGGCGAGGCCGAGCGAGGTGAAGACGATGATGACCGTCAGAGGGATGTTCCGGACGGTGTTGACGTAGAAGGTGGCGAAACCACGCATCAGTGGGACCGGGCTGACCCGCATTCCGGCCAGCAGTGTGCCCCAGACCAGGGAGCCGAGGGCGGAGAGGACGGTCAGTTTCACCGTCATCCAGAACGCCCCGAGGACGTCATAACCTTGAAGAAAGTCGAACACGATCTCCCGCGCTTCCGGGTATGGGGCCTGCCTTACCGGGGGTTTTCTCGGGTTACTTGACGATGTCGCCGATCTTCGGGGCGGGCTCGTTCTTGTAGTCGGCCGGGCCGAAGTTCTTGGTGACCGCCGTCTGCCAGGCGCCGCTGCTGACCATCTTCTCCAGCGCGGTGTTGATCTTGGTGACGGTCGCGGAGTCGCCCTTCTTGACGCCGATGCCGTAGTTCTCGTTGCTGAGCTTGAGGCCGGCGAGCTTGAACTCACCCTTGAACTTGTCCTGCGAGGCGAAGCCCGCGAGGATCGAGTCGTCGGTGGTCACCGCGTCGACGGCACCGCTCTGGAGGGCCGCGATGCACTCCGAGTAGCCCGCGTTCTCCCGCAGGTTGGCCTTCGGCGCGATCTTGTCGTGGATGTTCTGCGCCGAGGTGGAGCCGGTCACGGAACAGAGGTTCTTGCCGTTGAGGTCCGTGGCCTTGGCGATCGTCGAGTCCTTCTTGACGAGCAGGTCCTGGTGGGCCAGCAGGTAGGGGCCGGCGAAGTCGACCTTCTGCTTGCGCTCGTCGTTGATGGAGTACGAGGCCGCGATGAACTTGACGTCACCGCGCGACAGCGCGTTCTCGCGGTCGGCGCTCTTGGTCTCGACCCACTCGATCTGGTTGGCCTTGTAGCCGAGCTGCCCGGCCACATAGGTCGCCACGTCGACGTCGAAGCCGGCGTACGACCCGTCCGGCTGCTTCAGGCCGAGGCCCGGCTGGTCGAATTTGATGCCGATCTTGATCTTGCCGCCGCCGCTGGAACCCGAACCCGAGTCGTCGTCCTTGTCGCTGTTGCCGCAGGCCGTCGCGGCGAGCGAGAGGACGAGAGCGGTGGTCGCGAAAACGGTGACCTTGCGGAGCTTCATGATGAACTTCCTTCGGCTGGTGAGGAGATGAGGGCCCGTCAGAGCGCGTGACGGTGGCCCTGAGGGCGTGCGGGACCCTCAGCGGCAGTCGGCGGCCGCCCGTCGTCGGCGGGCCGCCAGTGGCTGGCTGTCGGTGTTCGTCAGCGGTCGTGGCTGATCGTCAGTGGTCGGCGGCGCTGATCGTCGGTGTTCGGCAGCGGTCGTCGGAGGCCGTCAGCGGTTGTCGGTATTCGCCAGGTCGCCAGGTCGTCAGTGGTGAAGGATCTTCGACAGGAAGTCCTTGGCCCGGTCGCTGCGCGGGTTGCTGAAGAACTGGTCCGGTACGGCCTCTTCGACGATGCGGCCGTCGGCCATGAACACCACTCGGTTGGCGGCCGAGCGGGCGAAGCCCATCTCATGGGTGACGACGATCATCGTCATCCCGTCCCGGGCGAGCTGCTGCATGACCTCCAGCACCTCGTTGATCATCTCCGGGTCGAGGGCCGAGGTCGGCTCGTCGAAGAGCATCACCTTGGGGTCCATGGCCAGCGCCCGCGCGATGGCGACGCGCTGCTGCTGACCGCCGGACAGCTGGGCCGGGTACTTGTCCGCCTGCGTGGCCACGCCGACCCGGTCGAGCAGCGCCCGGGCCTTCTCCTCGGCCTGCTTGCGGTCGGCCCTGCGGACCTTGATCTGACCCAGCATCACGTTCTCGAGCACGGTCTTGTGCGCGAAGAGGTTGAAGGACTGGAAGACCATCCCGACGTCCGCACGCAGCCGGGCCAGCTCCCTGCCCTCCTGGGGCAGCGGCTTGCCGTCGATCGTGATCGAACCCGAATCGGTCGTCTCCAGGCGGTTGATGGTGCGGCACAGAGTGGACTTCCCGGACCCGGAGGGTCCGATCACCACGACGACTTCGCCGCGGGCGATCGTCAGATCGATGTCCTGGAGTACGTGCAACGCGCCGAAGTGCTTGTTGACGCTCTTCAGGACGACGAGTTCGCCGGTCGCGGCCACATCTTCCTTGGCCACCGATACTTCGGTCATCGCTTGCTGGCTCCGTCCTCGTCGGTTGCGGAGGACAGTAGTGAGGCCTTACGACCAGCGTCATCACATCTGAGCGAGATCTGAGCATCACGATCGGATAGCAATCGGACACGTGTCGTAGCAGTTCACCGGCGAGACCCTTACCGGCCGGACCGGCGCGACGCGTACCGGCTGGGTAACGGAAGCCACCGCAACCGGAACCCACTTGACGGCGTCTTCGTCCATCGGCGTGACTGCCTGGGTGCACGCGCGCGTGAGACGTGCTTTTGTACAGGCCGACACCATACGAACGATGAACCGGAGGGGGCCGGGATGCGACTGCTCCTCGTCGAGGACGACAACCATGTCGCCGCCGCTCTGTCCGCGGTCCTGGCGCGGCACGGATTCGACGTCACGCACGCCCGCAGCGGCGAGGAGGCCCTCCAGGCACTCGTCCCGGAAGGCGACGTCTTCGGTGTCGTCCTCCTCGACCTCGGCCTGCCCGACCAGGACGGCTACGAGGTCTGCGGCAAGATCCGCAAGCGCACCAGCACCCCGGTGATCATGGTCACCGCCCGCTCCGACGTGCGCTCCCGCATCCACGGCCTCAACCTCGGAGCCGACGACTACGTAGTGAAGCCGTACGACACCGGGGAACTGCTCGCCCGCATCCACGCCGTGAGCCGGCGCAGCGTCCCCGAGGACGTGAGCGGAGGCGGCGACACCGCGCTGATGCTCGGCCCGGTGCGCATCGAACTGCCCACCCGGCAGGTCAGCGTGGACGGTTCGATCGTCCAACTGACCCGCAAGGAGTTCGATCTGCTCGCCCTGCTGGCACAGCGCCCAGGAGTGGTGTTCCGACGGGAGCAGATCATCAGCGAGGTGTGGCGCACCAGCTGGGAGGGCACGGGACGCACCCTGGAGGTGCATGTCGCGTCCCTGCGCGCCAAACTGCGGATGCCCGCACTGATCGAGACCGTACGAGGCGTCGGCTACCGGCTCGTCGCCCCGGCCGCGTAGCGGGCACGGGTGCGTACACGTCTTCTCCCGCTGCTCATCGTCCTGATGGCGGCCGTGCTGCTGGCGCTCGGCGTCCCGCTCGCCATCAGCGTCGCCAGGGCACAGCAGCAGAAGGTGATCGTCGACCGTATCGACGACACCGCGCGGTTCGCGGCACTCGCCCAGTTCGTCACCGACGCCCCCACGGGAACACGCCCCGCCGACGCGATCCCGGACGAGCGCCAGCAGACCCTGGGCCGCGAACTCGCCAGCTACTACGAGGTCTACGGCATCCGCGCGGGCGTCTTCTACCGCACCGACACCTCCATGGCGAACGCGCCGGACGACTTCCTGCTGCCCCAGTCGGGCGAGGTGCGCGACGCGTTCGCCGAGGCGCTCCTCAGCCGCCGCAGCCACGACCCGGAGCAGGTGTGGCCCTGGCAGCGTCACCGCCTGGTCGTCGCCTCGCCGGTCATCCGGGACGGCGACGTCATCGCGGTCGTGGTCACCGACTCACCCACCGGGCCGATGCGTTCACGGACCCTGCGCGGCTGGCTGACGATCGGCGCCGGCGAGATCGCCGCGATGCTGCTGGCCGTAGGCGCCGCCCTACGGCTGACCGGCTGGGTCCTGCGACCCGTACGGGTCCTCGACGCCACCACCCACGACATCGCCACCGGACGCCTCAAGTCCCGGGTCGCGGCCGCCGGCGGGCCACCGGAACTCCAGCGCCTGGCCCGCTCGTTCAACGAGATGGCGGACAACGTCGAGGACGTGCTGGAGCAGCAGCGCGCCTTCGTCGCCGACGCCTCGCACCAGTTGCGCAACCCGCTCTCGGCGCTGCTGCTGCGCATCGAACTGCTCGCGCTCGAACTGCCGGAGGACAACGACGAGATCGCCTCGGTCCGCACCGAGGGCAAACGCCTGACCCAGGTCCTGGACGACCTGCTCGACCTGGCCCTGGCCGAGCACGCTGACGCGGACCTCAGGATCACCGACATCGGCGCGCTGACCGCCGAGCGCGTCGCGGCCTGGGCACCGACCGCCGAGGCCAAGGGCGTGCGCCTGGTGGGCAGTTGCCCGCCCACCACGGCCTGGGCCGACCCGGTCACGCTGTCCAGCGCCCTGGACGCGGTGATCGACAACGCGGTGAAGTTCACGCCCGAGGACGAGTCCGTCGAGGTGACGGTCGCGTCGAACGGCGAGACCTCGACCGTCGTCGTCACGGACCACGGCCCGGGCCTCACCGAGGACGAACTCGCCCGCGTCGGCGACCGCTTCTGGCGCAGCGGCCGTCACCAGAACATCAAGGGCTCCGGCCTCGGCCTCTCCATCTCCCAGGTCCTGCTGGCCGCGGGCGGCGGCTCGCTCACGTACGACCACCACGATCCGCACGGCCTCAAGGTGACCGTGTCGGTGCCCAGGAGCGGGCCTACGGCCTGAACGGGCTTCCCTGGGGCCGGTGTTGGGGTTTCCGGGCTTTCGGCCCGAGCGGCCCGCTCAGGGGCCCGGACGGGCCCTGTGGCGCTACGGCTTGACGGAGCGGTAGTAGCGCCGGGCGCCCTCGTGCAGGACCAGGGGGTCGGTGTAGATCGCCGTGCGCAGGTCCACCAACTGTGCGGAGTGGACTTGTTTGCCGATGCCGTCGCGGCTCTTGATCACGGTCTTGGTGATCCACTCCGTGAGCCTGGCGTTCACGTCCTTGCGGGTCATCAGCAGGTTGGACACGGCGATCGTCGGGACGGTGGACCCCCGCTGGATGGTGGGGTAGGCCGACTCCGGCATGTTGGTGGCACGGTAGTAGCGGGTCGCGTCGCCCTCCTCGTGCATCTTGGCCACGAGACTCGCCTCGATCGGCACGAACCGGAACGCGTAGTTCTTGGCGAGGTCCTTCAGGCCGTCCGTCGGCAGCCCGCCCGACCAGAAGAACGCGTCGATCTTGCCCCGCCTGAGCAGGTCGGGACCGGTGTCGATACCGGCCGCCAGCGGCTTGATGTCCTTCTTCGGGTCGATGCCGGCCGCCGTCAGTACCCGGTTGGCGATCAGCCGCACACCGGAGCGGTTCGGCCCTATGGCCACCCGCTTGCCCCGAAGGTCGGTGACCGAGTCGATGTCCGAGTCACGCGGCACGATGAGCTGGACGTAGTCGTCGTAGAGCCGCGCGACCCCGCGCAGCCCGGCCGCACCGGGTTTGCCGTCCATTTCGTACGCCCCCACCGCGTCGGCCGCGGCGATCGTGAAGTCGGCGTCTCCGGTCGCCACGCGCGCGACGTTCTCCTGCGACCCGTCACTGTTCGCCAGCGTCACCTTGAGGCCTGGCATGTCCCTGTCCAGCTCGGTGCGCAGGAGCTTGCCGTACTCCTGGTAGACCCCGAGCCGGGTCCCGGTGCTGAAGGTGATCGTCCCGGTCGGCGGCTCGTCGCCCAGAGGCAGCAGCCACCAGAGCAACAGCCCGAACGCGACGACGCCGGCGGCCGCGCCCTGGAGGGCCCGGCGCCTGCTGATACGGGAGAACACCTTGAGCATGCGCGCGATCCTGCCAGTCCGCGCGTGGTGCTGACCAGGGCGGGCGGCGAGGGCTGAGGGGGTGGAGCGAATCGACGGTGGCTGATCGGTGCCGGTGAGCGGGGGCTGGTGCGTGCGGCCCGAAGGCGGTGCGGTGCGGGGGCGGGAGTCGGTGGCCGACGCAGCGCGGCTGGGGGAGTGTGCGCCGACCCCGCGTCTGCGGGCCTGCCCGCCCGAAATCCCCTGGCGGGCGGGAGTGTCAGTGGCGGCCACTAGGGTCTGATCATGAGTTCTTCGCCCGCCGACCTGGTCCGCGAATTCCACCTCGCCTTCGGGCTCGACGCCCGCAGCACGCCCACCGAGGTCACCCCCGACCTCGCCGCCCACCGGGGCGAACTGCTCGCCGAGGAGGCCGCGGAGGTCGCCGAGGTCTCGGTGAGCGGCCCCCTCGACCGGCTGGCGCACGAGCTGGCCGACGTCGTCTACGTCGGGTACGGCACAGCCCTCGTCCACGGCGTCGACCTCGACGCGGTGATCGCCGAGATCCACCGCTCCAACATGACCAAGATCGGACCGGCCGGCGAGATCGCCCGCAGAGCCGACGGCAAGGTGCTCAAGGGGGAGCACTACGAGGTGCCGGATGTGTCGGGGGTGCTGCGCAAGCAGGGGTGGGGCACCGGCGGGGAGTGACCGGCCTACGGGGAGGCGGTTCTCGGCCGTCGGAAGAGCCACTCCTGGCACCGCCTACCCTTGTCACATGAGCAGCGGTGACCGGAGCGGGGCAGTGGACGTCAAAACGTACGAAGTGCGCACCTACGGGTGTCAGATGAACGTCCACGATTCCGAACGCCTCTCCGGTCTCCTGGAGGGCGCCGGTTATGTGCGCGCGCCCGAGGGTTCGGACGGGGACGCGGACGTCGTCGTTTTCAACACCTGTGCCGTACGCGAGAACGCCGACAACAAGCTCTACGGGAACCTCGGCCGGCTCGCCCCGATGAAGACGAAGCGCCCTGGGATGCAGATCGCCGTCGGCGGCTGCCTCGCCCAGAAGGACCGCGACACCATCGTGAAGAAGGCGCCCTGGGTGGACGTCGTCTTCGGTACGCACAACATCGGCAAGCTGCCGGTCCTGCTGGAACGCGCACGCGTGCAGGAAGAGGCGCAGGTCGAGATCGCGGAGTCCCTGGAGGCCTTCCCCTCGACACTGCCGACCCGGCGCGAGAGCGCCTACGCGGCCTGGGTGTCGATCTCCGTCGGCTGCAACAACACGTGCACCTTCTGCATCGTCCCGGCGCTGCGCGGCAAGGAGAAGGACCGCCGCACCGGCGACATCCTCGCCGAGATCGAGGCCCTGGTCGGCGAGGGCGTCTCCGAGATCACCCTGCTCGGCCAGAACGTCAACGCGTACGGTTCCGACATCGGCGACCGCGAGGCCTTCGGCAAGCTGCTCCGCGCGTGCGGCGCGATCGAGGGCCTGGAGCGTGTCCGGTTCACGTCCCCGCACCCGCGTGACTTCACCGACGACGTCATCGCCGCGATGGCCGAGACGCCGAACGTGATGCCGCAACTGCACATGCCCATGCAGTCCGGCTCCGACCCGATCCTCAAGGCCATGCGCCGCTCCTACCGCCAGGAGCGCTACCTGGGGATCATCGAGAAGGTCCGCGCGTCCATCCCGCACGCCGCCATCACCACCGACATCATCGTGGGCTTCCCCGGGGAGACCGAGGAGGACTTCGAGCAGACGATGCACGCGGTCCGCGAGGCGCGCTTCGCGCAAGCGTTTACGTTCCAGTACTCGAAGCGGCCCGGCACCCCGGCCGCGACCATGGAGAACCAGATCCCCAAGGAGGTCGTCCAGGAGCGCTACATGCGTCTCGTCGCCCTCCAGGAGGAGATCTCCTGGGAGGAGAACAAGAAGCAGGTCGGCCGCACCCTGGAGCTGATGGTCGCCGAGGGCGAGGGCCGCAAGGACGGCGCCACCCACCGCCTCTCCGGGCGCGCCCCCGACAACCGCCTCGTGCACTTCACCAAGCCGGACCAGGACGTCCGCCCCGGCGACGTGGTGACGGTCGAGATCACGTACGCCGCCCCGCACCACCTCCTCGCCGAGGGCCCCACCCTGAAGGTGCGTCCCACGCGCGCGGGCGACGCCTGGGAGAAGCGCAACGTGGCCGAGGCCGCCAAGCCGGTCGGCGTGATGCTGGGCCTCCCGAAGATCGGCGCACCCGCGCCACTGCCGGTCGCCACGGGGAGCGGTTGCGGCTGCGACTGAGATCGCGGGCCGCTGAGCGACGCCGAGTCGAAGGCGGGCGGCGGCTCGACCATGTGGACCGTCGGCCATGTGGACTGTCGGCGTGCCGTGTCAGTGCGGCTTGTTAGTGTTCCGGCCATGCTCGTAGCCGCCGCCGTCTGCCCCTGTCCTCCGCTCCTCGTCCCCGATGTTGCCGCCGGTGCGGCGCCCGAGCTGGCCGCCGCGCGGGCCGCGTGCACCGACGCGCTGGGCGTGCTCGCCGCCGCGCGGCCCGACCGCCTGGTGGTCGTCGGACCCGCCGAGCAGAGCGGGCGCGGGACGCATCCCGAGGGCACACAGGGTTCGTTCCGCGGCTTCGGCGTGGAGCTCGACGTACGGCTGGGAGGGGACCGGCCCGGGGACGGCGGCGCGGTATCGGAGCGTGAGCTTCCGCCCTCGCTGGCTGTCGCCGCGTGGCTGCTGGAGCGGACCGGGTGGTCCGACGCCCCGATCGCGGGACTCGGCGTGGGGGAACCTCTTGAGGCCGAGCGGTGTATTCAAGCCGGGAGGGACCTCGTCGCGCCGGCCGACCGGGTCGCGCTGCTGGTGATGGGCGACGCCAGCGCGTGCCGGACGCTGAAGGCGCCGGGCTATCTCGACGAGCGGGCGGCACCGTTCGACGCGGAGGTCGCGCGTGCGCTGGGGTCGGCGGACGTGGCGGCCATCAAGGCGCTGGACACCGAGTTGGCGTACGAACTGAAGGCTTCGGGCCGCGCGGCCTGGCAGGTTCTCGCGGGCGCTGCCGAGGGCGCGGACCTCGGCGGTGCGCTGTTGTACGAGGACGCGCCGTATGGGGTCGGGTACGTGGTTGCTACCTGGTCGTAGGTGCGGGTGCGGGTGCTTGGGGCGAGGGCGGCTTGCCCTCGGTGACGTCGCCCGAGGGCGGTGGCGTGTGGTCTCAGCGTTGCCGGTGGGGTCGTGGGGCCGGTCTGCGCGTCGTTGAGGCGCGTGCCGTGCGCCACGTGTCGCGCCCACCCAACCGCATGCCGTAGTCGTATCGAACGCTGCGGTCGTCGCGTAGGTCGTAGGTCGTAGGTCGCAGGCGGCTGGGTCAAGCGGCAGGCGGGTGCGAGGCGGTCCCGTCGTAACGCGCACGAACCGAGTCCACCATCCGCCCACCCGAAGCCAACGCAGCACTCCGACCTTCGAGCCGCTGCCCTCGCCTTCGCCCTCGTCTCAAGAAACGGCGGACGGCCGCGGAGCAGTACGCTCCGCGGCCGTCCGCCGATCGATGTGCAGGTGCCTGTTCAGGAAGCCGGCGGGGGCGCGTCCGGGGGCGTGGTCGTGCCGCCGCCCTCCGGCGCTGTGCTCCCTGTGTTCGCCGTACTCCCTGGGCTTCCCGGCTCGTCCTTGTGCGCGAGTCGGTCCATGGCGTCCTTGGCCTTGCCCGTGCCGGTCTGGATCTTGTCGCTGTACTTGCCCTTGGTCTTCTCATCGACCATTTTCGCGGCTTTGTCCAGGCCGTTCTCGATCTTGCCTCCGTGCTGCTGCGCGAGGCCCGAGACCTTGTCCTTCGCCGGGGCGAGTTTGGCCTTGAAGTTGTCCATCAGACCCATGGTTCACCTTTCCACGCGGGGCGGTTACGTGCGGGCGCCTTCACCGGCCTCGTTGTCGGCGGCCTCTTCGGCGGACTGCTGCTTGGGGATCTCGACGCCGTCCGCGGCCTCGACAGCCTCCGTCGCCGCCGCTTCCTGGACGCCTGCCCCCGCCTCGGTCTCCGACACCTCGTCCGCCGTGTCAGCCGTCAGGGGCTCGGCCGTCTGCGGGTCGGCCTGTGCTTCGGCGGTCGACGCCTCCTCCGTAGCCTTCGACCTCCGAAGAATTCGGTCCAAAACGCCCATATTAACTCCATACGTTACTCGTGCGGGCGAAATCCCGCGTAGCCCGGTGCGTCCGTTTGCGTCGCCCGGGTCACCGCCTCCCGACACCGGCGGCGGGGTACCTCGCATCGGGCAACGACCCCACACGCGGGCCGTCACGTAACTCGTTCGAGCCCTGGGCCCGACGTTTGCGAGACTGGGAACGTGAGCAGCGCACCCCCCGCCCCCCGAGTCATCGCCGTCGTCGGACCGACCGCGGCCGGAAAGTCCGATCTGGGCGTCTTCCTGGCCCAGCGTCTAGGTGGCGAGGTCGTCAACGCCGACTCCATGCAGCTCTACCGAGGGATGGACATCGGCACCGCCAAGCTGACGCCCGAGGAACGCGACGGCGTCCCGCACCACCTCCTGGACATCTGGGACGTGACGGTCACGGCATCCGTCGCCGAGTACCAGCGGCTCGCCCGTGAGCGCATCGACGCCCTGCTCGCCGAGGGGCGCTGGCCGATCCTGGTCGGCGGCTCCGGGCTGTACGTGCGCGGCGCGGTCGACAACCTGGAGTTCCCCGGCACCGACCCCGAGGTCCGGGCCCGCCTGGAGGAGGAGCTCGCCCTGCGCGGCTCCGGCGCCCTGCACGCCCGCCTCGCCGCCGCCGACCCCGAGGCCGCGCACGCGATCCTGCCGAGCAACGGCCGCCGTATCGTCCGGGCCCTGGAGGTCATCGAGATCACCGGCAAGCCCTTCACCGCCAACCTCCCCGGTCACGACTCGGTCTACGACACCCTCCAGATCGGCGTCGACGTGGCGCGTCCCGAGTTGGACGAGCGCATCGCGCGCCGGGTCGACCGGATGTGGAGCGCGGGACTCATGGACGAGGTGCGGGCGCTGGAGGTGGGCGGTCTGCGTGAGGGGGTCACGGCGTCCCGCGCGCTCGGCTATCAGCAGGTGCTCGCGGCGCTCGCGGGAGCGTGCACGGAACAGGAGGCGCGCACGGAGACCGTGCGTGCCACCAAGCGCTTCGCGCGCCGCCAGGATTCGTGGTTCAGACGCGATCCCCGGGTGCACTGGTTGAGTGGGGCTGCGGCGGATCTCACAGAACTTCCGCAGCTGGCACTGGCGTTGGTCGAACGACCGGTCACAGCCTGATCACGTCATGGCATCGGGACGCTCCGGCCGCCGTTGTGGCCTTCGGGGGCGTGCCATCATCGAGCTTCGATCGACCAAGTGGAGTCCGAGTTGGGAGGGCGCGTGGCGATGGAGGCCGGCCCTCGCGACACCGCAGAAGGCATCGAGCAGGTCACTGCGGACCGTGCTGAACCGGAAGAGGGCGACGGCCTGCTGAGCCCGGACGGCCCGGACGAGATCCAGGGCGGCGTGACCGCCGACGGTCCCGGGCCCGACGAGATGTTCGCCGGACCCGAGGTCGAGGTGGAACTGCGCCCGCAGCGTCGGCTGCGGATCTGGCAGCTCGCCCCCATCGTGGCCCTGGCCGCGGTCGGCTCCCTGATGTTCGCCTTCCCGCTCGCCTTCGACTTCGGCGACAGCGGGGCCGTGATCGCCATGCTCGGCCTGCTCATCTGCTGCTGCGCGGCCGGCTGGGGCACGACGGCCGCCCGCCGCGTCGGCTACACCTGGCCGGGCTTCCCGCAGCGCGGCTCCGACCGCCGCCCGGACTGGCGGGTCGTCGTCGCGTACGCCCTCGTGCTGACCGTGGTGGCGGTGCTGGCCGTGTGGCGCGTGGCCCGACTGCGCTGAGCACTCCGCTGGGCGGGCGGCGATACGCCGTAGAACGTCCGTGGTGCTGTGGCGGCTGGTCGCGCCCAAGCTGCGGAGCCGTACATCGACATCGCCCTGCGCCACTTCGAAGCGCTCCTGTGGCGTGGTGGGCGTTGCCCGATCCGGCTGGTCTCCGCGTCCTGTCGCCGTGATCGTCGGGATGTCATAGCCACCCCGTACGATCGAGGAATGAGCACGCGGATCGCCTTCCTCAAGGGGCACGGCACCGAGAACGACTTCGTGATCGTCCCGGACCCCGAGAACGTCATCGACCTGTCCCCGGCCGCCGTGGCCGCCCTGTGCGACCGCCGCGCGGGCATCGGCGGCGACGGACTGCTGCATGTGGTGCGGTCCGCCACGCACCCCGAGGCGCGGGACATGGCGGCCGAGGCGGAGTGGTTCATGGATTACCGCAACGGCGACGGGTCCGTCTCCGAGATGTGTGGCAACGGAGTGCGTGTGTTCGCGCGCTATCTCCAACGCGTCGGACATGTGGCCGAAGGTGATATCGCGGTCGCCACGCGCGGGGGAGTCAAGACCGTCCACCTCGCCAAGGACGGTGACGTCACCGTCGGCATGGGCAAGGCCCGCCTCCCCGAAGGGGATGTCACGGTGAGCGTCGACGAGCACAGTTGGCCCGCGCGGAACGTGAACATGGGCAACCCGCACGCGGTCGCTTTCGTCGACGACCTCGCGCAGGCCGGCGATCTGTACTCCCCGCCGCCCTTCAGCCCGGCCACGGCCTACCCGGACGGTGTGAACGTGGAGTTCGTGGTCGACCGCGGCCCCGGGCACGTCGCCATGCGCGTGCACGAGCGCGGCGCCGGCGAGACCCGTTCGTGCGGCACGGGCGCGTGCGCGGTCGCCGTGGCCGCCGCCCGCAGAGACGGCGCCGACCCGGCCGTCACCGGGACGCCCGTGACGTACACGGTCGATGTGCTCGGTGGAACGCTGGTGATCACCGAGCGGCCCGACGGCCAGATCGAGATGACCGGTCCCGCGGTGATCGTCGCCGAAGGCGAGATCGACGCGGAATGGCTGGAAAACGCCATCCACTGAACGGGTGATTCGCAGTTGTAGCGGCTCCGGGCGCCCCGATCGGAAGGTCTGTGGCGCCAGGTGTGGCTCGAAACCACGGCTGACCCTCTGTTACGTGGCGCAAAACCGTAAACCTCCTGACCTTCGCTCGAATGGGTGATCCGTTTCACGCTCGGCGAGAGGCGGTCAGTCGCACGTGGTGGGCTCGGTAGCATCAAGCACCGGCCCGGACGGGGGATCGTCACCATCCCCTGAGCCGAGTACGCCATGGGGCACCCGTCCGCCGGTCAAGCAGCCGGAGGTGCCCATGAGTGCGGAGGCCACGAACCCTGCGAGCCCAGGCCCTGTGATCAACACAGTGCCCCGCAGGAAGGCCCGCCCCCGGATCGACCTGCGCCGGCTCGGCCGGGCCGCCCTGCTCGGTCCCACCGCGCGCGACCGGCTGCCCGACGCCATCGGCCATGTCGCCGAGGCCCATCGCGCCCACTATCCCGACGCCGATCTCGAACCGCTGCGTCACGCCTGGGTCCTGGCCGAGTCCTCGCACCGCGGTCAGATGCGCAAGAGCGGTGAGCCGTACATCACACACCCCCTCGCGGTGACCCTGATCCTCGCCGAACTCGGCGCCGAGACAACGACGTTGACGGCCTCCCTGCTCCACGACACCGTCGAGGACACGGAAGTGACACTCGATCAGGTCGGCAAGGAGTTCGGCGCCGAGGTGCGCTATCTCGTCGACGGCGTCACGAAGTTGGAGAAGGTCGACTACGGCGCCGCGGCCGAGCCGGAGACCTTCCGCAAGATGCTGGTCGCGACCGGCAGTGACGTCCGCGTGATGTCGATCAAACTCGCCGACCGCCTGCACAACATGCGCACCCTGGGCGTGATGCGCCCCGAGAAGCAGGCGCGCATCGCCAAGGTCACCCGGGACGTCCTCATCCCGCTCGCCGAACGGCTCGGCGTCCAGGCGCTCAAGACCGAACTGGAGGATCTCGTCTTCGCGATCCTCCACCCCGAGGAGTACGACCACACACGCGAGTTGATCGTCGACAACGCCTCCCGTACGGATGATCCGCTCGCGGAGATCACCGACGAGGTGCGCACCGTCCTGCGCGACGCCGGCATCCAGGCCGAAGTCCTCATCAGGCCACGGCACTTCGTCTCCGTGCACCGCGTCGCCCGCAAGCGCGGCAGGCTGCGCGGCGCCGACTTCGGCCGCCTGCTGGTGCTGGTGAACGAGGACGCGGACTGTTACGGCGTCCTCGGCGAGCTGCACACCTGCCTGAAGCCCGTCGTCTCGGAGTTCAAGGACTTCATCGCCGTACCCAAGTTCAACCTCTACCAGTCGCTGCACACGGCCGTCGCCCACACGGACGGACAGGTCGTCGAAGTCCTCATCCGCACCCACCAGATGCACAAGGTCGCCGAGGCCGGCGTCATCGCGCTCGGCAATCCCTACGCTCCTCCTTCGGAGGAGCAACAGGCCGCGAACGACGGCGAGCGCGCCGATCCCACCCGGCCCGGCTGGCTCTCCCGCCTCCTCGACTGGCAGGAGGGCGCGCCCGACCCCGACACCTTCTGGTCGACACTCCGCGAGGACCTCGCCCAGGACCGCGAGATCACCGTGTTCCGGCCCGACGGCGGCACGTTGGGCCTGCCCGACGGCGCGACGTGTGTGGACGCCGCGTACGCGCAGTACGGCGAGGACGCCCACGCCTGCATCGGCGCCCGCGTCAACGGCCGCCTGGCGACCCTCAGCACGGTCCTGAAGGACGGCGACACCGTCCAGCTCCTCATGGGCCAGGACCCGGCCTCCGAGCCCTCCAGGGAGTGGCTGGAGCACGCGCACACGCCCGCTGCCCGGATCGCCATCCAGCGGTGGATCGCGGCGCATCCGGGGAGCGCGGACGGCGAGGGTGCCGGCGGGGAGAGTGCCGAGGCGGACTCGACCGCGAAGCCGGACAGGACTGCGAAGTCGGACAAGGGGGAGCAGAGCCTCCGGTCAGCGCCCCCCACTTCCGAAGACACCCTGGACAGATCCACCGCGCCGAGCCCCGCCACCCCCGTCGTGGACCAGCCCGGCGCGACCGTACGGCTCGCGGGCTGCTGTACGCCCGTACCGCCCGACGAGGTCACCGGATTCTCGGTGCGCGGCGGGGTCGTGACCGTCCACCGCGTGGAGTGCAGCGCGGTGGCGCACATGAAGGGCGTGGGGCGCGCGGAGGTCGGTGTGCGCTGGGGCGACACCACCGAGTGCCGGGTCACGCTGGTAGCCGAATCGTTCGGCCGCCCGCATCTGCTCGCCGATCTCACCGAGGCGATCGCCCTGGAGGGCGCGGAAATCGTCTCGGCGACCGTGGAACCCCCGACCCAGCAACGCGTCCGCCACACCTACACACTCCAACTCCCGGACGCCGCCCACCTCCTGACCCTCATGCGGGCGATGCGCAACGTACCGGGCGTCTACGACGTGAGCCGGGCCCAGCACCATACGGCGGCGTTCTGAGACGCGGGCGGGTTGAGCGCCGTCGGATCGCGGGGCATGTTCCGACCCCGAGTGCGCTTCGGCTTGCGCGCCCCCCCGGCCCACACGCACCCGGACAGCAAGCCCCCGTAGCCCCCCGAAAGACCTCGTTCGAGTGGGCCGGGCGTGAGTCGTCGCCGTAGGGCACGTGTGCGCTGGTAGCGGTGGTGCATGCTGCTCACCCCTCGCACCGGTACGACCGGCATCGAAGTCCCCCGCACTCGCTCCGGTGATCCGGTCCCACGGCCGCGCACCAGGAACTCCCGACGGCTGAAGGCGGCGCTGCTCGCCTCCGCCGTGTCCGTCTGTCTCGTCGCCGCGAGTGCTCCGCCCACGCCTCTGGGGGTCGGTGACCGTCTCTTCCCGACCCTGGGCAATCCGGGGTACGACGTGGCGTCGTACGACCTCTCGTTCACGTATCCCGGGAGCAACACCAAGCCGCTCCAGGCCGTCACCACGATCGACGCGTGGACGACCGAGACGCTGGACCGGATCAACCTCGACTTCGCGCACGGCACCGTGGACTCGGTCGAGGTCGACGGGCGACCCGCGACCTTCGCCGGTGCCGGTGAGGATCTGGTCGTGACCCCGGAGAGGCCGATTTCCGAGGGGAGTTGGACGCGGATCACCGTGCGGCACACCAGCGATCCCGTGTCCGCCAAGGGTCAGGACGGCGGGTGGGTGCGCACCAAGGACGGGCTCGCGATGGCCAACCAGGCCGACGCCGCGCACCTGGTGTTCCCGTGCAACGACCACCCCTCCGACAAGGCGATGTTCACCATCAGGGTCACCGCCCCCAACGCCTACACGGCAGTGGCCAACGGACTCCCGGCCGGCGTCGACAAGGTCGGCGGGAACACCACCTGGACCTACCGCACCCAGCACCCCATGGCCACCGAACTCGCCCAGGTGTCCATCGGCCGCTCCGCCGTACTGCACCGCACCGGACCGCACGGACTGCCGATGCGCGACGTCGTCCCCGCCAAGGACGCCGAAAAGCTCGAACCGTGGCTCAAGAAGACCCCCGACCAGATCGCCTGGATGGAGAGCAAGGTCGGCCGGTACCCCTTCGAGACGTACGGGCTGCTCATGGCCGACGCGTCCACCGGCTTCGAACTCGAGACGCAGACGATCTCTCTCTTCGAGAGAGATCTCTTCACCGAGCCCGCCTACCCCAAGTGGTACGTCGAGTCGATCATGGTGCACGAGCTGTCCCACCAGTGGTTCGGCGACAGCGTCAGCCCCCGCGCCTGGTCCGACCTGTGGCTCAACGAAGGACACGCCACCTGGTACGAGGAGCTGTACGCCGAGGAGAAGGCCCACCGGCCCATGGAGACGCGCATGAAGGCCGCCTACGGCGCCTCCGACGGCTGGCGCGCCGCCGGCGGTCCGCCCGCGCTCCCCAAGTCGCCCGCACCCGGCCAGAAGATCAGCATCTTCCGCCCGAACGTCTACGACGGCGCCGCCCTCGCCCTCTACGCGCTGCGCCAGGAGATCGGCCGCCCGGCCTTCGAACGCCTGGAACGCACCTGGGTGCACATCCACCACGACAGCACGGCCACCACGGCGGACTTCGAGGAACTCGCCTCCGCGATCTCCGGCCGCGACCTGAGCGACTTCTTCCAGGCCTGGCTCTACGGCGCGAAGACCCCGCCGATGCCGGGTCACCCGGACTGGAAGTCGCAGGCACCCGCGAAATAAGGCAGTGACGTGGCGATCCGCACCGTGCGACCATCGTCGGGTCGGCGGCGCGGATCGCCCGGAATCTCCGGTCACCGGGAATCTCCGGGGGCACTCGCACGTTATGACCTTTGCAGGACTCCCATCGACGTAAGGACGCAATGACCTCCTCTTCTTCCCCTTCCCAGGACACTGAGCGCTTCGCGCACGCCTACCCCGAAGGTCTTCGGGCCGATGCCCTGATGGAAGAGGACGTCGCCTGGAGCCACGAGATCGACGGAGAGCGGGACGGCGACCAGTTCGACCGCTCCGAGCGCGCGGCCCTGCGCCGTGTCGCCGGCCTCTCCACCGAACTCGAGGACGTCACCGAGGTCGAGTACCGACAGCTCCGCCTGGAGCGCGTCGTACTCGTCGGCGTCTGGACCACGGGAACGGTGCAGGACGCGGACAACTCGCTCGCCGAGCTGGCCGCCCTCGCGGAGACCGCGGGCGCGCTCGTGCTCGACGGTGTCGTCCAGCGCCGCGACAAGCCGGACGCGGCCACCTACATCGGCTCGGGCAAGGCCAACGAACTGCGGGACATCGTCCTGGAGACCGGCGCCGACACCGTCATCTGCGACGGTGAGCTCAGCCCGGGCCAGCTGATCCACCTCGAAGACGTCGTCAAGGTCAAGGTCATCGACCGTACGGCCCTGATCCTCGACATCTTCGCTCAGCACGCCAAGTCCCGAGAGGGCAAGGCGCAGGTCGCGCTCGCGCAGATGCAGTACATGCTGCCGAGGCTCCGCGGCTGGGGTCAGTCGCTGTCCCGTCAGATGGGCGGCGGCTCGGGCGGCGGCCTGGCCACCCGTGGTCCCGGTGAGACCAAGATCGAGACGGACCGGCGTCGTATCCGCGAGAAGATGGCGAAGATGCGCCGGGAGATCGCGGACATGAAGACGGGCCGCGACATCAAGCGCCAGGAGCGCCGGCGCAACAAGGTGCCCTCGGTCGCGATCGCCGGTTACACCAACGCCGGAAAGTCGTCCCTGCTCAACCGCCTCACGGGCGCGGGCGTGCTGGTCGAGAACTCTCTGTTCGCGACCCTCGACCCGACCGTGCGCCGGGCCGAGACCCCGGGCGGACGGCTGTATACGCTGGTCGACACCGTCGGATTCGTTCGGCACCTGCCGCACCACCTGGTCGAGGCCTTCCGCTCCACGATGGAGGAGGTCGGCGACGCCGACCTGATCCTGCACGTGGTGGACGGTTCGCACCCGTTCCCGGAGGAGCAACTGGCCGCCGTACGCGAGGTGATCCGGGATGTCGGCGCCACCAAGGTGCCCGAGGTCGTCGTGATCAACAAGGCGGACGCGGCCGACCCGTTGACGCTCCAGCGGCTGATGCGGAACGAGAAGCGCTCCATCGCGGTCTCGGCCCGTACCGGCCAGGGCATGGACGAACTGCTCGCGCTCATCGACAGCGAACTGCCGCGCCCCTCGGTCGAGATCGAGGCGCTCGTGCCGTACACCCACGGCAAGCTGGTCGCCCGCGCCCACTCCGAGGGCGAGGTGATCTCCGAGGAGCACACCCCGGAGGGCACCCAGCTCAAGGTGCGGGTGCACGAGGAACTGGCGGCGGACCTCGCGCCGTACGTCCCGGCACCGCTGGCCTGACCAGTCGTAACGCGGTAGCTCACACCGAAGGCTCGTCCCACCCGGGGCGAGCCTTTGCGCTTACGACGGATAGCTCCGGCGCTCATCGAGTCGACCTCCGTCACGGCCGGTGCCGGTGCCGAGAGGTTCACGTCGAGCGCGGCGCCGACCGTTTCCGAACCGCCCTGAGGCCACTGGTTCGAGGGACGAGCCCACTCTGCCCGCCGCGGGCTGTAGGGAGCGACTCGGGCCTTGTCCTGGCCGGAGACCGAGGCGGCGGTGACGGCGGCGACCCGGCCGGTGCGCCGCCCGCGCCGAGACGCAGTGGTCGTACGTGTGGAACGCGTGGTGCGACGCCCCCCGTGGAAACCGGTGATCGCTTTCAACGCCCCGCTGTGCCCGGTGAGTTGAGGACGATCGCCGGTGAGGCGGCGAGGTTCCTGTGAGGCACCCCGCCGACGCCCGTCCCCCTACCGTGTCTGTCGCCGCGCCTGCCGCGCCTACTGACCGGCGAACTTCTTGCTGACCGAGTCGTACACACCCTTGGCCACATCACCCAGCCGCGGACCCGCCAGCCAGCCCGAAGTCACCGGCCCGATCGAGGTGTTGGACACCAGCGACGGCTTGCCGTCGGAGCCCGTCTCGACCCAGCCGCCACCGGACGAACCGCCGGTCATGCTGCAGCCGATGCGGTACATCGTCGGGTCCGAGGCGTTGATCGACAGCCGCCCCGGCTTGTCCGTGCACTGATACAGCGTGGAACCGTCGTACGGCTTCGCCTCGGGGTAGCCGGTCGCCGTGATGCTGGACACCTTCGGCACGGCCGGCGCTCCGAAGTTCACCGGCAGCGCCGAACCGACCGTCTCCTCAAGGGACTTGCCCCCGTTGGCCTTCTCGGGCGTCACATGGATCACGGCGTAGTCGTACGACGAACCCTGCCCGCCCGTCTCGCCGCCCTGGTCGATCCACTGCTGCGAGGTCTGCGCCCAGTCGGCCCACCAGACACCGTACGGAGCGACCTGCTCCCGGCTCGCGGTCTCCAACTGCGCTGCCGTCCGGCCCGCGTTGTTGTACGACGGCACGAACGCGAGGTTGCGGTACCAGCCGCCCTTCTTGCCCGCGTGCACGCAATGGCCCGCCGTCCACACCAGGTTGGACTTGCCCGGGTGCGCCGGGTCCTCCACGACCGTCGCCGAGCAGACCATCGTGCCCTCGGGGGAGTCGAAGAACACCTTGCCCGCCGTCGCCGCGTTGGCGTGGTACGTAGGCGACACGGCCTTCGCGTCCACTACCGCGGGCGTCGGGTCGGTCACGCCCTGGTCACCGGAGATGTCGTTGGTGTCGACGCCCGTGTCCGGGTCGTTGGCGTCCTGCATCCGGCCGGAACTCCACAACCCCTTGATGATCGGGTTGATGTAGTCGTCGGCCTCGCGCAGCCAGTCGTCCTTGTTCCAGTTCTTCCAGGCGCCGTTCTTCCACTTGTCGATGTCGATCCCGTGCTCTTTGAGCTTGTCCTTGATGTCGTCCGGGATCTTGATCTTGCCGTCACCGGTGTCACTGCTGGTGGCGGATGCGGTGGACTTCCCATCGGCCTTCGTGTCACTGGAACCGCACGCGGTCGCGGTGAGCGCGAGCACCGAGGCGAGGGCAACGGCGGCCAGCGCGGGGGAGGTTCCGCGACGCGCGCCCCTCCCTCGATGGGCGGTGAAGGACGGCCGTATCGATCGCATGGTCTTAACTCCCCCTGGGTGAACGGATGGTGCGCCAAGCTGTGATCTCAGCCGGAACTCATGGTGAGTTCACGCTGAACTCACTGCCTTCGGGAACGGCACCACACACTATGCGGTCGCTGTGGGGGACTTCCCACGGAACGGCAACGGTTCCGTCACGGCAAGGATCTTGAGGCGACCCGTAACCCCGTGGGCGGTGCGGGGTTGGTAGCGATGGGGAGCCTGCTGTCGATGCGCGGTCCCCTGCGCCCGTGGCGACGCGCGACCTCAACTCGCCTTTGGACAGCGGGAGGGACAGAGAACCGTGGCCGACGCGGCGTCTGCGTACGGGAGATGGCGGCTCCCTCAGGGTGGGGTGCGCGGACTTAGCGGTGCGCGCGTGGTGGTGAACGTGGTGCAGCAGGGGGCCTTGGGGCGTCGGCGTGCGGACGGGGAGCACGAGGGTGGACCGAGGTGCCGGTCGGGGCACGGGCAGGACGGGGGCGCCCTGCTGTGTGAGTCCGACGGCGAGGGGTACGACCGGAACCCGGGTCATCAGTTGGTGTGGCGGAGGCCGTGGCCCGTGGTCAGACCGATGGCAGAAGCGGGCGTACCGGCGGTCGCTCCGAGGGGGCCGGGTAGTGCGCCGCAGACGGTGTGATCGACGCGTTCGCGTGTGCCTCTGCGCAGGTACGTCGATGTATCGGCGTGGCTTGCACTCGGCATATCGGCCAGGCGCCACTGCCACGCCGGACCGCCCGCTGTGGAGGACGGAGCGCCGCCAGCCGCCAACTCGGCTTATCCCCCACACCAGTTGCAGATCGCCCAAGCTCGACGCCCCCCAGAACACCAGGACTCGACCCCACACGATTCCCACTCCGAAACACCTCCCGAGGAACAGTCTTGAATCCCACGCACACCTCTGACGGGCACTCCTACGAGGCGAGCCCGCGACACACGCGGACCCTGACGGAGTCGGCGTCGTCCTCTGGCGAGTCCGTTCCCCGGCAGCAACCCCGCAGCCCGGAAGTCGGTCGACCGCGCGGCGCAATCGCCGACCTCCTGGAACACCCCGACCCCTGCACCGCAGCCCAGACTGCAGCCGTCGAGAACCTCCTGCGCTGTTGGGTGCGGGAAACGAACCTCTCTGCCCCTACCAACGACACCCTCCACATCCCCCTCCCCGCCAGCAACACGGCCCTGCTCGCCCAGGTCCACTACTGGTCCCCGACGGGCTGGCACCGCTTCGGCCTCCCGTACCTCTCCCACGCTTCCCACGGCGCACCACCGGCCGACGCGGTGACGATCGCGGCGTTGCTCGCCAGGGAGACGGCCGTGCGCGGCGGCGGCTCCGTAGCGGGTGCGAACGCGGCGACCATCTCGGTGAGCGAGGAGATGGAGGGGGCCGGTCGCGTAGCCGGAGCCGCCGACGTATCGGCAGTACCCACCACCCTCTCGGGCTCGGCACTCCCCGGCGCACCCTCGGTCGTCGACGAGGCGGTGAGAGCGGCAGCGGCAAGGACATCCGCAACAGCACTCGCAACGGCACCCGAAACCGTGACCGACCTGGTGGCCCGTGTAGCCGACTCCGTCCGCCGTACCGTCACCTTCATCACCGACCGCCGCGCCCGCCCGGCCGACGGTCCCGATCTCTTCCTCTCCGCCGAGCAAGCACTCCTGCTCGGCCACCCGTTGCACCCGACCCCGAAGAGCCGCGAGGGCCTCTCCGAGGCCGAAGCCCGCCTGTACTCACCGGAGTTGCGCGGCTCCTTCCCGCTGCGCTGGCTGGCTGTCGCCCCTTCCGTACTCGCCACCGACTCGGCCTGGACCGAACGCGGCCGACCTGTTCCCGCGGCCCGCCTCACGGCCCGACTGGCCGGCCCCGAACTGCCGTTGCCCGAAGGCCATGCCGCTCTTCCCCTTCACCCCTGGCAGTGGCGCGAGATCCAACACCGAGCCGATATCGCAGCCTTGCTCGGCGCCGGCCTGATCCAGGACGTCGGCCCTCATGGCACCCCGTGGCACCCCACCTCCTCCGTACGTACCGTCCACCAATCCGGCGCCCCCGCCATGCTCAAGCTCTCCCTGGGCCTCAGTATCACCAACTCCCGCCGCGAGAACCTCCGCAAAGAACTCCACCGCGGCGTCGAGGTGCACCGCCTGCTCCGCACCGGCCTGTCCCAGCACTGGCACGCCGCTCACCCGGGCTTCGACATCGTCCGCGACCCGGCGTGGCTGGCCGTCGACGCGCTGGACGGGTACGGCGTCGACTCGGGTGAGCTTGGTGCGGGTGCGGGTGCGGGTGCGGGCGAGCGGGGTGCTGGCCTCGGCGCGAGCGCCGTCGACCGCGTTGGCCGTGGCGAGCGGAATGCTCGTGTTCCCCTGGCCGGAATCGACGTGGTGATCCGGCACAACCCGTTCAGCGCGTCCGACGATGTGTCCTGCATCGCCGGGCTCGTCTCACTCCGGCCGTACATCGGACGGAGCGCCACTGACGGCGGACCGGCGACCGCCTCGCACACCAGCCACTCCGCATCCGGCGTACCGCCGTTGCGGTCCCGTCTGGCCGAGGTCGTCACGAGTCTCGCCGCGCGCACCGACCGGTCCTGCGGAGCAGTCGCCGCCGAGTGGTTCCTGCGCTACCTGGAGCAGGTCGTCCGGCCCGTGCTGTGGCTGGACAGTGAGGCGGGGATCGCACTGGAGGCACATCAACAGAACACGTTGCTTCTGCTGGACGGTGAAGGTTGGCCCGTGGGCGGCCGCTACCGCGACAACCAGGGCTACTACTTCCGTGCATCCCGGCGCGCGGAACTCGATGCCCGACTGCCCGGCATCGGCGAACACAGCGACACCTTCGTCTCCGACGAGGTCACCGACGAACGTTTCGCGTACTACCTCGCGATCAACAACGTGTTCGGTCTCATCGGAGCGTTCGGCTCACAACGCCTCGCCGACGAGCGGTTGTTGCTCTCCGCCTTCCGCCGCTTCCTCGGGGACGTGGCCTCCGGTCCCGCCCGGTTGCGCACCTCCCTGCCGGCTCGCCTGCTCGACTCACCCGTCCTGCGCTGCAAGGCCAACCTGCTGACCCGGCTGCACGGCCTCGACGAACTCATCGGCCCGGTCGACACCCAGTCCGTCTACGTCACCATCGCGAACCCCCTCTACTGCTGACCACCGTCGGCTACGAGCGCCATCGTCAACCGTCCCCCTGATCCGATCACCACCAACGGCCTCCGCTTTGGACCGTCGACAACTGTCTGCGGCTTCGACCGTCAGCAGCAGCCTCCGGCTCTGAACAGCACCAGTTCCTTCCGACCTCGATCGCCACCGACTCCTTTCAATCCCGACCAGCACCGAGCATTCCCGACCACCACCAACTCCCTTCGCACCTGAGGAACATGACCCACCCCATCTCCTGAGAGGAGCGTCACCGTGCCTCCCACTGACGCGAGCGCCGACACCGCGACTGTCTCTGGCTCTGGCCTAGGCACCAGCGCGAGCGTGAGCCAAAGTCCCTGCACAGACGGCGAGGACACCCTCGACCTCCGCCTACCCGAGGAGTTCATCGCGCTTTGCGCCGAGGCGGACGCAGCTGACGCGGTACTCCACCGTGCGGCAGTCCCCGACGCGGTTGACCATCGCGTGTCCGCCCCCGATCCCTCGGCCTCCGATCCCTCCGCCCTCGATCCGGTCGCCCACGAGGCCGACACCATCAGGCGGCATCACCGGCCAACTGGCCCGGAGGGCACGGCCCGGTCCGACTCGGACACCCCGCCTGTCTCCGAAGGCTTGCCCAACTGCCCTGTCCCGCCCGGCGACTACCTGCTCGACCGCGTCGGCACCTGGGGCCCGACCCACACCCCCGTCGGTACCTTTCACCTCCTCCCCGTCCACATCGAACGCGACCTGCCGCTGATCAACCGCTGGATGAACGACCCTGCCGTCGCAGAATTCTGGGAACTGGCTGGCCCTCAGACGCTGACCGAGGACCACCTGCGCGCCCAACTCGCCGGTGACGGACGCAGCGTTCCCTGTCTCGGCGTGCTGGAAGGGACCCCGATGAGCTACTGGGAGATCTACCGGGCGGACCTCGATCCCCTGGCCCGCCGTTACCCCGCCCGACCGCACGACACCGGCATTCACCTGCTCATCGGTAACGGTACCGATCGAGGACGAGGGCTGGGCGGCACCCTGCTTCGAGCAGTCGCCGACCTTGTACTCGACAGGCGCCCCGCCTGCGCTCGTATCGTCGCGGAACCCGACATTCGCAACACCCCTTCCGTAGCCG
Organism: Streptomyces sp. NPDC101776; assembly: GCF_044766845.1. Classification (NCBI taxonomy): domain Bacteria; kingdom Bacillati; phylum Actinomycetota; class Actinomycetes; order Kitasatosporales; family Streptomycetaceae; genus Streptomyces; species Streptomyces sp. NPDC101776. Next base: position 235,838 of record NZ_JBIWMV010000012.1, on the reverse strand, counting down.
CCTTCCTGTGCGCCGGTTTCCGGTTCTCCGCCGAGGTCGACCTGCCCGCCAAGCGGGCCGCCCTCATGGTCCGAGACCGTTCCTTGCGTGATCTGCTGTAGCGCCACATGACGGCGCCATCACTTTTGGTACACCGCTCGGCCCGATCCGGTTCCCACTCCCTCGAATCGGATTCCGACCGTCGTCGCGCCGACGTCCACCCGCCGACATCCACGTGTCGACCTTCACACGCCAACTTCCAAGCCCCGTGCCCCGATCGACCGGCCTCACCAACCGAATCCGACCGACACCACTCGAACCGGCCGGGTCACCGAACAACCGGAGCCCGTCCCACCCTCTCCAAGCCGGTCCAATCGCCCCGAACCAATCCGCCCCATCCCCAGCCAGGCGACCCCACCCGAACCAAACCGGCCCCCGACCGAACCAAACCACCCCGAACCAACCGCCGTACGCCCCGAACGAACCCCCTTCCGATCCAGAACAGTCCCCACCCCGAACCGACCCGATCCCCACCCGAACAAAAACCACCCCCACCCCAAAGCCCCCGGTCTTGATCCGCCCTCTCCCCGCAGCCTTGATCGCCCGGTTGTCAGTCCCGCCCCGTAGGGTGGTCGGGCTATGACGAAGCCCTCACTCCCCGAACTCCTGCATGCTGCCGTCACTGCCGTCGGCGGTTCGGAGCGCCCCGGCCAGGTGACCATGGCCGAAGCCGTCGCGGAGGCGATCGACGACGGTTCCCATCTGCTGGTCCAGGCCGGCACCGGCACCGGAAAGTCGCTCGGCTACCTCGTGCCCGCGCTCGCGCACGGTGAGCGGGTGGTCGTAGCGACCGCCACGCTCGCGCTCCAGCGGCAGCTGGTGGAGCGCGACCTGCCGCGCACGGTCGACGCCCTGCATCCGGTGCTGCGCCGCCGCCCCCAGTTCGCGATGCTCAAGGGCAGGTCGAACTACCTGTGTCTGCACCGACTCCACGAGGGCATGCCGCAGGACGAGGAGGAGGGCCTCTTCGATCAGTTCGAGGCGGCAGCCCCGACCAGCAAGCTGGGTCAGGACCTGCTGCGGCTGCGCGACTGGACGGACGAGACCGAGACCGGCGATCGCGACGACCTCACCCCCGGAGTCTCCGACCGCGCGTGGGCGCAGATCTCGGTGTCCTCCCGTGAGTGCCTGGGTGCCCAGAAGTGCGCCTACGGAGCGGAGTGCTTCGCCGAGGCGGCCCGCGAGCGGGCCAAGCTCGCCGACGTCGTCGTCACGAATCATGCGCTGCTCGCGATCGACGCGATCGAAGGCGCCCCCGTCCTCCCGCAGCATGAGGTGCTGATCGTCGACGAGGCCCATGAACTGGTCTCGCGGGTCACCGGAGTGGCCACCGGCGAGCTCACCTCCGGCCAGGTCAACCGCGCGGTGCGCCGGGCCGCGAAGCTGGCCAACGAGAAGGCCGCCGACCAGTTGCAGACCGCCGCCGAGGGCTTCGAGCGGCTGATGGAGCTCGCCCTGCCGGGCCGCCTGGAGGAGATCCCGGAAGACCTCGGTTACGCCCTTATGGCGCTGCGCGACGCCTGCCGTACGGTGATCTCCGCGATCGGCGCCACCCGCGACAAGTCCGTGCAGGACGAGGACGCGGTCCGTAAGCAGGCGCTGGCCTCCGTGGAGAGCGTGCACGATGTGGCGGAGCGAATCACCAACGGCTCCGAATGGGACGTCGTCTGGTACGAACGGCACGACCGCTTCGGCGCCTCGCTGCGCGTCGCCCCCATGTCCGTGTCGGGTCTCCTGAGGGAGAAGCTTTTCGCGGACCGCTCGGTGACCCTGACCTCCGCGACGCTCAAGCTCGGCGGCGACTTCAACGGCGTGGGAGCCTCCCTGGGCCTCGCCCCCGAGGGCACCGCGGGCGACGATCTGCCGCAGTGGAAGGGCATCGACGTAGGCTCGCCCTTCGATTACCCGAAACAGGGCATCCTGTACGTCGCCAAGCACCTCGCGCGCCCCGCGCGGGACGGCGATCGTGCCGACATGCTGGACGAGTTGACGGAGCTGATCCAGGCGGCCGGCGGTCGCACCCTGGGCCTCTTCTCCTCGATGCGGGGTGCCCAGCTCGCCGCCGAGGAACTGCGTTCCCGTATCCCCGAGTACCCGATCCTGCTTCAGGGCGAGGAGACGCTCGGCGAGCTGATCAAGAACTTCGCGGCCGACCCGAAGACCTGTCTCTTCGGCACGCTGTCGCTCTGGCAGGGCGTCGATGTCCCCGGAGCCAGTTGCCAGTTGGTCGTCATGGACAAGATCCCGTTCCCGCGTCCGGACGACCCGCTGATGAGCGCCCGACAGAAGGCGGTGGAGGACGCCGGGGGCAACGGCTTCATGGCGGTGGCCGCCACACACGCGGCCCTCCTGATGGCCCAGGGAGCCGGCCGTCTCGTCCGCGCGTCGGGAGACCGAGGCGTGGTCGCCGTACTCGACCAACGGCTGGCCACCGCCCGCTACGGCAGCTATCTCAAGGCGTCACTGCCCGACTTCTGGTACACCACGGACCCTAACCAGGCCCGGAGGTCGCTGGCCGCGATCGACGCGAAGGCGAAGGAAGAAGAGGCATCGGAAGCGGAATCGGAGTGATTCGGGGCGGTGCCGGCCTGGCGTGCTGGGCCGACACCGCCCCCAGAACCGGCTGCCACAGGAGTCCGCACAGCACAGGACCCCGGAACCGGCGCAGGGGTCCCGGGGTCCGGTCAGGGGGCCGGGCCGATGTGGCCCGCCCGCCGCAGCCGCCGTCAAACGCGACGCAGCACTGCCACCACCTTGCCGAGGATCGTCGCGTCGTCACCGGGGATCGGCTCGTAGGCCGAGTTGTGCGGGAGGAGCCAGACGTGGCCGTCCTCGCGCTTGAAGCGCTTGACGGTGGCCTCGCCCTCGAGCATGGCGGCCACGATGTCGCCGTTCTCGGCGACCGGCTGGCGGCGTACGGTCACCCAGTCGCCGTCGCAGATCGCGGCCTCGATCATCGAGTCGCCGACGACCTTGAGGACGAACAGCTCACCGTCACCGACCAGTTGGCGGGGGAGGGGGAAGACGTCCTCGACCGACTCCTCGGCGAGGATCGGGCCACCGGCGGCGATCCGGCCCACCAGCGGGACGTACGACGCGGCGGGTTTGCCCGCGGTGTCCGTGGGCTGTGCCGACGAGGACTGGTCGCTGCCGCGGACCTCGTACGCGCGCGGGCGGTGCGGGTCGCGGCGCAGGAAGCCCTTGCGCTCCAGCGCCATCAGTTGGTGTGCGACCGAGGATGTGCTGGACAGGCCCACGGCCTGGCCGATCTCGCGCATCGACGGCGGGTAGCCCCGTCGCTGCACCGAGTCCCTGATGACCTCGATCACCCGGCGCTGCCGGTCCGTGAGCCCCGAGCTGTCCGCCCGGATGCCGGGAGGTCGGCCCGGCAGGGAGCGCTTGTGTCCCTCGGGATTCGCGGCTTCGTTCATTGCATGCACCGGCTCGAGTCGGCCCTGGGAGCGATCCTGGGCAGTGATGGTGGCACTGTCTGCGGTGGTGGTCACGTCGGCCCCTCTCGATGGTCTCCCTGCTGGACAACGGTAGTTGCTTTCGAAAGGTTGCGCCAAACACACGTTCGAGTGAAAAACCGCGGATAGCCTGTCGCGATCATGCGTCTGGGTGTATGGCCGACGTGGCACCTGGCGGACAAAAGAGTTCATTGTTGTACTCTTCGCCGCCGGGGTGGTGACCTCGTGGGTTGTCGCCTCAGTCTGTCACCCGGTGTCCCGGCGGCAGGGGGCCGGTCCCGTTCTGTGCGGGAGCCCCACGCCTCCTCCGTGCCGCGCTCACGGTATCTCCGTATGTGGCCTGGCGGTACGGCTGTGCGCCCGCGTGTTCGGGGCGACGGGACGGTCGTATGGCACATGCCAATACGGGTGCGACACGCGCGTGCGGCGTGTTTGTGTGGGCCAATCACCACATCTAGTGGTTGGATTGCGGCAGCAGCCCAGAAGTTGTGGTCCCCCGGGTCTCCAGCGTCTCGGCCATCGCCTATGCTTGGGGCTGCTTCGAGAGGCCCAAGAGGTCTCACGAGGCTATTGAGTCTGCTGTGAGGGAGGGTTGGAGACCATGCACTGCCCCTTCTGCAGGCACCCCGACAGCCGTGTCGTCGACAGTCGTACGACCGACGATGGCACGTCGATCCGCCGGCGCCGCCAGTGCCCTGACTGCTCCCGTCGTTTCACGACCGTGGAGACGTGCTCGCTCATGGTGGTCAAGCGGTCCGGAGTCACCGAGCCTTTCAGTCGTACCAAGGTCATCAACGGTGTGCGCAAGGCATGCCAGGGACGGCCTGTCACCGAGGACGCACTCGCCCAGCTCGGCCAGCGGGTCGAAGAGGCGGTGCGGGCCACCGGAAGCGCCGAACTGACCACCCATGACGTCGGGTTGGCCATACTCGGCCCGTTGCAGGAGCTCGACCTCGTCGCCTATCTGCGATTCGCCTCCGTCTACAGGGCGTTCAACTCGCTCGAGGACTTCGAGGCCGCGATCGTGGAACTGCGGGAAGCGACGCCAGGACCCGCCGCGGACGACGAAGACGCGGTATCGGGGAGCCAGGAAGACGACGGCGGGCCCGGAGGGACTGTTCAGGTCCCGGTGCCCGCCCACTCCGCCGACTGACCGACGGGCCGGAACCGGGCGGAGACCCCGGGTCCGGTCGGGCGGCGGTGGACCAGGACTTGTCGCGGAGCCATGAGCGTGTGGGCTGCCGTGACACCAGACAAACACTCTGCCACGGGAACATCGTGGCATTTCAGGGCGTTTTTGCCTGTAGAGGGAGGCGGCATGACAGAGACGGCGAGCGGTCCGGCAAGAGGTTCCCGCGCGAAGGGCACCAAGGCCACCAAGGGACTGCGCATCGAGCGTATTCACACCACCCCCGGCGTGCATCCGTACGACGAGGTGGAGTGGGAGCGTCGTGACGTCGTCATGACCAACTGGCGCGACGGCTCGGTCAATTTCGAGCAGCGTGGCGTCGAGTTCCCCGCCGAGTGGGCGGTGAACGCGGTCAACATCGTCACCAGCAAGTACTTCCGCGGTGCTGTGGGCACCCCGCAGCGCGAGGTGAGCCTCAAGCAGCTCATCGACCGCATCGTGAAGACGTATCGGAAGGCCGGCGAGGACCACAAGTACTTCGCCTCGCCCGCCGACGCCGAGATCTTCGAGCACGAGCTGGCGTACGCCCTCCTGCACCAGGTCTTCAGCTTCAACAGCCCTGTGTGGTTCAACGTCGGGACCCCGCAGCCCCAGCAGGTCTCGGCCTGCTTCATCCTGGCCGTCGACGACTCCATGGAGTCGATCCTCGACTGGTACAAGGAAGAGGGCATGATCTTCAAGGGTGGCTCCGGCGCCGGCCTGAACCTCTCCCGGATCCGCTCCTCCAAGGAGCTGCTCTCGTCCGGTGGCAACGCTTCCGGACCGGTCTCCTTCATGCGCGGTGCCGACGCCTCCGCGGGCACCATCAAGTCCGGTGGCGCCACCCGCCGCGCGGCCAAGATGGTCATCCTGGACGTCGACCACCCCGACATCGAGGACTTCATCCAGACCAAGGTCAAGGAAGAAGAGAAGATCCGCGCCCTCCGTGACGCGGGCTTCGACATGGACCTGGGCGGCGACGACATCACGTCGGTGCAGTACCAGAACGCCAACAACTCGGTCCGCGTGAACGACACGTTCATGAAGGCCGTGGAGAACGGCGACAAGTTCGGCCTGACGTCCCGTATGACCGGCGAGGTCATCGAGGAGGTCGACGCCAAGCAGCTCTTCCGCAAGATGGCCGAGGCCGCCTGGGCCTGCGCCGACCCGGGCATCCAGTACGACGACACCATCAACCAGTGGCACACGTGCCCGGAGTCCGGCCGTATCAACGGCTCGAACCCGTGCAGCGAGTACATGCACCTGGACAACACGTCCTGCAACCTCGCCTCGCTGAACCTGATGAAGTTCCTGAAGGACGACGGCAAGGGCCACCAGTCCTTCGAGGTCGAGCGCTTCGCCAAGGTCGTCGAGCTCGTCATCACCGCGATGGACATCTCCATCTGCTTCGCGGACTTCCCGACGCAGAAGATCGGCGAGAACACGCGCGCGTTCCGCCAGCTGGGCATCGGCTACGCCAACCTCGGCGCCCTGCTGATGGCGACCGGCCACGCGTACGACTCCGACGGCGGCCGTGCCCTCGCGGGTGCCATCACCTCCCTGATGACCGGCACGTCGTACAGGCGTTCCGCCGAACTCGCCGCGGTCGTCGGCCCGTACGACGGCTACGCCCGCAACGAGCAGCCGCACCTGCGCGTCATGAAGCAGCACGCCGACGCCAACGCCGTGGCCCCGCGCGCGGACGACCTGGACACGCCCATCTGGGCCGCCGCCACGGAGTCCTGGCAGGACGTGCTGCACCTCGGCGAGAAGAACGGTTTCCGTAACGCGCAGGCCTCCGTCATCGCCCCGACCGGCACCATCGGTCTCGCGATGTCCTGCGACACCACCGGACTTGAGCCCGACCTCGCCCTGGTCAAGTTCAAGAAGCTCGTCGGCGGCGGCTCGATGCAGATCGTCAACGGCACCGTCCCGCAGGCCCTGCGCCGCCTGGGCTACCAGGAGGAGCAGATCGAGGCGGTCGTCGCCCACATCGCCGAGAACGGCAATGTGATCGACGCCCCGGGCCTCAAGACCGAGCACTACGAGGTGTTCGACTGCGCCATGGGCGAGCGTTCCATCTCCGCGATGGGCCACGTCCGCATGATGGCCGCCATCCAGCCCTGGATCTCCGGCGCGCTGTCCAAGACGGTCAACCTGCCGGAGACGGCGACCGTCGAGGACGTCGAAGAGGTCTACTTCGAGGCGTGGAAGATGGGCGTCAAGGCGCTCGCGATCTACCGCGACAACTGCAAGGTCGGCCAGCCCCTCTCCGCCAAGACCAAGGAGAAGGAGAAGGTCGAGGTCACCGCCAAGGCCGAGGAGACCATCCGGACCGCGGTCGAGAAGGTCGTCGAATACCGCCCCGTCCGCAAGCGTCTCCCCAAGGGCCGCCCGGGCATCACGACCTCCTTCACGGTCGGCGGCGCCGAGGGCTACATGACCGCCAACTCCTACCCGGACGACGGTCTCGGCGAGGTCTTCCTGAAGATGTCGAAGCAGGGCTCGACCCTCGCGGGCATGATGGACGCCTTCTCGATCGCCGTCTCCGTAGGCCTGCAGTACGGCGTCCCGCTGGAGACGTACGTCTCGAAGTTCACGAACATGCGCTTCGAGCCGGCCGGCATGACGGACGACCCGGACGTGCGGATGGCGCAGTCGATCGTCGACTACATCTTCCGTCGCCTGGCGCTCGACTTCCTGCCCTTCGAGACGCGCTCCGCGCTCGGCATCCACTCCGCCGAGGAGCGCCAGCGTCACCTGGACACCGGCTCGTACGAGCCGACGGACGACGAGGTCGACGTAGAGGGCCTGGCCCAGTCGGCGCCGCGCGCCCAGGAGTTGAAGGCCGTGGCCACGCCGAAGGCCGTGGTCGAGGCTCCCAAGCCGGTCCTCCAGCAGGTGCACACCAGCGCCGAACTGGTGGAGATGCAGCTCGGCATCCAGGCCGACGCCCCGCTGTGCTTCTCCTGCGGTACGAAGATGCAGCGGGCCGGTTCCTGCTACATCTGCGAGGGGTGCGGCTCGACCAGCGGCTGCAGCTGAGTCAGGGCATCCGCTTGAAGTGAACTAGCTGTTCAGGGCGGTGGAGTCGGTGTTCCGGCTTCGCCGCCCTCGGCGTTTCCCGGCCCGGGGCGAATCCGGTTTCCCAGTGGAACGATCAGCGGTTAATCTCCCTCAGCGCGCATAGCGCGCGCACAGGGGAGGGTGGGGGCATGAGCGACGATTCCGTCGAGCCCGAAAGAGGCATGAGGGCGGGGGCCCAGGCGGTCGCGGCAGTGGTGGTGGTCGGGGGTGTCGTGGGCGGCATGTGGGGACTTGGGGCAGTCCTGCCGAAGACGACGTCACAGGAGGGCAAACCGGCGACCTGCTCGGCGAGCACGGACAAGACCCTGCCGGCGGGGTACGCCTCGCCGAAGGCGCTCTGTACGGCGCTGAACCGCGCGGATCTTCCGGTGTTGCTGGGGACTCCGGACGAACACGCGCAGAGCGCCTCGGGCAGTGCGGGCTGGATGACGCTCGCCGGTGGCACCAAGATCGCCAGTCCCGAGGCCGACGTGGACCTGGAGACCTATTCGGTGCGGCTGTCGGCGTCCTACGACGACATTCCCATCACCGAGGCGGCCCGCTACGTGGACTCGACCTCGCAGGTGAAGAGGGTGCTGGGGCACCCGGCGGTCCTCTACTCGGACCGGACCATCGCCATCAGCTTCAGCCTCGGCGGAGGCAAGGCCAGTACGGGCCCCGGAGGTATCGCCCGCAGCCTGTTGGTCTCCACGAGCGCGAAGGACGGCGGCGACTCCTTCGAGATATCCATCTGGCGGCAGGACGACGTGCCGCCGGACGACGAGGCGCTGTTCCGCATCGCCGAGGAGGTGCTGCCGACGGTCCCGGGCTGGACCGCCGGCTGACGCGCCGTCCCGATGGGGTCAGGACTGCTGCGCCCTGCCCATCGTCCTGGTGAAGGTCGCGGGGTCGTCGTCGAAGCCCCGGATGCCGGGATGGAAGTCCCAGCTTCCGGACTCGTCCCGGACGAACTCCCCGACTGTCGCCGCCGTCGCACCGAGCACGTCACCGAAGTCGTGCTCGGTGAGAACGGCGTACCCCTCGCGGATACGCAGCTTCGGGTTGAGGACGTTGACGAACGTGCGATGGGCGGCGCGCTGTTGGATGACGACGCCGACCACCACGCGCGCGTACCGGTCGGCGAGCCGGTCCAGCTCCAGCGTCATGACCTCGTCCCAGCCGAAGCCCTTGCCGTCCTTGCTGTCCCGGTTGAGATAGATGGTGCCGTCGGGGGAGCGGCTGTCGAAGTGCACCGCATACGCGGGAGCGCCGTGCAGATCGCCCGCCACATACGTGGTGGCGACGATGTCCAGATCGACGGGCGGCTGCCCGGTGGGACTCGGATCCCACTGGAGCCCGACTTCGGCCTTGCGGATCCCCTTGCTGAGGCCGTTCACCACAGTTCCCCTTCCCCGTTCGCCTTGATCGCGCGCCCCAACTGCTGGGCAATCAGCGTTCGTTGTCCATCGTGCCACGCGCGCGGGGGCGTGTGCGCCGACGATCTCCGCCGGAGCGTGACCGGCGCCACGCCAGGTGGCCTTACGATGGCGCGGTGCTGGTCAAGTGGATTCGCTGCACCGTGGTGGACCGCCGCGGCTTCGAGCGCGGGCAGCGAAAGTGGGCGGGGCTTCCGGGGGAGCCGGGATTTCGGGGACAGGGGGGAGGCTGGAGCAGAGCGCGGCCAGGAGTGGCACACATTTTCGCGTTCTGGGAAAGCCGTGCCTTCTACGACTCGTTCATGGCCCGATCACATGACCGACTGGCCTCGGCCCAGGCGGGCACCTTCAAGGACGCGCAGGTCAAGCTGTTCGACCATCGCTTCGACGTGAAGACCGGCTTCGAGCCGCGCTTCACTGATGCCGATCTGGTGCGGGTGGCCCTGTGCCGTGTCCACGAGGAGCGCGCCGAGCACTTCACGCTGATGCAGGAGAAGGTCTGGAATCCGGCGATGGCCGGTTCCCCCGGCATGCTCCGAGGGCTGTTCGGTGAGGCACCGGAACACGAGTTCATGGTGCTGTCGATGTGGCACTCGGCCGCCGAGCACGGCAAGTACCGCGCCGAGCGGGTGGAGCGGCTCGCCCTGAGAGCCCAGATCGAGGCGGACGTCGTGTCCCTCACGGGGGACATCGTGCAACTGGAACCGAGCTGGACGGTTTGAGATCCAAACTGACGCCATCGGCGTCCCGGTGTGTGAATCGTGCGCCCCTATGTGGCCGATCGGGCAGAATTCGTGTGACCTACGCCGTATGGAGCCCGTACGAGTGCTCGATATGCCGTCACTCGATCTAGGGTTTTGGCATGGCACGACCACGGCGCATCGTCCTTGTCCGGCACGGCGAGTCAACGGGCAATGTTGATGACACCGTGTACGAGCGTGAACCCGACCATTCTCTGGCGCTGACCGATCAGGGTTGGCGGCAGGCTGAGGAGACCGGCAAGCGGCTGCGGGAGGTTTTCGGCCGCGAGCGCATCAGCGTGTACGTCTCCCCGTACCGGCGTACGCACGAGACCTTCCGCGCCTTCCACCTCGACCCCGACCTCGTGCGCGTACGCGAGGAACCCCGGCTGCGCGAGCAGGACTGGGGGAACTGGCAGGACCGGGACGACGTACGCCTCCAGAAGGCGTACCGGGACGCGTACGGGCACTTCTTCTACCGCTTCGCCCAGGGCGAGTCCGGTGCCGACGTGTACGACCGGGTGGGCGGCTTCCTGGAGAGCCTGTACCGCAGCTTCGAGGCCCCCGACCACCCGCCGAACGTGCTCCTGGTGACACACGGCCTGGCGATGCGGCTGTTCTGCATGCGCTGGTTCCACTGGACGGTCGCGGAGTTCGAGTCGCTGTCGAATCCGGGGAACGCCGAGATGCGGATGCTCGTTCTCGGAGACGACGGCCGGTACGCGCTGGACCGGCCGTTCGACAGTTGGCGAGACCCGGAACCGTACGGGATCAGTGGATAGGGTGCGGAGCGATGACCTCTGACTCCTTTCCCGACTCTCTCGACTGTCCCGACCTCGACTCTTCGGATTCTCCCGACTCTCCCGACGCGCGCTTGGGCCGGGCCCTGGCCAGCCTTCGGGGGCTTGCTGTGGGGGACGCGCTGGGCTCGCAGTTCTTCGTGCCGGCGAACCACCCGCTGCTCAAGCGCCGCGAACTGCCTCCGGCTCCTTGGCAGTGGACGGACGACACGGAGATGGCGGGCTCCGTGGTCGCCGTCCTGGCGGCCCACCAACGCATCGACCAGGACGCCCTGGCGCATTCCTTCGCCGAGCACCACGACTTCGACCGCGGCTACGGCCCTGCGGTCAACCGGCTGTTGCGCCTTGTCCGTGAAGGCGGCGACTGGCGCGAACTGTCCGCCGCGCTCTTCAACGGACAGGGATCATGGGGCAATGGCGCGGCGATGCGGATCGCGCCCTTGGGCGCCTGGTACGCGGACGACCCCGAGCAGGCCACCCACCAGGCGGAGATCTCCGCCTACCCCACGCACCAGCACCGTGAGGCCGTGGTCGGCGCCATGGCCGTCGCCGCGGCCGCCGCGCTGGCCGCCGCCCCCGACGGCCCACCCGGCCCCGAAGCGCTCCTCGACGGCGTCATCGCACTCGTACCGAAGAGCGCGGTCGGCGCGGGCCTGCGGCGTGCCCGGGACATGCTCGACTACGCCGATCCGGGCACCGTCGCGGCCGTACTGGGCTGCGGTCGCCGTACGTCCGCTCATGACACGGTCCCGTTCGCTCTCTGGTCGGCCGCGCGAGGCCTCGGTGACTACGAGGGGGCGTTCTGGGCCACCTCCCAGGTCGGCGGGGATGTGGACACCACCTGCGCCATCGTGGGCGGCGTGATCGCCGGCGGGAAGGCGGGGACGCCGCCCGCCGGGTGGGTGGAGCAGACGGAAGCACTGCCGGGCTGGGTTCCGACGTCCGTCTGACGCCCCCAACTCCTCGCCCGGGCAACGCCCCCGCACGCGACTGAAACTCTCTGTGCCTGTCGGGAACTCTCTGTGACCGCCCGGCCGTTGTCCCGGCAGCCGCTGTGTGACTCATGAGTCCATACGGCAGACAGGACTCGGCAGTTGTAGGGGGGTGGCATGTGAGGTCTTCGTCGTTGTCGGTCGGCCGGGTCCTGACCGGGCCCGGCCGGTCAGCCGATCCCCGGACCCGCCGTGCCCGCGAGGGCGTCGAGATCGCTCTTGCGGACCCGGATCACCAACCAGGCTGTGGCCAGGGCGAGTACGGCCATCGCGGCGGCCGGGATGAAAGCCGTCGAGATGCCGTGCGCGAGCACCTCATGCCCCCATGGCGCGGGCAACTGGTGTGTCTTGCCGAACTCGGCCTTCTGCTCTGCCGATCCATTGGCCAGGAACTTCGGCAGTTGCTTCTTCGCCTCGTCCCTGCTGGCCGAGCCGAACACCGTGGTCAGAATGGACAGACCGAGCGAACCGCCCACCTGCTGCATGGCGTTGAGCAGCGCGGACGCCGCGCCCGCCTCGTGCGGTGCGACACCGGACACCGCGGTGATCGTCAGCGTCACGAAGTTCAGGCCCATGCCGAAGCCGAACACCAGCATGGGGCCGAGCACTCCGTCGACGTACGAACTGTCCGAGCTGATGAGGGTCTGCCACGCCAGCCCGATCACCGCGAGGGCCGAGCCGACGAGCATGAACGGCCGTGGTCCGAACCTCGGCAGGAACTGCTGGGACAGTCCCGCACCGGCCGCGATCACGACCGTCACCGGCAGGAAGGCGAGCCCTGCCTGGATCGGGCTGTACCCCAGCACGTTCTGCACGAAGAGCACGATGTAGAAGAACATGCCGAACATCGCGGCGGCCAGGCTCAGCATGATCACGTACGTGCCCGAGCGATTGCGGTCGGCGAACATCCTCAGTGGGGTGATCGGCTCCTTGGCCCTGGACTCGATGATCACGAAGGCCAACAGCAGGACGGCGGCCGCGCCGAAGGACCCAATGGTCAGACTGTCGCGCCACCCCTTGTCCGCCGCGCGGATGAAGCCGTAGACGAGGGATGCCATGCCCGCTGTCGAGGTGAGCGCGCCCGTGATGTCGAACCGGCCGGTGTGCCGTTCGGACTCACTGATGTACAGCGGCGTGAGCACGGCGATCAGCAGGCCGATCGGCACATTGACGAAGAGCACCCAGCGCCAGTCGAGCCACTCGGTGAGCATGCCGCCCGCGAGCAGACCGATCGCGCCGCCGCCCGCCGAGACCGCGGCGAAGACCCCGAACGCCCTGTTCCGCTCGGGACCTTCGGGGAACGTGGTGGTGATGAGCGCCAGCGAGGTGGGCGACGCGATCGCGCCACCCACGCCCTGGAGGACGCGCGCGGCCAGCAACTGCCATGGTTCCTGGGCGAGTCCGCCGAGCAGCGAGGCGAAGGTGAAGAGCAGGATGCCGGTGATGAACACCCGGCGCCGGCCGAGGATGTCGCCGGCCCGGCCGCCGAGGAGCAGCAGACCGCCGAAGGTGAGGGTGTAGGCGCTGACGACCCACGTGAGGTCGGTGGTGCTGAAGCTGAGCGCGGCTTGAATGTGCGGGAGCGCGATGTTCACAATCGTCGCGTCGAGTACCACCATGAGTTGGCAGGCCGCGATGACCGCGAGCGCGATGCCGGGATGCCCCTCCCGGCGGGCCGCTCCTGGTCGTGGGTCCTGAGTCAACTGAGAGGTTGTCACTATGGGTCCCCCCTAAGTGTGTTAGTGAACGCTCGCGTTCACTGCCGCGTCAACGGTAGTGAGTCCCCGACAGTGAACGCAAGCGTTCACTTAACTCGCCTTCGAGCGGCGCATCCCCCGTCGCTGCCGAGTGACGCATCCCCGATCCCCGGAATCCCCCATTCCACTGCTCGCTGGAGACACTCAGATGGTTACTTCGGGCTGGACGGCCGCCCCCGCTCAGGCGGCCTCCCTCCGTCGTCGTGGTGCCGTGCTCGAACGCGCGATCCTGGACGCCGCGCTGGAACAACTCAGTACGGTCGGATGGAACGCCCTCACAATGGAAGGCGTCGCCGCCGGTGCCCAGACGGGCAAAGCTGCGGTCTATCGGCGCTGGTCTTCGAAGGAGGACCTCGTCGCGGACGCGTTGCAGGCCGGACTGCCGCGTCTGGAAGGGCCGCCCGGCCTGGGCAATGTGCGCGAGGATCTGCTGGCGCTGTGCACGCGGGCGCGCGACGCGATGTTCTCGCGCCCCGGATTCGCCCTCCGTGCGGTGATTCACGAATGCGACACCGTGCAGGCGGAGCGGTTCCACGGCGTGATCTTCGAAGGGGTCGTGGAACCGACGATCAGAATGCTCCGCGACGCGATCAACCGTGGAATAGAGCGAGGTGAGGTCCGCGCCGACGCGTCCAACAGCTATGTCTTCGATGTCATCCCGGCGATGATGATGTACCGCTCGAAGATGTGCGGCAGCGAATGGGTCGACCGTGACATCGAGGAAATGATCGACCAGTTGATGCTTCCGCTACTCCGACCGGGCGGTGCGTGAACCGGCTTGGAACGGTCTGGGAGGGGCCGGGGAAACCCGGGTGTCGCAGGGGGTTCCGGGCGGCGTACTCTGGGGGCGTCATGCCGTACGAAGCACCCACTCATACCGTCGAGCGCTCACTCCGCGCCACGACCGGGGCCAAGGTCATTGCAGGCGTCGACGAAGTGGGGCGCGGTGCGTGGGCCGGCCCCGTCACCGTCTGCGCGGCGGTCACCGGACTGCGCCAACCCCCCGAAGGCCTCACCGACTCCAAACTCATCGCGGTCAGACGACGCACCGAACTCGCGGCGGAACTCCGCAAGTGGGTCACGGCGTACGCCCTGGGACACGCCTCTCCGGAGGAGATCGACGACCTGGGGATGACGGCCGCGCTGCGGCTCGCCGCAGTGCGTGCCCTGGAGGCCTTGCCCGTTCGCCCCGACGCGGTCATTCTCGACGGGAAGCACGATTACCTCGGGGACCCCTGGCGGGTTCGTACGGTGATCAAGGGCGACCAGTCGTGCGTGGCGGTCGCGGCCGCTTCGGTGATCGCCAAGGTTCAGCGCGACAAAATGATGGCCGAACTGGGCATCGACCATGCAGACTTCGCTTTCGCGGCCAACGCCGGGTATCCATCGCCCGTGCACAAGGCCGCACTGGAGGAGCGGGGCCCCACCCCGTTCCACCGGTTGTCGTGGGCGTATCTTGATGCGCTGCCCCAGTGGCGGCACCTCAAGAAGGCCCGCAGTTGGGCGGAGGGAAACGTTCCGAAGATCGAGGGCCAACTCGGATTCGACTTCTGACCGTTCCGCTCGCACTCATGTGCCACCCGCTGCCGCAAGCCGCACCAGCGTTTGATAAAAATCAGTTCATGCCTCTCATTCCCGAGGAGCCTCAGATTCACGAGAGTGTCCAGGGTCCCCGCGCCACTCCGGCCAGTGGCCGCGTCGCGCCGACCCCCCGCCCTGTACCCGGCCCCCGCCCCGCGGCTCCGTCGCGTCCCGGTCGCCCCGGCCCACTGCGGCCCACGGCTCCGGCGCAACGTACGCCGCGCGACGTGGCCGTGACCAAGCCCGGACCCGCGGGTCCGGCTGTTCCCGCCTCCTCCGAAACCGCTGTGGCGACTCCGCAGATCCAGCTGATCCCGGCCTCGGCCGAGGGCGCGCTGGACGCTGCCGAGGAAGCCGTCGACCTGCTCCTGGAGTCCGGTCGTGCCCCCGGTGACGTGCTGGTGATCACCACCGGCGAACCGCACCCGTGGGCCGCTCACGAACTGTCCTTCGGTGAAGCCTCCTACTGGGCGCAGCACGACGCGCGCGACGACGTCTTCTTCGCGGACGCCGCTGTCGCGGGCCGGGCGGCATCCCGTCCCGTCGTCGTGGTCGCCGTCAACGGAGGCGCAGCCGCCGTTGCCACCACCGCCCTGCCCCTGGCCCTCGGCCGGGCCGGCACCCTGCTGATCGTCTGCGGCGAGTCGCAGCAGATCAACTCGGCGCTGGGAGCGGGCGTCTGAGCCTTCCGGGAGTTCCCGGAAGGCTTTCGGAGGGCGACGGCGGTCAGGTGAACGCCGTCGCGGCGATCTGTGCACGGTGAGCCATCCGGCATGCGCGGATTTCTGGTGCGGTCCGTGAAGTGCGCTGTCCGCGCGCGTACTTCATCCGTGCGTGCCACCCTGTGACCCGGGCGTGCACGGAGTCTCCACCCAGCCCTGCTGCGTGGCGTGCGGACTCCCCATGGTGCCGACTCGCGGTCCGGGCTCGGCGCCCGGACCGGGTTTCAGCGGGCCGCGGCGCGGCGCAGGACATCCGAGGCGGCGCCGCCGGTGCGGGGCAGCAGGGGCGGTACCTCGGACATGGCGAAAGGTTCCGGCGTGGAGTCCGCGCTGGGCCTGCGGCCACCGCGCCCCTCGCCGAGCACCTGCCAGCCGTCACGCGTCAGCGTGATGTAGGCCCCGCAGCGCAGCCCGTGCAGGGTGCAGGCGTCCCGCAGCCCCCACATCCACGCGCCGTCCTCCTCCGTCCAACGCGCGTCGCCCTCACGGCAGTAGAGCAGCACGGCCGTGCGCACCGGAGTGCGGCGGCGCAGATCGTGCGGGATGACGCGGCGGAGCTGCGCGAGCAGCGCGTTGCGGAACATCCATCCGTCGGCCGGGGCGGACCGCCGGACGAACGAGGCGCTCGCGAGCAGTCGTTCGTCCGGGTCGAGGACGGCGACGATCGCGGTCGCCGGTCTCGGGCGATGCCGGGAGTGCAGCCCGCTGACGACCTCGCGCGGATTGCGCAGCAACGGGATTCCCGCGGCGGCCCATTCGGAGGGTTCGAGCAGACGAGCCAGGGGGTTGGCGGAAGCGGCGGACAGGTCGGCAGACGTCGACGTGGATGCCGCGGAGGACGGAGCGAATCCGAAGGTCACGGTCCTCCCTTCGGCTACGCGCCCACACTACGGGCGAGGTCGGATTGGGGGGGGAGCGCACACCGCAGCAGAGCCCTACCGGATCACGGACGAGCCGTGCGGGGAGCGGACTCCAATTCTTCCTGGCGAACTTGGATGCGGCAACGAGCAAATGGGGCCACAGACCCTTATCTGCCGGTCTGTGGCTTATATCCCTACCCTCTGCGTCACCCGGCGACGCCTGGGACGTTCGAGCACAACACTTTCGTACGCCATTCATGTGCGCGAGGTCCATAGGGAGCCGGTCGGCCCGGGTGCGGGCACAGGTGCCGCGCGCTGAGCCACGGCGGGGGATTGGGCCGTTGTCAGTGGCGTGCTGTTGCATGGGGGCATGAGCAACCAGGAGCTGCGTGCCGAAGCCGACGCCATCCTCGCCGAGCTCGTCGGTGACCCGAGCGGCACGGCGCGGCTGCGCGAGGACCAGTGGCAGGCGGTGGCCGCTCTCGTGCAGGAGCGCCGACGTGCCCTGGTGGTGCAGCGCACCGGCTGGGGCAAGTCGGCGGTGTACTTCGTCGCCACCGCTCTGCTGCGCCGACGTGGCTCCGGGCCTACGGTGATCATCTCGCCGCTGCTGGCGCTGATGCGCAACCAGGTCGAGTCGGCGGCGCGGGCCGGCATCCGGGCGCACACCATCAACTCCGCCAACCCGGAGGAGTGGAACGACATCTACGGAGAGGTCGAACGAGGCGAGACCGACGTGCTCCTAGTGAGTCCCGAACGGCTGAATTCCGTCGACTTCCGCGACCAGGTGCTGCCCAAGCTCGCGGCCACGACCGGCCTCCTGGTGGTCGACGAGGCGCACTGCATCTCCGACTGGGGACACGACTTCCGCCCCGACTACCGCAGGCTGCGGGCGATGCTGGCCGAACTGCCCGCAGGTGTACCGGTGCTGGCCACCACCGCGACCGCCAACGCGCGCGTGACCGCCGACGTGGCCGAGCAACTGGGCACGGGCGCCGGTGAGGCACTGGTGCTGCGCGGTCCGCTGGAGCGGGAGAGCCTGCGGCTGGGAGTGGTCCAACTGCCGGACGCCGCCCACCGTTTGGCGTGGCTCGCCGAGCACCTGGACGAACTGCCCGGCTCGGGGATCATCTACACGCTCACCGTGGCCGCCGCCGAGGAAGCCACCGCCTTCCTGCGCCAACGCGGCTTCAAGGTTGCGTCGTACACCGGGAAGACGGAGAACGCCGACCGGCTGCAGGCCGAGATCGACCTCCAGGAGAACCGGGTCAAGGCGCTGGTCGCCACGTCGGCACTGGGCATGGGCTACGACAAGCCGGACCTGGGCTTCGTGGTCCACCTCGGTTCGCCCTCCTCTCCGATCGCGTACTACCAACAGGTGGGTCGTGCGGGGCGCGGTGTGGCCCACGCCGATGTGCTGCTCCTGCCGGGCCGCGAGGACGAGGCCATCTGGCGCTACTTCGCCGATACGGCGTTCCCGCCCGAGACGCAGGTCCGGCAGACCCTCGCTGCCCTCGCCGAGGCGGGACGGCCGCTGTCCGTGCCTGCCCTGGAGACCGCGGTCGACCTACGACGCGGTCGCCTGGAGACGATGTTGAAGGTCCTGGACGTCGACGGGGCGGTCAAGCGCGTGAAGGGCGGCTGGGCGGCCACGGGCGCGGAGTGGATGTACGACGCCGAGCGGTACACATGGGTGGCCAAGCAGCGCGCGGCCGAGCAACAGGCCATGCGCGACTACGTGAGCACGTCCGAGTGCCGGATGGAGTTCCTGCGCCGGCAACTGGACGACGAAGGCGCGGTGCCGTGCGGCCGTTGCGACAACTGCGCCGGCGCCTGGATCGACGCCTCGGTCTCGGCGGAGACGCTGACAGGGGCGACGAAGGAACTGGACCGCCCGGGCGTTGAGGTGGAGCCGCGCCGGATGTGGCCGACCGGGATGGCCGCGTTGGGTGTCGACCTCAAGGGCCGTATCCCGGCCAAGGACCAGTGCTCCACAGGGCGTGCGCTGGGCCGGCTCTCCGACATCGGCTGGGGCAACCGGCTGCGCCCGCTGCTGGCCGACAACGCGCCCGACGGTCCGGTCCCCGACGACGTCCTGAAGGCCGCGGTGTCGGTTCTCGCGGACTGGGCGCGCTCTGCGGGAGGTTGGGCACCGAACGTCACGGACCCCTCCGCCCGGCCCGTGGGGGTCGTGGCCGTACCGTCCCTGGCCCGCCCGCAACTGGTCGGTTCCCTCGCCCAGGGCATCGCGACCATCGGCCGGCTCCCCCTCCTGGGCACCCTGACGTACACCGGACCGGACGGCACGCACGCGGCGCGCCGCAGCAACTCCGCCCAACGGCTGAGGGCCCTGTCCGATGTCTTCGCCGTCTCGGGCGAACTGGCCGACGCCCTGGCCGCCTCTCCCGGACCCGTGCTGCTCGTGGACGACTACACCGACTCCGGCTGGACCCTCGCAGTCGCCGCCCGTCTGGTCCGCCGCGCAGGCAGCGAACAGGTTCTTCCGCTGGTCCTCGCGGCGGCGGGCTGAGATTCGTTTTTCGGGACCCTTGCCGTCGGCCTGCGAGCGGGGTGATTCGGCCTGCGGGCGCGGCGAATTCCCTTGGGTCGGAGCGATGTTCGGTGGCGACTGACTCGGCTCGGTCGCCCTTCCTCGCTGGGTGATCGCGCGATCGCCGAGGGCGGCCCCGATGTCCCGGGCTTGTGGGCCGACTTGGCCATGCCGAATCCCATGTGGCGTGTCCCTGACCGGACTTATCCACAGGCCCAAGCGGAATCTCGTGATCCGCGAGATCGTCGACGCATGACGAATCACAGCGAAACGACCGGATCCTCCGAAAACGGCGACATCGACCCCACCGCGTACGAGCGACACGGCGCCGAGCACCAGGTCACCCTGCGCACCCCCGGCGAACTCGCCGACGCTCTGCCCTATCTGCTCGGGTACCGCCCCGAGGACAGCATTGTCCTTGTCGCCCTGCACGATCGGGAAGGCCGGGGCCGTTTCGGCGGCCGGGCCCGGCTCGGCATTCCCGCCGGCGCGGACGACTGGGCTTCCGTGGCACGGCAGTTGGCCCACGGCCTCGTGACCGGCAGCGAGCGCAGGGGACCCCGGCCCGAGCAGATGATCGCCTACGTCTGTCAGGAACCGGCGCCGGGAGAGTCGGGACGCCAGGTCATGGAACGTCTGCGCCCGCTCGTGCAGAAGCTGCGCACGGAGTGCGGCCGACTCGACGTGACCGTGATCGAGGCGCTCTGTATCTCGGACGGCCGCTTCTGGTCGTACTGCTGCCCGATCGAGGGATGTTGCCCGGTCGACGGATCCTCGATGGGCCTGCCGGGCACCTCCGTACTCGCTGCGGCGGCGACCTACGCGGGACTCCAAGTGCGCGGCACGCTAAGGGAGTTGCGCACCAGGTTGCTGCCCTGGGAGACGGCGGCGGCGCTTCAGCAGGAAGTCGCCCTGGACGCCGCCGGCATGGTTCTGGTTCCGAGGATCCTCGACGAGGTCAGCCGGGCGGACGTGGCTGAGGAGACTCTGGACCTCGCCCAGCGGATCATGAGGCGATTCGCGGCGTCACCGCTTGTGTCCGGTGCACTCCACTCGGACTTCCGCGACGACGCGCTGCTCGCCCACGACGAAGCCGCCACGCTGATCCTCGGCCTCCAGGACCGTACGACGCGCGACCGCGCCGCCGAATGGATGGAGGGCGACGACGCGGTACCGGCCCTGCGCCTGTGGCGTTCATTGGCCCGCCGCTGCGTCGGACCGTACCGGGAACACGCCGCGGCTCCTCTCACGCTCGCCGGCTGGGTCGCCTGGTCGACCGGCGACGACCTGGAGGCCAGGGAGGCCCTGGCCATGGCCCTGGGCGCGGACCCCGACTACCTGTTCGCCCGCCTCCTGCACCAGGCCTGCAACGAGGGCCTGGACCCGGAGTCGATCCGGCGCTGTCTGCGGGCGGAACAGGTGGGGCGCGCGGGGGCGGCGGGAGTTGGAGAGGCGGCAGGTGTTGCGGGAGCAGCGGGAGCCGGAGAAGCGACGGGTGTTGGAGGGGTGACGGGAGTCGGAGCAGTGACGGGAGCCCGAAGGGCGGCGGGCGCTGGAGAGATGGCGGGAGCCGGAGAAGTGACGGGCGCTGGAAGGACGGTGGGAGAAGTGACGCGTGCCGGAAGGGTGGCCGGAGCCGCAGAGTTGGCCGGAGCCGGAGAAAAGGCGGGAGTTGGGGGAGCGACGGGAGCCTCAGGGGCGGCAGTCGGAGACGTGGCGCGAGTTGGAGGGGCGGTGGGTGGCGAGGAGACCGCCGACGGTCCCCGACGGCAAGGCACGGCCGATCCCGGCGATGCTCCGGCATCGGAGACCTCGCCCGCGGCCTCCCGTCGTCGGCGCCGTACGCGTGCCGCCGACGGAGTTGACGGCCGTCCCCGTCTCTCGGGCGCGGACGGCCGCCGGTCCGGTACGGACGGATCCCGTCCGCGCACGCCGGCACAGGGCACCGCACGCCCCGGTAGCCCACGGTCGCGGACCTCTGGCAAGGGCGGTTCGCAGCGTTACGACACCTGCTCGGAGGCGCCGCAGCCGGGGAGCAACGGCATTGAGGGGGACGGGTGATCAAGAGCTGGCGGAGTGGCAGGCAACCTCACCGGTCCAGTGGCCGACTCGGCGCGCTCGGAGCCTGGTTGCACCGGGTCGTCCGGATGCGGGCGGCGACTCGACAAGTCCTCGGTGTCCCCAGCGCGCGGGCGTGCGCCGGACTCGCTGAGGGGCACGTGGCGCGAGAAGCGGGTGCGGGTGACCGACGGATCGAGCTCCGGGTCGGAGGCCACCGGAACCGGAGGAATGTCTCCTCCTGCCCGCCCCCTCCGCCGCGCCGCCATTCGGTCGGCTTCCCGGGCTGCGGGCGTGACCAGGAGGAGCCCGGCTCCGTTCACCGGAGTGGCGGAACGTCTGAACGGGTCGTGTCGCCGGACAGCCCTTGTCCTCCCGGAACCGTCCATCCGGCGCCGAACACGTCTGAGGCGCACAGAGCGCAGAAGAAGCCGCCCATGCACCAGCCGACTCCGCCCTCCGCCGACGACGACCGCCCTGACTCAGGTGATCCCGAGCCACGCCCGATCCGGGGCACCAACTCGTCGCCGTCTTACGCGGGCACCGGTTCAGCGCCGCCGAACACAGGCACCGGTTCAGCGCCGCCGAACACAGGCACCGGTTCAGCGCCGCCGAACACAGGCACCGGTTCAGCGCCGCCACACACGGGCACCGCCGATCCCGAGCATCCGCCGCAACCGTCCCATCGGCCGGCCGGAGGGTGGGCGCCGGGCCGACTCCGCCGACCGCCACCGCTCGCACCCCCACGCCAGTCCCCTCCCGTCTCCCCGCCTCAAAGCCCTCCGCCACACCAGCCGCCCCCGTCTCGCCCGATGCCCCGCCGTTCCCTCGAACTGCCCCCGACCCACACCACCCTGATCTGCGTAGCTCTCCCGGGCTTAGCCGTTTCCACTGAGCAAGGGCAGTTGAACGGCCGGGGGTTGGAGGGGTTCTACCGCGCGGGCCGACGCGTGCTCTCGCGCTGCCAGCTGCGGGTGGCCGGGCGGGAACCGCTGGCGGTTCAGGCCAGGATGACGGCGGCGGACCGCGCCCGTTTCGTCGGGACGGTGCGGGTGTCCCCGGACTGCGGCCCCGACCCGGACCTTGTCGTCGAGCGGATCCGGCACGCCGACGGCACCGAGCGCATCACCCTGCGCAGCGTCTCCCGGCGCTCGATACGCCTACCGGTCGAGGTGGCGCTCGGCACCGACATGGCCGAGCTGGGTGCGATCGCCGCAGGCAGCACCGGACCCGAACTGCCCGCCAGCGTGCACGACTCAGGCCTGCGCTGGTCCGGCGCCACCGGCAGCTCGGCGGTCACGGCCGACCCGCCCCCCGCCGACGCGATGGCCTCCGCGGGGCTCCTGCGCTGGGAGTTCGAACTGCCACCGGGCGGCACGGTGAGCGTGGAACTTCGGGTACGGCCGGACGGCGCGGGTCCGGTCCGGGCCGTGGGCCATGGGGCGACCAGTCCCCTGGCCTCCGCGCGGGCGACCGGCGACGACCCGCGAGTCCAAGCGCTCCTGCGGACCAGCGTCGAGGACCTCCAGGCACTGCTGCTGCGCGACCCCGCGCACCCCTCCGACACACACCTCGCGGCCGGGGCCCCCTGGCGCTGCGGTCTGGCGCCGACGGAGTCGCTCACGGCGGCGCGGATGTCGCTGCCTCTCGGCACGCGGCTCGCCGCGGGCACCCTGCGGATCCTCGCCCGCACCCAACTCCAGCGTGCTGGAGCGCAGTTGGGCATGATTCCCGGACCGCGTCGGGACGCCGGTGCCCATCTGCCGCCGAGTTGCACGGGGACCGAGGCGACCCTGCTCTTCCCGGTGCTGCTCGCGGAGGCCCGTCGCTGGGGGCTCCCGGAGTCGGAGACACGGGAGTTACTTCCGGCCGCCGAGCGCTGTCTGACCTGGTTGCGGACGACGGTGGGCGGCGGCACGTATCTGCGCGACCCGCACCCGGGCGGACCCGGCCGCTGTGAGACGCAGGCCCACGCCCACCGGGCGGCGCTGCTCGGTGCGGAGCTGCTCGACGCCTTCGACAGACCCGGCGGCGCGGAACTGCGGCAGTGGGCCCAGGAGTTGCGCACCGCCTTCCGCGCGGACTTCTGGATCGGAGACCTGGGCGGCGGCCGCCCGGCGGCGGCCCGCGCTCCGGACGGACGCCTCGTCCCGCACCTGGGCGCGACCGCGGCCCACCTCCTCGACACCGGGCTCCTGGGCGGTGGCGAGTACGCGCCAGGCCTGCTCGACAAGGTGCGGGCCGAACAACTCGCCCGGCTGCTCGGCGGCCCGGCCATGGACTCGGGCTGGGGACTGCGCGGCCTGGGCGCGAAGGAACCGGGATACAGCCCGTTCAGTCACCGGGGCGGAGCCGTGCGGGTGGCGGATACGGCGATCGCCGTCGCGGGCCTGGCCGCCGCCGCGTACGACAAGGAGGCGACCTCGCTGCTGCGGGGCGTCCTCGCCGCGGCCGAGGCGTTCGGGCACCGGCTCCCCGAGATGTACGCGGGAGAGCAGCGCACGGACGGGAGCGCTCCCCTCCCGCACCCGGCGGCCTGCCGTCCGGCCGCCACGGCGGCGGCCGCCGGCGTCCTGCTGCTGACCACCCTCGCGGGCATCCGCCCCGACGCCCCCGCCCGCACGGTCACCCTCCGCCCGGTGCGCAGCGCGCCCCTGGGTGAGATCGGCCTGACCGGGCTGCGGATCGCGGGCGCCCCCTTCTCCGTACGGGTCGGCCGACTCGGTGTGGCCATGGTCGAGGAGGCGGCCGACGGCCTGCAATTGGGGGCGTGACCTCGTACGGGGCTGTACCGGCCGACGGTCCGAGACGGACGCCGGGCCGTGTATCGCAACGAAGTGGATCAGTCATGGCGGTACCGGCGAAGGGAGTGTTTATCGTCAGGCAGACGACTATGATCGCCGCATGTCCTACGACCCGTCAGCGTATCCGCCCTTCGCCGTCACCGTGGACCTGGTCGTGCTGACCGTGCGCCGCCATGCTCTGTGCGGGCTGGCGGTACGCAGGGGCGAGCCGCCGTTCCAGGGGCGCTGGGCGCTGCCCGGCGGCTTCGTGCGGGCCGACGAGGATCTGGCGCAGGCCGCGGCGCGCGAACTGGCAGAGGAGACGGGACTGCGCGCCCACGAACCGGCCGCCCCCGCCCAGGACAACGGAGCACACCTGGAGCAGCTCGCGACCTACGGCGACCCCAAGCGCGACCCGCGGATGCGCGTCGTCAGCGTCGCGCACCTCGCGCTCGCTCCCGACTTGCCCGCACCCCGCGCGGGCGGCGACGCCAGCAACGCACGGTGGGCGCCCGTCGAGGAGCTGCTGCAACAAGCGGGGTTCGGACGCGACGGCGATCCGGTGGCGCCGCTCGCCTTCGACCACACCCAGATCCTGTCCGACGGGGTGGAGCGAGCCCGTTCGAAGATCGAGTACTCGTCCCTGGCCACGGCGTTCTGCCCCACCGAGTTCACCGTGGGTGAGCTGCGCCGTGTCTACGAGGCGGTGTGGGGCGTTGCGCTCGACCCGCGCAACTTCCACCGCAAGGTGACCGGCACGCCCGGGTTCCTCGTCCCGACGGGCGGTACGACGACCCGTCAGGGCGGCCGCCCGGCACAGTTGTTCCGGGCCGGCGGGGCCACGCTGCTCAACCCGCCGATGCTGCGCCCCGAGGTGTGAGGTCGTATCGCCTAGACCGAGGGAGCGGCGGAGGCGATCAACCGTTGCGGAGCGGGCCGTTCGGTGCCCGGAAAAACGGACATAGCGCGCTATCTTGCTGTGGGTGATCCAGGCCTTCGGACTGACCAGCAACGCCCGCAAGGAGCATCCGCCCGCCGTCGACGACGTCTCCTTCGAGGCTCGTGCGGGCCGTGTCACCGCACTCCTCGGAGCGCCGGGCGCGGGTAAGACGGCCGCGCTCAGGCTGATGCTCGAACTCCAACAGGGACGTGGAATCACCTACTTCAGGGGCCGTCCCCTGCACCGCATCGCCCATCCCTCGCGTGAGGTCGGGGTCCTCCTGGGCGATGTGCCGGGACATCCGGCGCGATCGGTCCGCGGCCACCTCCGGATGCTGTGCGCCGCGGCGGGTGTTCCGGCCCGGCGCGCCGACGAAGTCCTCGAAGTGGTGGGCCTCGTGAGCCTGCGCGACGAACGCCTCGGCAGCCTCGCGCGCGGCATGGACCGCCGCCTCGGCCTCGCCTGCGCCCTGCTGTCCGACCCGCACACGCTCGTGCTGGACGAACCCGCGGACGCGCTCTCCGCTCGCGAAAGCCGTTGGCTGTACGGCATGCTGCGCGCACACGCGGCCCAGGGCGGCACGGTCCTGTTCACCACCGCCGACCCCAAGGAGGCCGTCCGCAGCGCCGACCGGGTCGTCACCCTGGAGCAGGGCAGACTCGTCGCCGACCAGGAGGCCGGAGAGTTCGCCCGCACCCGGCTGCGCCCCCGCGTCGTCGTCCGCAGCCCGCACGCCAACCGCCTCGCCGCCCTCCTCACCAAGGAGGCACGCACCGCACACCACTCCGTCGAAGTCGTACGAGAGGACGGCAACCGCCTTTCCGTGTACGGCAGTACATGCGCCGACGTCGGCGAGACGGCGTTCCGGCACGACATCCTCGTCCATCAACTCGCGGACGAGATCGGGGACATGGGGCCGGGCGCCGGAGGAATCCTCCAAGGCGAGACGGAATCCGTCGACGAGCCGAGAGCGCCGGGCCCCTCGTCGACAGCCGAGTTGCCATCGGCCCGCACCGACACCGCACTTCCCGCACTGTCGGCACGACGAACAGCCACCGTGCCCGCCGAGGCGCCCTCCACCGATACGTTGCCGGCCGAGAGCACACAACCCCACGCCGTGATGCCTCCCGCCCACGGCCCGCTGCCACTCACGGCCACGCTGCCCACCGCCGAGCAGCCCGCCGCCGAAGAGCAGAGACCCGCCGTCGGACCCGACCTGCCCGTCGCCGAAGCACGGGAACCCGTCGCTGAACCCCACCCGCCGCACGAGGCTCACCCGGCTCCTCCAGGCCCCCGCACCGCGAACTCCCGGCTGGTCCCCCTCGTAGACCCCGACGAGTCGACCGGCACGCACCCACGCGCGCGTGCCGCACGTACCTCCCAGGCACTCACCCTTGATGCCCTGCCCCCGCTCCCGCCCCCCATCTCCGTCCGCTCCGCCCCCAGTCCACTGCGCCCGCTCCGCTACGAGCTGCGTCGTGCCGCCGGTATCGGCACCGGGTTTCTCACCGGGGCCGCCGTGCTCGTCGTGTCCGCCCTCACCGCGCTGTTGCTGGCCCGCATCGGGCACACCCCGCAGTCACGTCTCCTGGCCGCGTGGCCACGGGAGTTGCCCCTGCCGCCCGCGGCGCTCGGTGCGGGACTGCTCGGGGCCTTCGCGTTCGGTGACGAGTTCCGCCACCCTGCCCTGGCGGCGGACCGCGGCACCGTGCCCCGCCGGATGGGGCTGCTCGTCGCGAAGCTCCTCGTCTCCGCAGCCACCGCGCTGCTGCTGGCGTTCCTCACGGTGGGCTGCGACGCCGAAGTGCTCTACCTCGTCTACGGACGGGAGCTCGCGCAGGTTCCCGCCGACTGGCTTTCGATGGGCGCGAGTTGGATCGGCCTGGTCGTGGGGTGTGCGTGGGCCGGTGTTCTGGCCGCTGGCATCTTCCGGTCCACCACGGCCGGGCTCGCCGCGGTGGTCGCCGTACCGATTCTCGTCGTACCCCTCGTGCACAAGGCACTGGACGGGCCCGCCGTGCGGACCGCGGAGGGCTTTCCGGTGCGGATGCGGAAGGTGTTCCTGCTGCAGTGGCCCTTCGGGGGAGAGCGATACCTGTCCGCTGCGGCGCGGGTGATCGCCCAACCCGTGGGCGGGGCACTGACGTTGTCGCTGACCGCCCTGGTGTGCGCGTACCTGCTCACGACCCTGCGGAGCAGGGTCCGATGACGACCGTCCGCACCCTTCGGGTTCCGCTCTGCGCACAACTCCCCGTAGAAAGCCCATTTCTTTCCGATAAGGCGTCAATTGCGACGGGGTGAGCGATCACCCTTTCGTGTGCTTTTCACCAAAGACCTCAAGGGAGTTGGGGACAGCGCCGACAAAGGATCCGTGAGTACCCTTGCGCACCCCCTGATGACCGCCGCCCACTCCGCAGACTCCGGTCTCGCAGGCCCGGGCGGACTCGACCGCTACCCCTATGCCGAGGCGCCCGTCACCGAGCGCCTCGGAGCCCCTTCCTGGGACGGTTCCGACCCCGAGCTGGGCCGCGTGGGCCGGCGTGCCGCGGGCAGCCGCGGACGCGGGCTGCACGGCCAACTCGTCCAGCAGCTGGGTCAGATGATCGTCTCCGGGGACCTGGGCGCCGACCGTCCGCTGGTGCCCGAGGAGATCGGCCAGCGTTTCGAGGTCTCCCGCACAGTCGTCCGCGAGTCGCTCCGCGTCCTGGAGGCCAAGGGCCTGGTCAGCGCGCGCCCGAACGTCGGCACGCGCGTGCGTCCCGTCAGCGACTGGAACCTCCTCGACCCGGACATCATCGAATGGCGCGCCTTCGGCCCGCAGCGCGACAACCAGCGCCGCGAGCTGAGCGAGCTGCGCTGGACGATCGAGCCGCTCGCCGCGCGCCTCGCCGCCGGGCACGGGCGCGAGGATGTCCAGCAGCGCCTCTCCGACATGGTCGAGATCATGAGCCACGCCATGGGGCAGGGTGACGCGCTGACCTTCTCCCGCGCGGACGCCGAGTTCCACTCGCTGCTCATCCAGGTCGCGGGCAACCGGATGCTGGAGCACCTTTCCGGAATCGTCTCCTCGGCCCTCCAGGTCTCCGGGGGCCCGGTCACGGGTTGTGACCGCCCGACCGACGCCTCCCTGGGGCACCACGCCCGGATCGTCGACGCCCTCGCCGCCGGTGACAGCGCGTCGGCCGAGGCGGCCATGCGGCAGTTGCTCATCGTGCAACCCGAGCCGGAGCGCGTGGTGCCCGCCCCGCGCGAACACTGACGCGCGCGGGTGGTCGGCGCGGTCGAGGTGTGCCGCGTTCTCGTGGTGGCGCCAGGCCGGGGCGCCCGTTTTCCGCCGGACCTCGCAGGATCCTCAGGGAATCCGGCGGGGTCCGGCGGTGCGACGGGGTGTCGGATCTCTCTGAGGAGCGCCTGTCACGGCCGGGGGTGACCTCCTCTGCCCGTGTCTGACCGTTTTTGAACGCTTACGGGGTGTGACTCGGGCCACGCAGATTGGGCGTAACGCTCGCGGGCACTGCGCGATGACCTAAGAGGTGACAGCCGCGGAAGGGAATACGGACGCCGTTCAAGGCGCTGTGTTTCTTCCCGGCCCCAGCCCGCGCCGTCGGCCCATCCCCAGTCGGCGGTCGTCGGTTCCTGTCCGTACCGGACGGGGCCGGAAGCCGTTTTCCATCGTTCCGAGAGGTTGTTCGTGTCGGCCAGCACATCCCGTACGCTCCCGCCGGAGATCGCCGAGTCCGTCTCTGTCATGGCGCTCATCGAGCGGGGAAAGGCTGAGGGGCAGATCGCCGGCGATGACGTGCGTCGGGCCTTCGAAGCTGACCAGATTCCGGCCACTCAGTGGAAGAACGTACTGCGCAGCCTCAACCAGATCCTCGAGGAAGAGGGTGTGACGCTGATGGTCAGTGCCGCGGAGCCCAAGCGCACCCGAAAGAGCGTCGCAGCGAAGAGTCCGGCCAAGCGCACCGCCACCAAGACGGTCGCCGCGAAGACGGTGACCGCCAAGAAGGCCACCGCCACCGCCACTCCGGCCGCCCCCGTCGCCGACGCTTCCGCCGAGGACGACGCTCAGAAGGTCGCTGCCAAGAAGACGGCGCCCGCCAAGAAGGCGGTCGCCAAGAAGGTCGCCGCCAAGAAGACGACGGCGGCCGCCAAGAAGACCAGCGCCAAGAAGGACGATGCCGAGCTGGTCGACGAAGAGGCCACCGAGGAGACCCCCGGCAAGACCGGGGACGAGCCCGAGGGTGCCGAGAGCGCCGGGTTCGTGCTCTCCGACGAGGACGAGGACGACGCGCCCGCGCAGCAGGTCGCCGCGGCCGGTGCCACCGCCGACCCCGTCAAGGACTACCTCAAGCAGATCGGCAAGGTCCCCCTCCTCAACGCCGAGCAGGAGGTCGAGCTCGCCAAGCGCATCGAGGCCGGTCTGTTCGCCGAGGACAAGCTGGCCAACGCCGACAAGCTCGCCCCCAAGCTCAAGCGCGAGCTGGAGATCATCGCCGAGGACGGCCGCCGCGCCAAGAACCACCTCCTGGAGGCCAACCTCCGCCTGGTGGTCTCCCTGGCCAAGCGCTACACCGGCCGCGGCATGCTCTTCCTGGACCTCATCCAGGAGGGCAACCTCGGTCTGATCCGCGCGGTCGAGAAATTCGACTACACCAAGGGCTACAAGTTCTCCACGTACGCCACCTGGTGGATCCGTCAGGCGATCACCCGCGCGATGGCCGACCAGGCCCGCACCATCCGTATCCCGGTGCACATGGTCGAGGTCATCAACAAGCTCGCGCGCGTGCAGCGCCAGATGCTCCAGGACCTGGGCCGCGAGCCCACCCCGGAGGAGCTGGCCAAGGAACTCGACATGACCCCGGAGAAGGTCATCGAGGTCCAGAAGTACGGCCGCGAGCCCATCTCCCTGCACACCCCCCTGGGTGAGGACGGCGACAGCGAGTTCGGTGACCTCATCGAGGACTCCGAAGCCGTCGTCCCGGCCGACGCGGTCAGCTTCACCCTCCTCCAGGAGCAGCTGCACTCCGTCCTGGACACCCTGTCCGAGCGTGAGGCCGGCGTGGTCTCGATGCGCTTCGGTCTCACCGACGGTCAGCCGAAGACTCTCGACGAGATCGGCAAGGTGTACGGGGTCACCCGTGAGCGCATCCGCCAGATCGAGTCCAAGACCATGTCCAAGCTGCGCCACCCGTCGCGTTCGCAGGTCCTGCGGGACTACCTCGACTAGGCTGTAGTCGTACGACACGAAAGGCCCGGTCTCCCCTCGGGGAGCCGGGCCTTCGTGCTGGCCGCGGGTGCGGGGCGCGGCGGGCTGGATCACTCTGGGTCTCCCATGACCATCCCAGAGTGAGGAACGTGCATGCGTCGTCCCCTTTCCCGGGCGCTGACCCGGCCGCTGGTCCTGGCGGCTGCCGCGTCCGCCATACCGCTGGTCTCCGCGTCCCCCGTGGCCGCCGACAGCATCGTCGTCGGCGGATTCCCGGTCGATGTCTCCGTGAGTCCCTGGACGGTGGCGCTGTCCAGCCGTGACCGGTTCGGGGGTACCCGGGCAGGACAGTTCTGCGGCGGCGTGGCCGTGAGCCGGACCACCGTGCTGACCGCGGCCCACTGCATGGGCGACGACGTCCTGGGGGCGCCGCCGCACCGCGCGGCCGACCTCAAGGTCGTCACCGGCCGTACGGACCTGCTCTCGGACCGGGGCCAGGAGATCGCCGTCCGTGACGTGTCGGTCAACCCGCGCTACGACGCCGTCAGCAACGCCGGCGACTTCGCCGTGCTGACGCTCGCCGATCCGCTGCCAGAGAGCTCGGTCATCAAGATGGCGGCTGCCGGCGACACGGCCTACGCGCCGGGCACGGCCGCCACGGTCTACGGCTGGGGCGATCTCACCGGCAGCGGCGACTACGCGGGCAGCCTGCACGCGGCACGCCTGCACGTCCTGTCCGACGCGAGCTGCGAGGAGGCGTATCCGGCCGGTGCGGACGGCACCTACCTCCCGGAGTCCATGCTGTGCGCCGGAGAGGCTCAGGGAGGCCGTGACGCCTGTCAGGGGGACAGCGGGGGCCCGCTGGTCGCCCAGGGGAGGCTGATCGGGCTCGTGTCGTGGGGCAGCGGGTGCGGGCGGGCCGGGAGCCCCGGCGTCTACACCCGGGTGTCGGACGTTCTGCGGACACTCGGCCGCCGAGGCTCGCCCGGGCCGCACAGGGGCGCCTGACGGCGCCTGAGGGGCGTCTGCGGGTACACGAAGACGGGCGGCCCCGCTCCTGTGGTTCAGGAGCGGGGCCGCCCGTCGCCGGCCTGGGCCGGTGCTGGCTCGTCGTGGACGCGAAGTGTCAGCGGTCTTCTTCAGGAACGCTTGCAGCAGGAGCGGAGGTCAGCCGCTCCGACTCGTCCTGTATCTCAGCGGCGATCTTCTTGAGTTCCGGCTCGAACTTGCGGCCGTGGTGGGCGCAGAAGAGCAGTTCTCCGCCGCTCAGCAGGACGACGCGCAGGTATGCCTGGGCGCCGCAGCGGTCGCAGCGATCGGCGGCCGTCAGTGGGCTCGCGGGGGTCAGAACAGTAGTCACGTCGCCTCTTCTCTAGCTCGACGAGCTGTCGTACCAGGGTCAACATCCAACCAGCCCGAAAACGTTCCCGCTCGTGGCTATTCCTCGAAAAATTCTTCCGGGGCGGCTGTCTGCTGCCGGTTGGCGGCGAATGTGCCGTATTGCGTGTCTATGTGTCTGTACGGGTTCGCGCTGTGGGGTCAGGGTCGGGTCCATCCGGCTGGGTTGCCGGTTGTTCATGAGGACGTGCCCGGAGCCTAAATGGTTCATGCCCCGAAGGGAACGTGATATGTACTTCACTCCATCGAGGGATCGAACAGGCATACGACCCTGGATTAGGGTGAGGAGGAGACGAGGGTGGCGTTACAACGGCTCTACCAGGCCTCGGTACCCTCTGAGCGGCAACCGAAGCCGAGCCCTTACCCAAAAGGGCCTCATCTGAAATTCAGCGAGGAGCGAACCGCGTGACCGCCGAAACGTCCGTGCCGTCGACAGCGCTGCTGGCAGGAGCAGACCGGGACGGTTCCAACTACACCGCGCGGCACCTGCTCGTCCTTGAGGGGCTAGAGGCCGTACGCAAGCGCCCGGGTATGTACATCGGGTCGACCGACAGTCGTGGCCTGATGCACTGTCTGTGGGAGATCATCGACAACTCCGTGGACGAGGCCCTCGGGGGCTACTGCGACCACATCGAGGTGATCCTGCACGACGACGCCTCGGTGGAGGTCCGGGACAACGGCCGGGGCATCCCGGTCGACGTCGAGCCCAAGACCGGCCTCTCCGGTGTCGAGGTCGTCATGACCAAGCTGCACGCCGGCGGCAAGTTCGGCGGCGGCTCGTACGCCGCCTCCGGTGGTCTGCACGGCGTGGGCGCCTCCGTGGTGAACGCCCTGTCCGCGCGGCTGGACGTCGAGGTGGACCGCAGCGGCAACACTCACGCCATCAGCTTCCGGCGCGGTGTGCCGGGCTCCTTCACGGCCGTCGGCCCGGACGCCGCGTTCGAGCCCGGCGGCCTGCGCAAGACCAAGCGGATCCCCAAGACCCGCACCGGCACGCGCGTGCGCTACTGGGCCGACCGCCAGATCTTCCTCAAGGACGCCAAACTCTCCCTTGAGGGCCTGCACCAGCGGGCCCGACAGACCGCGTTCCTGGTGCCCGGGCTGACCATCGTCGTCCGCGACGAGTACGGCCTCGGCGAGGGCGGCAGCAAGGGGGAGGAGTCCTTCCGCTTCGACGGCGGCATTAGCGAGTTCTGCGAGTACCTGGCCAACGACAAGCCGGTCTGCGACGTCCTGCGCCTCTCGGGCCAGGGCACCTTCAAGGAGACGGTGCCCGTCCTGGACGACCACGGGCAGATGACGCCCACCGAGGTCACGCGCGAACTCGGCGTCGACATCGCCATGCGCTGGGGGACCGGCTACGACACGACCTTCCGGTCGTACGTGAACATCATCGCCACCCCCAAGGGCGGTACCCATGTCGCCGGTTTCGAGCAGGCCGTCGTCAAGACGATGAACGAGGTGGCGCGCGCCAAGAAGCTGCTGCGCGTCGCCGAGGACGACGTCGTCAAGGACGACGCCCTGGAGGGCCTCACCGCGGTCGTCACCGTCCGGCTCGCCGAACCGCAGTTCGAGGGGCAGACCAAGGAGGTGCTCGGTACGTCGGCTGCCCGCCGCATCGTCGCCAATGTGGTCGCCAAGGAGCTCAAGGACTTCCTGACCTCGACGAAGCGTGACGCGGCGGCCCAGGCCCGCGTGGTCATGGAGAAGGCCGTCGCCGCCGCACGCACGCGTATCGCGGCCCGGCAGCACAAGGACGCGCAGCGCCGTAAGACGGCCCTGGAGTCCTCCTCGCTGCCGGCGAAGCTCGCCGACTGCCGCAGCGACGACGTGGAGCGCAGCGAGCTCTTCATCGTCGAGGGCGACTCCGCGCTCGGTACGGCCAAGCTCGCCCGGAACTCCGAGTTCCAGGCGCTGCTGCCGATCCGCGGCAAGATCCTCAACGTCCAGAAGTCGTCCGTCACCGACATGCTGAAGAACGTCGAGTGCGGGGCGATCATCCAGGTCATAGGAGCCGGGTCGGGGCGTACCTTCGACATCGACGCGGCCCGCTACGGCAAGATCATCATGATGACCGACGCCGATGTGGACGGCTCCCACATCCGGTGCCTGCTCCTGACCCTGTTCCAGCGCTACATGCGGCCCATGGTCGAGGCCGGCCGGGTGTTCGCCGCGGTGCCCCCGCTGCACCGCATCGAGCTGGTCCAGCCCAAGAAGGGCCAGGACAAGTACGTCTACACGTACTCGGACCGTGAGCTGCGCGAGAAGATGCTGGAGCTGCAGAGCAAGGGCGTCCGGTACAAGGACTCCATCCAGCGCTACAAGGGTCTCGGCGAGATGGACGCCGACCAGCTGGCCGAGACGACGATGGACCCCCGCCACCGCACCCTGCGCCGGATCAACCTCTCCGACCTGGACGCGGCCGAGCAGGTCTTCGATCTGCTGATGGGCAACGACGTGGCGCCCCGCAAGGAGTTCATCTCCAGCTCGGCCGCGACGCTGGACCGGTCACGGATCGACGCCTGACCGCCGTGCCGGGCCCGGGTCCGACCTGGGCCCGGGCCACGGCTCGGAGGCTTTGACCCGGGCCCGGCACGATCGCTCCGTTCCTGACACGGACTCGGACGCGGCGCGACCGCTCGACGCAGTCCGGCGCGACCATCTGACACCGGTCGGCACAACTGCCCGACATCGGCTCGGCCCGGCCGCCGTCCACCGGCCCTGCATGACCGCCTGACACCGGCTCGGCCCGGTCGCCTGACGCAGGCTCGGCGCGGCCGTCTGACACCGGCCCGGCGCGACCGCTCGACGCAGGCCTGGCACGACCGCCGTCCGTCGGCTCGGCGTGACTGCTTGACGCAGACCCGGCATGACCGCCTGAGACCGGGCCCGGCGCGACCGCCTGACAACCGCCCAGCACAGCCGCCTTCCACTGGCTCGGCGCGACTGCCTGACGCAAGCTCGGCGCGGCCGTCTCACACCGGCCCGGCGCGATCGCCCGACCCAGGCCCGGCACAACCGCCCAGCACCGCCCCGGCCCCGCCCGTCGGCTCCACCCGTGGGTGGAGGCCGGGACGGTTCGGGGATCCACCCACGATCCACCCTGGCGCCGATCTGCCGACCTGCGAATTTCCGTAGCGTCGAAGGCGTCGGCAGCGCTCGCGGCCGACATCCCTTCCGCTCACGGAGGCTCTGATGTCCGGGCTCGTCAACGCGTTGGTGATCGTGGCCGTCGTCGCGGTGGTGATCGTGCGGCAGTTCCGCGCCCGTCGGATCGACACCGACCGGCGCTGGTGGCTCCTCCCCGTGATCCTCGCCGTCGTGGCGCTGCGCGAGCCCGGAATACTCGACGCGCACCACCACACCGAGTCGGTCTTCCTGCTCGGCGTCGAGCTGGTCATCGGACTGGCCACCGGAGCCGGCTGGGCCTGGACCACGCGCCTGTGGGTCGAGACGGACGGAACCGTGTGGAGCAAGAGCACCAAGGCGAGCGGTGGCGTCTGGGTCGTCGGCATAGCCCTGCGCGTCGGTCTCGTCGCCCTGGGCGCGATGATCGGTGTGCACCAGGACAGCGCGGCCCTGATGCTCGGTCTCGCGGCCACGCTGCTGGTCCGCTCCGGGGTCCTGACCTGGCGGGCCCAGTCCTTCACCGAGGCGGCCGGATCGGCCCCGGCGTACGGTTTCGCTACGGCGCGGCCTGCCCGGAAGGAGCGCGCGTGACGGAGAACGCGTGGACGCGCTGGCCCTCGCGGGAGGCGCTGGGCCGAGAGGGAGTCTCCCGGCCCCGGCGGCTGCTCGCCTGGGCCGTCCGGCTGCTGGTGATCGGCGTGCTGCTGGGCGGAGCCTTCGGTGGCAACCACATCCACGGCTGGGCCCTGGCCGGAGGTGCGTCGGGCATCCTGGCGGCCGCGGCCCTCGGCTGGGCGTTCTGGCGCAGCACCCTCGCCCACAGACTCTGGCCGTCAGTGGCCCTCGTCGCCGCGCTCCTCGGGCTCGCGATAGCGGGACAGGCGATCGGCTTCACGGTCCCGGCCCTCGTCGTCTGGTGCGGTTGCGCCGTCATCTCGCTGGAGCGGCTGCCCATCGCGGTTGCCGTGCCGGTGACATCGGTGTCCCTCGCGATCTTCGCCGCGGTCAACAACGACGTATGGCTGACCACCACGGTCACCACGGCCGGGCTGGCCCTCGCCGGATACACGCTCCGCCTCGACGCCGAGGCCCGGGGCAACGCCCAGCGGCTGCTCACCCAGGAGCGCCTGGCGCGCACGGCGGAGGCGGAGTCCGCCGCGCTGGCGGAGCGGGCCCGGATCGCCCGGGAGATCCACGACGTGCTGGCCCACAGCCTCTCGGCGCAGCTCGTGCACCTGGAGGCGGCCAGGCTGCTGATCGAGCGGGGCGCCGACCGGGAGACGATTCTGGAACGGGTCGTGGCGGCACGGGGGATGGCCCGCGACGGCCTGGTGGAGACCCGGCAGGCCCTGTCCGCGCTGCGGGGCGAGATGAGCCCGCTGGAGGACTTCCTGACCGAGATCGTCGGTACGACCGGCGGTGCGGAGGTCACCGTTACGGGTGACCGCAGACAACTGCCCGCCGAGGCCTCGCAGGCCGTACGCCGGGTCGCCCAGGAGGCCCTGACGAACGTCCGCAAGCATGCCCCGGGCGCCAAGGTGCTGCTCACGCTGGACTACGGCGAGCATGAAGTGACGCTGGACGTACGGGACTCGGGCGGTTCGCCCGGCGAACTCACCGGGTCGGGAGGTGGATACGGTCTGCTGGGCATGCGGGAACGCGCCGAGCTGCTGGGCGGTTCCTTGCGAGCAGGACCGGACGAGGAGGGATTCGTGGTGACGCTGAAGGTGCCCGCATGACGGAGGCGGCCGTGAGGAGACCCGCGCGGGTCGTGGTCGCGGACGACCAGACCGTCGTACGGGAAGGCATCGTGATGCTGCTGGGGCTGCTGCCCGGGATCGAGGTCGTCGGCGCCGCCGCTGACGGGGACGAGGCGGTGCGGCTCGTCGCCGAACTCGCCCCGGACGTCGTCCTGATGGACCTGCGCATGCCGCGCTGCGACGGTGTCGAGGCGACCCGGCGCATCCGCGCGGAGCATCCCGGAACGCAGGTCGTGGTGCTCACGACGTTCGCCGACGACGCGTCGCTGTTCCCGGCGCTGCGCGCGGGGGCACGGGGCTACCTCACCAAGGACGCGGGCGGCGAGGAGATCGTACGGGCCGTGCAGAGCGTGCTGTCGGGGGACGCCGGGCTGTCGCCGAGCATCCAACGGCGTTTGCTGGAGCGCCTGTCGGAGCCCGAGCCGCAGCCGTCGTCGGGGCCCGCCGAGCCGCCGGACGGGCTCACCGCGCGGGAGACCGAGGTGCTGCTGCTGATCGCCGACGGGCTGACCAACCAGGAGATCGCCCGCAAGTTGCATGTCTCGACGGCGACCGTGAAGACCCACATCAACAACCTGTTCGCCAAGACGGGGCTCAAGGACCGTGCGCAGGCGGTGCGTTACGCCTACGGCAAGGGACTGGTGCGGCCACCAGCGGGTTGAGTCACCTGATGGGGTGAAGACAGCGGAGAAGAAGAGTCGGGGATCTTCCCGTTCTGTCCATCCTTGGGCATGCAGTCAAGCAACGGTCGTCCCCGCGGTGGCGGGAATGGTCACGAGAGTCCGGCCGAGCACCACGAAGGTCATGACCTGACCCCCGCCGAGGCAACCGGAAAGGTGAGGTACCACGACCCGTGGTACGACGCGCTCGCGTCCGGCTGGGGCGAGTCGGACGGCGTGGGAGTGCCCGCCTCCGAAGTGCCGTCCGCCCGCCGGGAGGACGAGGGACGGGCGCTGCGCGCCGCGGACATCTACCTCGAGGTGCAGCGCAGCGCGGCCTTTCAGGAGGTGCGCAGCCGGTATCTGAGGTTCGTGGTGCCCGCGGTGGCCATGTTCTTCGCCTGGTACGTGGCGTACGTGGTGACCGCGACGACCGCGCCCGGGTTCATGGCCCGGCCGGTGGCGGGCGCCGTGAACGTGGGGATGGTGGCGGGGCTCGGCCAGTTCGTCACCACCTTCCTGCTCACCTGGGCGTACGCCCGGCACGCGCGGCTGCGCAGGGACCGGGCCGCGCTCGAACTGCGCTGGGACACCCAGGAATTGACGCGTGGTGTGCGAGGCGGTGTGTCGTGACCGGCAATCATCAGACGCTGGCGTTGCTGCTGTTCAGCGGCTTCGTCGCCGTCACCCTGGGGATCACGACCTGGGTGAGCCGCAACCGGCACGGTTCGGCGGAGGAGTTCTACGCGGGCGGACGACTCTTCTCCCCGATGGAGAATGGTTTTGCCATCGCGGGAGATTACATGTCCGCAGCCTCCTTCCTGGGCGTCACCGGACTCATCGCCCTGTACGGCTACGACGGCATGCTGTACGTGGTCGGCTTCTTCGTGGCCTGGATCGTGGTGCTGCTCCTGGTCGCCGAACTGGTCCGCAACTGCGGGCGGTTCACACTCGCCGACGTGGTCGCCGCGCGGATGAGCGAACGGCCGGTGCGGATCGCGGCGGGAACTTCCTCGGTCACCGTGTCCGTTCTGTATCTGGTGGCACAGATGGTGGGCGCGGGCAGCCTGGTGTCACTGCTGCTGGGCGGGACCAGCACGGCCGCGCGGGTGTGGACCGTCATCGGCGTCGGCGCGCTCATGGTGATCTATGTGTCGTTGGGAGGGATGCGGGCCACCACCTGGATCCAGATCGTGAAAGCGGTCCTGCTGCTCAGCACCACCGTCGCGCTGACGGTGCTGGTCCTGGTGCGCTTCCACGGAAACGTCGACCAGTTGCTGCTCTCCGCCGCCGATCGCAGCGGTCACGGCCTGGCGTTCCTGGCGCCGGGACTCAAGTACGGCGGGGACTGGACCGCGCGGTTCGACTTCATGAGCCTGGGCCTGGCCCTCGTCCTGGGTACGGCGGGCCTGCCGCACATCCTGTCCCGCTTCTACACCGTGCCGACCGCGCGGGCCGCGCGCCGTTCGGTGATCTGGTCGATCGGGCTCGTCGGCGGCTTCTACCTGATGACCATCGTGCTGGGCTTCGCCGCCGCCGCGATCGTCGGACCGGACGCCATGCGCAAGTCGAACGCGGCGGGCAACACGGCGGTCCCGCTGCTGGCGCTCGACCTGGGCGGTGCCAACTCCACAGGCGGGACCGTCCTGTTCGCGATCGTCGCCGCCGTCGCCTTCGCCACCATCCTCGCGGTGGTCGCCGGGATCACGCTCGCCTCCTCGGCGTCCGTGGCCCACGACCTGTACGCGTCGCTGCGCCGACCGAGCGCCAAGCCGTACAGCGAGGTGGCGGTCGCGCGGACGGCGGCCGTCGGGATCGGTGTGGTCGCGATCGCGCTGGGCCTGCTCGCCAGGGACCTCAACGTCGCCTTCCTGGTGGGCCTCGCCTTCGCCGTCGCCGCCTCGGCGAACCTCCCCGTGCTGCTCTACTCGCTGTTCTGGCGCGGCTTCACGACTCGCGGCGCCGTGTGGGCCGTATACGGCGGACTGATCCCCGCACTCGTGCTCGTACTGCTGTCGCCGGTCGTGTCGGGCAGTCCCGATTCGCTGTTCCCCGGCGTCGACTTCCAGTTCTTCCCGCTGCAGAACCCCGGCATCGTGTCGATCCCGCTCGGCTTCCTGTCCGGCTGGCTCGGCACGGTCACCTCGACGGAGGTCCCGGACGAGGCCAAGCACGCGGAGACCGAGGTACGGGCACTGACGGGGGCGGGGGCCGTGTAGCGGGGGCGCCCGTCGTCGTCGTACATGCGCGGTCCGATCCCGTACGACGGCGGAGGGCGCCCGTGTGCCATGCCACGCGGGGCTACGGCGCGACCCAGGCGTAGCGGTGTTCCGGGCGGCCCGTGTCGCCGTACTTGAGGGAGAGGCGGAGGCGGCCGGCCTGTTCCAGATGGCGGAGGTAGCGCTGGGCGGTCGAGCGGCTCAGGCCGGTCTCGGCGGCGACCTCGTGGGCCGAGAGCGGGTGGCCGGCGCTGTGCAGGACGCCGCAGATCAGGTCGGTGGTCGGTTCCGAGTGGCCGCTGGGCAGACCGGGGGAGGCCGGCACGGTCGTCGTGCGCAGGGCGCCGAAGATGCGGTCGACCTGCTCCTGCCCGGCGATGCCGCGGCCGCCGACGCGGTCGACGGTGCGGCGCAGCGCGGCGTACGAGTCGAGGCGGGTGCGCAGCGCGGCGAAGGTGAACGGCTTGACCAGGTAGTGCAGGGCGCCCAGGCGCATCGCCCCCTGCACGGTCGTCACATCGCTGGCCGCCGTGATCATGATGACGTCGGTGCCGTGGCCCTGTTGCCGCATGCGGTGGACGAGTTCGAGACCCGTCTGGTCCGGCAGATAGTGGTCGAGCAGCACCAGGTCGATGGCCCCGCGCTCCACGGTGGCCAGCGCCTGGGCGGCGCTGTGCGCGCGGGCGGCGACCCGGAAGCCGGGAACCTTCGCCACGTACCTGGCGTTGATCTCGGCGACGCGGAAGTCGTCGTCCACGACCATGACGTCAATCATCGGGCCTCCTTCCCCAAGGCCATGGCGAGCGTTAAGCCCGTGTTTCGGCTCCGCAGTTGTAGCGCGAGCAAAACGAGCACAACAGGCTCTTGCGAGCAAAAGAACGGCTTGCGCCCAGAAGACTGCTGCTGTGGTCCGGGCCACATCTACGGTCCCGGCCATGAGCGCAGACACCAGCCCCGCCATCGAGCTGCGGGGCGCGAGCAAGACCTTCAGGACCCCGTCGGGGGGTCTGCACACGGCCGTACGGGGGCTTGATCTCACCGTCGGACGTGGCGAGTTCGTGGCGGTCGTGGGCCCCACGGGCTGCGGCAAGTCGACCACGCTGACCCTCGTCAGCGGGCTGGAAGAGCCCTCCGAGGGCGATGTGCTGGTGGCCGGGGAGCCTGTCTCCGGAGTCGGCGACAAGGTCGGTTTCGTCTTCCAGCAGGACGCCACCTTCCCCTGGCGCACGGTCCTGTCCAACGTCATGGCGGGCCCGCGCTTTCGCGGCGTACCGAAGGCGGAGGCCAGGGCGAAGGCGCGTGAGTGGCTGGCCCGGGTCGGGCTCTCCGCCTTCGAGGACCGCTATCCGCACCAGCTCTCCGGCGGTATGCGCAAGCGCGTCGCGCTCGCCGCGACCTTCGTCAACGACCCCGAGATCCTGCTGATGGACGAGCCGTTCTCGGCGCTCGACGTGCAGACCAGGGCCCTGATGTCGGACGAACTCCTGGAGCTGTGGGAGGGCACCGGTGCCTCGGTCGTCTTCGTCACCCACGACCTGGAGGAGTCCATCGCGCTGGCCGACCGGGTCGTCGTGATGACCGCCGGGCCGGCCACCGTGAAGCAGATCTTCGACATCGATCTGCCGCGGCCCCGCAAGGTCGAAGCGGTGCGCCTGGAACCGCGTTTCATCGAGATCTACCGCGAGATCTGGGAGTCCCTCGGCGAAGAGGTCCGCATCACGCGCGAGAGAGGTGTGGCCAATGTCGCCTGACGTCATGCCCGAGGACAAGGTCGTGGTCACCACGACCGAGCCCGGCACCAAGACGGACCGCGCCCATTCACGCGCGCGTGCCGCCCGCAAACGCAAGGTCGGCGTCGGGGCGGCGAGAGTGCTGCTCCTGGTCGCCGTTCTGGGTCTGTGGGAGGCGCTCTCCCGGGCCAAGGTCATCGATCCGTTCAACTTCTCGATGCCCTCCAAGATCTGGGACCAGATCTACACCTGGGTGACGCACGGGACCGCGCTCGGCTCCCTGGGGGAGCAGATCTGGTTCACGCTTCAGGAGGCGCTGCTGGGCTGGATCATCGGTGTGATCGCCGGTGTCGTGTTCGGTATTGCGCTCGGGCGGATCACCTTGCTGGCCGACATACTTGGTCCATACATCAAGGTGCTCAACTCCATACCGAGGATCGTGCTCGCCCCGATCTTCGTGATCTGGTTCGGACTCGGACCGGCCTCCAAGGTCGCGTCGGCCGTCGTGCTCGTCTTCTTCCCGGTGTTCTTCAACGCCTTCCAGGGTGCCCGCGAGGTCGACCGCAACCTGGTCGCCAACGCCCGCATCCTCGGCGCCAGCGACCGCAGGGTCACCCTCCAGGTGGTCATCCCGTCCGCGACCTCCTGGATCTTCACCAGCCTCCACGTCAGCTTCGGCTTCGCCCTCATCGGCGCGATCGTCGGGGAGTACATCGGCGCGACCAAGGGCATCGGCCTGCTCGTCGCGCAGTCCCAGGGCACGTTCAACGCGGCCGGTGTGTACGCCGCGATGGTGATCCTCGCGGTCGTCGCCCTAGTCGCCGAAGGGCTCCTCACCTTCGCCGAGAACCGCATCTTCCGCTGGAAGCCGTCGGGCTCCGACAGCTAACGGCCCCTCCTGGGGCCCCTGTTGGAGAGCCCCCTTCCTCCCCGCACCGCACCCTCACAAGGACGTGAACCGTCATGCGCAAGACCGCCAGATACGCCGCCCTGGCCGCCTCGGGCCTGCTCGCCCTCTCCTCGCTCACCGCCTGCGCCAACGACGCGGCCAGCACCGCCTCCACCGGCTCGGGCGGCAAGGGCGACGGCAAGGGCGTGAAGGTCAAGATCATGGTTGGTGGCCTGGACAAGGTCATCTACCTGCCCGCGATGCTCACCCAGCGGCTCGGCTACTTCGACGCCGAGGGCCTCGACGTCGAGCTGCTGAGCGAACCGGCCGGCGTCCAGGCCGAGACCGCGCTCGTCTCCGGGCAGGTCCAGGGAGCCGTCGGCTTCTACGACCACACACTCGACCTCCAGGTCAAGGGCAAGTCGGTCGAGTCCGTGGTGCAGTTCTCGCAGGCGCCCGGCGAGGTGGAGGTCGTGTCCACCAAGGCGGAGGGGAAGGTCAAGTCGGCCAAGGACTTCAAGGGCAAGAAGCTCGGCGTGACCGGCCTCGGCTCCTCCACCGACTTCCTCACCAAGTACCTCGCCGTCAAGAACGGCGTCGACGTCAGCGAGTTCACCCCGGTCGCCGTGGGCGCGGGACCGACCTTCGTCGCCGCGCTCCAACAGGGCTCCATCGACGCCGGGATGACGACCGACCCGACCGTCGCGACGATTCTCGACAAGAAGGCCGGCAAGATCCTCGTCGACATGCGGACGCCCGAGGGATCACAGGCGGCTCTCGGCGGTCCGTACCCGTCGTCAAGTCTGTACATGCAGACGGACTGGGTGAACAGCCACAAGTCAACTGTGCAGAAGATGGTCAATGCATTCGTCAAGACGCTCAACTGGATGTCCACCCACAGCGCGACCGAGATCGCCGACAAGATGCCCGCCGACTACTCCCAGGGCAACAAGTCCCTCTATGCCGACGCGATCAAGAGCACGCTGCCGATGTTCACCAAGGACGGCGTGATGCCGGCGAACGGTCCGGAGACCGTCGAGAAGGTGCTCAAGGCGTTCAACCCCACCATCAAGAACGCCGACGTGGACCTCGACAAGACGTACACGACCGAGTTCGTGAAGAACGCGACGGGCTGACGGCCGCGCGGTCGCCATCCGTACAGAAGGCAAGGGGTACGGCCCCTTCCCCCGCCCCCACAGGCCGTGCCCTCAGGCGCGGGTCGCCCACACGTAACGGTGTTCCGGGCGGCCCGCGTCGCCGTATTTGAGCGTCAGCCTGGCCCGTCCGGTGCGCTCCAGGAGCTTCAGATAGCGCTGGGCGGTCTGCCGGCTCACCCCGGTGCGGTCGGCGATCTCCTGGGCGGACAGGGGGCCCTCGGCGTTCATCAGGGACTGGCGCACGAGTTTCGCCGTGGTGGGGGAGTGCCCTTTGGGCAGCCCGGGCTCCGAGGGCGCGGACAGCGCGCCGAAGATGCGGTCCACCTCGGCCTGTTCGGCCTCGCCGCCGCCGTCGAGGGTGCGGCGCAGTTCCGCGTACGCCTCCAGCTTGGCCCGCAGCCCCGCGAAGGCGAACGGCTTGACCAGGTACTGCAGCGCGCCCTGCCGCATCGCCGCCTGTACGGTCGTCACGTCCCGGGCCGCCGTCACCATGATCACGTCGGTCTGGTGGCCGCGCCGGCGCATCTCCTGGACGACCGCCAGACCCGTCTCGTCGGGCAGATAGTGGTCCAGGAGGACCAGGTCCAGATGTGGCAGCGTCTCCAGCCGGTTCAGCGCCTCGGCCGCGCTGTGCGCCTCGGCGGCGACGTGGAAGCCCGGTACCTTCTCCACGTAGGCCGCGTTGACCTGGGCGACCCGTGTGTCGTCGTCCACGACCAGAACCTCGATCATCGTGACTCCTCCTCGGCGGCGGTCTCCCCGGGGGCGGCGAGGGCGGGCGCCAGGTCAGGCTCGGTCAGCGCCTCGGGCAGGACGACCACGAACTCCGCGCCCCCGCCGAACGCCTCCGTCACCACCGCGCTGCCGCCCTGCCGTTCGGCCAGCCGACGCACCAGGGGGAGCCCTATACCGCGCTTGCCATGAGCCGGGGGCTTCTTCGTGGACCACCCCTCGGTGAACACCAACTCCCGTTGTTCCTCCGGGATTCCGGGGCCCGTGTCCCGCACCCGGAGCACGGCCGTGGGCCCTTCCGTCCGCAATTCGACCTCCACGCGTGCGTGCGGTGTGCCGGCGACGGCGTCGAGCGCGTTGTCCACGAGGTTGCCGACGACCGTGACCAGTCCGCGCGGGTCGATCAACCGGTCGGGCAGCCAGGTCCGGTCGGAGATCCACAGGGCGACGCCCCGCTCGGCGGCGACGGTCGCCTTGCCCACCAACAGGGCGGCGAGCAGCGGGTCCTGGATCTTCTCGGTGACCTGCTCGGCCGTCGCCCGGTGATCGCCGACCACCTCGCCGACGAAGTCCACCGCGTCGTCGTACATCTCCAGTTCGAGCAGCCCCAGGAGGGTGTGCATGCGGTTGGCGTGCTCGTGG
This sequence comes from Streptomyces sp. NPDC101776, assembly GCF_044766845.1. Classification (NCBI taxonomy): domain Bacteria; kingdom Bacillati; phylum Actinomycetota; class Actinomycetes; order Kitasatosporales; family Streptomycetaceae; genus Streptomyces; species Streptomyces sp. NPDC101776. The sequence goes on along the minus strand of NZ_JBIWMV010000012.1, from coordinate 191,351 downwards.
TCCTGGGCGCGCAGGGCGTCGATCAGCCCGTGCGTCGAGTCCAACTCCCGGCCGAGCTGCTCCAGTTCGGTGCGGTCGCGCAGGGTGGCGACGGCGCCCCCGTCGTCGGTGGGCATCCGGTTGGTGACCAGGACACGCTGGCCCCGGACGGCGAGCAGATCGGTGCCGGTCACCCGGCCCGCCAGGACATCGGTCGTACGGCCCTCACCGAGCGCCTCGTCCAGGGAGCGGCCGACCGCCTCGTCACCGATGCCCAGCAGCCGCCGCGCCTCGTCGTTCAGGAGCCGTATGCGGCCGGAGCGGTCCAGGGCGACGACGCCCTCCCGGATGCCGTGCAGCATCGCCTCGCGCTCCGAGAGCAGCGCCGAGATGTCCGAGAAGGCGAGGTCCCGGGTCTGCCGCTGGACCCTCCGGGAGATCAGCCAGGCCGCCAGCGCGCCGACGGCGAGAGCGCCCCCGGCGTACGCCAGCAGCCCGGGGATCGCGCTGATCAGTTGCGCGCGGACGCTGTCGTACTTGATGCCCACGGAGACGGCCCCGATGATCGTGCCGTCGGCGGCGCGTATGGGCACCTTGCCGCGGGCCGAGCGGCCCAGGGTGCCCTTGTCGATCTCCTTGACCTCCTGGCCGGCCAGGGGCTGGTCGGGAGAGGTCGAGACGAACCGGCCGATCTCGCCCGGGGTCGTGTGCGACCAGCGAATGCCCCGCCAGTCCATCACCACCACGTACTCGGCCTCGGTGGCCTTGCGGACCCGCTCCGCCTCCTTCTGCACGGGCCCGTCCACGGTCGGCGGGGTGTTCTGGAGGTCCTCGATGATCTGCGGCTGCTGTGCGGTGGTCTGGGCGATGGCCAGGGCGCGGTTCATCGCCTCCTGGTCGAGCTGTTTGCTCAGCGGCGCGAGGAACAGCCCGGTCGCCAGGACCGCGACTCCCGCGGCGATCGTCAGCTGCATCAGCAGCACCTGCGAGAACACCCGCCGCGGCAGCCCGAGGCGACGGCGGCGTGCGGGGGGTGCGGGGCTCATGCCCATGACGGTACGTGGCGGGGTGGGGGCTGCCCCAGGGGTGTGGCGTGGATCTCTTGACCGGTTCTTGGGGAAACCGGGTTCCAGGAGAGGGCGATTTTCCGCGCGCCCCCAGGAGACGGCCGTTTTCCCTACGAGGTCACCAGGGGACCCGTATCGAGCCGCTCAGCCCGTCAGTGCCGTCGTCAGCTCGCGCACCGCGACCACGTCCATCCGCGCCGGCGCGCCGAGGACCGACGTCCCGCAGCTCTCCGGGCGCGGCGGCAGGGAGGCGCCCTGGGCGACGATCACGCGCCAGTGGCGCCCGTCGGTGTGCGCGACGGTCACCTCCCAGCGCGGTGCGGCGCCGTCCGTCCGTACGACGGTCAGTGCGTCCGTCGCGTACTCGCCCGCCGCCGTCCGCACGGCCAGCTCCGCCGCCTGTCCGGGCCGCTCCCAGGCCGAACCGCCCCGGCAGCCCTCGACGACCACACGGCCCTCCTGGACGCCCTGGAGGATCTCCTTGACGGTGTGGGCCCCGATGCGCCCGTACGCGTAGCCGTAGGGCAGGACGAGCAGCGTGGGCGAGAAACGATGGCCGCCCAGATGGGTGACCTCCCAGGCGCCCTCGACCCCGGAGGCGGCCAGTTCGGCCGCGAGGGGACGGCCCAGGAGCGCGCAGCAGCGGTCGCGCTTGCCGTTGGTGCAGACGAGCGCGAGCGGGTCGCCGGTGTGGGCCCGCCCGCCGAGCGCCGAGCCGAACGAGCGCGGGTCACCCGTGCCGAGAGCGGCGAAGTCCAGCGCGAGCAGTTCCCGCGGATCGGTGGTCGTGGCGCTGTGCAGCCATACGTTTCCGGGAACGGTGTGGGCCGCGTACACCTGGCGCACCGGCGACGCCGCGGGGTCGGCATGCCGTCCGGGACGGCGGATGAGCGCGATCCGTACGCCCGTGTTCGCGGCGGCCGCCTCCAGGGCACGGCCCAGCACGGGGTCCAGGTGGCTCGAAGTGAGCGCTTTGGCACCCCAAGGACCGGGCTGTTCCAGCAGCAGCCACGTCGTCGCCGTGGCAGCGGTTCCGGAGATGGGCTCGTCGAGGTCCTGAGAGACGGTCGCGCACGTACTCACAGAGGTGAGCCTAACCTGACTTGACCCGGGGCGACTTCCGGCCGCACTCGTGTCCTACTCCGGCAGTGGTTGAGGCGGTCTGGGGCCTACGTAGTGACCGCTGGGCCGCATGCGCAGCGGGCGCTCGCCGTACTCCTCCAGGGCGTGTGCGATCCAGCCCGCCGTACGGGCGACCGCGAAGACCGTCTCGCCCGCCGTGGAGGGCATCCCGGAGGAGACGGTGAGGACGGCGAGAGCCAGGTCGACGTTGGCGTGCAGCGGGGTGTGGCGGGCGGTGGTGGCGACGATGTCCCGGGCCGCGGCGAGGGCGGGCGCGGCCCCCGGGATGTCCTTCAGGAGGGCGAACAGGGCACGCGCGCGTGGGTCTTCGCCCGGGTAGAGCCGGTGACCGAGTCCGGGGATCCGGCGGCCGGCCCGGAGTTCGTCCGCGACCACCGGGCCGGCGCTGCCCTGGTCGAGCACGTCGAGCAGCAGCCGGTGCGCCAGACCGCTGGCGGCGCCGTGCAGGGGGCCTTCGAGGACCCCCAGGCCGGAGGAGACGGCCGCGTACGGGTGCGCGCGGGCCGAGGCCGCGACCCGCACCGCGAGGGTGGAGGCGGCCAGGTCGTGGTCGACGAGCAGCCCAAGTGCCGTGTCCAGGACGCGCAGTGACGCCTCGTCAGCCGGCCGTCCGCTCAGCCGTGCCCACAGGCGGTGGGCCAGCGGACCCTCGTCGCGATGGGCGCGCCGCACCGGCGGCAGGGCCGCGACGAGCGTGGGGATGAGGATGCGCGCGGTGCCGAGCACGGCGTCCTCGGACAGGTCGAAGCGCAGCGGGTCCGCGGTCGCCGCCGCGATGGCCGCGACCCGCAACCGGTCGGTGGGGCCGGTGTGTTCGGGCAGCGCGTCGACGGCCCGACGGGCGACGGAGACGGCCGCCTTGGGCGCGGTGAACGTGATCCCGGGGCGCGACTCACCGGTCCACAGCCACTCGGCGATCTCCTCGTAGGAGTGGCGCGCGGCCAGCTCGGTCGCGTCGACGCCTCGGAAGTAGTACCGGTCCTTCTCGATGAGCGTGATGCGGGTCCGTACGGACAGCTCGCCCCCGGAACCCGAACTCCCGCTGCTCTCCCGCCTGTTGCGCCGGGCGAGCGCCTCCACCTCCCTGGCGTCGAAGGTGCTGCCCCGACCGCCGGGCTCGCGTCTGCTGCTCAGTTGCCCGCGACTCACGTACGCGTACACGGTGTCGGGCTTCACGCCGAGCAGCTCGGCGGTCTCCTTGGTGCTCAACCGTCGCTCGGGGTGACCGGGGGCGGGCTCTTGATCGCGCATGGAGGTCACGGTATCTATCCCTGGGTCATATTGATTCAATCAATGTTGACAGAGATTGAGTCAAGCATGGACAGTCGAATCAAGTCCAGGGAGGAAACATGTCCGTCAACAGGGCCGTGGCCACGCGTATCGAGGTTCCGCGAGGACTCGCGGGCGTCGTCGTCACCGACACCCGAATCGGTGACGTCCGAGGGGTCGAGGGCTTCTACCACTATCGCCAGTACTCCGCCGTCGAACTCGCGCGGACCCGCGGCTTCGAGGACGTCTGGCATCTCCTTGCCCACGGCGAACTGCCGGACGCCGACCGGAGCGCCGCCTTCGCCGCCGAGACCGCCGCGCTGCGTCGGCTGCCCGACGAGGTGCGGGCCGCGCTGCCCGCCGTGGCGGCGGCGAGCGGTACGTCCGGACCGCTGTCCGGGATGCGTACGGCACTGTCGCTGCTCGGCGCGGCGAAGGGCTTCCGGCCGGTGTACGACATCGACGCGGACACGCGTCGCCAGGACACCGTCGTGGCGTCCGCCGCCGTACCGACGCTGCTCACCGCGCTGTACCGGCTGGGGCAGGGGCTCGATCCTGTCGAGCCGCGCGAAGACCTCTCCTACGCGGCCAACTACCTCTACATGCTGACGGGTTCGGAGCCGGACAAGCAGCAGGCCAGGGCGATCGAGCAATACTTGATCTCAACCATTGACCACGGATTCAATGCGTCAACCTTCACCGCGCGGGTCATCGCGTCGACGGGCGCGGACGTGGCGGCCTGCCTGGTCGGGGCCGTGGGGGCGCTCTCGGGCCCGCTGCACGGGGGTGCGCCCAGCCGCGCCCTGGACACCCTGGACGCGATCGGCACCCCGGAGCGTATCGATCCCTGGATTCGTGCGCGTGTCCTCGCTGGTGACCGCATCATGGGCTTCGGTCACGCGATCTACCGCACGGAGGACCCCCGCTCGCGGATGCTGCGCGAGGTCGCCCAGCAGTTCGGCGGCTCGCGGGTCGAGTTCGCCGTCGAGGTCGAGCGCCAGGTCGAGACGATCCTCGCCGAGCTCAAACCGGGCCGCGAACTCCACACGAACGTCGAGTTCTACGCGGGGCTGGTCATGGAACTCTGCGGGCTGCCGCGGGAGATGTTCACTCCTACGTTCGCGGCGGCGCGGGTGGTGGGGTGGAGCGCGAACGTGGTGGAGCAGGCGGAGGACTCGAAGATCATTAGGCCGGTGGCTCGGTATGTGGGGGCGCCGGTGCGGGTGCCGACCGAGAGCTGACGTCGTGGAACCGGCCGGGCGACGCGGTGGGCCGGTTCGTCGTCCCCGGCGCGAACACGCGAGCCTGCGGCCGGTGTTGTCGGAGGCCCGGCACCAAGGGGTGCCGGGTTCTCTGTGTACGGGTTGGCTGTGTATGTAAGGGAGAAGTACGCCTTCGTAGGGGGAGGCGTCAGGCGTCGGGGATGTCCAGTTTCGCGCGTACCAAGGTCGCGCGACTGATGACGACGATGCGTTCGTAGTCGGCACGTGCGGCATCTGGAGGGAGCTCGGGGTCGAGCTCCGCGGTCGCTTCGCGCCCAATGACGGCGAAGTCGCCGTCGCTGAGTTCGAAGATGTCGGGGCAAGTCTGGCCTGTGGCGCTGCCTCGCTCGCGAGGCGAGGCCCCGACACGTCGAACAATTCTCACTGAGACTTACCAGCCTTACTCGGAGTGATTGACGTCTCCGAGTGTGGCTCCTTGTGGCTCGGAGGGACGGAAGACCTCCGAGCGTGGCGGCGCCCCAGGCAGGTGTGACGCCGGAGCCGTACGTCTCCGAGCGTGAAGGGTGTTCGTCGGAGTGCCCGGAGAGGGCCAGGGGACAAGATATCTACTCTGTGGCTCGCGGTGGGTCACTTAAGAGCAACCGATGAGGTGAACTCCGCCGACTTCGCTTGACGAATCGCGTTCCGGGGCGCCGGTGCCCGCCTGGGGTCAGGGCGAGTCGCCCGGCGGCTCCCCGACGACCCACCATTCATCGGTGTCCGACTCGTCGAGTTCCTGGATCAGATCATCCATGACGCGGCCGAGCCCGGCCTCCTCGGAGGAGTCGGGCAGGCTCTTCCTGTGGTGCTTGGTCGCTGCCCAGTACTCGCGGAAGACCTGGTTCTGGCACATGACCCGGAAATGGCCGTGAAGTTCCGGCAGCGTCATGGCGCCGATCCGGTGGTAGTACAAGGCGTTCGCGTAGAGCGCGTTCGCGAAGAGGTACTGGCGCTGCTTCTCGGGCGGCACCGAGGTCTCGTAGGTGTCGAGGACCTTGGCCAGTGCCGGGTCGTCCATGGCCTTGCACAGCAGGGCGAAGTGGAGACGGTGTTGCTCGGCGAGAGCGGCTTTGCGTCGATGGCGCGAGACGGACCTGCCGAAAGGTGCGGCCATGGCCACGATCCCTGCCTTGACGGCTGAGCTGAGCCCCCGTATCCCCACGTTCTGTGTGGCCATGTCAATACCCCCGAATCAGGCGGCCGTCCGCCGGTCGTCGGGGTGCGGGTCGACTGATGGGGACCGGCGAGCGATGGGCGGCGCTTGCCGTCTCCCAGAGTGCCGAGCGGCTCTGATCGGCAGGGAGGCGGAGAGGAGGCGCACGGAGGGAAGCGAGGGTCGCACGAACCGGCGCCTTCCCCAACGTCTGCCCCGCAAGTGCTGCTAACAATCGTTCACTTCGCGGCGATTCTTCCGGCTCGTATCCTGGGGCCGCATTCAACCTCCGTACGGGTGCCGGACCACGAGCCGGTGCACGCGTCGGCGTGAAAGAGGTCGCACGTTGAGCCAGCAGAGCCCGAGCACAGGCCCGAGCCCGAGCATCGATCCGGCGTCGGTTCCGAGCACGGATCCGGATCCGGGCCGGCCCGCGAGCTCGGTTCCGAGCTTGCCCACGGCCTCGGCTCCGGACCTGCCTACGACACCGGTTCCGACCCGCGATCGGGCCCCGGCCCCGATGTCCGCTCCTGCCCAGGCCCAGGCCCAGGCCCCGGTGTCCGCTCCCGCTCCGGCCCCGACAACCCCCGCTCCCGCCTCGATTCCGACCTCGGATCCGAACCCGCTCCCGATCCCCCCGCAGATCCCCGTCCTCGTCCTCGCCGGATTCCTCGGCTCCGGCAAGACGACCCTGCTCAACCACCTCCTGCACCGCAGCGGAGGCAGCCGTATCGGAGCCGTCGTCAATGACTTCGGGGCGATCGAGATCGACGCGCTGGCCGTGGCCGGTGCGCTCGGCGACTCGACCGTCTCGCTCGGCAACGGGTGCTTGTGCTGCGCCGTCGACGCCAGTGAACTCGACGTCTACCTGGAGCGCCTCGCCCGGCCCGCCGCCGGTATCGACGTCATCGTCATCGAGGCCAGCGGGCTCGCCGAACCGGAGGAACTGGTGCGCATGCTGCTCGCCAGCGAGCATCCGGGGATCGTCTACGGCGGACTCGTCGAGGTCGTGGACGCCGCCGAGTTCGACGCCACGCGCGTGAAGCACCCCGAGATCGACCGGCATCTCTCCCTCGCCGACCTCGTCGTCGTCAACAAGCTCGACCGGGCGGTCGACGCCCCGCGCGTCCTCGGGCTCGTCCGCTCGCTCACCGACCGTGCCGCCGTCGTACCCGCCACCTACGGCCGTATCGACCCGGAGTTCCTCTTCGACTGCCGGCCGAGCGAGGAGCGCGTCGGGCAGTTGACCTTCGACGACCTGCACGACCACGCCGGTGCGGAGGAGGGCGAACACGCCGCGCACGCCGACCACTTGCACACCGCCTACGACAGCCTCTCCTTCGCCTCCGACGACACGCCCATGGACCCGCGGCGGCTGATGACGTTCCTGGACAGCAGGCCCGAGGGGCTCTACCGCATCAAGGGGTACGTCGACTTCGGCGCCCACGATCCCCATAACCGGTACGCCGTGCACGCCGTAGGACGCTTCCTGCGCTTCTATCCCGAGGCCTGGGCCGACGGCGACTCGCGACTGACCCAGCTCGTGCTCATTGGCACCGGCCTCGATCTGCCCGCCCTCGGCAAGGAGTTGGAGGCGTGCAAGGACGACGACGCCCCACACGCCGACGAGCATGGCATGTGGGGCGTCCTGCGTTACGTACAAGAGCCGGACCAGGAGGGGGAGTTGGACCCGGAGCCGGAGGGCTGAGAGGCGTGGGCTACACCGGGCCCGCCACCACCGACACCGTCTTCGCCAGCGACACGCCCGAGCCGTCGCGGCGCGGGTCCGTCTCCGGGAGTTCCGCCGGTGTGCCGTCCCGCTGTGCGGCCTTCGCCGGTACGGGGCCCGCCCAGGCCAGGGAGAGGCAGTCCTCGCCCCTCAGGAAGCGCTGACAGCGGACGCCGCCGGTGGCGCGGCCCTTGCGGGGGTACTGGTCGAACGGGGTCAGCTTGGCCGTCGTCTGGACCGAGTCGTCCAGGGTGCCGCGAGAGCCCGCGATCGTGAACACCACGGCGTCCGCGGCGGGGTCGACGGCGGTGAAGGAGATGACCTTCGCGCCCTCGGTGAGTTTGATGCCCGCCATGCCGCCGGCCGGGCGGCCCTGGGGGCGGACCTGGGCGGCCTGGTAGCGCAGGAGTTGGGCGTCGTCCGTGATGAAGACCAGGTCCTCCTCGCCGGTGCGCAGCTCGATCGCGCCGACGATCCGGTCGCCGTCCTTGAGCGTGATGACCTCCAACTCCTCCTTGTTCGTGGGGTAGTCGGGGACCACGCGCTTCACGACGCCCTGTTCCGTGCCGATCGCCAGGCCGGGGGAGGACTCGTCGAGGGTCGTAAGACAGATGACCGTCTCGCCCTCGTCCAGGGAGACGAACTCCGTGACCGCCGCGCCGCCGGAGAGGTTCGGTGCGGCCGCCGTCTCCGGGAGCTGGGGCAGGTCCACGACGTTGATCCGCAGCAGCCGGCCGGCCGAGGTGACCGCGCCCAGTTCGCCGCGCGCCGTCGCCGGGACCGCCGAGACGATCACGTCGTGCTTGACGCGCCGGGCCTCCGCGTCCTCCGGGAAGGGCTCGCCGTTCGCCGTACGGGCCAGCAGACCCGTCGAGGAGAGCAGCACCCGGCACGGGTCGTCGGCCACCTGGAGCGGCACGGTGGCGGCGGGCGCGCCCGCCGACTCCAGCAGGACCGTGCGCCGGTCGGTGCCGAACTTCTTGGCCACCGCGGCCAGTTCGGTCGAGACCAGCTTGCGCAGTTCGGTGTCCGACTCCAGGATGCGGGTCAACTCCGCGATCTCCGCGCGGAGTCGCTCCATCTCCGACTCCAGCTCGATCCGGTCGAACCGGGTGAGCCGGCGCAGCGGCGTGTCCAGGATGTACTGCGTCTGGATGTCCGACAGGGAGAAGCGCTCCATCAGACTCTGCTTCGCCTGCGCGGAGTTGTCGCTGGAGCGGATGATGCGGATGACCTCGTCGATGTCGACGAGCGCGGTGAGCAGACCCTCCACCAGGTGGAGGCGGTCGCGCCGCTTGGTGCGGCGGAACTCGCTGCGCCGCCGTACGACGTCGAAGCGGTGGTCGAGATAGACCTCCAGGAGCTCCTTGAGGCCGAGCGTGAGGGGCTGGCCGTCCACCAGGGCGACGTTGTTGATGCCGAAGGACTCCTCCATCGGCGTCAACTTGTAGAGCTGCTCCAGGACCGCTTCGGGCACGAAGCCGTTCTTGATCTCGATGACCAGGCGCAGGCCGTGCGCGCGGTCGGTGAGGTCCTTGACGTCGGCGATGCCCTGGAGCTTCTTCGCGCCGACCAGGTCCTTGATCTTGGCGATCACCTTCTCCGGGCCGACTGTGAAGGGCAGTTCGGTGACGACCAGGCCCTTGCGGCGCGGTGTGACGTCGTCCACCGTCACCGTGGAGCGGATCTTGAACGTGCCGCGGCCCGTCTCGTACGCGTCCCGAATGCCCGTGAGGCCGACGATCCGGCCGCCCGTGGGCAGGTCGGGGCCGGGGACGTGGCGCATCAGGGTGTCCAGGTCCGCGTTCGGAAAGCGGATCAAGTGGCGGGCCGCCGCGATGACTTCGCCCAGGTTGTGCGGCGGCATGTTGGTGGCCATGCCGACGGCGATGCCCGACGAGCCGTTCACCAGGAGGTTCGGGAAGGCGGCGGGCAGGGCCACCGGCTCCCGCTCCTGGCCGTCGTAGTTCGGGGTGAAGTCGACCGTGTCCTCGTCGATCGACTCGGTCATCAGGTTGGCGGCCTCGGACGGCCGGCACTCGGTGTACCGCATCGCGGCAGGCGGGTCGTCGTTGCCCAGCGAGCCGAAGTTGCCGTGGCCGTCGGCCAGGGGGACGCGCATGGAGAAGGGCTGGGCCATGCGCACCAGGGCGTCGTAGATCGACGCGTCGCCGTGCGGGTGCAGCTTGCCCATGACCTCGCCGACGACACGCGCGCACTTCACAAAGCCGCGGTCGGGGCGCAGGCCCATCTCGTCCATCTGGTAGACGATCCGTCGGTGGACCGGCTTCAGGCCGTCCCGGGCGTCCGGCAGGGCTCGGGAGTAGATGACCGAGTACGCGTACTCAAGGTAGGAGCCCTGCATCTCGTCGACGACGTCGATGTCGAGGATCCGCTCCTCGAACGAGTCGTCGGGCGGCGGGGTCTTCGTGCTGCGGCGGGCCATCGCTGCCGGCTCCTCTTTTCTGGTCGCTCGCCTGGGGGTCGCTCCCCTTCGGCTCACTCTTGCTGAAGCGTGAACGGGGTCTTGACGTGAACCATTGTGGACCGCGGCACTGACAACGCGGACCAGGACCCGGCGTTGGCCGCTCGGCTCCGTCACCGACGGCTGCCGCGTGGGTCCACGTGTGCGACTGCCCGCAGGCTACGCGATCTCGCTCTCGGCGTACGTCCGCCGGGAACTTCGCCGACGGTCCGCACGCTTGCATACAGTGGCGGGACGAGCAGGATTTCTGCGGTTCCAGCCAGAGAATCCGCGATCGAAGGGACGTACATGCCCATGGGTCACACGGCCACCGCCGAGGCAGGGTCCGGCGGTCTGACAGCGACCGAACACCGCTTGGCCAACGGTCTGCGCGTGGTGCTCTCCGAGGACCACCTGACCCCGGTCGCGGCGGTGTGCCTCTGGTACGACGTCGGTTCCCGCCACGAGGTCAAGGGGCGTACCGGCCTGGCTCACCTCTTCGAGCACCTGATGTTCCAGGGCTCCGGACAGGTGAAGGGCAACGGCCACTTCGAGCTGGTGCAGGGCGCGGGCGGTTCGCTCAACGGCACCACCAGCTTCGAGCGCACGAACTACTTCGAGACCATGCCCACCCACCAGTTGGAGCTCGCCCTCTGGCTGGAGGCCGACCGCATGGGCTCCCTGTTGGCCGCCCTTGACGAAGAGTCCATGGAGAACCAGCGGGACGTCGTCAAGAACGAACGCCGCCAGCGCTACGACAACGTGCCCTACGGGACCGCGTTCGAGAAGCTGACCGCCCTCGCCTACCCAGAGGGGCACCCGTACCACCACACGCCCATCGGCTCGATGGCGGACCTGGACGCGGCCACGCTGGAGGACGCGCGCGCGTTCTTCCGCACCTACTACGCGCCCAACAACGCGGTCCTGTCCGTGGTCGGCGACATCGACCCCGAGCAGACGCTCGCCTGGATCGAGAAGTACTTCGGGTCCATCGCGGCGCACGACGGCAAGCCCGCTCCCCGTGACGGCTCACTGCCCGACACGATGGGCGGCGAACTGCGCGAGGTCGTCGTCGAGGAGGTCCCGGCCCGCGCCCTGATGTGCGCCTACCGGCTCCCGGAGGACGGCACGCGCGCGTCCGACGCGGCCGACCTCGCTCTCACCATCCTGGGCGGCGGCGAGTCCTCGCTCCTCTACAACCGCCTGGTACGACGCGACCGTACGGCCGTGGCGGCCGGCTTCGGTCTGCTGCGGCTGGCCGGAGCGCCCTCCCTGGGGTGGCTGGACGTCAAGACGTCCGGTGACGTCGAGGTGCCGGTCATCGAGGCGGCCATCGACGAGGAGCTCGCCCGGTTCGCCGCGGAGGGCCCCACGGCCGAGGAAATGGAGCGCGCCCAGGCCCAGTTGGAGCGCGAGTGGCTGGACCGGCTGGGCACGGTCGCGGGCCGTGCGGACGAACTGTGCCGGTACGCCGTCCTGTTCGGCGACCCGCAGCTCGCCCTGACCGCCGTGCAGCGCGTCCTCGACGTGACGGCGGAGGAGGTCCAGGAGGCCGCCAAGGCCCGTCTGCGCCCCGACAACCGCGCGGTGCTCGTCTACGAGCCGATCGCGGACGAAGACGATGACGACGACGCAGCCGCCGCCGACGAAGCAGCGGCCGAGGCCACCGACGAGAACGAGGAGGCGGCCAAGTGACCGAGCTCGCCACGATGGAGTTCCACCCGCAGCCCCAGGCCGGCGAGGCCAGGCCCTGGGCCTTCCCGGCGCCCGAGCGCGGGACGCTCGGCAACGGCCTGACCGTGCTGCGCTGCCACCGCCCCGGCCAGCAGGTCGTCGCCGTAGAGGTGCTCCTGGACGCGCCCCTGGACGCTGAGCCTGCCGGCCTGGACGGTGTCGCCACGATCACCGCGCGTGCCTTCTCCGAGGGCACCGACAAGCACTCCGCCGAGGAGTTCGCCGCGGAGCTGGAGCGCTCCGGCGCCACCCTCGACGCGCACGCCGACCACCCCGGGCTGCGCCTGAGCCTGGAGGTCCCGGCCTCGCGCCTGGCCAAGGGGCTCGGTCTGCTGTCCGACGCCCTCAGGGCGCCCGCCTTCGCGGACAGCGAGGTCGAGCGGCTGGTCCGCAACCGCCTCGACGAGATCCCGCACGAGACGGCCAACCCGTCCCGCCGCGCGGCCAAGCAGCTCTCCAAGGAGCTGTTCCCGGCGACCTCGCGCATGTCGCGCCCGCGCCAGGGCACCGAGGAGACCGTCCAGAAGATCGACTCCGGAGCCGTACGCGCCTTCTACGAACGGCACGTCCGCCCCGCCACGGCCACCGCAGTGGTCGTCGGCGACCTCACCGGCATCGACCTGGACGCGCTGCTCGCGGACACCCTGGGCTCGTGGACGGGCTCCACCGCGCAGCCACGCCCCGTGCCGCCGGTGACCGCCGACGACACCGGGCGGGTCGTGATCGTGCACCGTCCCGGCGCCGTCCAGACGCAGCTGCTCATCGGCCGCGTCGGATCCGACCGGCACGACCGCGTGTGGCCCGCGCAGGTGCTCGGCACGTACTGCCTGGGCGGCACCCTCACCTCCCGCCTGGACCGTGTCCTGCGCGAGGAGAAGGGCTACACCTACGGTGTGCGGGCGTTCGGCCAGGTGCTGCGTTCGGCACCGGACGGCACGGGCGCGTCGATGCTCGCCATCAGCGGCTCCGTGGACACCCCGAACACCGGTCCCGCGCTCGACGACCTGTGGACGGTGCTCCGCAAGCTCGCCGAGGGCGGACTCACGGACGCCGAGCGGGACATCGCCGTACAGAACCTCGTCGGGGTGGCGCCGCTCAAGTACGAGACCGCCGCGGCCGTCGCGAGCACGCTGGCCGACCAGGTCGAGCAGCACCTGCCTGACGACTACCAGGCGACGCTCTACCAGCAACTCGCCGCGACCGGCACCGTGGAGGCCACCGCGGCGGTCGTGAACGCCTTCCCGGTGGACCGTCTGGTGACGATCCTCGTAGGCGACGCGGAGCAGATCAAGGAGCCCGTGGAGGCCCTCGGTATCGGCGAAGTGACCGTCGTTCCGGCGGAGTAGACGCGGTAGCTGCACACGCGCGTGGGGAGCCCTGGTGACTGAAGCGTCACCAGGGCTCCCTATTGTCCGAATTGGGGGAGAGGTTGCCTGTCTGCCCTGTGGCATGTGCAACAAAAACCGTGATCCGTTTGGGGATTGAAAGTGGCCCCCTTTAGCGTCAACCCGGCTGTCCGTCAGGCACCGCGCCGCACTCGTGGCACCGGACAGTCATCGCCGAGTCCCCGTACGGCGCGAGCCAGGGGAGCCGGGGACCCACGTCCCTGGGGTGAATCGGACGCCCGCGCACCGCGAGGGAGTCCGTAGGAGACCTTCCTGCTCCGAACCCGTCAGCTAACCCGGTAGGCGAGAAGGAAGGAAAGGACCAGCCACTTCATGGCGTTCACCCGCGCCACCGGGAAGCACCGTCGCCCGAGCCGGACCCACCGCACCACCGTTCGTGCCGCGAGTGTCGCGGCTCTCGCCACCTCCGGCGTCGTAGGCACCCTGGCCGCCGCCCCGGCGTTCGCCGCGGAGCCCGCCCCCGAACAGACCGGCCTCACCCCCGTCGTCGCCATCAACGACTCCGTGGCCGAGAAGATCGACGCCCAGGCCGCCGCACAGCGGGAGGCCGCCGCCGAGCAGCAGGCCAGGGAGACCGCCCGCGCCAAGGCCGCCGCACAGGCCAAGGCGGCCCGCGAGGCCGAGGTGCGCGCCGCCCGCGAGGCCGAGCGCAAGAGGCTCAACACCTTCGTCGCGCCGGTCGCCGGCTCCTATGTGTCCACCGGCTACAAGACCGGCGGCTCCCTGTGGTCCTCCGGTGCCCACACCGGCATCGACTTCCACGCCTCGACCGGCACCTCCGTGCACGCGGTGGGCTCCGGCACCGTCGTCGAGGCCGGCTGGGGAGGTTCGTACGGCAACGAGGTCGTGATCAAGATGGCCGACGGCATGTACACCATGTACGGCCACCTGTCGTCCATCGGTGTCTCGGTCGGCCAGACGGTCACCCCGGGCCAGCAGATCGGCCTCTCCGGGGCGACCGGCAACGTCACCGGACCGCACCTCCACTTCGAGGCCCGCACGACCGCCGAGTACGGCTCGGACGTCGACCCCGTCGCCTACCTCCGCAAGCACGGCGTGAACGTCTGACGACACGGCGCCGCACTTCCTGAAGCCCCAGCCCGCCCGGCCGGGGCTTTCGGCGTTTCCGGAGCCCACCTGTCCAAAAAATATCCATGGATTCCGGCCCGCCATCGGAAATTCCCGCTCATTGCAATAGAGTCACGGAACACACGTCAATCGTCGACGTTTCACGGGGATTAAGGCGGAGGTCGGACATGCGTATTCCGGCGCACTCGGTATGCACGGCGATCCGGGACGACATCGTCGCCGGTGTCTACGAGCGCGGCGGCAGGCTCACCGAGGAACTCCTCGCGCGCCGGTACGGCGTCTCGCGCGTCCCCGTGCGGGAGGCCCTGCGCACGCTGGAGGCCGAGGGGTTCGTCGTGACCCGGCGGCACGCGGGCGCGTGCGTCGCGGAACCGACCGAGCAGGAGGCCGCCGACCTGCTGGAGATGCGGATGCTGTTGGAGCCGCTCGGTGCCTCGCGGGCCGCCCAGCGGCGCACCGAGGCCCACCTGAAGGTGCTGCGCGGCCTCGTCAGGCTGGGCCAGGAGCGCGCCAGGCGGGGCAACAGCGAGGATCTGCGCTCCCTGGGCAGCTGGTTCCACGAGACGCTGGCACAGGCCTCCGGGAGCCCCGCGCTGACCTCGATGCTGACCCAGCTGCGGCACAAGATCGCCTGGATGTACGCGGTCGACGCACCGGCCAACCCCGTCGAGTCCTGGGCCGAGCACGGGGCCATCGTGGACGCGGTGGCGCGCGGCGACAGCGAGCGCGCGCGGGCGATCACCGCCCTGCACACCGAGCGGGCCGGCACCGCGCACCGGCTGCGATTTCCCGGCGGGGCGGGCGGCGCGGACCGTGTGAGGACTTCGCAACCTCCCGTAAACATGTCGGGTCTGCGGCATTAACACGGGCGCCGTATACAAAGAGAGGATAATTCGCGGGGGATTATTTCTGCTGCCCGCAAATGGAATTGCGAAGGGCTCGCCCGGTAATTCGGGCGAGCCCTTCGAGGTTGCGGCACATCGGTTTTGCGGCGAAATCACCGCAACCATCAATTGCGGGTTGTTCAGACAGTCTCGGGGAGTTCCTCGAGACCCTCCGCGACCAGTTTCGCCAGTCGGTCGAGGGCCGCGTCCGCGCCCTCGGCGTCCGACGCGAGGACGATCTCCTCGCCGCCCTGGGCGCCCAGGCCCAGCACCGCGAGCATGGAGGCCGCGTTGACGGGGTTGCCGTCGGCCTTGGCGATCGTCACGGGGATACCCGAGGCCGTGGTGGCCCGGACGAAGATGGAGGCGGGGCGGGCGTGAAGGCCCTCCGCCCAGCCGACGTTGACGCGGCGCTCAGCCATGTGATGCTGCCCTTCAGAGTCTCAGGGTTGTCTAGACCAGTTTCCCACACGTGAAGCGAGCCCGGACCGGTCCCGTGGACCGTCCGGAGCGAGTCGTCGGACCGCGGCCTCGGCCCGACTTCGCCTCGCTGCTTTTCACCCACAGACTGCCTCGCGCTGATGTCGGACGCGAGCCGTACGCTGGGCCCCATGCAGCAGACCTCGTCGGACCGGCACGAGTACCCCGCCCACTGGGAAGCCGACGTGGTGCTGCGCGACGGGGGTACCGCGCGCGTCAGGCCCATCACCGCCGACGACGCCGAGCGCCTGGTCAGCTTCTACGAGCAGGTCTCCGACGAGTCGAAGTACTACCGCTTCTTCGCGCCGTATCCTCGCCTGTCCGCCAAGGATGTCCACCGCTTCACGCACCACGACTTTGTGGACCGGGTGGGACTCGCGGCCACCGTCGGCGGCGAGTTCATCGCCACCGTACGCTATGACCGCATTAGTGCCGACGGGCGTGCCGCCTCCGCCCCCGCCGACGAGGCCGAGGTCGCCTTCCTGGTGCAGGACGCGCACCAGGGGAGGGGCGTCGCCTCCGCCCTCCTGGAGCACATCGCGGCCGTCGCCCGCGAGCGCGGCATCCGCCGCTTCGCCGCCGAGGTGCTGCCCGCCAACAACAAGATGATCAAGGTGTTCACGGACGCCGGCTACACCCAGAAGCGCAGCTTCGAGGACGGCGTCGTACGCCTGGAGTTTGACCTCGAACCCACGGATCGGTCCCTCGCCGTGCAGCGCGCGCGGGAGCAGCGCGCCGAAGCGCGGTCCGTGCGACGGCTGTTGGTGCCCGGCTCGGTCGCCGTCGTCGGTGTGGGGCGTACCCCTGGAGGGGTGGGCCGCAGCGTTCTCGACAACATCAGGGACGCCGGGTTCACCGGCAGCCTGTACGCCGTGAACAAGGCACTCCCCGAGGAGCAGAAGGACCTCGACGGGGTGCCGGCGTACCGCTCGGTGCGCGACATCGACGGCCCCGTGGACCTCGTGGTCGTCGCCGTTCCGGTCGAGCACGTCCCCGAAGTCGTCACCGAGTGCGGCGAGCACGGGGTGCAGGGGCTCGTCGTGGTCACCGCCGGATACGCCGAGAGCGGCCCCGAGGGACGCGAGCGCCAGCGCGAACTCGTGCGCCACGCGCGCACGTACGGCATGCGCATCATCGGACCGAACGCCTTCGGGGTCATCAACACCGCCGCCGACGTACGGCTGAACGCGTCCCTCGCCCCCGAGATGCCCCGCCCCGGACGCATCGGCCTGTTCGCGCAGTCCGGCGCCATCGGTATCGCCCTGCTCTCCCGGCTGCACCGGCGCGGCGGCGGGGTCACCGGCGTCACCGGCGTCTCCACGTTCGTGTCGTCCGGCAACCGCGCGGACGTGTCCGGCAACGACGTCCTTCAGTACTGGTACGACGATCCCGACACCGACGTCGCCCTCATGTACCTGGAGTCCATCGGCAACCCCCGCAAGTTCACCCGCCTCGCCCGGCGCACCGCGGCGGCGAAGCCGCTGGTCGTGGTCCAGGGCGCGGGATCCGCCCCTCAGGGACACGCCGTACGCGCGACGCGCCTGCCGCACGCGACCGTGTCCGCGCTGCTGCGCCAGGCCGGCGTGATCCGTGTCGAGACGATCACCGAACTGGTCGACACGGGGCTGCTGCTCGCGCGCCAGCCGTTGCCCGGCGGGGCACGGGTGGCGATCCTGGGCAATTCCGAGTCACTGGGGCTGCTGACCTACGACGCGTGCCTCTCCGAGGGGCTGCGGCCGCTCGTTCCGCTGGACCTGACCACGGCGGCGACGGCGGCGGACTTCCACCGGGCCCTGTCGGAGGCGTTGGCCGACGAGACGTGCGACGCGGTGGTCGTGACGGCGATACCGGCGGTGGGAGAGGGCCCGGCGGAGGACGCGGCCTTGGCGGAGGCGTTGCGGTCGGCCGCCGAGGAGGTCCCCGGGAAGCCCGTGCTGGTGGTGCATGTGGAACTCGGAGGGCTCGCCGAGGCGTTGTCGGCCGCGATGAGCACGGCACCCCAGGCTGTTTCGAAGCGCGGGGACCCCCAGCGCCCCGCGGAGCGACCGCCCACCGCAGCGCAGGCCCCCGAAGGGGCCGGCCTCATCCCCGCCTACCCCGCCGCCGAGCGCGCCGTCCGGGCCCTCGCCGAAGCCGTGAAGTACGCGCAGTGGCGGCGCGAGGCCGTCGACCCCGGCCGGGTGCCCGAGTACGAGGACATCGACGAGAAGGGCGCCGCCGGGCTGATCGGCGGGCTCCTCGCGCGCGGGCAGGGCCTCACGCTCGGCGTCGACGAGACGTGCGACCTGCTCGGCAAGTACGGCGTCGACGTCCACCGCGCGCTGCCCGCCCCCACCCCCGAAGACGCCGCCGAGGCCGCCCGCACCCTCGGCTACCCGGTCGCCCTGAAGGCCACCGCCCCGCACCTGCGACACCGGGCCGACCTGGGCGGCGTACGACTGGATCTCGCCGACGAGGACCAACTGCTGCGGGCGTACGCCGAGTTGGGCGAGTTGTTCGGGACGCCCGAGGAGCTGCGGCCGGTGGTGCAGCGGATGGCGCCGCGCGGGGTCGACACCGTCGTACGGGCCGTCATCGATCCGGCGGCGGGGGCCGTGCTGTCGTTCGGACTCGCCGGAGCCGCCTCGCAGTTGCTCGGGGACACCGCGCACCGGCTGATTCCGGTCACGGACCGGGAGGCCGCCTCGCTGATCCGGTCGATCCGGACGGCGCCGCTCCTGTTCGGCTGGCGCGGTTCGACGCCGGTCGACACGCCTGCCCTGGAGGAGCTGATGCTGCGGGTGTCGCGGCTGGTCGACGACCATCCCGAGGTCGTCGCCGTGGCCCTGGAGCCGGTCGTCGTGGCCGCGCACGGCCTGAGCGTGCTCGGCGCCTCCGTGCGCGTGGCCCCGCCGCCCGTCCGGGACGACCTCGGCCCGAGGACGCTTCCCGTGTACTGACCGGGCGTCGACCGTGTGCCGACCGCCCACTGAGACAGGTGGGATCGGACCGTCCTGAGCGGTGCCTCGCAGTCAGTGGTCCACCGTAGGATGGACGTATGGCCAAGACCAGTACGACGACCCAGGGGCTGCGTGCGGCGATCGAGCGCAGCGGCTACTACCCGGCCCTTGTGGCCGAGGCGGTGGAGGCCGCCGTCGGCGGCGAGCCCATGCGGTCGTTCCTGGTCCACCAGGAGACCACGTTCGACCAGAACGAGGTGCGCCGGCACGTGACGGTGCTGGTCCTCACGGGCAACCGCTTCATCGTCAGCCACACCGACGAGCAGTCCGCCGACACCACCTCCCCGACGCCGTACGCCACGACGTCCACGGAGTCCGTGAAGCTCGGCCGGATCTCGTCCGTGGTGCTCAGCCGCGTGGTCGCCAACCCGGAGTTGTACGTGCCGGGCACCCTGCCCCGCGAGGTCGTGCTGACCATCGGCTGGGGCGCCGTCGCCCGCATCGACCTGGAGCCGGCCGCCTGCGGTGACCCCAACTGCGAGGCCGACCACGGCTACACGGGCAACTCGACGGCGGACGACCTGAGCCTGCGCGTCAGCGAGGCCGGGGACGGCCCGGAGACGGTCCAGCAGACCCTCGCCTTCGCACAGGCGCTCTCCGAGGCGACCGCGGACGTCACGCGCTGATGTCCCAGCACGCCACCTGGGACCACCCCGAACCCCTCGCCGTAGAGTCCGCGCCCGTTCCCGAGTACGGCTCCGGCTCCCTCGCCGATCTGCTGCCCACGCTGGCCGCGGGCATGGGCGTACCCGGCACGACCGCGGCGATCCCGGAACTGACCGCGGCCGACCGCAATTGCGTCTTCCTGATCGACGGCCTCGGCTGGGAGCAGATCAAGGACCACGCCGACGAGGCGCCCTATCTGCACGCCCTCCTGGGCAGCTCGCGCGGCGGCACGGGACGTCCGCTCACCGCCGGCTACCCGGCGACCACCGCGACCTCGCTCGCCTCCGTCGGCACCGGCCTGCCGCCCGGCGCGCACGGCCTGCCCGGCTACACCGTGCGCAACCCGGCCACCGGCGCGCTGATGAACCAGCTGCGCTGGCAGCCGTGGACCGAGCCGAAGTCCTGGCAGCCGTACCCCACGATCTTCCAACTGGCCCAGGACGCGGGCGTGCACGCCGCCCAGGTGTCGTCCCCCACCTTCCAGAACACCCCGCTGACGAAGGTCGCGCTCAGTGGGGGAACGTTCCACGGGCGGCTGACCGGCGAGGAGCGCATGGACCTCGCGGCCGAGCAACTGGCCGCCGGGGACCGCTCCTTGGTCTACACGTACTACGCCGAACTGGACGGCGCGGGCCACCGCCACGGCGTCGCCTCCGACACCTGGCGCGGCCAACTCATGTACGTCGACCGGCTCGTCCAGCGCCTCGCCGAGCAACTGCCGCCGCGCAGCGCGCTGTACGTCACCGCCGACCACGGCATGATCGACGTGCCCTTCGACGAGGACCACCGCATCGACTTCGACGCGGACTGGGAGCTGCGCGCGGGGGTCGCCCTGCTCGGCGGCGAGGGCCGCGCCCGGCATGTCTACGCGGTGCGGGGTGCCGAGAGCGACGTGCTGACCTGCTGGCGCGAGGTGCTCGGCGAGCAGTTCTGGGTCGCCTCGCGGGACGAGGCGATCGCGGCGGGCTGGTTCGGACCGAAGATCGACGAGCGGGTGTACGACCGCCTCGGCGACGTGATCGCCGCCGCCCGGGACGACGTCCTGATCATCGCGTCCGAGCGGGAGCCGAAGGAGTCGGCGATGGTCGGCAACCACGGTTCGATGACCCCTGCCGAGCAGCTCGTCCCCCTGCTCGAAGTACGCTCCTGAAGCCCCACCGTCCTCCTCTCCGCCGAAAGGTGCTCAACTCCCCATGCCCGAGCTGGTGTTCTTCTCCGGAACGATGGACTGCGGGAAGTCGACCCTGGCGCTCCAGATCGAGCACAACCGCTCGGCGCGCGGCCTGGCGGGGATGATCTTCACGCGGGACGACCGCGCGGGCGAGGGAAAGCTTTCTTCCCGGCTCGGTCTGGTCACCGACGCGGTGGAGGTCGAGGACGAGCAGGATCTGTACGGCTACGTCGTCGACCACCTCTCCCAGGGCGGCCGCGCGGACTACGTCATCGCCGACGAGGCACAGTTCCTGACGCCGGTGCAGATCGACCAACTCGCGCGCGTGGTCGACGACCTGGGCCTCGATGTCTACGCCTTCGGCATCACGACCGACTTCCGCTCCAAGCTCTTCCCCGGCTCCCAGCGCCTGGTCGAACTCGCCGACCGCGTCGAGGTCCTCCAGGTCGAGGCCCTGTGCTGGTGCGGCGCCCGTGCCACTCACAACGCCCGCACGATAGGCGGCGAGATGGTCGTCGAGGGCGCCCAGGTCGTCGTGGGCGACGTCAACCAGGCGGAGGCGGTCGGCTACGAGGTCCTGTGCCGCCGTCACCACCGCCGCCGCATGACGTCGGCCACGGCCCGCGCGGCGGCCCTGTCACCGGACGTCCTGCCGATGACGTCGGCCTAGCTCTCCGTAGGATCGTTCAACGACAATCGTTCAACGATACGGAGAGCCGCGGCGCCCGCCTCACATCGGAAGCGACCCGCCCCGCCCCGCCCCGGAAGCGACTCGCCTCACACCGCTATCGCCCCGAAGAGCTAGCGCGGCCCCTGGATCACCGAGAACATCGCGCCCTCCGGGTCGGCGACCGTCGCCACGCGCCCGTGCGGGCTGTCGTGCGGTGGCCTGAGGATGTGGCCGCCGAGGTCCGTGACGCGGGTCAGGGCCTCGTCCGTGTCGGCCACCTCGAAGTACGTCATCCAGTGCGGGCCCCGGTCGCGGGGCAGGGCCGTGCCGACGCCGTGGATGCCGGCGACCGGGTGGCCGTCCAGGTGCAGGGTGACGTAGTCGAGGTCGGCGGACTCCACCGGCACCTCCTCGTAGCCGAACACCGCCTCGTAGAACTTGGCGACGCTCGCGGTCTCCGAGGTCAGCAGTTCGTTCCAGGCGGGTGTCCCGGGGACCCCGGTGATGATCGTGCCGAGGTGCGCCGAGGCCTGCCAGATGCCGAACACCGCCCCGGACGGGTCGGAACCGATCGCCAGGCGGCCGGCCTCGGCCGCGTCCAGGGGCCCCACTCCGACCGTGCCGCCGCACATCCGTACCGTCTCGGCCGTCTGGTCCACGTCGTCCGAGGCGAGATACGGCGTCCAGGCGATGGGCAGATGCCGGTCCGGCGGCAGCTGGCCGATGCCCGCCACCTCCTGCCCGTCGAGCAGGGCCCGCGCGTAGGGGCCGAGCTGCTGGGGACCGGGTTGGAATTCCCAACCGAACAGCTCTCCGTAGAACTCCTGGGTCGTGGCCATCCCGTGCACCATCAGACTCACCCAGCAGGGTGAGCCCTGCGTACGCCGAGTGTGCGTGTCGCCGTTCAGGCCGGCCGACCCCCGTGCCTCGGTCATCGTCACCTTCTCCTCGGCCCCTCGCGGTGGCCGTGTCGCTTCCGCTCTGCGGATCCGCGCGCCGCAGCCGCGTGCACGCCCCGTGCCGATGCTCGCACCCCCCGTGACGCACCGCGCCCCGGCCGCGCCGTCGTCGGGCGGCTCACGTGGAGAGGATGGTCGATCTGCGGCCACTCGTCCGTTTCCGGGCGATTGCCGAGGGGTGTCCATCGGTTGCACAGCATGTGCTCGTTCCCGTACGCCTCGTGATCGAGGCTGTCCGGCCGAGCAGAGTAGTCGCACCTGGACGCGGCGGCCACCCCTTGCGCAAGGATGGTGGCCATGAACGCCATCATCTCCGTATCCGAACTGGCGAGCGAACTCGCCGGGACGAACCCGCCGGTCCTGCTCGACGTCCGCTGGCAGCTCAGCGTCCCGAAGGCCGCAGGTGAGCCGTCCTTCGACGGCCGCGCCGAGTACGCGGCCGGGCACATCCCGGGCGCCGTCTACGTAGACCTCGATCAGGAACTCGCCTCGGCCCCCGGCACCAACGGCCGCCACCCCCTCCCCGACACCGAGCGCTTCGGCGCCGCGATGCGCCGCGCGGGCGTCTCGACCGGCCGGCCGGTGGTTGTGTACGACGGCGGCCAGGGCTGGGCGGCGGCACGCGCGTGGTGGCTGTTGCGCTGGACGGGTCACCCGGACGTGCGGGTGCTCGACGGCGGCCTTCCCTCCTGGGAGGGGTCTCCGGAGACGGCCGCAGCGACGCCGGCCGAGGGCGACTTCACGCCGGAACCGGGCGCCGTGGCCCTCCTGGACGCGGACGGAGCCGCCGCGCTGGCCCGCGGCGGGGTCTTGCTCGACGCCCGCGCGGGACAGCGTTACCGGGGCGAGGTGGAGCCGATCGACCGGGTCGGCGGCCACATCCCGGGGGCGCTGTCCGCGCCGACCAACGAGAACGTGGGCGCGGACGGCCGCTTCCTCCCGGCCGAGGAACTCGCCGCCCGCTTCAAGTCCCTGGGCGCCGCGGAGGGCACGGCCGTCGGCGTGTACTGCGGCTCGGGCGTCTCGGGGGCCCACGAGGTACTGGCGCTCGCGGTGGCCGGCATTCCGGCCGGGCTGTACGTCGGCTCCTGGTCGGAGTGGTCCTCGGACCCGGAGCGACCGGTCGCCGTCGGCCCCGACCCGCAGTAGCGGCCGTACGACGAGGAGGGCCCGCGACCGAAACCGGCCCGGGCCCTCCTCGTCGTACGACGAACTTCTTGTGAAGGACTAGTCCTGCTTCTTCCTTCGGGTCCCGAACACGATCTCGTCCCAGCTCGGAACGGCCGCTCTACGGCCCGGACGGACGCCGTCCGCCTCGGCCTGGCGGTCGGTCGAGCCGATGAGCCGGTCGCGGTGGGCGCCGACCGAACGGGGCATGAGCACGTCCGCGTAGGCCGAACCGGCCGAGGCCGCGGGTGCCGGGGGCTCCTCCGCCTCCGGTTCGACGGCAGGCTCCTCCGGGGGCTCCGAGGGGCGCTCGGGGACCACCATGTCGCCGCGGAAGCTCGGCACCGCCTCCAGGAGGCTGGTCAGCGAGTCGCGCTCGCTCTCCTCGACCGGCTCGGGCGACGGCAGCGCGGGACGCTCCGGGCGCTCCAGGGCACGGTCCAGCGGGCGGTCGCGGGGCAGCCGGGCGATCCGCGGGACGAACGGGAAGCTGGGCTCGGGTGTGATGGCGAGGTCGTCGGACTCGCCGATCAGCGAGCGCGCCTCGTCGTCGACGGCCTGGACGAGCCGCCGGGGCGGGTCGTACGTCCAGCTCGCCGAGTGCGGTTCGCCCGCGACCCGGTAGACCAGCAGGACCTCCCAGGTGCCGTCGTCGCGGCGCCAGGAGTCCCACTGGACGGTGTCCTTCTCGGCACCGCGCAGCGTCAGGCGCTCCTGGACGGCCTCGCCGAGCTGGGGTCCCGCGTTCTCACCGGGGCGGCGGACAGGGGTCTTCCGGGCCCGCTCGGCCATGAAGGCGCGCTCCGCGAGGACAGGGCCCTCGAAGCGGCGCACCCGGTCGACGGGGATGCCGGCGAGCGAAGCGACCTCTTCGGCAGAGGCGCCGGCACGTATGCGTGCCTGAATGTCTCGGGGGCGGAGATGGCTCTCCACCTCGATCTCGATCTGGCCGAGGCGGGGACGGTCGCCGCGGACCGCGGCGCGCAGACGCTCATCAATCGGAAGCGTGTACTCCGTGCTGTCCGCAGCCTTCAGCACCAGCCGTGTGCCGTCGTTAGAGACGGCCACGACACGCAGTTCGGGCATGGGGACCTCCCGGGTGGTGCCTGCCGACGTCACGTGCGTCGCTGCTTCCGCTAGTCGAGTGTGGCCTGCCCGGGTGCAGCCTGCCACAACCTTGCCGAGTTGCCCGGCGTGTCGGGCACGGGCCCGGACTCGCCGTTATGGCACGGTTACCTATTCGCAACGCTAAGTGACCAACTACGTCACCCTGTGCAACTGGCCCCTTCGGGGCGGTCCAATAAGGCCGCGGACGCCCTGGCGGGAGGCCTGACCCAGGGCTCGCAACAGTACTCCATTTGGACCACGCGCGTGGATTGGCACGCCGCCCAACTTCTTGTGGGGGGCGGGACTTGGCGGCCTGGAGCGGGGCTCGGGCGATCTTGAAAGTGGCGTACTTCACGCAATGGCCGGAAACGGAACTATCGGTTTCGGCCGTACGTCCCTTTGTCGTACAGATAGTTGATCAGATGCGAGAAAGCGAGGCTAGGTCCCGGAATGCGTGCAAGGCCCGATGTCAGCAAGAAGCGGATCGAACTGAGCGTCCCTCAAGTCGCCGGCAGTGCGGTGGCGGCGGTGGTGGCCGCCAAACTCGCCTCCTACTTCGGGGTCTACGGCACGATCCTCGGCGCCGGCGTCGTGAGCGCGATCGCCACCTCCGGAGGCTCCGTCTTCCAGCACTTCTTCAGCCGGACCGGCGCTCAGCTCCGGGAGGCCACCGTCACGTCCAAGGAGCCGGGGCAACCACCCGCGCGCCCGGGGGAGTTCACGGAAGGCACCGTCTACCGCGCGCGGGTGGGCAGTTGGAAGCGCCCGGTGCTCGCCGCGGCCCTCGTCTTCGGGGTGACCATGACCGGGATCACCGTGTACGAGCTGGTGTCCGGCGACAGCTTCAGCGGCGGCAAGGGGACCACGGTCAGCGCCGCCGTCACGGGACACGACACGTCCTCGTCCCCGAAGTCCGGTGACGACGGCCCGAGTCCGGCCGATTCGCCGTCCGGCTCCCCGAACGACTCGTCGGCCGACCCGGAGACCCCGTCCGGCCCGACCGACGACGGCACAGCCTCCGACAGCGGCGGTACGACGGCCGGTCCCGCGCCGACGCCCAGCACTTCGGGCGACGGCGGTACGCCGACCGCTTCGCCCAGCGCGTCGGCTACTGACCCAGCACCCTCCGCAAGTAGTCGTTCTGGAACCGGCGATCAGGATCCAGCCGATCCCGCAGCGCCGTGAACTCGCCGAAGCGCGGGTAGACCCCGGCGAAGTACTCGGCGTCCCGGGTGTGCACCTTGCCCCAGTGCGGCCGGCCCTCGTGCGCGGTGAGGATGCGCTCGGCGGCGGTGAAGTACGCCTGATAGGGCGTGCCCTTGAACATGTGCACGGCGATGTAGGCGCTGTCGCGCCCGGAGGCCGTGGAGAGCGTGATGTCGTCGGCGGGGGCGGTGCGCACCTCTACGGGGAAGCTGATCCTCAGGTCCGAGCGGTCGACCATGGCCCTCAGCTCGCGCAGGGTCTCGACGACGGCCTCGCGCGGTACGGCGTACTCCATCTCCACGAAGCGCACCCGCCGCGGAGAGGTGAAGACCTTGTACGGGATGTCGGTATAGGTCCGCGCGGACAGTGCCTTGCTGGAGACCTGCGCGATCGTGGGCACCGTCCCCGGCACCGCGCGGCCGACCCACTGGGCCACCTGGAACACGCCGTTGGAGAGGAACTCGTCCTCGAACCAGCCGGCGACCGGCCTCACGGGCTGTTCCGGGCCGGCGCTGCGGTTGTTGCGCTTGGTGTTGGTGCTGCCGGTGTGCGGGAACCAGTAGAACTCGAAGTGCTCGTTCTCCGCCCAGAGTTCGTCGAAGCGTCCGGTGACCTCGTCGAAGGTCATCGGCTCCTCGCGGGCCGTGAGCAGGAAGACGGGCTCCACGGCGAACGTGATCGCCGTGACGACACCCAGGGCGCCGAGGCCTATCCGGGCGGCCGCGAACACATCCGGGTTCTCCTTCTCGGAGCAGGTGAGCACCGAGCCGTCCGCCGTGACCAGCTCAAGGCCCCTGATCTGGGCGGCTATCGACGCCGACTCGCGGCCGGTGCCGTGCGTTCCGGTGCTGATCGCGCCGGAGACCGTCTGCTCCATGATGTCGCCCATGTTCGTGAGCGACAGACCCTCGCGCGCGAGAGCCAGGTTGAGTCTCTTGAGCGGGGTGCCCGCCTCGACCGTGACCGTCAAGGCATCGCGATCAATGTTGCGGATGCCGGTCAACAGCTGAGGGCGGATCAACACACCGTCCGTGGCGGCGATCGACGTGAAGGAGTGCCCGGAGCCGACGGCCTTCACCGTCAGCCCGTCCTCACCGGCCCTCCGCACTGCCGCGGCCAGTTCCTCGACGGAGGCGGGCGTGACCTCCCGCGCGGGACGGGACGCGACCGTGCCGCCCCAGTTACGCCACGTGCCGTTCTTCGCGCTCGCTGTGGTGCTCAACGGTGCCTCCACGACCCGGCGCCGGTCTGCTGAGCCGGCGGTACCCGAGGAAACCCACCGCGACCGCGACGGCACCGGCGACGACCGGCACCCCGTACCCGGCACGCGCGCCGACCGCGTCGATCACCCAGCCGGCGACGGAGGAGCCGAGCGCGACCCCGACCGCCAGGCCGGTGCTCACCCAGGTCATGCCCTCGGTGAGCTTCGCGCGAGGTACGTGCTCTTCTATGAGGGACATCGTCGTGATCATCGTGGGTGCGATGGACAGGCCCGCAAGGAACAGCGCCACGGCCAGAAGCAGCAAGTTTCCGACCAGTAGGAGGGGGATCATACTCACGGCCATCGCGCATATGCCCAGCAGCCACCGACGTTCCGGGGCTCCACGGAAGCGCAGCAGCCCGAACACGACGCCCGCCGCGCAGGAGCCCGCCGCGTACAGGGCGAGCACCACGCTGGCGCCGCCCTTGTGGCCCTGCTCGTCGGCGAACGCGACGGTGACGACATCGACCGCCCCGAAGATCGCCCCGGTCGCCACGAAGGTGGCCACCAACACCTGGAGACCGGCAGCCCGCAGCGCCGAGCCGCCGCCGTCGACGCCCCGCACGCGCGGGTGCGGCGCGGGCTCGGTGGCGCGCTGGGCGGTCAGCCAGAAGACACCGACCGCCAGGAAGCAGGCGGCCAGCAGAGGACCGGCCTCCGGGAACCACGCCGTGGACAGCCCGATGGAGAGGATCGGCCCGAAGATGAAGCACACCTCGTCGATCACGGACTCCAGGGAGTACGCGGTGTGCAGGTGCGGGGTGCCCCGGTACACGGCCGCCCAGCGCGCGCGGACCATCGCCCCCAGGCTCGGCACCGAGCCGATCCCGGCGGCGCACACGAACAGCGCCCAGTCCGGCCACTCGAAGCGGGCGGCCAGCAGCAGCCCGGCCGCCGCGGCCAGCGCGACGAACGTCGCCGGACGCAGCACCCGCCGCTGCCCGTACTGGTCCACCCAGCGCGAGATCCGCGGCCCGATCGCGGCGGCGGCCAGCGCGATGGTGGCCGACAGTGCGCCCGCGAGCCCGTAGCGCCCGTTGATCTGGGAGATCATCGTGACCACGCCGATGCCCATCATCGACAGCGGCATACGGCCGAGGAACCCCGCGGCGGAGAAGCCCTTGGAGCCGGGTGCGGCGAACAGGGCGCGATAGGGGCTGGGCACGGGTGTCTCCGGTCGTACAGGCGCGGTGGCGGCTCGGCGGTGATGGGGCGACGGCTGGGTAAGGTGCGAATGCGGCTGATACAGCTTACGAGTGAGGTGACCTCGACGCACCCGTCCGGGGCCCCGGGATCCCGGTCCGGCCCCCTCCGTGTCCCGCCTGTCAGTGCCGGGTGGCAGGATCGAACACATGCCAGACGTGCTCGATGCCACCCCCTACGACGCCCTGCTCCTGCTCTCGTTCGGCGGACCCGAGGGCCCGGACGACGTGGTTCCGTTCCTGGAGAACGTGACGTGTGGGCGAGGCATCCCCAAGGAACGCCTCAAGGAAGTGGGGCAGCACTACTTCCTGTTCGGCGGGGTCAGTCCGATCAACGACCAGAACCGTGCCCTCCTGGACGCCCTCCGCAAGGACTTCGCGGAGCACGGCCTGGACCTGCCGGTCTACTGGGGCAACCGCAACTGGGCCCCTTACCTCACGGACACCCTGCGCGAGATGGTCGCCGACGGCCACCGCCGCATCCTGGTCCTCGCCACCAGCGCCTACGCCTCGTACTCGGGCTGCCGCCAGTACCGCGAGAACCTCGCGGACTCCCTGGCCGCCCTCCAGGCCGAAGGCCTCGACCTCCCCGAGGTCGACAAGTTGCGCCACTACTTCAACCACCCCGGCTTCCTGGAGCCGATGATCGACGGTGTCGTCGCGTCCCTCGCCGACCTCCCCGAGGACGTCCGGGACGGCGCGCACCTCGCCTTCTCGACCCACTCCATCCCGACCGCCGCCGCGGACAGCTCCGGCCCGGCCGAGGACCACGGAGACGGCGGGGCGTACGTCGAGGAGCACCTGGACGTGGCCCGGCTGATCGCCGACGCCGTCCGCGAGCGCACCGGCGTCGACCACCCCTGGCAGCTCGTCTACCAGTCCCGCTCCGGCGCCCCGCACATCCCGTGGCTGGAGCCCGACATCTGCGACCACCTGGAGGAGCGCCACGCGGCCGGCGTCCCCGCGGTCGTCATGGCACCCATCGGCTTCGTCTCCGACCACATGGAGGTCCTCTACGACCTCGACACGGAGGCCAAGGCCAGGGCCGGGGAACTGGGCCTGCCCGTACGCAGGTCGGCCACCGTGGGCGACGATCCGCGCTTCGCCGCCGCGGTCCGCGAGCTGGTCCTGGAGCGCGCCGCCGTCGAGAGCGGGCGCCAGGTCACACCCTGCGCCCTGGGCACCCTCGGCGCCGGCCACAACCTCTGCCCGGTGGGCTGCTGCCCGGCCCGTGCCCCGCGTCCCGCCGCCGCGGGCGCCGACAGTCCCTACGCCTGAGGAGCGCCGTGACCGACCCCCTGCACCAGGAACTGCTCGCACTCGCCCAGGAGGCCGCCCACAAGGCCGGCGCCCTGCTGCGGGACGGCCGCCCGGCCGACCTCGCGGTCGCCGCCACGAAGTCCAGCCCCATCGACGTCGTCACCGAGATGGACATCGCGGCCGAGAAGCTGATCACCGACCTGATCTCCGAACAGCGCCCGGACGACGGCTTCCTGGGCGAGGAGGGCGCCTCCGTCACGGGCACCAGCGGTGTCCGCTGGGTCATCGACCCGCTCGACGGCACGGTCAACTACCTCTACGGACTGCCCACTTGGTCCGTCTCCATCGCGGCCGAGCTGTACGGCGAGACCGTCGCCGGGGTCGTCGCGGTCCCGATGCGCGGCGAGACGTTCCACGCGGTGCCCGGCGGCGGGGCGTGGGCCACGGGCGCGTGGGAGGGCGAACGCAGGCTCGCGTGCCGGCCCGCGCCGCCCCTGGAGCAGGCGCTGGTCTCGACCGGGTTCAACTACGTCACCGAGGTCCGTGCCCATCAGGCCGACGTGGCGCAGAAGTTGATCCCGCTGCTGCGGGACATCCGGCGGGGCGGCTCGGCGGCGGTCGACCTGTGCGATGTGGCCGCGGGGCGCCTGGACGGCTTCTACGAGCGGGGGTTGAACCCGTGGGACCTGGCTGCGGGGGACCTGATCGCCCGTGAGGCGGGCGCGTTGACCGGTGGACGGCCGGGAGAGCGCCCCGCACGTGATCTGGCGATCGCGGGCACCCCTGGCGTCTTCGAGCCCCTCCAGCGGCTGTTGGAGGATTTCGGCGCCTGGCACGACTGACCCTCACCAAACCAACCGCGCACATCCTCACCAACGGTCAGGGCCCGCCAAACTGGCCCAGGTGCCCCCGAGGCGAAGAACCAAAAGCAGCAGGACCCCGGCGCTGGATTCGCCGGGGTCCTGCTGTCCTGCTGGCTGCACTGATCAGACGCTCGTCGCGCCGACCTCCACACCGTGGTCGGCGGCCAGGCGGCGCAGGTCGTCGAGCTCGGCCTGTTCCACCTCGACGAGGAAGTCGTCGCCCTCGTCACGAGCCCGCGTCAGGTCGGTCTCGGTCGCCCTTATGCGCTGCAGAAGTCCTGCGGTGAATGCGTCCATGCTGCGCCCCCTCGTCCTGGGTCGTGGGTCGGGTGGCACGGGGGTGTGCCGTGGGAAGGGGCGATCACGTCTGCGGATGGGGTGCCCAGCGCTGCCCTGGCTGGGCGGCGACGGTGCCGGACACCCACGCCCGCTCTGCGGAAGCGGTTGGACGTACCACAAGGTGGCTTGCCACGTGCAGAGCGTGATCGCGGGGTGTAAAGCCGTCCTCCCCCCGCTCCCTTCCGTAGAAACCTCAACCCACCGAGAAAATCCCGCATTCCCGGGCCTCATACCCGACCTTCATCTTGCGCCCGGCCGCCTTACAGCCGACTTATGGCCGAAAAGGGCAGGATGGAGGTCACACAGCCACGAAGACCCTGCCCGCGTGCGCCCAGGCGCGCTACGCGGGTGGACAGAGGAAGGACAAGCGACGTGCGCGTACTCGTCGTCGAGGACGAGCAACTGCTCGCCGATGCGGTGGCCACCGGACTGCGCCGGGAGGCCATGGCCGTCGACGTCGTGTACGACGGTGCGGCCGCCCTGGAGCGCATCGGCGTCAACGACTACGACGTGGTCGTTCTCGACCGCGACCTGCCGCTCGTGCACGGGGACGACGTCTGCCGCAAGATCGTCGAGCTCGGCATGCCCACGCGCGTGCTGATGCTCACCGCGTCCGGCGACGTCAGCGACCGTGTCGAGGGCCTGGAGATCGGCGCCGACGACTATCTGCCCAAGCCCTTCGCGTTCAGCGAGCTGACGGCCCGCGTGCGTGCCCTCGGCCGACGGACGAGCGTGCCGCTGCCGCCCGTCCTGGAGCGCGCCGGCATCAAGCTGGACCCGAACCGCCGCGAGGTGTTCCGCGACGGCAAGGAAGTCCAGCTCGCGCCCAAGGAGTTCGCCGTCCTGGAGGTGCTGCTGCGCAGCGAGGGCGCCGTCGTCTCCGCGGAGCAGCTCCTGGAGAAGGCCTGGGACGAGAACACGGACCCGTTCACCAACGTCGTGCGTGTGACGGTCATGACACTGCGCCGCAAGCTCGGCGAGCCCCCGGTCATCGTCACCGTCCCCGGTTCCGGATACCGGATCTGATCCACTGTGGCCACGACCCCCGCGCCTCCCCAGGCGCCCCCGAAGCCCACGTGGGACCCCAGAAGGCCCGAACCGCCGTTCCCCTGGCTGCGCCCCACCATCCGCATAAGGCTCACGCTGCTGTACGGCGGCATGTTCCTGATCGCCGGCATCCTGCTGCTGTCGATCATCTACCTGCTCGCCGCGCAGGCGCTGAACACGGGCAACGAACCGCTGTTCAAGATCGTCGACGGCGACTCGATCAAGGTGACCAGCGACAGCTGCTCCGCGGTGAACAACGCGAGCAACATCCCGCTGGGCCAGTTCAACGCCGCGATCAGCGAGTGCATCGACCACCAGCGGCAGGCGGCCCTGGACAACCTCCTCAGCCGCTCGCTGCTGGCCCTGCTGGGGCTGGCGATCATCGCCTTCGCCTTCGGGTACGCGATGGCCGGCCGGGTGCTGTCCCCGCTCGGCCGGATCACCCGCACCGCCCGCGCGGTGGCCGGCTCGGACCTGTCCCGCCGGATCGAGCTGGACGGCCCGGACGACGAGCTGAAGGAACTCGCGGACACCTTCGACGAGATGCTGGAGCGGCTGCAGCGAGCCTTCACCGCACAGCAGCGCTTCGTCGGGAACGCGTCGCACGAGCTGAGGACACCTCTCGCGATCAACCGCACGCTCCTGGAAGTGCATCTGTCCGACCCGGGCGCCCCCATGGAGCTGCAGCAGCTCGGCAAGACGCTGCTGGCCACCAACGAGCGCAGCGAGCAGCTCGTGGAGGGTCTGCTGCTGCTCGCCCGCAGTGACAACCAGATCGTCGAGCGCAAGCCCGTGGACCTCGCCGAGGTCGCCGAGCAGGCCGTCGACCAGGTGCACGGCGAGGCGGCCGCCAAGGGCGTGGTGATCCGCGGCGAGCAGAAACCCGCGGTCGTCCAGGGCAACGGCGTCCTGCTGGAGCGGATCGCCCTGAACCTGGTGCAGAACGCGGTGCGCTACAACGTGCCCGAGGACGGCTGGGTCGAGGTCACCACCGAGGTCCAGCACGGCCACGCGGTGCTGGTCGTCTCGAACACGGGTCCGGTGGTCCCGGCGTACGAGATCGACAACCTCTTCGAGCCCTTCAGACGGCTGCGTACGGAGCGGACGGGCAGCGACAAGGGGGTGGGCCTGGGGCTGTCGATCGCGCGGTCCGTGGCGCGGGCGCACGGTGGCCATATCTCGGCCCAGCCACGTGAGGGGGGTGGACTCGTGATGCGAGTCACCCTGCCCATCTGAGATCATGTCGCCGACACACGAGGATGTTCGCTTTGCGCGGAATTTTCTGGCCGCTTCTCCGGCATTCTTGTGTGTGATCGATCACAAGCGCGATTTTCGGGCCTTCCACTCTCCGTGATCATGCACCCTGTCGGAAAGCCGGGAAAATCCGGGTTTTCGAGGGTCTTGATCACGGGAAGTACACGATGAGGTGCCTTTGAAGAGCGGCATTCGGACCGTGTACGGTCCCCTTCGCCATCCAAGCCGATCACTCTTGAGGGGTCCGGTTGGGTGTCGATTGAGTAACAGACCTTGATGTGAGGCAAAATCTCCGCCTCAGGTCGGGCACAAGTCCGGCCTCTCACGCGTTACGTGCGCTGGAGACACCGCAGACACCCAGAGGGGGAGAGCGACATGGCAACGGATTACGACACCCCACGCAAGACCGACGACGACGTCGACTCGGACAGCCTTGAAGAGCTCAAGGCGCGTAGGAACGACAAGTCGACTTCCGCAGTGGACGTCGACGAATTCGAGGCGGCCGAGGGCCTCGAACTGCCCGGAGCGGACCTCTCGAACGAAGAGCTGGCCGTCCGGGTGCTGCCCAAGCAGCAGGACGAGTTCACTTGCATGAGCTGCTTCCTGGTGCACCACCGCAGCCAGCTGGCCCGCGAGAAGAACGGCCAGCCGATCTGCCGCGACTGCGACTGAGGAGGGGTCGGCCGTGACTGGCTCGACCCCACCCTGGAAGCGCCGCTCCCTCCAGCGGGGAGCGGACGAAGGGCCGACAGACGGTCCTCATGGCGCGCGTGACGACGAGCGGGGCTCATCCGAACCGGGATCAGCCTCGCTCGAACCGGCGGCCGACCGGGCTGACCTCCTGGTGCCCGCCGACGTTCCCGCAGCCGCCCCCGTCGCCAAACGACGGGTGGCGGTGATCCGGGACAAGGCCAAGGAAGGCGTCCGTAAGGGCGGCAGCCGGGCCAGGGCCGGTCTGGCGTACCTCGCCGACCGGATCATCGACATCGCCCCGCGGATCCCCGTACGGGACCTCGAGGCGCTTCGGCGGCAGTTCCCGGGCCTCGCCCCCGAGCAGCTCGCCGACAAACTCGTGGCGGGCGCGGCGAACGCGACATCGACGGTCGGTGCCGGAATCGGTGCCGCGGCGATGCTGCCTGTGCCGCCCGCGATGCCCACCGAACTGGCCGCCGAGATCACCGGCGTCGCCGCGATCGAGCTGAAGCTGATCGCCGAGCTGTACGAGGTCTACGGCGTCCGTCCGCCCGGCGACCTCCGGCAGCGCAGCACCACGTATCTGAACTCCTGGTCCGGGGAGCGCGGTATCGACGTGACCAAGCCGTCGACCATGAGCGCCGCGCTGAACGGCCATATGAAGCGCGAACTGCGCCAGCAGATCATGAAACGCATGGTCCGCGACCTGCCGAACCTGATGCCCTTCATGGTCGGCGCCGCCGTCGGAGCGGTCATGAACCGCCGGGACACCAAGAAACTCGCCGAGCGCATCCGCAAGGACCTGCGCAAGGCCCAGGTCCCGTGGGACGCGCTGCCCGAACTGCCGCCCCTGGAGGCGCCGCCGGACCCGCTCCGGATGGGTGAGATCCCGAAGGAACTCGGTCGCTGAAAAGGGTCTAGACGGCTGCCGCGCGGGCGGTCTTCAGGGCCTCCGCCAGCCGCTCCGGCTCACGGGTCGACAGATACAGGTACGGCGTCGGGTCGTCCGGGTCGGTGACCTCGACGCGCAGCGCCCGCGGGATGTACGAGCGCAGCAGCAGGAAGGCGCGGGTGTCGGCCTTGTAGGTGCGCCAGGCGCGGGCCTCCTCCGGGTCCAGGACCTCCGCCTCGCCCAGGGCCGTCACCGGGATCTTCGCCTCGCCCGCGATCAGCTGGTCGCCCACGATCCGGATGCGGAGCGAGCCGTAGGAACTGGCCATGACGGATGCCGCCGCGGTGCCGCCGACCAGGCCGCCGAGCAGCGGCAGGGTGCCGAAGGGCAGCAGGATCAGGGCGAAGGAGACGCCCACCAGGAACGAGATGAACCACCACGAACGGGGGGCGGTGAGGCGCTCGTCGTAGGGGGAGGCGGAAAGCTGCATGGAGCCAAGCTTGGCACGGTGTCGGGAACGTACCGACGCGCGGGTAAGGTCTGCGGCTGTGAGTGGTACTTCTCCAGCTCTTGAGCCTCCGCCCGACGCCGTGAAACCGGTGCGGCACCCTGACGCGCCCGCGCCGGGCGAGCTGCTCGGTGCGCACTACGAACAGTGTTTCGGGTGTGGCGGCGACCAGCCGCACGGGCTGCACCTGGAGGCGCGGGCAGGCGAGGGCGTCACCGTCACCGCCGAGTTCACCGTGCGGGCCGCCCACCAGGGCGCCCCGGGCCTCGCGCACGGCGGAGTGCTGGCCAGCGCGCTGGACGAGACCCTCGGCTCGCTGAACTGGCTGCTGCGGACGATCGCGGTGACCGGCCGGCTGGAGACCGACTTCGTCCGGCCGGTGCCCGTGGACACCGTGCTGTACCTGGAGGCCGAGGTGACGGCCGTGGCCGGCCGGAAGATCTACTCGACCGCCACCGGACGCGTCGGCGCTCCCGACGGGCCCGTCGCCGTGCGCGCCGACGCCCTCTTCGTCGAGGTGAAGGTCGACCACTTCATCGACAACGGCCGCCCGCAGGAGATCCGGGCCGCCATGGACGACCCGGACCAGGTCCGGCGTACCCGTGCCTTCGAGGTGAACCCGTGAGCAGTGGCCGTAGTCCCCTGGACGTACTGATCCGGCGCGTCGACCCCGACGTACCGCTTCCGTCGTACGAGCACCCCGGTGACGCGGGAGCCGATCTGCGGACCACCGAGAGCCGGGAACTGAAGCCGGGGGAGCGGGCCGTGCTGCCCACGGGGGTGTCTATCGCGCTCCCGGAGGGGTACGCAGCTTTCGTGCACCCTCGTTCGGGGCTCGCCGCCCGCTGCGGTGTCGCTCTGGTGAATGCCCCAGGGACGGTTGATGCCGGGTACCGTGGGGAGATCAAGGTGATCGTGGTGAATCTCGACCCGTACGAGTCGGTACGGTTCGAGCGCTTCGACCGGATCGCCCAACTGGTCGTCCAGCAGGTCGAGAGGGTCCGCTTCCAGGAGGTGGCGGAGCTTCCCGGTTCGGCGCGGGCCGAGGGGGGCTTCGGGTCCACCGGCGGTCACGCCGCCGTGGGCGGCACTACGGGTGGGAATCGATACGCTTCGGTCGTATCCGACCGGGAAGGACAGTGACGTGTTCGGACGTCGCAAGAAGGGCACTGCCGCCGAGGACGCGGCGAGCGAGGCCGAGCAGGTCGTCGACGACGTCGACACTGGGGCGGACGAAGCAGCGGTCGAGCGCGTGAAGCTCGAACCGGAGCCCCGCCCCGACGGACCCTGGGACGACTCGGAGATCGGCGACCCCGCCGAGGGCCGGGTGGACCTGGGCGGTCTGTTCGTGCCGGGAGTCGACGGCATGGAGCTGCGGGTCGAGGTCGCGGGTGACGCGATCGTCGCCGCCACCGTGGTCCTCAAGGACAGTGCCATCCAGTTGCAGGCCTTCGCCGCTCCCAAGCGCGAGGGCATCTGGGGTGAGGTCCGCGAGGAGATCGCCAGCGGCATCACCCAGCAGGGCGGCATCGTTGACGAGGTCGAGGGGCCGTTGGGCTGGGAGCTGCGCGCGCAGGTTCCGGTGCAGTTGCCGGACGGCACGGGCGGTTTCCAGGTGGTGCGGTTCGTCGGTGTGGACGGTTCGCGCTGGTTCCTGCG
Source organism: Streptomyces sp. NPDC101776 (assembly GCF_044766845.1). Lineage (NCBI taxonomy): Bacteria > Bacillati > Actinomycetota > Actinomycetes > Kitasatosporales > Streptomycetaceae > Streptomyces > Streptomyces sp. NPDC101776. The sequence goes on along the minus strand of NZ_JBIWMV010000012.1, from coordinate 154,769 downwards.
CGGGGTGATCTCCGGGCAGGGCGCGGTGCAGCCGCAGGCGGCCGGTCTGCTGGAGCAGATCTTCCGGGACACGGTCGTCGTGCGCGGCGAGGGCCCGATGGCGCCCCGTGACCCGATCGTCCTGAAGCTGCCGAACGACGCCCAGATGGTTCCCGAGGGCGTCCAGCAGGAGGAGGCGGGTTCCCGCTTCTCCGGTGGCATGGGCCAGTTGCAGCGCGGACCGGAGATCACCGAGGTCCGTTAGCGGGTCAGCAGGAACAGACAGACACGAAAGGGTCGTACCCCTCCCGGGGTGCGGCCCTTCGTCGTGCGCGGACTCTTGACGGCGCATTGGTCTGTACCTATGGTCTCGGCTCAACGCCCAGGTTCATCAGGGTGCTCTTTGTTCACATACAAGAACGGAGTCACCGTGCGCCGCGCTGCCCTGCTCTCCGTCGTCACCGCGCTGGTCCTGGGCTTCTTCGCCCAGCCAGGCGCCACCGTCACCGCCCAGGCGGCCCCCGTCACCTTCGTCCATCCCGGAGTCGACGTCTCCAGGGGCCAACTGGACTTCGCCCGCACCGAGGTCCTCGCCGGCGCCCAGCCCTGGAAGGGCGCCTACGACCAGATGATGGCCAGCTCCTACGCCAGTCTGAGCCGGACCCCGAAGCCCAGAGCCGTCGTCGAGTGCGGCTCGTACTCCAACCCCAACTACGGCTGCACCGACGAGCGCGAGGACGCGATAGCGGCCTACACCGACGCGCTCGCCTGGTACATCACCAAGGACGCGCGCTACGCCCAGAAGGCCATCGAGATCATGGACGCCTGGTCGGCCACGATCACCAGCCACACCAACAGCAACGCGCCCCTCCAGACCGGCTGGGCCGGCTCCTCCTGGCCCAAGGCCGCCGAGATCATCAAGTACACGTACACCGGGACGTGGACCAACTCGGCCCGCTTCGCGACCATGCTGCGCAACGTCTACCTGCCCGAGATCATCAACGGCTCCAATTCCAACGGGAACTGGGAGCTGGCGATGATGGACGCGGCGGTCGGCATCTCCGTCTTCCTGGAGGACAGGACGTCGTACGACAAGGCCATGGCGCTCTTCCAGACGCGGACGGCCGCGTACATCTACCTGGCCTCGGACGGTTCCGTACCGAAGACCGTGCCGAGTCAGAACCTCAACACCACGGCGAAGATCGTCAGTTACTGGCAGGGCCAGTCGACCTTCGTCACCGGGCTCACCCAGGAGACGTGCCGCGACTTCACGCACACCGGGTACGGCCTCTCCTCGATCTCGCACGTCGCCGAGACCAGCCGGATCCAGGGCACCGACCTCTACGGCACCGACGTGGGCGAGCGGCTGCGGCAGGCGCTCGGGTTCCAGGCCAAGTACCAGCTCGGGACGGCCGTGCCGAGCTGGCTGTGCGGCGGATCGCTGACCCTCGGGCTCGGGCCGGTCACCGAGGTCGGCTACAACGCCCTGCACAACCGGCTGGGCATCGCCATGACCAACACCCAGACGCTCACCCTCAACAACCGCCCGGCGGGCAGCAACAACCTCTTCGTCGCCTGGGAGACCCTCACGCACGGGGACAACCCCAACTGAACACCGCCGCGTCTCTGATGCCCGCACGGCACCGTGCGGGCATCAGGGTTGTGTCAAAGGCGTCCCGGACCAGGCCCTCCGCCCCATTTGTCGGACTTATTGGCCGTAAAGTCGACGCTGCGTGCACAGCGGTGACGGGAAGACAATGGGGCCATGGGACGCGGCAAGCTTCGGATCTACCTCGGTGCGGCACCGGGCGTCGGCAAGACATACGCGATGCTGTCCGAGGCCCACCGCAGGGTGGAGCGGGGCACCGACTGTGTGGTCGCCTTCGTGGAGCACCACGGCAGGGCCCGCACCGAGGTGATGCTGCACGGCCTGGAGCAGGTCCCGCGCGTGGAGCTGGCCTACCGGGGGACCGTCTTCACCGAGATGGACGTCGACGCGGTGCTGCGCCGGGCCCCCGCCGTCGCCCTGGTGGACGAACTCGCCCACACCAACATCCCCGGCTCCCGCAACACCAAGCGCTGGCAGGACGTCGAGGAGCTGCTCGCGGCCGGCATCGACGTGGTGTCGACCGTCAACATCCAGCATCTGGAGTCCCTGGGCGACGTCGTCGAGTCGATCACCGGGGTCCGCCAGCAGGAGACCGTGCCGGACGAGGTCGTCCGCCGGGCCGACCAGATCGAACTCGTCGACATGTCGCCACAGGCGCTACGGCGGCGGATGGCGCACGGCAACATCTACAAGCCCGACAAGGTCGACGCGGCCCTCTCGAACTACTTCCGCCCCGGAAACCTCACCGCCCTGCGGGAGTTGGCGCTGCTGTGGGTGGCCGACCGGGTCGACGAGTACCTCCAGGAGTACCGCAGCGAACACCACGTCTCGGCGATCTGGGGCTCCCGCGAGCGGATCGTCGTAGGGCTGACCGGCGGGCCCGAAGGGCGGACGCTGATCCGGCGGGCCGCTCGGCTCGCCGAGAAGGGGGCCGGCGGTGAGGTGCTGGCCGTCTACATCTCCCGCAGTGACGGCCTGACCTCGGCCTCACCGAAGGAACTCGCCCTCCAGCGCACGCTCGCCGAGGACCTGGGCGGCACCTTCCACCACGTCGTCGGCGACGACATCCCGGCCGCGCTGCTCGACTTCGCGCGCGGGGTGAACGCCACGCAGATCGTCCTCGGCTCCTCGCGGCGCAAGACCTGGCAGTACGTCTTCGGGCCGGGTGTCGGAGCCACGGTCGCCCGCGAGTCCGGGCCCGACCTGGACGTCCACATCGTCACCCACGAGGAGGTCGCCAAGGGCCGCGGACTGCCCGTGTCCCGGGGCGCGCGGCTCGGCCGGGCCCGGATCGTCTCGGGGTGGGTGGTCGGTGTCGTCGGGCCGGTGGGCCTCGCGCTCCTGCTGAACGCGATCCATCTCGGCCTCGCCAACGACATGCTGCTGTTCCTGTCCCTGACGGTGGCGGCGGCGCTGCTCGGCGGGCTGCTGCCGGCGCTGGTCTCGGCGGCCGTCGGATCGTTCCTGCTGAACTACTACTACACCCCACCGCTGCACCGGCTGACCATCGCCGACCCGAAGAACATCGTCGCCATCGCGATCTTCGTCGGGGTCGCCGTGTCCGTGGCCTCCGTGGTGGACCTCGCCGCGCGACGCACCCAGCAGGCCGCCAGACTGCGCGCCGAGTCCGAGATCCTGTCCTTCCTCGCGGGCAGCGTGCTGCGCGGCGAGACGAGCCTGGAGGCGCTCCTGGAGCGGGTCCGGGAGACCTTCGGCATGGAGTCCGTGGCGCTGCTGGAGCGCAAGAGCGACGTGGACCCCTGGACCTGCGCGGGCCGGGTGGGCGTCGGGGTGCCGCTGGAGCGGCCCGAGGACGGCGATGTGGACATGCCGGTCGGCGACCACATGGCCCTCGCGCTGACCGGCCGGGTGCTGCCCGCCTCCGACCGCCGGGTGCTGGCCGCCTTCGCGGCCCAGGCCGCCGTCGTACTCGATCGCAGGCGTCTGCGGGAGGAGGCCGACCAGGCCCGTGCGCTCGCCGAGGGCAACCGCATCCGTACGGCCCTCCTGGCGGCCGTGAGCCACGATCTGCGGACTCCGCTGGCCGGCATCAAGGCGGCCGTCTCCTCCCTGCGCTCCGACGACGTGGCGTGGTCCGAGGAGGACCAGGCCGAGCTGCTGGAGGGCATCGAGGCCGGAGCCGACCGGCTCGACCACCTCGTGGGCAACCTGCTCGACATGTCCCGCCTCCAGACCGGCACGGTCACCCCGATCATCCGCGAGATAGACCTCGACGAGGTCGTGCCGATGGCGCTCGGCGGGGTCCCCGAGGGCAGCGCCGAACTCGACATCCCGGAGACGCTGCCCATGGTGGCCGTCGACCCCGGGCTGCTGGAGCGGGCGGTGGCCAACCTGGTCGAGAACGCGGTCAAGTACAGCCCGCCCGGCGAAACCGTCCTGGTGTCCGCCAGCGCCATCGCCGACCGCGTCGAGGTCCGGGTGGTCGATCGCGGCCCCGGAGTCCCCGACGAGGCCAAGGACCGCATATTCGAGCCCTTCCAGCGCTACGGCGACGCCCCGCGCGGCGCCGGAGTGGGACTCGGCCTCGCCGTGGCGCGCGGCTTCACCGAGGCGATGAACGGCACCCTGAACGCCGAGGACACGCCCGGCGGAGGTCTCACCATGGTCCTCACCCTCCGCGCGGCGAAAGGCGTCGTAGAGGACGGGTATGACGTGCGTGACGTGAAAGACGTGCAACCGGAAAGGCAGGCCTCATGACCAGGGTCCTCGTGGTCGAGGATGAGCCGCAGATCGTGCGGGCCCTCGTGATCAACCTCAAGGCGCGGAAGTACGAGGTCGACGCGGCAGCCGACGGCAAGACCGCTCTCGACCTCGCCGCCTCCCGCCACCCCGACGTGGTCGTCCTCGACCTGGGGCTGCCCGACATGGACGGCGTCGAGGTGATCCGGGGGCTGCGCGGCTGGACCCGGGTGCCGATCCTCGTGCTGTCCGCCCGGCACTCCTCCGACGAGAAGGTCGAGGCACTGGACGCGGGCGCCGACGACTACGTCACCAAGCCCTTCGGCATGGACGAGCTGCTGGCCCGGCTGCGGGCCGCCGTGCGCCGGGCCGAGCCCACCGGGGGCGGCGAGGACGACGTCCTGGTCGAGACCGAGGAGTTCACCGTCGACCTGGCCGCCAAGAAGGTCCAGCGGGACGGGCGGGACGTACGGCTGACCCCCACGGAGTGGCATCTGCTGGAGGTGCTGGTGCGCAACACCGGGCGGCTGGTCAGCCGGAAGCAGCTCCTCCAGGAGGTGTGGGGGCCGTCGTACGGGACCGAGACGAACTACCTCCGCGTGTACATGGCGCAGCTCCGGCGCAAGCTGGAGACGGACCCCGCGCATCCCAGGCACTTCATCACGGAGCCGGGCATGGGCTACCGGTTCGAACGCTAGGGCCGTGGGTACGTCGCTGTCGGTGGACCCCGGTACGCTTCAGATATGAGCGCTGTTCCTCGTTCCGAAAAGCCGGCGGGCCGGTTCCGGCGCATGCTCGACCGGCTCTCCACCTCGCAGGAGGACCTGGAGTCGGAAGAGCTGCGTGAGGACGCCGAGACCGAGGGCTGCGTGCGGATCGGCGACTGCCACGACCGACAGATCGTGACGGTTACTGGTACCTTGCGCACGGTCACGCTGCGCCCCCGGGCGGGTGTCCCGGCCCTGGAGGCCGAGCTGTTCGACGGCTCCGCCGCCCTGGACGTGGTGTGGCTCGGCAGGCGCTCCATCGTGGGGATAGAACCGGGGCGCAAGCTGATCGCCTCCGGCCGGATCTCGATGAGCAGAGGCCGCCGGGTGCTCTTCAACCCGAAATACGAACTGAGACCCCTCGGACGGGAGTAGCCGGTGACGTCGCTCGACAAGCCGACCGCGGACACCGTGGACGCCGAAGACAGCGAGCAGGATGTCCGGGCGGTGACCGAGGCGGCCCTCTTCGAGGCGTTCGGCGGGCTGCGCGGCATGATCGAAACGGTCCTGCCCGGCCTCCTCTTCGTCAGCATCTTCACCATCAACAAGAACCTGCACTGGTCGGCGATCGCCGCCCTGGCCGTGTCGCTGGTCCTGGTCGTGGTGCGCCTGGTGACCCGCGACACCGTCAAGCACGCCTTCAGCGGTGTCTTCGGCGTCGCCTTCGGTGTCGTCTTCGCGATGATGACGGGCAACGCCAAGGACTTCTATCTCCCCGGCATGCTCTACACGTTGGGCCTCGCGCTGGCCTACATCATCACGGCCCTCGCGGGCGTCCCGCTGATCGGCCTGATCCTCGGCCCGGTCTTCAAGGAGAACCTCTCCTGGCGGAAGCGCAACCCCGGCCGCAAGCTGGCGTACACCAAGGCCAGTTGGGCCTGGGGCCTGATCCTGCTCGCCAAGTGCGCGATCCTCTTCCCGCTCTACTGGTGGGCCAACACCGCCCAACTGGGCTGGGTCCTGGTCGCGTTGAAGATCCCGCCCTTCCTCCTCGCCGTCTGGCTGACCTGGGTCTTCCTCGCGAAGGCGCCCGCGCCGATCGACGTGTTCGCGGAGATGGAGGCGGAGGAACAGGCCGAGAAGGACCGCAAGGCCGCCGCCGAGACTTCCGGCGAGGACCAGGACGCCACGTCGGGACGGCACCGTCGCGACGCGTAGCTTTCGCTGCTTTCACCACGACGAAGAGGGCACCCTGAATTCACAGGGCGCCCTCTTCGTCGTAGAACCGCTCTAGCTCGCCGCGTCCTCCCGGCGTACCGACAGCAAGTCCTCCAACTGCTCCTCGCGTGCCTGCGCCGCCACGAACAACAGCTCGTCGCCGGCCTCCAGGGAGTCCTCGCGGGACGGGGTCAGGACGCGGGTGCCGCGGATGATCGCGACCAGGGTCGTGTCCTCGGGCCACTCCACGTCGCCGACCTGGGTGCCCGCGAGGGCGGACTCCTCGGGGAGGGTCAGCTCCACGAGGTTGGCGTCGCCGTGGCTGAAGCGCAGCAGGCGGACCAGGTCGCCGACCGACACCGCCTCCTCGACCAGGGCCGACATCAGGCGGGGGGTGGAGACGGCCACGTCGACGCCCCAGGACTCGTTGAAGAGCCATTCGTTCTTGGGGTTGTTGACGCGGGCGACGACGCGCGGGACGCCGTACTCCGTCTTCGCCAGGAGGGAGACGACGAGGTTGACCTTGTCGTCGCCCGTCGCGGCGATCACCACGTTGCAGCGCTGGAGCGCCGCCTCGTCCAGGGACGTGATCTCGCAGGCGTCGGCCAGCAGCCACTCCGCCTGGGGGACCCGCTCGACCGAGATCGCGGTCGGGGCCTTGTCGATGAGAAGGATCTCGTGACCGTTCTCCAGCAGCTCACCGGCGATCGAACGACCGACCGCGCCGGCTCCGGCAATGGCGACCCTCATCAGTGACCGCCCTCCTCTTCGGGACCCTTGGCGAACGCCGCCTCGACCTTGTCGACCTCGTCCGTACGCATCATCACGTGCACGAGGTCGCCCTCCTGCAACACGGTCTGCGAAGAGGGCAGCATCGCCTCGCCGAGCCGGGTGAGGAACGCCACGCGGACGCCCGTCTCCTCCTGCAGCTTGCTGATCCTCTGCCCGACCCAGGCGGCCGAGGCGTGCACCTCGGCGAGCTGGACCCCGCCGGTGGGGTCCCGCCACAGCGGCTCCGCGCCCGAGGGCAGCAGCCGGCGCAGCATCTGGTCGGCGGTCCAGCGGACCGTGGCCACGGTGGGGATGCCCAGGCGCTGGTACACCTCGGCACGGCGGGGGTCGTAGATACGGGCCGCGACGTTCTCCACGCCGAACATCTCGCGGGCCACCCGCGCGGAGATGATGTTCGAGTTGTCACCGCTGGAGACGGCCGCGAACGCGCCCGCCTCCTCGATGCCCGCTTCGCGCAAGGTGTCCTGGTCGAAGCCGACCCCGGTGACCCGGCGGCCGCCGAATCCCGGGCCCAGCCGACGGAAGGCGGTGGGGTCCTGGTCGATCACGGCGACCGTGTGCCCCTGTTGCTCCAGGGTCTGGGCGAGAGCGGAACCCACTCTGCCGCAGCCCATGATGACGATGTGCACGACCGTCCTTCCGGTGTCCTGAAATCAATGCTCAGCCCCATCAGGGTCTCAGACCGAGGCCAAAGTACACACGTCCGGTCCTTGTGGGGCACCCCTGTGCGTCAGCGGCGGCCGATGCTGCGCACGCTGGCCAGGGTCAGGATTCCGAGGCCGACGAGGGCGGCCAGGGCGCCGATCAGCTCTGCGGTCGAGGGCATGGAACCTCCAGGAGGCGGCGGGAGCGGGGTTTTGTCATATAGAAAAGGAGTCGGCGCTCTCGACGGAATCCGCAACTCCGCTCGTCGCTTATTTCACTCGTGAGGCAGATGACAGGACTCAGGCAGGTGGCGAGTAGAGGATCGCCTGTTCGAAGGCCTACGATCCTCTGTTGTGTCCAAACTGACCGACGTGCCCAAGCGCATCCTCATCGGGCGCGCACTGCGCAGCGACCGGTTGGGCGAAACGCTCCTGCCGAAGCGCATCGCACTCCCCGTCTTCGCTTCCGACCCGCTGTCCTCCGTCGCGTACGCGCCCGGCGAGGTGCTGCTGGTCCTCTCCATCGCGGGCGTGTCGGCCTACCACTTCAGCCCCTGGATCGCGGTCGCGGTCGTGGTGCTGATGTTCACCGTGGTCGCCTCCTACCGGCAGAACGTCCACGCCTACCCCAGTGGTGGCGGCGACTACGAGGTGGCCACCACCAACCTCGGCCCCAAGGCCGGCCTCACCGTCGCCAGCGCCCTGCTGGTCGACTACGTCCTCACCGTCGCCGTCTCGATCGCCTCCGGCATCGAGAACCTCGGCTCCGCGATCCCCTTCGTGGTCGAGCACAAGGTGATCTGCGCGGTCGCAGTAGTTGTGCTGTTGACCCTGATGAACCTGCGCGGGGTGAAGGAGTCCGGCTCGCTGTTCGCGATCCCGACGTACGTCTTCGTCGCGGGCGTCTTCGTCATGATCGCGTGGGGTGCGTTCCGGGGCCTGGTCCTCGGCGACACCATGCGCGCGCCGACCGCCGACTACCACATCAAGGCCGAGCACCAGGGCCTCGCGGGCTTCGCGCTCGTCTTCCTGATGCTGCGCGCCTTCTCCTCCGGCTGCGCCGCCCTCACCGGTGTCGAGGCGATCTCGAACGGCGTCCCGGCCTTCCGCAAGCCCAAGTCGAAGAACGCGGCGAGCACCCTCGCGGCGATGGGCATCCTGGCTGTGACGATGTTCTGCGGGATCATCGCCCTCGCCATGACGACCAAGGTCCGGATGGCCGAGAACCCGGGCACCGACCTGCTGCACAACGGCGTCGCGATCGGCTCCGGCTATGTCCAGAACCCGGTGATCTCGCAGGTCGCCGAGGCCGTGTTCGGCAAGGGCAGCTTCCTGTTCGTGGTGCTCGCCGCGGCCACCGCGCTGGTCCTGTTCCTGGCCGCCAACACGGCGTACAACGGCTTCCCGCTCCTCGGCTCGATCCTCGCCCAGGACCGCTACCTCCCGCGCCAGCTGCACACCCGAGGCGACCGCCTGGCCTTCTCCAACGGCATCGTGCTGCTCGCCGGCACGGCCACCCTGCTGATCGCGATCTACGGCGCCGACTCGACCCGGCTGATCCAGCTCTACATCGTGGGTGTCTTCGTCTCCTTCACCCTCAGCCAGACCGGCATGGTCCGGCACTGGAACCGCCACCTCGCCACCGAGAAGGACCTGGCCAAGCGCCGCCACATGGTCCGCTCCCGCGCGATCAACACCTTCGGCGCGTTCTTCACGGGTCTCGTCCTGGTCGTCGTCCTGGTCACGAAGTTCACGCACGGCGCCTGGGTGGCGCTGCTCGGCATGTGCATCTTCTACGCCACGATGACCGCGATCCGTAAGCACTACGACCGGGTCGCCGAGGAGATCGCGGCCCCCGAGGGCCCCAGCGACGACAGCATCCGCCCGTCCCGCGTGCACTCGGTCGTCCTGATCTCCAAGATCCACCGCCCGGCTCTACGGGCCCTGGCCTACGCCAAGTTGATGCGCTCGGACACCCTGGAGGCGCTCAGCGTCAACGTGGACCCGGCGGAGACCAAGGCGCTGCGCGAGGAGTGGGAGCGGCGCGGGATCGACGTACCGCTGAAGGTGCTGGACTCGCCGTACCGGGAGATCACGCGGCCGATCATCGAGTATGTGAAGGGGCTGCGGAAGGAGTCTCCGCGCGACGCGGTGTCCGTGATCATCCCCGAGTACGTGGTCGGGCACTGGTACGAGCATCTGCTGCACAACCAGAGCGCGCTCCGCCTCAAGGGCCGGCTGCTGTTCACGCCGGGCGTGATGGTGACGTCGGTGCCGTACCAGCTGGAGTCCTCCGAGGCGGCGAAGAACCGTGCCCGCAAGCGGCAGGAGTGGAGCGCGCCGGGTGCGGTGCGGCGGGGGCCGGCGGAGGAGCGGCACAGCGAGTCCCCGAAGTCCAAGCTGTAGCCGGGACGGCTTTGTGGTGAGCGGTTGGACAGGGCCCACGTAGACTGGTGGGCTGTTGTCCGGCCGTACCCCCTTTGACGTTGTGGAGTCACCCCGCCATGCAGGCAGAACCGAAGAAATCGCTGGTGGGGGAGGAGTACGAGGTCGAGGTGGGCCCCGTCGCCCATGGCGGGCACTGCATCGCCCGTACGTCCGAGGGCCAGGTGCTGTTCGTCCGGCACACGCTGCCCGGTGAGCGCGTCGTCGCGCGGATCACCGACGGCGAGGAGGGCGCGAAGTTCCTGCGGGCCGACGCGGTGACGGTCCTGGAGGAGTCCAAGGACCGGGTCGAGGCGCCCTGTCCGTACGCCGGTCCGGGCCGCTGCGGCGGCTGCGACTGGCAGCACGCGAAGCCCGGCGCCCAGCGTCGCCTCAAGGGCGAGGTCATCGCCGAGCAGTTGCAGCGGCTCGCGGGTCTCACGCCCGAGGAGGCCGGCTGGGACGGCACGGTGATGCCGGCCGAGGGCGACAAGCTGCCCGCGGGCCAGGTCCCGCAGTGGCGCACGCGCGTGCAGTACGCGGTGGACGTCGACGGCAACGCTGGTCTGCGCAAGCACCGTTCGCACGAGGTCGAGCCCATCGAGCACTGCATGATCGCGGCGCCGGGCGTCAGCGAGCTGGGCATCGAGGAGCGCGACTGGTCCGGCATGGCCTCGGTCGACGCGATCGCGGCGACGGGTTCCCAGGACCGCATGGTCATCCTGGAGCCCCGTCCCGGCGCCCGCCTGCCCCTGGTCGAACTCGAACGCCCCGTCTCCGTCATGCGCGTCGAGGAGCACGACGGCGGCATCCACCGCGTCCACGGCCGCGCGTTCGTCCGCGAGCGGGCCGACGGCCGTACGTACCGCGTCGGCAGCGGCGGCTTCTGGCAGGTCCACCCGATGGCCGCCGACACCCTCGTCAAGGCGGTCATGCAGGGCCTGCTCCCGCGCAAGGGCGACATGGCACTGGACCTGTACTGCGGCGTCGGCCTCTTCGCGGGCGCCCTCGCCGACCGCCTCGGCGACAAGGGCGCGGTCCTCGGCATCGAGTCCGGCAAGCGCGCCGTCGAGGACGCGCGGCACAATCTCGCCGGGTTCGAGCGGGTGCGGATCGAGCAGGGCAAGGTCGAGAGCGTGCTCCCGAAGACGGGGATCAGCGAGGTCGACCTGATCGTCCTGGACCCGCCGCGCTCGGGGGCCGGCAAGAAGACCGTTGAGCACCTGTCGTCGCTGGGGGCACGGAAGATCGCGTATGTGGCGTGCGATCCGGCGGCGCTGGCTCGGGACCTGGGGTACTTCCGGGACGGGGGGTATCGGGTGCGGACGTTGCGGGCGTTCGATCTTTTTCCGATGACTCATCATGTGGAGTGCGTCGCGATCCTTGAACCGGTCGCCAAGCTGTCCTGACCCGCGACTTCGTGCGTGCGCAGTAGGTGTGCCGTGGCGGAGATCCTGACGCTGCCGCGGTGGGAGGCCAGGAAGTGCGCACCCGCACCCCTGGCCACTCTCACACCGAGAACTCGCGTATCACCGTGTTGCGGAACACCGCGCTGCCCCCGATCGTGAACAGCGCGAGCCGGGTGTCCAGCAGGTACGGGAACACCTGGCTGGTGTGCACATGGCGGCCGTCGTCGACGACCGACGTGCGGTCCACCAGGATGCGCAGCTTCACCGTGCCGGCGGACGGGTCGAACGGGGTGTGGCTCTCCTGCCACTTGCCGGACGTGTCGGCGTTCACCGTGTTGCGCCGGTTGAGGAAGGCGTAGTCGGTGTAGATCCCGGCGTCGATGTGCCGGCCGCCGTCCGGTGAGCGCCTCAACTGGAGGCCGGCGCCGGTGAGTTGGGACCAGGTGAGCTCCGTCGTCACCTCGTAGGAGATGCCGGTGTAGTCGAGCACCTTCGTGCCGTCCACGGTCACGTCGCCCAGGTTCACGGTGCGGGAGACGTACGCGTCGAGGCCGGTGACGGGCCGGGAGGCGAGGTAGTAGGTGTTGTCGGACGCCTTCTTCAGGGTGATCTCACGGACGACGGAGTCGGTGCCGTTGAAGCCGTCGCAGTCGATCGTGGGAGTGGTGTTGGCGTAGTCCCAGTTGTTCACCCACGCGATCGCGTACCGGGCGGCCGAGTCCACCGCACCGCTCGCGTCCCGCTTCTCGAAGGTGACGGCGCCGTACCAGTCCCAGCCGTGGTCGAGCCACTGCGGGTCACTCGTGTCAGCGGTGAACGCGCCGCCGTCGAAGGAACCCGTCCAGTAGGCATACGTGTTGGGCAGCCCCGAGCCCTTCCCGTTGGCGCTCACGCCGAGCACCCACTTCACGGTGCCGTCGCCCGCGGTGATCCGGAACAGGTCGGGACACTCCAGGACGCCGATGCCGTCATGGACGAAACCACCCACGTACGTCCAGGACTTGAGGTCGCCGGAGTGGTAGAAACCGACCTTGTCGTTCTCGGCGAGGGCTATCACCCAGCGGCCCCGCTCCTCGTCGCGGATCACCTTGGGGTCGCGGAAGTCGGCGACGCCGGGGTTGGGCAGGACGGGGTCGGTCCCGTGGTTGGTGAAGGTGAGACCGCCGTCGGTCGAGTAGTACAGGAACTGCTCCTGGTGGTCGGTGCCGCCGCCGGGGGACATGGTGACGATGACGACGACCGCGCCCGCGCCGAATCCGGCCGTGTTTCCGGTGTCGACGACCGCCGAACCCGACCAGAGATCGCCGTTGGGCGTGGTGTCCTTGGGGACGGCGACCCCGTGGTCGGCGAAGGAGACCAGGTCCGTGGTGGTGGCCAGGCGCCACGCGGTGCCGACGGCACCGGTGAAGTAGTCGGCGTTGTAGAGGTAGTAGTAGCGGTACTCGCCGTCGATCCAGACGGGCCGCTGCGGGTCGTTCTTCCACTGGTCGGGGACCGTGAAGTGGTACGCGGCGCGGTAACTCGCCCCGCTTGCGGCGGAGTCGGTCACGCTGTCGGCCGCGGCCACGGGCTCGGGCTTCGAAGCGGCCGCGGCCGTCCCGGCCGACAGCAGCGCGGCGGCGGTCCCCGCCGCCGATCCCGCGAACAGTGATCTCCTGGAAATCCCGGATGAAGTTCCCGATGCAGTTCCTGATGAAATCCCCGATGTTCCGGGCATGGTACATCGTTCCTCTCGTGCGGCTCATGTGAACGAGGACTGTAGACCTAACTCGATAAAGGTCAAGAGGCCTAACCCGTTAAAGGTCAGGCCTTCCCGACCCTTGACAGGCCCACCGCCCGCTTCCCATCATCTGGGCATCACCCCTGAACTAACACGAGTTAGGCCCGTTGATGACTGACTCGCACATCCCCCGCCGCACACTGCTGCGGTACGGCGCGTACGGGGCCGGAGCAGCCGCCCTGGCCGGGACCGCCGCGAGCTGGGACCGGCTCACGGGAGCCGACATCCCCGGCCGCGACGACGGCTCACTCGTCGTCGCCACCCTCGGCTCCGCTTTCGACCCGGCCACCGTCGACGCCCTCACCAAGGGCTTCCACCGCCTCCACCCCGACATCCCGCTGCGGGTGAACGCGGTGCAGGCCGTCGACTGGTCGGACTTCTTCGCGAAGATCCTCACCCAGATCGCCGCGGGCACCGCCCCCGACCTCGTGTATGTGGCCACCGAGGGCGTGCAGTTGTTCGCCCAGAAGCTCGGCGTGCCCCTGGACCGCTGGGTACGGCGGGACGCGGCGGAGCTGCGCGAGTACTTCGCCGACGTCCACCCCTCGCTGGTCGAGTCGATGATGTACGAGGGGAACCTCTACCAACTCCCGATGGAGTTCAACGCCGCCGACATCTACCTCAACAAGCAGGTGCTGAAACGGGCGGGCGCGGGCTTCCCGGCGGCCGACTGGAGCCGCGACGACTTCACCGCGCTGCTGCGGGAGATGAAGCGCGCCGGCGACGCGCACTTCACGCCGTACTTCTGGACCAACCGGCTGTGGGGCGGCGTGGTCCCCTGGCTCTTCGCGAACGGTACGAACCTGCTGAAGGAGTCGAAGGCACCCGGCGGCTCCTGGCTGTGGGACGCCTTCTACCCGGCCGCCGACCGGCAGGGACGCGGCGGGGGCTTCCGCTGGAGCACCCCGCAGGCCACCGCCGACCGGGTCGAGGAGGCGTACGACTATCTCGCCTCCCTCGTCCAGGAGGACCTGTGCACCCGGCCCGAGGGCGGCAACGGCAGCAATCTGGTCGGCGTGTTCTCCACCGGCCGCGTCGGCGTCACACCGGCGGGCGGCTTCTGGGCGGGCGGTCTGCAGCAGGCCGGCATGCGGGCCGCCGACTACGACGTGCAGTACTTCCCGCGCTGGCGCACCCAGCGCCACCAGTTCGGCGCGGCGGGCTACGCGCTGCTGCGCACCTCGAAGAAGCAGGAAGCCGCCTGGGAGTTCATCAAGTACGCGGCCCGCAAGGACACCATGACCCGGCTGTTCCGGAGCAACCAGACCACCCCGGCCCGCCGTTCGATGCTCAACGCCGCACGCTACGCCGAGAGCGGCCCGGCGCACTGGCGGGTCTTCTACGACACCCTCGACCGGTTCCCCGACACCGGCCCGATCCCCGCGCCGCCGCAGGTCGCCGAGGTGACCGACGTCCTGCTCAAGTACACCGGCACCGCACTTGCCTCGCCGCGTGCGGTGGGTCCCGCGCTGCGCCGGATGCAGGGCGACCTGGAGCAGGCCATGGAGCGTGAGATATGACGAACACCCAGATCCCGAACGCTCAGGACCCGAATGCTCAGGACCCGAACGCTCAGGACTCGAACTCCCAGGTCCCGCCCGTACGTTCGCGGCCCGCCACGCCACCACTACCACCACCCGCCACCGCCGTACGGCCGTCCGTCCGCGACCGCGGCTCCCGGCTGCTGGCCGCGCTGTTCCTGGCGCCCACGGTCGTCGGCATCGTGGTCTTCACAGTCGTGCCGATCATCGGGTCCGTCGTGCTGAGCCTGTTCCACTGGAACGTGATCGACCCGCCCCGTTTCGCCGGCGGCGCCAACTACCGCACCACCTTCACGGATTCGACCGTCCTGGTCTCCTTCCGCAACACGCTCCTCTTCATGGTCTTCGCGGTCACGCTGCAACTGCTGATCGCGCTGTCGCTGGCGCTCGCGCTGAACGCGCGGATGCCGGTATGGCTGCGGTCGCTGTTCCGTTCGGCGTTCTTCTTCCCGCTGGTGCTGTCCGCCGCGTCCATCTCGGTGGTGATGAAGTACCTGTTCAACCAGGACTTCGGGGTGGTGAACTGGCTGATCGGCCTGGTCGGCGTCGCCCCCGTGCCCTGGCTGACCTCGGAACACGCGGCGATGGCCACGGTGGTCCTGGTCTACGTCTGGCAGCAGTTCGGTTTCTCGTTCCTGCTGTTCGTCGGCGGTCTGAACAACATCCCCAAGGAGATACACGAGGCCGCCGCCCTCGACGGCGCGACCGGCCTGCGCAAGCACCTCGGCGTCACGCTGCCGCTGCTGTCGCCCACGCTGCTCGTCGCGTCCGTGGTCGGCATCATCAACGCCCTCCAGGTCTTCGAGCAGCCCTACGTCCTCACCGACGGCGGCCCCGGCGACGCCACCCGCACCGTGGTGATGGTGATCTACGAGAGGGCCTTCGAGCAGCTCGACTTCGGCGAGGCATCCGCGGTGGGCACGCTGCTCTTCGCGCTGATCATGGCGGTCACCGCCCTCCAGTTCCGGCTCAGCCGGCGTTTCGTCCACTACCAGTGAGCCGGTGAGCCGCATGAGCGCGATGAGCCAAGCAACCCCGACCCTGAAAGCAACCCCGACCCTGAGCCGCGTACGTCACTCGCTCGCCCCCTGGACCCGGATCGCCGCACTGACCGTGTGCGCCCTGCTGACGCTGGGCCCGGTGATCTGGACCGTCTCCACTTCCCTGCGCACTCCGGCCCAGTCCTTCGACCTGCCCCCGCAGATCATCCCGACGCACCCGACGACCGCGGCCTACCACGGGGTCTTCGACCAGATCGACGTGTGGCTGCTCGCCCTGAACTCCACTCTCGTGACGGCACTGGTCGCCGTAGGCCAGATGATCACGGCGGGCCTGGCCGGATACGCCTTCGCGCGCCTGGAGTTCCGCTTCAAGAAACCGCTCTTCGGCCTGGTCCTGGCGACCATGATGGTGCCGTTGCAGGTGACCATCGTGCCGGTGTTCCTGGTGCTGAAGTCGATGGGCCTCACCGACACACTCCTCGGCCTGATCCTCCCGGCCTTCCCGACGGCCTTCGGCACGTTCCTGATGCGCCAGTACTTCCTCGGTATGCCGAAGGACCTGGGCGAGGCGGCCATGCTGGACGGCGCGGGGCCCTGGCGGATCTTCCGCTCGGTGTACGCGCCGCTGGCCGCGCCCGGCCTGGCGATCGTCGGCGTGCTGGCCTTCAACTACCACTGGAACGAGTTCTTCCGCCCGCTGATCCTGGAGACCTCCAGCCAGAACTACACGCTTCCGCTGGGCCTGGTCTCCCTCCAGGGCAACCTCGGCACCGGCTCGATCTCCGTCGTCCTCGCCGGTGTCGTCCTCTCGATGCTCCCCGCCGTCGCCGTGTTCGTCGTCGGCCAGCGCCCTCTGCGCGAGGGCATCACCTCGGCAGGAGTCAACCGTTGAGCCATGACCCCAACGCGCCGCGTTTCAGGGTCCGTCCGCCCGTCGGCTGGATCAACGACCCCAATGGGCCGTTCCGTTGGCGGGACCGCTACCACCTCTTCTACCAGCACAACCCCGACGCACCGGTGCACGCGAACGTCCACTGGGGTCATGCCTCCAGCGCCGACCTCGCGCACTGGGAGCACCACCCGATCGCGCTCACCCCGACGCCCGGCGGCCCCGACGAGGCCGGCTGCTGGTCGGGCTGCGTGACCGACGACAACGGCACACCGACCGCTGTGTACACGGGAGTTGACCATGCCCACACCGGACTCGGCACCATCTGCCTGGCCCGGGCGGCGGCCCCGGACGACGACCGGCTGACCGAGTGGAAGCCGCTGCCGACGCCGGTGGTGGCGGGCCCGCCGCCGGGACTGGACGTGGTCATGTTCCGCGACCCGTTCGTCTTCCACCACGCGGACAGGCGCTGGGCCCTGGTCGGAGCCGGCCACGCCGACGGCACACCGTCGATCCTGCTCTACGACTGCGACGACGACCTGACCGACTGGCGGTTCGCCGGTGTGCTGCTGGACGGCAACGACCCCGTGGCGGCTGGGGTGTTCGGCGACAGGTCGGTGGGCTGGGAGTGCCCGCACCTGTACCGGACGGCAAGCGGCGACCACGTACTCCTGGTGTCCCTGTGGGATGGAGACCCCTGCTCGACCGGCTATCTGACGGGCCGTCTGGAGGCAAATGAACAGGGGGAGTTGGGCTTCGCACCGCGCGCCGGCGGCCGACTCGACCAGGGCCGGGACTTCTACGCCCCCGCAGTGCTCCAGGAGCCGGACCGCGCACTGCTGTGGGGCTGGTCGTGGGAGGCCCGCCCGCAGGAGGAGATACTCCGGGAGGGATGGGCAGGCGTACTGACGGCCCCCCGGGTGGTCGACGTCCACCCCGACGGCTCACTACGTGTGACCCCGGCCCCGGAACTCGGCCTGCTGCGCCCGGCCGAGCCGTTCGTCACCGCACCGGACCGGGTCCCGCTTCCCCACACGTACGACCTCACCGTCACCGCATGCGAATCGACCACGGTGAGCCTGCTCCGGAGCGCGGCGGGCCAGGAGCTGACCGTCCGCGCAAACCCCGCCTCCGGGACCGTCGTCCTCGACCGCAGCGCCTGGCCCCGAACCGGCAGGGAAGGCTCCGCCCCGATCACCGTCCACGTCCCGAAGGCTCCGGAACTCACGCTCCGACTACTCATCGACGGCTCGCTCCTCGAACTCTTCGTCGCAGACCGGGCCATGGTCACCGAGCGCGTCTACCGGCGCCCGGGCGACATCGCCGAGCTGGTCGTCGACGGGCTGGGCGCGCGGGTCACCGGGTGGGCGCCGGCCCCAGGCAGCCGCGACTGACCGCGCAGCAGCGCATGTGCGGGACGGGCGCCCAGGTCACCGGGTGCGCACCGGACCCACGGAGGCGCGGCTGACCATGGGCCAGGGCAGGCACGGGCGGGTGCTTGGGTGGGCGACCGGACCCAGGGAGGTGCGGCTGACCACAGGGCAGGTCGTGCACGGGCCGGGTGCCCAGGTCACCGGGTGGGCGGCCGGACTCACGGAGGTGCGGCTGACCATGGACCAGGGCAGGCGCGGGCCGGGTGCCCGGGTGGGCGCCGGATAGGCGCCGCACCCACAAAGGCACGCCTGACCAGGCACGGGCCGGGTGCCCATGTCACCGGACGGCGTCGGCCCCAGGGAGGCGCGGCTGATCACGGGCCAGGGCAGGCGTGGGACGGGTGCCCTGGTCACCGAGTGGCCGCCGGCCCCACGGAAGCCCTGCTCACCACAGGGCAAGCCAGCCGCCGGACGGTCGCCGGCGGCGTCTGGCCCGCTTCGATCGCGTCCAGGAGCAGCCGGGCCGCCGCCTCGCCCATCGCCCGGTGCGGCAGGGCGACCGAGGTGAGCGGCGGGGTGAGGAACGCGGCCATGTGCTCCTGGTCGTCGTAGCCGACCACGGACAGATCGGCGGGCACCTCGATGCCGAGCCGGGTCGCGGCGTGCAGGACGCCCGCCGCGACCCGGTCGTTGTAGCAGAGGACACCCGTGGGGCGGCGGTCCGGCTCGACCCCGTCGAACAGGCGCAGCGCCCCCGCGTATCCCGCGGAGATCTCCCCGCCACTGCGCACGATCCACTCCTTGGGCACGGTGACGCCCTCGGCGCGCAGCACCTCCCGGAAACCGCGGGTACGTTCCGCCGAGGCGATGTCGTCCAGACCGCCGATCACGGCGAGCCGGCGGTGGCCCGCACCGAGCAGCAGCCGGGCCGCCGTACGGCCACCGGCGCGCTCGGCCGGGACCACGGCGGGCAGGGAGTCGTCCTCGGGCAGGCAGTTGGCCAGCACGGAGTGGGTGCGGCGCAGGCCCTCGGGGACGCGGACCCGGCGCAGTGACATGGCCGCGTAGATGATGCCGTCCACACGCCGGTCGAGCAGTTCCGCGACGGCCGCGTCCTCCTTGACCGGGTCACCGCCGGAATCGACGGTGAGGACGAGATGGTCGCTGTCCCAGGCCGTCTCCATGGCACCGCGCAGCAGCCGGCCGGCGAACGGCGAGGACGCGATCTCATCGGTGACCAGCCCGATCACGGCCGTACGGCGCCGGCGCAGACCTCGGGCCACCGGGTCGGGGCGGTAGCCCAGCCGGGTCGCGGCCTCCCGGATGCGCTCCTGGGTGGCCGACGAGAGGTTGCCCTCGGCCCGGCCGTTGAACACGAAGGACACCGCGGTGTGCGACACACCGGCGAGCCGGGCGACGTCCCGTGACGTCGGGCGCCCGGTGCCCGTGTTCCCGCTCTCCCCGGCACCGCCCACACCGTCCGCCGCCCTCACCCAGCCCGTCCCTGTCGATCACCGCCCACCCTATCCGCGGGCGCCGACCGTGGCGCCCGCCCGTTCCGCCGCATCCCGGGCCGCGTGACGTGGGCCACAAATCCGTGCCGGAACTCGGAACCCCTCCCGTCCGACTCCTGAAGTGGTGCGGCTCGATCCCAGGCAATCCGCCGCGTGCCGTACGACGCGAACTGGAGACCGGTGATGGACGAGCCCCGACAATCCTCCCCAGCCACCGGTGCGGTGCTCCGGAGACTGGCGCCCCCGCCCGCCCTGTGCGGCTTCCTCCTCCTGCTGACGCTGATGTTCGGCATCTCGTACGCCGTCGGCTCCGGCGTCGGCCCCGTCGCGCCCGGCATGCACGGCACCAGCGGGACCGCTACGGGGACCGGTGACACGGGAGACAGCGGCACAGGCGACAGCGACACCGGTGACATGGGCGACATGGACATGCACGGCGGAGCCAACTGATGGGCGCCGACACGGTGGCCGTCCTCGTGACGACCGATCTGGCCGTCGGCGGCATGACCTGCGCGGCCTGTGTGACGCGCGTCGAGAAGAAGCTCGGCAAGCTGGACGGCGTCACGGCGACCGTCAATCTGGCCACCGGACGGGCCCGGGTGAGCCACCCGCCTGAGATCGGCCCCGCGGAACTCGTCGCGACGGTGGAGAAGGCCGGTTACACGGCCGCCCTTCCCGAGCCGACGATGACGATGACGATGAAGGAGAAGCGGCAGCGAGCCGCCGGGGACCAGGAGAACGACGAGTCCGAGCAGGCCCGGCAGGAACGTGACCGGCTGCTGTACACGGCATTGCTCGCGGTCCCCGTCCTCGTGCTGTCGATGGTGCCCGGCCTCCAGTTCCGCAACTGGCAGTGGCTCTGCTTCGCGCTGGCCGCACCGGTCGCCGTATGGGGCGCGTGGCCCTTCCACACGCGGGCGGCACGCGGGCTGCGTCACTCGGCGGCGACCATGGACACGATGGTGTCCCTCGGCGTCGTGGCGTCCTTCGCCTGGTCGGCATACGCGCTCTTCCTCGGCGGTGCCGGTGATCCCGGGATGCGGATGCCGTTCACCCTGGTGCCCGCCGCCTCGGACGGCGTCGCGCACATCTATCTCGAAGCGGCCGTCGGCGTACCGCTGTTCGTGCTCGCCGGCCGCTTCCTGGAGGCACGGGCCCGGCGCGGCACCGGAGCGGCGCTGCGCTCGCTCGCCCAACTCGCCGCCAAGGAAGTCTCGGTGCGTGAGAGCGGGTCCGAACGGCTCGTGCCCATCGAGGAGTTGACGATGGGTCAGATCTTCGTCGTGCGGCCCGGCGAGCGGGTCGCCACCGACGGGCAGGTGACGGAGGGCAGTTCGGCCGTGGACCTGTCCCTGGTCACCGGCGAGAGCGAGCCCGTCGAGGTCGGGCCGGGCTCGGCCGTGGTCGGCGGTGCCGTCAACTCCGGTGGGCTGCTGCTCGTCCGGGCCACCGCCATCGGCGCGGACACCCAACTCGCCCGGATCACCCGCCTGGTGACCGACGCACAGGCCGGGAAGGCGAAGGCGCAGCGGCTGGCCGACTCGGTCGCGGGGGTCTTCGTACCGGTCGTGCTGGCCCTCGCCGTCACGACGCTCGGCTTCTGGCTCGGCGCCGGGGCCGCACCGCAGGCCGCGCTCACCGCGTGCGTGGCCGTGCTCGTCGTGGCCTGCCCGTGCGCGCTGGGCCTGGCCACCCCGACCGCGTTGATGGCCGCGACCGGCCGGGGTGCCCAACTCGGCGTCCTCGTCAGCGGTCCGCAGGCCCTGGAGGGGCTACGGCATCTCGACACGGTCGTCCTCGACAAGACCGGCACGCTCACCTCGGGGCACATGACCGTCGCCCGCGTCACGGCCGTACCGGACGGGTCGGGAAGGGACGCGGTGCTGCGGCTGGCCGGCGCGGTCGAGCGGGGCTCGGAGCATCCGCTGGGTCGGGCGATCGTCGCGTACTCCCAACGCGCGCTGCCCGAAGGGGTGTTGCCGGACGTGAGCGAGTTCGGCGCGCTGCCGGGGAAGGGCGTGCGGGGCCGCGTCGAGGGGCGGCTGGTCGAAGTCCTTGCCCTGGAGGGCGAGTTGCCCGCCGCCCTCATGGCCGCCCTGCCCGCGGCGGAGGCCGCCGCGCACACCCCGGTACTGGTACGGGTGGACGGGGTGCCCGAGGCGCTGATCGAGATCGGTGACGTCGTGCGCCCCGGAAGTCACCGCGCCGTCGAGCGGTTGCGGCGCCTCGGCGTACGGCCCGTGCTCGCCACCGGCGACCGGGAGGCACCCGCGTCGGCCGTCGCGTCGGCGCTGGGCATCGACGAGGTGCACGCCCGCCGCTCACCCGAGGACAAGGCCGACCTGGTACGGGAGTTGCAGGAGCGGGGCCACCGGGTGGCCGTCATCGGCGACGGTGTGAACGACGCCGCCGCACTCGCCCTCGCCGACCTCGGCATCGCCATGGGCACCGGCACCGACGTGGCCATCGGAGCCGCCGACGTGACCCTCGTACGCGGCGACATCGAGGCTCTCGCGGACGCCGTACGACTGGCCCGATGCACCCTGTCCACCATCCGGGTCAACCTCGTGTGGGCCTTCGGCTACAACGTCGTGACCGTGCCGCTCGCCATGGTCGGCCTGCTCACCCCCATGCTCGCCGCCGCGGCCATGTCGGTCAGCTCGGTGCTGGTCGTCACCAACAGCCTGCGGCTGCGCGGCTGGCAGCCGACACGTGCCGCCGGGAGGCGTACCCGATGAACGGACCGCGCCCCTGGCGCCCGACCCGCCGCCGACTCACCGAGACCCTGTTCGCCGCGGTCGCGCCCGTCGCCGTGTGCGGCCTCGCCCTGGCCGGTCTGACGGCCTGGGCCGGCGCCGGGAAGGCGGGCGGCCCGCCCCGCATCACCGTCTCGAACAGCCGGGTCTACGTGCCGTACGGCGCCGCCAGCGACACCGCCGCGTTCTTCGACGTCGCCAACCTCGGCGGCGCGGACGACCGCCTGACCGGCGTCACGTCCTCCGCCGCCACCGGGGAGATCACCCTCGGCCGCCAACGCACGGGCGGCTACCGGGCCGACGTGGCCTCCGTCGTCGTAGCGGCGGGCCGTGAACTGTCCATGTCCCCGGACGGGTTGGACGTGACCCTCCGGGCGAAGGCGGGTTGGGAGGCGGGCGACCTCGTGCCGTTCACGCTGCACTTCGCACACAGCGGGGCGGTCAGGACGATCGCGGTGGTGGTCCGACGGCCCGCGCGGTGACGGTTTCTTCGCGATCGCGAATTGCTTTCGGGGTGAGGGTGAGGAGCCGCGCCGCCGAAAGGGCGCGGTCTCTCTCCCGTAGAAGTCGGCGGGGAATCCCGTCCAGTTCCCGTCCGTTTTTGTGGCCTGGGTCACATGCTGTGGATCGAGTGTGATGGGCTGTGGGTTTGCGTACCCACACAAGGCGGTCGACGTCCTGATGCAAGGATGATGCGTCATGAGGCCAGGGTGGAGTTCTCGCGCGTTACGGGCCGCGGTGTTCGCGGCCGTCTGCGTGCTGCTCGCGTCCCTGGGCCACGTCATGATGTCCGGGAGCCGCGTGCCCGCGTGGGCGCTGGCCGCCGGACTCGTCGCGACCGGTGTCACGGGCTGGTGCCTGACAGGCCGTGAGCGCGGGCTCCCGCTGATCGTGACGGTCGTTGTCGCCGCCCAGGCGGTGCTCCACTCGGCGTTCTCGTTCGTCCAGTCGGCGTCCGGTGGAACGGCCGCCGCGAACACCACCATGGGCTCGATGCGGATGGACTCCATGGACATGGGCGCGACCCACATGGACTCCATGCCCATAGGGGACTCGTCGACCGGCATGCTCGTCGCCCACCTGCTCGCCGCGCTGCTGTGCGGGCTCTGGCTCGCCCACGGCGAGAAGGCCGCGTTCCGCATCCTGCGCGCCGTCGCCGGCCGACTGCTGGCTCCGCTACGACTGCTGCTCGCGCCGCCCGCACCCTTGGACCGCCCACGCATCCGTGGGCGCAGCCTCGCGTCGGACCGGGCGCCGTGCCTTCTCCTCCTGGTCCACGCGATCGTCTCGCGGGGGCCGCCCGCTCGGACCGCTGTCGTCTGAGGACAGCCGGTATCCCGAGGCGGCCCATGAGGCGTGCCCCGGGCCACGGCCCGACGTCCGCGCCAGCGTCGTAGGGCCGTCTCTTCCCACTCGCCGGACCGCCCGCGCTTCAGCGTGCCCAGGTCCGGATCACGGATGACCGAGAAGGACTCCAGGTGATCACTCCTGCCCTGCCCGCTTCGCGCGGCAAAGGCGACAAAGCGGCATCTCTCGACGAGGCGATCACCGCGTGGGCGCTCGCCGCCCGGGGCGGTGACGCGGACGCGGTCGAGCACTTCGTCCGGGCCCTGCAACGCGACGTCCAGCGGTACGTGGCCCATCTCTGCGGCGATCCGCAGGCCGTCGACGACCTGGCGCAGGACACGTTTCTGCGCGCGCTCGGCAGCCTGCACCGCTTCGAGGGCCGCTCCTCGGCGCGCACCTGGCTGCTGTCGATCGCCCGCCGGGCCGTCATCGACAGCTACCGGTACGCCGCCGCCAGACCCCGCCTGTCCGACGTACCCGACTGGCAGTTGGCGGTCGAACGGGCCCAGCCGGTCGACCTGCCCGGCTTCGACGACGGCGTGGCGCTGCTCGACCTGCTGGCCTCGCTGCCGGACGAGCGCCGCGAGGCCTTCGTCCTGACCCAGCTGCTCGGCCTGCCCTACGCGGAGGCGGCCGAGGCCGGCGACTGCCCGATCGGCACGGTCCGCTCCCGCGTGGCACGGGCCCGGGCGGCCCTGACGGAACTGCTCGCCGAGGAGGACCAACCGACGGCCCAAGCGCGGCAAGGCGTGCCGGTGTAGCCCCAAGTGGCGGGAACTCACGGCGAGTTCACCCCGACTACTGGACCGGGTGACGGACGGTCGCCCACGTACCGAGTGAAACCTGGAGACTTGCTATGCGTTCTCGTGTGTGGGGCGGTACGGCGGCCGTCGTGCTCGGCGGTCTGCTGGCGGCGGGCTGCGGTGACGGAGCGAAGGGGACGGCCGAGGTGAGCGCCGGGAAGGCCGCCTCGGGTGGCTATCCGGTGTCCGTCACCGACTGCGCGGGCGCCGGGACCACCTTCTCCGCCGCCCCGAAGAAGATCGTCACCAGCAACGCCTCCAGCCTGGAACTGCTGTTCCGGCTCGGCGCCGGCGGCAAAGTGATCGGCACCGGATTCCCGCCCGGCAAGGGCACGTTGCCCGGCGTGCTCGACGCGCGGGCGCAGCGGGTGAAGGTGCTCAGCCAGAGCGTGATCCCCAAGGAGAAGCTGCTCGGGTCGGGCGCCGACCTGTACATCGACACGTTCGCGTCGATGGGCGGCATGGGCAACGGCATGGGCGACGCGCCGACCGCCGAGGAGTTCAAGGCGGCCGGGATCAGCCACATCTACCTGAAGTCGACCGCCTGCGCGGCCCAGAGCGAGAGCGCGGTGACGGACCTGTCGGCCGTCGAGGCCGACATCACCTCCCTCGGCGCGGTCACCGGCACGAGCACCAAGGCGAAGGAACTCGTCGACGGGATGAAGACGAAGGTGGCCAAGGTCCAGAAGGCGGTGGGGAGTACGCCGGAGACCGACCGCCCGACCTACTTCTTCCTCGACTACGACTCCGGCACCAAGCAGCCCACCGTCGTCTGCAACCGCCAGGTCGCCAACGCGGTGATCACCCTGGCCGGTGCCCGCAACGTCTTCGCCGACTGCGACGCCGACTACAAGCAGGTCGGCTGGGAGGACGTGATCGCCAAGAACCCGGACTGGATCCAGCTCGCGGTCCGCGACCGGGGGAGCGACGCGGCCAACGAGAAGGCGTTCGACGAGGCCGAGAAGTGGCTGACGTCCAACGCGGCGACCAAGGGCCTCACGGCAGTGAAGGAGGGCCACTTCCTGCGCATCGGCTCCGAGCCGACCACCATCGCCGGGGTCGAGAACGCCGACACGGTCGAGGAGATCGCCAAGACCCTCTACCCGGGCAAGGTCGGCTGACCGTGGCCTCCTTGCCGGTACGGCGCGCGGCGCATCCGGAGACACGCGGCCTGCGCGCCGGCCCGCTGGCCGCCGTCCTCGCCGTGGCTCTGCTCGCGGCACTCACCGCCGCCGTCGCCCGGGGCTCGACATCCATCCCGCCCGGCGAGGTGTGGGGCGTGGTGTGGCGACGCCTCTCCGGCGAGGCACCGCGTCCCGGCACGAACGACCTGATCGTGTGGCAACTCCGGCTCCCGCGCGCCCTGTTGGCGGCCCTGGTCGGCGCCGGGCTCGGTCTCGTCGGTACGGCCGTGCAGGCGCTGGTGCGCAATCCGCTCGCCGACCCGTATCTGCTGGGCATCTCCAACGGCGCCTCGCTCGGCGCGGTCGCGGCGATCGTGCTCGGCCTCGGGGCGGGCGGCGCGCTCGGACTCGGCCTGTCCGGCGCGGCGTTCGTGGGAGCCCTCGCCACCTTCGCGCTCGTCTGGGCGATCGCCCGCCGGGGAGGCGGCTTCGCCCCGCTGCGGCTGGTCCTTGCGGGGGTCGCGATCGGCCAGTTCCTGTCCGGCTTCACCAGCTACCTCGTCCTTCAGGCAGGGGACGAGCAGCAGACCCACAGTGTGCTGTTCTGGCTCATGGGCAGCCTCGGCGGGGCGAGTTGGCCCCTGCTCGCCGTGCCCGCCGTCGCCGTACCGGCCGCCTGGCTGTGTCTCCAGGCCCGCGCCCGCGGCCTGAACGCCCTCCTCATGGGCGACGAGACCGCGGCCGGACTCGGCGTCGACGTCACCCGGTTGCGGCGCGAACTGTTCACCGTGACGAGCGTGTTGACCGGCGTCCTGGTGGCTGTGTCCGGCGCGATCGCGTTCGTCGCGCTGATGGTGCCGCACGTCTGCCGCCTGGTCGTCGGCGGCGACCACCGCCGACTGCTGCCGCTCTCCGCGCTGTTCGGCGCCGTGCTGCTGGTGGTGGTCGACATCGTCTGCCGTACGGCGATGGACACCCAGGAGCTGCCGGTCGGCGTGGTGACCTCGCTGCTCGGGGCTCCGGCCCTGCTGTATCTGCTCGATCGGCGTCTGGGGAGCGACAGTTGAGGATCGACATCGAGGATCTGTGCGTCGCGTACGCCGGACGTACGGTCGTGGCGGGCGCCCACCTGATGGCGGCCGAGGGCGAGATCACCGGCCTGGTCGGCCCGAACGGCAGTGGCAAGTCCACGCTCCTGCGCACCGTCTACCGGCACCTACGACCCACCGCCGGACGGGTGTTGCTGGCCGGCACCGATCTGCGGGAGCTGACCCCGGCGCGATCGGCCCGGCATGTGGCCGCTCTGCCACAGGAGCGGGGGAGCGACTTCGAGTTGAGCGTGCGCGAGGTCGTCGCCATGGGGCGCACCCCCTACAAGCGGGCCTTCGCGGGCGAGGACGCCACCGACCGGGACATCGTCGCCCGCGCCCTCGCCGACGTCGGCATGGCCGGTCACGCCGGACGCCGTTTCACGGCCCTGTCCGGCGGAGAACGCCAACGCGTCCTGCTGGCGCGGGCGTTCGCGCAGGACCCGGACGTCCTGGTCCTGGACGAGCCGACCAACCACCTCGACATCCGCCACCAGGTGGAACTGCTCGCCCTGTTGCGCGTCCGGCGCCGTACCACCCTGGTGTCGCTGCACGACCTCAACGCCGCCGCGTCGGTCTGCGACCGGCTGCATGTGCTGCACCAGGGAGCGGTGGTGGCGTCCGGGCCGCCGCGCGAGGTGCTCACGCCGGAGTTGATGGCGGAGGTGTTCGGCGTACGGGCGGCGGTGATCGACCATCCACTGACCGGCGACCCGTTGATCGCCTTCGACCATCGGGCGCCCGCCGAGGGGGAGTTGACCGAGGCGGTGGAGACCGGCGTGTGAGCCGGGACGGGCAGGAGGACGACGGGGGTGGTGCCGTCCTCCTGCCCGTCCCGGCTCGGTCAGGCGGCGACCGGGTCGGCTACGGCGTACCCGGCCTCGACGATGGCCGCGCGCAGCCGCGCGTCGTCGAGGTCCGCGCCGTGCACGGTCACGGAGTTGGCGGCGACGTCGACCACGACCTCGCTCACGCCCGCCACCTCGGACACCTCTTCCCTGACGCTCGCCGCGCAGTGCTCGCAGGTCATGCCGGTGACGGTGTAGTGCTTCTGAGCCGACTTCTTCTGAGCCGGCTGCTTCTGAACCATGGGGAACTCCTGTTGTCCTGAGGGCCGGTTGTCGTCCCGGGGATCGCCTCAGTAGTCGGTCGAGCGGGGCGCTGAGTTCCCTCCTTCGGCCCGGACATCGCTCACTGTTTTGCCGGCCGAAGCCCGGGAACTCACCCCTGTTTTCCCCCGACTTGTGGGACGAGGCTGCTGTCCGGCAGCCCACCCGCGAGGGGAGGCGCGCAGAGATGACGCATCGGAGTCCCGGTCCGGAACAGCCCGGCCGCACAGCCGTACAGGAGGACCGCTGGCTGCTGGTGGCGGTGGCGGGGGTGCTGTCGTTCATCGCGATGCTCGACATGAACATCGTCAATGTGGCCCTGGCGGACATCGCCGACGGACTGCACGTCTCCGCCGCGACCGCCCAGTGGGCCGTGCTGGGCTATCAACTCCCCGTCGTGGCGCTGCTGTTGCCGGTCGGCCGCTGGCTGGACGGCGTGGGGCCGCGCGCGGCGGTGCTGATGTCGGCCGCAGGGTTCGGCCTGTGCAGCGCCCTCGCCGCCGTCGCTCCCTGGGCGGCCTGGCTGATCGCGGCCCGTATGGCGCAGGGCGCGTTCGGGGCGGTGCTGTTCGTCCTGATGCCGGTGCTCGCGATCCGTTCCGTACGACCGGAGTCCAGGGCGCGGGCGATGAGTGTGCCCGCGACGCTGGGCCCGCTCGGCGCGGTCACCGGACCGGCGGTGGGCGGGCTGCTGCTCGACCAACTGGGCTGGCGGGCCGTCTTCCTGGTCAAGATCCCGTTCTGTGTGCTGGCGCTGGCCGTCGCGTGGAAGGCGATGCCGAGGGACGGCGGGCTGCGCGCGCCCGATCGCCGGTCCATGTCCGACGCGCTGCTGGTGGCCACCGGCGTCGCGGCCCTGCTGCTGGCGCTCACCCTGGCGGCCGACGCCCCGGCCTGGTCGCTCCTCGCCCTGGCCGCCGTACCGCCGCTGTGGTGGTGGCTGCGCGGTCCCGGCGGACGTCCGGTGACCGGCGTACTCCGCACAACGGGACTGTTACCGGCCCACGGGGCGGTACTTGCCCTCGCGGCCGGCTTCGCCGCCCTGCACTACGTCGTCGCCCTGCACCTCCAGCGCGACGACGGCCTGAGCGCCACCGCAACCGGCCTGACCGTGCTCGCCTTCCCGCTCGGCATGGGCCTGGCGGGCCCGTTCGGCGGACGGTTCGCCGACCGCTGGGGCGCCTGGCCGGTCGCGGTCACCGGCGCCGCGCTCACCGCCGCGGGCCTCCTCCTGCTCGTCCCGCTCGGCACCGGCTGGTCGACGCCGGAGGTGGCCTGGCGGCTGGCCCTCGGGGGCATCGGCATGGGGCTCTACGGCGGTCCGACCCAGTCCCTGGTCATGGGCGCCGCCCCACCCGACCGGACGGCGACGGTCGGTTCGACGGTCCAACTCGCCCGCAGCCTGGGCTTCACCCTCGGCCCTGCCCTGGCCACCACGGCCTGGGCGTTGGCGGGCGGAGCACGGGCGGGGCTGGCCCTTGCGGCCACGGCCGCGTGTCTCGCCGTGCCCCTGCTGGCCCTGTCCGGCGGAAGGTCCGCGCCGGTGCCCGACAGACCGGAGAGGACGACCGATGCGACGCCCGCGGCCCACCACTGACCCAGGAGTTGGACTCGTGTGCGCAATCACCGCCCGGGCGTTGGCCGTCGAGGCGCGTGTGGGGCACGCCCCGGCCGCCTGTCTCGCCCTACTCCCGCTCGCCCCGGCCGGCGGGAGATCCACGCCCGTGCCCGACAAGCCCGAGAAGACGACCCACGCGGCGCCCGCCGCCCACCACTGACCCAGGAGTTCGACTCATGTGCGGAATTACCGGCTGGGTGTCCTTCCATCACGACGCCCGAACTCGGGCCCCGGTCATCGAGGCCATGACCGCCGCCCTCACCCCGCGCGGCCCCGACACCGGAGGTGTGTGGCTCGGCGAGCGCGCCGCGATCGGTCACCGCCGGCTGTCCGTCATCGACCTCGTGGGCGGCGTACAGCCGATGACCGACCGGCGGTCCGACACGGTCCTCAGCTACAGCGGCGAGGTCTACAACCATCACCAACTCCGGTCGGAGCTGCGGAAGTTGGGCCACGAGTTCCGCACGCGCAGCGACACCGAAGTGGTGCTGCGCGCCTACGCCGAGTGGGGCGAGGCGGTGGCCGACCACCTGGACGGCATGTTCGCCTTCGCCGTCTGGGACGAACGCGAGCAGCGCCTGCTGCTGGTCCGCGACCGGCTCGGCGTAAAACCCCTGTACTGGGCGGCGGTTGACGGCGGCCTCGCCTTCGCGTCAGAGCCCAAGGCCCTGTTCGTGCACCCGGAGATACGGCCCCGCGTGGACGCCGACGGCCTCCGGGAGGCGTACAGCCTGCTCTTCAACACCGGACCGACCGTGTGGTCCGGCGTACGCGAGGTCGAACCCGGCGGCCTGCTCGTCCTGGACCGGGACGGCGTCCGAGAGCGCCGCTACTGGCAGTTGGAGGCCGGGGTCCACGGCGACGACCGGGACACGACCGTCGAGCGCATCCGTGAGCTGGTCGGGGCGGCAGCCCGCAGCCAGCTCGAAGCCGACGTCCCGCTGTGCAGCCTGCTCTCCGGCGGCCTCGACTCCACCGTCCTGACCGCCCTGCTCGCCGCCGAACTCCGCCTGCGCGAGGGCCCGGACGCCCGCATCCGCTCGTACGCCGTCGACTACAGCGACCAGGCGGCACGGTTCACGGGCGACGTGCTGCGCACCGGCCACGACACCCCGTTCGCCACCGAGGCCGGCGCCTTCATCGGCACCGACCACAGCACCGTCGTCCTCGACCCGCTCGCCCTGCTCGACCCCGAGCACCGCAAGGCGGTCGTCGTGGCCCGCGACTCGCCGATCGGCGTCGGCGACATGGACACCTCGCTGTACCTCCTCTTCGGAGAGATACGACGGCACTCGACCGTCGCCCTGTCCGGCGAGGCGGCGGACGAGGTCTTCGGCGGCTACCCCTGGTTCCACGACCCGAGGGCACTCGCCGCCACCACCTTCCCCTGGCTCCTGGTGACGGGCGACGAGGCCGCGATGCCGCTCAAC
Source organism: Streptomyces sp. NPDC101776 (assembly GCF_044766845.1). Taxonomy (NCBI): domain Bacteria; kingdom Bacillati; phylum Actinomycetota; class Actinomycetes; order Kitasatosporales; family Streptomycetaceae; genus Streptomyces; species Streptomyces sp. NPDC101776. The sequence continues at coordinate 123,914 of NZ_JBIWMV010000012.1, read as the reverse complement.
CCCGAACTCGACCTGTGCATCGGCGAGTTCCGCGCCGACACCTACCGCGACGCGCTGGCCGCCGTACCGCACCTGGACGACGAAACCCCCGCCGAACACCGGCAACGCGAGATGCAGCACGTCTCCCTGACCCGCTGGCTGCGCCAACTCCTGCACCGCAAGGACCGGTTGAGCATGGCGCAGGGGCTGGAGGTCAGGGTCCCGTACTGCGACCACCGGCTCGTCGAGTACGCCTTCAACACCCCCTGGGCGCTGAAGAGTCACGACGGCAGGGAGAAGAGCCTGCTGCGTGCGACGGGTGCCGGTCTGGCGCCGGAGTCCGTCCTGTGGCGCCCCAAGAACCACTACCCGGCCACCCACCACCCCGACTACAACCGCGGATTGCAGAACCTGGCCCGCGACGCCCTGGCCACCGAACAGGTCCGCGCCCTGGCCGACGAGACCCGCCTCAAGCCGCATCTGGACACCCCACCGGACCGGTTGGAGTGGGGCCACCGGCTACGCCTGGAGCGCGTCGTCGACCTCGCCCTCTGGCTCGACCACCACCAGCCCGAACTCGCCCTCTGAGGAGCCTCGTTCATGACCGTCCAAGAGCCCCTGGCCGAGCCCGTACCGCTGATGGGCTGCCCCTACAAGGCCGACCCGTATCCCCTCTACGACGCGATGCGCGACGCGGGCCCGGTCCACCGCGTCCTCTTCCCCAGCGGCGTCCGCGCGTGGCTCGTCACCGGCTACGACGCCGCCCACTCCGCCCTGAACGACGACCGTCTCGGCAAGAACCACGAGCGCGGCAACGACAGTTGGCGGTCCCGCGCCTCGATCATGCCGGAGCCGCAGCACTCCCAGCTCCAGGTCCATCTGCTCCACCAGGACCCGCCGAAGCACACCCGCATGCGGCGCTTCGTGACCGACGCGTTCACGCCCCGCCGCATCGAGGAACTCCGCGCGCGTTTCCAGGAGTTGGCGGACGCGCTGGTCGACGACCTGCCCCCGTCCGGCCCCGTCGACCTCGTGTCGGGCTTCGCCGCCCGCTTCCCCTTCCAGGTCCTCGCCGAAGTCATCGGTCTGCCAAGGGAGTTGGCTGCCCGCTTCGACCGCGACTGGGGCAAGGTCGTCCAGCCGGTCGGCCCCACGGACCCCGGACGGCCGCGGTACGAAGCCCGCCTGCACGGCCTGCAGAACTACATCGCCGAGGTTGTCGCCCACAAGCACGCACACGGAGAGGACGACCTGCTCAGCCGCCTCGTCGTGGCCCGCGACCGCCGTGAACTGTCCCAGGAGGAACTGGACTCGATGATCTTCCAGCTCCTGGTCGCCGGCCAGGAACCGGTCACCAACCAGATCACGACCGCGCTGATCGCCCTGTTCCGCAACCCGGCCCAGCTGACCCGCCTGCGCGACGACCCGACGCTCCTGCCCCGCGCGGTCGAGGAACTCCTGCGCTACGACAGCGCCTTCGAGCTGACGACCTGGCGCTTCTTCGACCAGGACAGCGACCTGCACGGCACCGAGGTCCCGGCCGGCGACTCGGTGATCGTCTCCCTGTGCGCGGCCAACCGCGACCCGCGCCGCTTCCCGGACCCCGACACCCTCGACCTCGACCGCTCCCCGAACCCCCACCTGGCCTTCGGCCACGGCATCCACTTCTGCCCCGGCGCCGCCCTCGCCCGCACCGAACTCCAGACCGCCCTCGGCACCCTCCTCGCCCGCCTCCCCGGCCTCCAACTGGCCATCGCGGACGAGGACATCGAATGGATCCCGGCCGTCCTGGGCCGCGGCACGAACCGTCTCCCGGTCGGCTACGACCGCCGCCTCTGACCAGCGCCCTGGGTGATGATCCGGGGCCCCAGGACGACCCGGGCCGCCGGGCGACCCAGGCGCCAGGGTCTACAAGCCCTCAAGGTGACCTGGGGCCTCGGGTGCCCCGGGGTCTTGGGTGATTCGGGTTCTGGGGGTGACCTGGGCCCTCGGTGATCCAGGCCCTCGGTGACCCGGGCCCTCCGCGTGACCCGGATCCTCCGGGTGACCCGGGTGATCCAGATCCTCGCGTGATCCGGTCCTCGGGGTCACCCGGGCCCTCGGGTGGCCCAGGCTCTTCGGGTGACTCGGGCCCTCGGATGATCCAGGCCCCAGGGTGACTCGGGCCCTCGGGTGATCCAGACCCCGATTGCCTCAGGCCCCAGGTGACCCAAGCCCCCGGGTGATCCAGGCCTCCCGGGTGACCCAAGCCCCCGAACCACCCAAGCCCCCGGATGACCGGGGCGGGTGAGCACGCCCGCCCCGGCTCCGCCTGACCCGCCCCACGGACACACGGCCCCACCGGCACGCCGCCTCACGGACATGCCGCCCCACCGCCCCACCGCCCCACCGGCACAGCGCCCCACTGGCACACCGCCTCACGGAGATGCCGCCCCACCGGCACGCCGCCTCACGGACATGCCGCCCCACCGCCCCACCGCCCCACCGCCCCACCGCCCCACCGGCACAGCGCCCCACTGGCACACCGCCTCACGGACACATTGCCCCACCGCCCCACCGGCACACCAACACGCCGCCCCACCTACACGCCGCCCCACCTACACACCGCGCCCGGCCACGCCTCGCCTCGGCGCCATGCCGCCACGTCGTCATGCCCGCACGCCCCCCGGAGGAACACCATGCCGTCGACGACCACACCGGACACGCTCCCCACGCGCACCGGCGCCGCGATCCTCAACCTGCTCCTGCCGCACCACCGCACGACCGACCACAGCCACGCCCGCACCTACGCCGAGGCGTTCCCCCAACAACTGGGCCAGATCGCCGAGTTCGTCCGTGCGGACGCCCCGATCGCCTTCACCCTGCCAGGCTTCCCCTGCAAGTCCCCGAACCCGGCCAAAGTCCTCGGCCACCTCCCCGACATGGGCGAACGCCTCTCCCTCACCTTCCTGAACACCCTGTGCACGGAGATCGAGCGCGTCCACCCACCGGGCGCCTGCATGGTCATCTGCTCCGACGGCCACGTCTTCGGCGACCTCATCGGCGTCCCCGACGCGCACATCGACGCCTATGCCGACGAACTCCGCACGCTCATAGGCGAGTCGGGCCTGGAGAGACTGTCCGTCTTCGACCTGCGCGACGTCCTGGGCGACCTGCCGCACGACACGAAACGCGTCCACGTCCACGAGCGATACGCACCCACCCTCGACGCCCTGCGGGCCGAAATCCGCACCGACGACGAAGCGTTGGCGCTGTACCGGGGGATCACCCGTTTCCTCGTCGAGGACACCGCCGACCACCGGGGCACCCGCTCGGCGCTGCAACGCGCCTGCCGGCAACGGGCGTACGGCGTCATCCAGCGCAGCCGCGCCTGGGGCGACCTCGTCGCCGACCACCACCCCCACGCCGTACGCCTGTCCATCCACCCCCAGCCCGTCGGCGCACCCAAGTTCGGCATCCGTCTCCTCGACGCGCCCGATGCCTGGACCACGCCGTGGCACTCGGCGGCCCTGCGCCGCAAGGACGGGACCTGGACGCTCATGCCCAGGGACAGGGCGGCGCGGTGCGGCCGAGTGATCGAGCGCGACGGCAGACCGAGCCACTTCGAGCAGGTCTGACCATGTGGGCGGCAGGCGTGCGGAGTTGTCAGCCCTCGGGCCGCAGCAGCCCGCGCTCGTACGCCTTCGCCAGCCGCTGCGGCACCAGGTACGGGACGCCGTCGATCGTGATCGGCACGAGCGCCGGCGTGGCCGCCTTCCACTGGGCGCGACGGTGGCGGGTGTTACTGCGGGACATCTTCCGCTTGGGAACGGCCATGAGATTCCTCCTGCTCGGACGGGTCACGGGAAACGCTATATGAAAATGGATACCATTACTAACTTGCCCTGCATTGCGGACACAGACCACTGAGCTCGACGGTGTGCTCGACCTCCGCGAAACCGGACGCGTCGGCCACCCGCCCGGCCCAGGCTTCGACCGCCTCGGAGTCGACCGGCATGCTCAACCCGCAGACACGGCACAGCAGATAGTGCCGATGCCCGGGGAACGGCCGGTGCCGGAACAGCCGTTCACCACCCCGGTCGCGTACGACGTCGGCGCGACCGGCGTCCACGAGGGCGGCCAGGGTGCGGTACACGGTGTTGAGGCCCACCCTCGCCCCTTGGATCCGAAGTTCGTCGTGCAGGGCGCGGGCGCCCACGAAGCCGCCGCGGTCGATCAACGCCCGTACGACACTCGCGCGTTGGGCGGTGCGGCGGCCGATGAGGTCCAGGTCGTCGGCCGGTGCGTCCATCACGCCTCCGCGAGGTGGACGCGGGCGCTGGGTCGCCGTACGGCGCCGATCGCGACCGCGTAGACGGCCGTGGCGACGGCCATGATGGCGAAACTGGGCGGCAGTTGGGGAACGTAGTAGCTCAGGGCGAGGCCCGCCCACATCTCCGCCACCGCGAGTCCCGCGGACAGGGCGAGGCAGTGGTAGGGCCGGTCGGTGAGGCGCGCCGCGGCTCCGGCGGGAGCGGCGAGCAGACCGAGCAGCAGCAGCGAGCCGACCGCCTGGGCCGCCTCGGCCGCGCAGGCGCCGACCAGGATCAGGAAGCCGAGGCCGAGCAGCCGTACGGGCACCCGACGGGCCGCCGCCACCGCCTCGTCGACGGAGGCGAACAGCAGCGGACGGGCGATCGCGAGCACGGCGAGAGAGATGACACCCGCGACGACGGCCGCCAACTCCGCCTGCCCGCCGGAGAGTCCGAAGATCGAGCCGAAGAGGACGGTGACCCCGGCGGTGCCGTTCCCCGTGTTGCGGGAGGTGGTGTAGAGGGTGAGGAAGAAGACGCCCAGGCCCAGGATCCAGGAGAAGACGCTGCCGATGGCGACGTCGTCGCTGCGACCTCGGCGGCCCAGCGTGCCGAGCAGCACCGCGAACAGCACGGTGGTCGCGAACAGCCCCAGCCGCAGGTCGTAGCCGAGCGCGAGAGCCGCGAGCGCCCCGGTGAACGCGACATGGCTGAGCGCGTCGCCGGTGAACACCTGGGCGCGCAGCACCAGGAAGTGCCCCACCAGGCCGGCCGCCAGGGCGATCGCGGTACCGGCCAGCAGCGCGTGCACGAAGTACGGGTGCGTGAAGGCGCTCATACGACAGCACCCGCTTCCGCCAAACGGTGCCTGCCCACGGCCGAGTTGAGGGTGCGGGTCGCGAGGGCCAGGACATGGACGGCGAACGCGAAGGTCGTCACGTAGAAACCGATCGGGTACGGCGAGTAGTAGGCGGTGATCAGCCCGGTCCAGGTCACCGCGAGTGCGATGAGCACCGACAGCGCCAGGCTCAACGCGGGCCGCGCGGTGAGCTGTTGCGCGGCCGCCGCCGGCATCACCAGCAGGGCGAACACCAGCAGCGTGCCGGTGATCTGGCTGGCCTCCGCGGTCGCCGTCCCGAGGAGGACGAGGAAGACCACGGACAGGGCCCGCACCGGCACCCCGCGTCCGGAGGCGACGTTCTCGTCGACGGAGGCGAACAGCAGTGGCCGCCCGATGACCGCCAGCACGCCGAGCGCGAGGGCCGCGACGACCGTCAGCACGGTCACCTGGACGGTGGTGATGCCCAAGAAGCTTCCGAACAACAGGGAGTTGACCCCGCCGAGGAACCCTTTGTAGAGGGCGACGAAGAGGAATCCGCAGGCCAGCAGGAACGCCTGGACCGTGCCGGTGAGCGCCGACTCCTGGCCGCTGCCGCCCTGTCCGGCACGGGGGATGGCGGCGATCACCAGGGCGCCGCCGACGCAGAACGCGAAGTAGCCGAAGCCCGCGCCGATGCCCAGCAGCGTCGCGCAGGCCGCGCCGGGAAAGCTGACCAGGGCCAGCGTGTGTCCGGCGAAGCTCTGCCGGCGCAGCACCATGAACCAGCCCATCACGGCGGCCAGTACGGCCACGACCGTACCGGCTCGGAAGGCGTTGACCATGAACGGGAACGCCCAGATCTGCTGGAGGTCGGTCACCGGGTTCCACGACCAACCGGCGCTCGCGTCAGCCCAGTTCACGGCCGCCTCCCCCAACGTGCCGGTCGGTGTGGCGGGCGGGCGCCTCGGGTTGGCCGACGACCACCAGCCGCCCGTCGCCGGTGCGCAGCACCTCCACCGGTACGCCGTACAGCCGGGTCAGCGTCTCGGTGGTGATCACCTCCTGCGGACGGCCCGCGACCGCACCGCCCTCGGCGATGTACACCACCCGGTCCAGCCACGGCAGGATCGGGTTGACGTCGTGCGCGACCATGACCACACTCACGCCGGCCTCCCGGCAGATCCGCCCGATCAGCGCGGCGACCGCGCTCTGGTGCGACAGGTCGAGACTGTCCAACGGCTCGTCCAGCAGCAGCAGTTCGGGACCGCGGACCAGCGCCTGCGCGATCAGCAGCCGCTGCTGCTCACCGCCGGAGCACTCGCCGATCGGCCGGTGCGCGTACGCGCTCGCGCCGACCAGCTCGACGACCTCGGCGATCCGGTCCCGGGCGGCCCGGCGCCGGGCGCTGAACCGGGCGGGCACCGGCAGCGGTACGCCCCAGCGGTCGCCGTCCAGGCCCAGTCGCACGATGTCGGTGCCACGGATGCGCAGGCTCGCGTCGAAGCTGCGGCGCTGCGGCAGATAGCCGATGCGGTGGCCCACCCGGCCGGGCGCCTCGCCCAGTACGGCGACCTCGCCGGCGGCCGGGGGCAGGATGCCGAGCAGCACCTTGACCAGGGTCGACTTGCCGACCCCGTTGGGACCGAGGACGGCCACGAACTCCCCGGCGCCGACCTCCAGTTGGACACCGGACCACAAGGTGCGGCCGCCGACGCGCACGGCGGCGCCGCGCAGCGACACGACCGGGGAGCGCGGTTCGGCCGCTTGTCCAGGGAACCGGTGCCGGACCAAGTCCCCTGCCCGGGTAGCCGGATTCACCGTGCTCACCTGCCCGTCGCCTGCCCCAGGGCCTTCTCGATGCCCTCCAACTGCCGTACCTGCCAAGCCTGGAAGGAGGCCCCGGCCGGAGTGAGGGTCTCGGTCACCGTGGCGACGGGGATGCCCTCGGCCTTGGCCGCCTTCACCTGGGCCTGGACGTCCGGGGTGGCGTTCTGGCTGTTGTAGACGTACACCTTGATCAGCTTCTGGCTGATCTGCCGGTCGATCGTCTGCTTGTCCTTGGCCGTCGGGTCGGTGCCCTCGCTGATGGCGTCCAGGAAGGACTCGGGCGTGAGCATCTTCAGGCCGAGCCCTTCGGCGAGCGGGGTCACGATGGACTCCGAGGCGCCGATAGGGGTGTTGGCGTACTCGGCCTTGATGTCGGCGATCAACTTGTCGTACGGCGCGAGGGTCTTGGTCTCGAAGGTCGACTTCCGCGCGTCGAAATAGGCGGCGTCGGCCGGGTCCAGCTTCTTGTAGTCGGCGGTGATCTTCTCGATGACCTGGTGGACGTTGTCGGGCGAGTACCAGCGGTGCGGGTTGCCGCCGGGCTTGATGCCCACCAGGTCGCCGACCTTGAGATCGGTACGGCCGCTCTCGGGGTTGGCGGACAGCAGCTTGTCCGCCCAGGCGTCGTAGCCGATGCCGTTGACGATCGTGTACTGCGCGCCGGCCACCAACCGGCCGTCCGCCGCGGTCGGTTCGTAGTCGTGCGGGTCGGCGTTCGGGTTGTTGATGATGCTCTTGACCTGTGCGTGGGTGCCGCCGAGTTGGGCGGCGATGCTGCCCCAGAAGTTCTCCGCCGCCACGACCTTGATGGTCTTGCCCGCCGTCGTCGACCCGGCGTTCGCGGTGTCGTCGGAGGAGGCGGTGGAGCAGCCGCTGACGGCGGCCAGCACCACGAGGGCGACCGAGCCCCCGACGGCGAGGCGTGCGGGGCGGGATATGGAGGTGCCGGCAGTGCGCACGACGGGGTTCTCCTTGACGGGCTGGGGACCTCACATGTGGGCGGGGCCCCGTGGAACGGAACACCTCCGACCGTAGATGGAAACGATTTTCACCACCATGGGGTGGCGCCCAATAATGACAATCATTACCGATTCTTGGCTCGGCTTGTTCGGCTCGGCTTGGGCGGGGCGGGTGCGGGCGGAGGAGTTGCCTGCGTGTTCGTGCCGCGTGGCGGCAGTGAGTCGCCTTCGATGTCCACGTTCGGAACGGCGCGGTCCAGCCGAAGGTCTCCCCGCGGATCCCCTTGGAGCGCCTCGAATCCCGCCCGGGACCTCGATGTCAGTGGTGACCACTAGTTTGGAGTCACTGGAGATCGGCCGTAGTGGCCGACCGGGTCTTTGGGGAGGGGTGCGCTGTGTCCGCTGCGCAGGCACGACAGTCGGGGAACACGACGTATCTGGAGCTCTCGCAGGAGAGCGGCGGTGCGCACAAGTTCTACGAGGTGACTGTCGAGGGGACCACCGTCTCCGTGCGGTACGGGCGGATCGGAGTGGACGGGCAGCGCCAGATCACCACCTTCCCGACCGACGAGAAGGCGAAGACCGCGGCGGCGAAGAAGATAGCCGAGAAGGTGCGCAAGGGGTACGCGCCCGCCGTTCAAGGGCAGCGGGCGGCCCGCGCCGTGACCCGCCGTCAGGTGACGTCCGCCCCGTCGACGGCACGGGCGACCGCCCCGGTGCTGTGGCGGTTCCGTACCGGAGCCTCGGCGTTCGGCATCCATGTCGACGAGGACCGCTGCTGGGTCGGCAACCAGCACGGCAACGTCTACAACCTGAGCCACGACGGCGAGGTGCTGGCGCACTACTCCCTGCCCGACGGCGTCAAGTGCCTGGTGGCGGACGACTTCTGGATCTACGCGGGCTGTGACGACGGCCGGGTCTACGACCTCTCCTCGAAGGTGCCGTTCGCGGCCTACGACATCGCCGCCGAGGTCGACATCTTCTGGCTGGACATCCACGCGGGCGTGCTGAACGTCTCCGACCGCAACGGCGGTCTGACGGTCATCGACCACGAGGACGAGCTCCAGTGGTCGCGCAACTCGTCCGGGGACAACGCCTGGATGGTGCGCGCCGACGACCACGCCGTCTACCACGGACACAGCCAGGGCGTGACGGCCTACGCGGCGGACGGCACCCGCCAGCTCTGGCACACCGCGACCACCGGCAACGTGCTCTTCGGCTGGCAGGAGCAGAACGCGGTCTACGCCGGTACGGGCCGGCGGGTCGTCCAGCGGCTCGCGAAGTCCACCGGGGCGATCGAGGCCTCCTACCAGTGCGACGCCGCCGTGTACTCGTGCGCCACGTCCCCCGGCGGACGGTACGTCTTCGCGGGCGACTCGGCGTCCTCCGTCTACTGCTTCACCGCCGACGGCACCCGGCTGTGGAAGCTCGGCACGGGTGGCGGCTCGGCGCTGTCCATGCAGTACCACGACGAGCGGCTGTACATCGTCTCCACGGACGGCTCCCTCGCCTGCGTCGACGCGAGCGAGGCCGCGATCAACGCCGCGCAGTCGGGCACGGTCCCGGTCGCCGCGGACATCAAGCTGGCCGCCGCCCTGCCGACGTACGCACCACTGACCACCGCCGCGTCCGTCGCCACGGTCAGCGCCGTTCCCGCACCCGGGAGCGGAGTCGTCGTGGAGTGCTTCGAGCGAGGAGGCCGAGTGCGCGTGCACGTGGTCTCGGACGGCTACGAGTCGGGTTGGAACGTCCAGTTCCCACGCGCGATACGCGAGCCCGGCGCCCGCTATGTGGTCGACGCGCTGCACTCCTCCTCGGCAGGCTTCTACCGGGTGCGGGGGGAGATCAGGCGGCTGGTGTGACCGGTGACCAGCCCTCGGTCCCCCCGTCCCGCCCGCTACCCCTGCTCTCCCAAAGGCTTCGGCAACTCCCCAGCAACTGCTCGTCCGTCAGCGCCGACGTACCCTCCGCCGCCGGCCCCGCCAGCCCGAACCCCACCATCAGCACCTCCGCGTACCGGCGCCAGGCGCCCGGTGCCACCTCGTTCGTGCGGTCGGCGACGGCGCCGATCATGTACAGGAAGGCGTACACGTCGGCGCTGGCGAAGTCCTCGCGGACCGCGCCCGCCGCCACCGCCCGTTCCGCGAGGCCGTCCACGAGGCGGCCGAGTTGATCACGGGTCCGGGCGACCGGTCCCGTGTCGACGCTCGCGTTGGCCAGGATGACCTCCAGGGCCCGGTCCTCGGCCCGCCACTGCGCCGCCGCCAGCAGGTAGTGCCGTAGCGCCCGGGCCGGGTCCGGCAGTTCCGCTGCCTTGGCCGCCAGGTGCAGGAACACCGTGAAGCGTTCCGTGAACAGGGCGTCCACCAGTGACTGGAGGTCCGGGAAGCGGCGGTAGACCGTGCCGACGCCGATGCCCGCCTCGCGGGCGATCTCGTTGAGGGGGACCGTGGCCCCCCCCGGGCGAACAGACGGTCGGCCGTCGTCATGATCAGGCGGCGGTTCCGCTCCGCGTCCGCTCGCAGCGGGCGTTGGTGTTGGGTGTCCGGGCTCACGCCGGGACATTCTCCGGCATCCTCGCCCCGGCGGTACGGCGAGCCTGCCCGACCAGGAGCGACACCCCCGTCACGACGCTCCACAGCAGCCATGAGTAGACACCGCCCCGCTCGAAGATCCCGGCCGTGCTCGTCGAGGCCCCCACGAATGCCTCGCTCAGCAGGCCCAGGACACCGACCGCGACGCTGAACACGCGGTACGCGCGCGGCAGTTGGTGACTCCGCAGCGAGCCCGCCATGATCACGACCGTGTTCGCGCACAGGATGGCGACCGCCGTGCCCCCGACATGCAGCCCCAGGCTGTAGCCCGGGCCGCTCCCGGAGTCGTGGAACAGGCCGACCAGCAGGAAGCCCACCGCGTGCGCACCCGCGAGGGCGATGACGATCCGGCGCGCGCGGCCCGTGAGCAGGGGCACCGCGAGCAGCACCACGCCGGCCGCGAACAGGATGCCCTGGACGATGAACGACGTGTTCGTCAGCGCGTGATCCGGCGAGCAGATGACGCGGTCCTGGAATGTCGTGCCGCAGTCCGGCACGCCCAGGTCGCTGATGTAGTTCGTGGCATAGCTGTACGGCGGGCTGGTCCAGGCGCCCGCGGCGACCGCCTCGGACACCACCCACTGCACCGCGTTCAGCACCAGGGCGGCGGCTCCCAGCGGAAGCCGGTTCTCGCGCGACCCCGAAACGTCCATCACCACTCCTCACGGCTTCTCTCGACAGGCGATGCGCGCCACCCTACATTAAGTGGATAGATCTATCCGGTTAGCCGCCGACGGTGGAGTGACGGGCGTCACATCGCGAGGTTCGAACTTCGGGGGCCGCCGCGCATCTAGTCGGCGTCCACTCCACTGCACCGAGGAACAATCAATGTTGGCTTATCTGCCCGGATTCGCCCCCTGGATCGTCGCCGGCGTCCTCTCGTCCTTCGACTGGCGCTGGGGCGCGATCGGCGGTCTCGTCACGGGGCTGCTGATGATGCTGAACGACCGTCGCCGCGGGGTCGGCTTCGACGCGCTGGTCCTGGAGATCAGCACCCTCGTGTACTTCGTCATGCTCGGCGCCGTCTCCGTCGCCCGGCCGGACTCCTCGCTGGCCGACCACACCGACGTCATCTCGTTCGTCTGGCTGGCCGCCACCGCATGGGGGAGTCTGCTGGTCCGGAGCCCCTTCACGCTGGGGATCGCCAAGCGGCAGGCCCCCCGCGAGTACTGGGACACCCCGGGGTTCCTCCAGGTCAACAACTACATCACCAGCGCCTGGGGAGCCGGCTTCACCTTCATCGCCGTCAGCCTGGCCGTCGCGGGCGCGGTGGACGCCCCGGCGTGGGTGGGCATCACCGCCCATGTCGTCGGGCTCGTCGCCCCCGCGGTCTTCACGAAGATCTACCCCGCCCGGGTCCAGGCCCGGCTCATGGCCCTGGCGCAGGCCCAGCCGCCGGTGCGGGCCGTCCCGTAACGGCGACACCTCACCCATCGGCACCCCGCGAACCGGCACCACATCACGCACCCCACAAAGGAGTTGGCGCATCGTGAGCACCACACCGGAAGCAGGCGCAGCGAAGAACATCGTTCTCGTACACGGCGGATTCGTCGACGGATCGGGCTGGCGGGGCGTCTACGACGCGCTCCGCGCCGACGGCTACCACGTGAGCGTCGTCCAGAACCCCACCCTGTCCCTGGAGGGCGACGTCGCCACGACCGAACGGGTCCTCGACGCCCAGGACGGCCCGACCGTACTCGTCGGACACTCCTACGGCGGCGCGGTGATCTCCGAGGTCGGCACCCACGAGAAGGTGTCGGCGCTCGTGTACGTCGCGGCGTTCGCGCCCGACAAGGGCGAGTCCGTGAACACCCTCATCGCCGACCCGCCGCCCGGCGCACCCGTGCCGCCGATCCTGCCGCCCGTCGACGGGTTCCTCTTCCTGGACCGGGAGAAGTTCGCCGCGTCCTTCGCCGGTGATCTGCCCGCCGCCGACGCCCAGTTCCTCGCCGACTCCCAAGTGCCTTGGGGCGTGGACGCGTTGGCGGGCGCGGTCACCGAGGCCGCCTGGCAGACCAGGCCGAGCTTCTACCTCGTCGCCACCGACGACCACATGATCCCGCCGCCCGCCCAGCGCGTCATGGCCGGGCGGGCCGGGTCGACGGTGACCGAGGTCGCCGGCAGTCACGCCGTGTACGTGTCCAAGCCCGCCGAGGTCGCCGCGTTCATCGCGAAGGCGGCCTCGGGGCCCCTCACTTGAGCCCTTTGAGTCAGTGAGCCTCTGAGTCCTCTTCGCCGGCAGTCGTGACGGCCGCGGCGCTCGGCACGGCCGCCACCACCGCGGCGGCGGACCCGGCGCACCCCCCCTCGCACAGGCGTCCGCCACCGCAGCCAACTCCCGTACCCCTCACCCCACTTCACCCGGAAAGCGGCATGACGAACGAGAACCGGAACGAGAACCAGTACGAGAACGAATCCACTGTCCCCCTCTACCTCCAGGGTCGCTTCGCGCCGGTCCCCGAGGAGCACACCGCCGCCGAACTCACCGTCCGGGGCACCCTCCCGCCCGACCTGGACGGCCGCTATCTGCGCAACGGCCCCAACCCGCTGCCCGGCGAGGACCGCGGGCACTGGTTCACCGGCCCCGGCATGCTCCACGGCATCCGGCTGCGCGGCGGCCGTGCCGAGTGGTACCGCAACAGGTGGGTCCGTACAAGGGAGTTGGAGGGCCACCCCTTCGTCCGCGAGGACGGCACCATCGACCTGGCCGCCACGCCCGCCAACACCCATGTGATCCGGCACGCCGACACCGTGCTCGCCCTGTGCGAAGTGGGCCTTCCCTACTGGGTCACGCCGGAGCTGGAGACCGAAGGGCCCTACGACTTCGGCGGGAAGCTGACCACCGCGATGACCGCGCACCCCAAGGAAGACCCGGTCACCGGTGAACTGCACCTGTTCGGGACCGGGTTCGCGCCGCCGTACCTCACCTACCACCGGGTCACCCCGGACGGTGTGCTGCTCGACAGCCGGCCGATCGATGTGCCGGGGCCGACGATGATGCACGACTTCGCCATCACCGAGCACCACATCGTGTGGCTGGACCTGCCCGTCGTCTTCGACCCCGTGCTGGCCGGGCGCGGCGGGATGCCGTACCGGTGGGCCGAGGCGTACGGCGCGCGGATCGGGATCATGTCCCGCGAGCACGGTTCCACCGACGTGCGCTGGTTCGACGTCGATCCCTGCTACGTCTTCCATGTGGGCAACGCCCATGAGGACGCGCAGGGGCGTGTGGTGCTGGACGCGGTGCGCTACGACGACGCCGGCTTCCGGAAGGTCTGGGGCGACATCGGCGGACCCACAGGTCAGAGCGTGCCGGGCGTCCCGAGTGTGCCCAGCGGTCCGGTCGGGGTGCGGGAGCCCGGGCACACCCAGGCCCCCTCCGTCCTGTACCGGTGGACCCTGGACCCGGTGGCCGACCGGGTCACCGGGACCCAACTGGACGACCGCGAGGCGGAGTTCCCCAACCACAACGAGACCCTCACCGGGCGCCAGAACCGCTACCTCTACACGGTCAACGGCGACGGCATCGCCAAGCACGACCTCACGCGTCAGACCGGTGACGTCCACAAGACGCCCGGTAGCCGCTACTCCGGCGAGGCCGTCTTCGTACCGGCGAAGGACGGTACCGACGAGGACGCGGGCTGGCTCGTGTCGCTGGTCTCGGACGACGACGGCGCGTCGGGGGAGTTGCTCGTCCTCGACGCCTCGGACCTCTCGGTGCAGGCGGTCGTCGAGCTGCCGTACCCGGTCCCGTCCGGCTTCCACGGGAGCTGGCTGCCCGAGCCCGCCGAACAGGCCTGATGCGAGGGTGGGTTGACCGACCTGGCCGAACTGGCCCGACACGAGGGCTGGTTGACCGATCCGGGCGAGGGGGCCCACGAGGAGCCGTGGCGGCGTACCTTCCTCGGCAAGGGTCCCCTCGACCCGACACGCGCGGTCCGTCCCGCGTTCACCGTCGGGTGGGAGAAGTGGGACCTGAAGAGCGCGGGATCGAACGCCCCGGAGGTTCATGGTGCCCCTCGACCGCCCCACGGATGAGGAACTCACCCGCAGGGCCCAGGCCGGTGAGTCCGGCGCCCTGGGACTGCTGCTGACGCGTCATCAGGCGCCCATGCGCGCGGTCGCGTTGAGCCTGCTCGGCTACGGTCCCGATGCCGAGGACGCCGTCCAGGACGCCGCGTTGACCGCGCTGCGGCGGATCGGCGACGTACGGGAACCCGCGGCCGTCGGGGCCTGGCTGCGGGCGATCGTACGGAACGCCGCCCGGATGCGACTGCGGGCCGTCCGGGAGTTCCCCGGCCTGGACGGGCTGGAGTCCGCGCAGTTGGGCGACCTCGTCGAGCCCGCGCAGCCGGAGCGGCTGATCGAGCAGCACGCGCTGCGGGACTGGATCTGGGACGCGGTGGAGGAACTGCCGCAGGAGCAGCAACTGGTGCTGATGCTGCGGCACTTCAGCGGCATCACCTCGTACCAGGAGATCGCCGAGGCCTGTGAGGTGCCGGTCGGCACCGTGCGCAGCCGGCTCAACCAGGCCCGGGCGAAGATGGCCAAGGTGCTGCTGTCGACCGCGACCGGCGGTCACGACGACGCCGCCGCGCTCACCGAGGACAGCCGGCAGGAGGCCGAGGTCACCCTTGACGGTGCCATGCGCGGCCAACTGCCGCCGGAGATCCTGGAGTTGTGGCCGGCCGAGACCGAACTGGTCGGCGTCCTCAACAAGGAGGGCGGACGCCTCCACCCCTTCCCGGCCATGCAGGAGACCCGGACCAAGGGTGTGACCCAGCATCTGCGCCATGTCGTGGCCAGCCGGGACGTCGCCATCTGGGAGATGGAGGCCGTCACCCCGGCCGGCGTCCCGAACCCCTGCCCGCCCGCCCTCGCCTGGCTGATGTTCCGGCGCGACGGACGGGTGCAGAGGCTCCGGGTGGCCTTCCCGGGAACGGGAGCGGGAACGGGGACGGGGACGGGGACGGGAGCGAGGTCAGACGGTGCGCAGCAGCTCTCGTAGATCCGCCGTGTCGATGACGTGGGCCCGGGACGGGAACACCTTCTCGACCAGCACCCGGTGGGTCTCGGCGTCGGGGTCGGCGACACCGTCGGACAGGACGAAGACCCGGTAGTCGCGGTCGGCGGCGTCCATGACGGTGGACAGGACCACGCCGCTGGTGCTGATCCCGGCGAGCACCAGGGTGTCGATGCCGCGCTCGCCCAACTGTTCGTGGAGATCGGTCGTCGAGCCGGAGCCGTAGCGGATCTTGCGGACGGCGAGGTCGCCGTCCTCGGGGGCGAGCCGCTCGTCGATCTGAGTGGAACTGTCCTCGTGGTGCAGCATCTTCGCCCCGGCGACCGCGCTGAAGGACTTGTTGGTCTCGGGGACCGCCGCCCAGTCGTCCTCGGTGAAGGCGACGCGGACGTAGCCGATGGCGCCGCCGGCGGCACGGACGTCGGCGATGGAGCCCTTGACCCGCTCGACGAGGGCGTCGGAGTCGGGGACGGCGGGGACGATCCCGTTCTGGAAGTCCATGACCAGCAGGGCGGTCCGCTCGGGGGTGATCGTGGGGGTGCTCATGTGCGTTTCCCCTAGAGGGAGTTGTCGCTGAGGGGATGGTCAGGTGGTCGTGGTGCCGCGGCCCATCAGCCGGCGGTCCAGGACGGTCAGCAGCAGGACCGTGAGGCCCGCGCCGACCAGGGCGAGGAGCTGTTGACCAGGTTCAGGCCGACGCCCACATAGACCGGGGTCGTGAAGGCCCACGCGAAGGGCTCGCGCGCCAGCTCGCGCGCCGGGGCGGCGGCCTCGCCGGTGTCGGTCCTCATATGCCGCCGTCGTTCAACTCGGCGGCGGCGAGCCGCTCCAGCAGCTCGATGGCCCTCACCACGTCCGCGCGCTCGTCCGGCGCGACCAACTGGTCGATGGCCCGCGCCAGGAAGGCGGCCCGTCCCCTGAGCAGCTTGTCGATCAGCTCGGCCGCGGACGGGTCGGCGCTCATCAGCTTCTTCCGGCCGTCCCGCGCGTCGGGCTCGCTGTGCACCAGCCCGGCGGCCTTGAGCACGGCCAGGCTCTGCGCGATGGACTGCGCGCTGACGCGCTCCAGCGCGGCCAGCCGCGCCGCGGTCACCGGTCCCTCCCGTACGACACCCCCCAGCACGCTGAGCTGCGTGGGAGTGAGGCCGGTCGCATGCTGCCCCGACTCGGTGCGCAGCCGGGCGCGCAGCCGGATGATCGCGTCGTTGAGCCGCTGAGCGGTCGCGACGGACTGCTCCGGTGAGGGGTTCGTGGTCATGGATCCACGGTAAAACTACACAAGCAACTTTGCCAAGTTACTTGTGTAGTTTCCGTTGTCTGCTGGATCACACCGCCAGGTGGACGCCGAAGAAGCCGCTCAGCTTCTCGACGGCGGGCGTGACGTACTCGTCCTTGTCGTAGAGATCGACGTGCGAAGCGCCCTCGATCCACGCCAACTCCTTTGACCCGTAAGCCTTCTGGAACGCCTCCACGCTCATCCAGGACGTCACCGCGGCGCGCCCGACGATCAGCAGCAGGGGGCGCGGCGCGATCAGACCGACGGACGCGAACGCGTCGAACGCGGCGATGCGATCCACGCTGGTCCAGGTCAGCGCCTTCGCCGAGCGGGGGTGTCGCGCGCGCGGAGTGCGGTAGTACTCCCAGCCCTCGTGGACATGCGGACCACCCGCCCGCGCCTCCTCTTCGGTGGCGGGGAAGACCGGGAAGCGCTGGACGTCCGCACCACCGGCCTCCGCGGTACGGGCCGCGGAGGCGGCGGCCAGCATGCCCGCTACGACGGCCGGGTCCTGGGCGCCGTCCGCGCCGAGCCGGAACTGCCGTGACATGTCTACGGCGCTGACCGTGCCCACGGCCCGGATCCGCGGGTCGGTCGCGGTCGCCGCCAGGGCGTACCCGCCGGAGGCGCAGATGCCCAGCGCCCCGATACGGCCGGGATCGACCTCACCGAGGGTGCCGAGGAAGGAGACGGCGGCCTTGAGGTCCTCCACCCGCTGCCCCGGATCCTCCAGGCCGCGCGGCTCACCCTCGCTCTCGCCCTGGTACGCGGCGTCGAAGGCGAGCGTGACGAACCCGCGCTCGGCCAGCCGACGGGCATACAGGCCGGAGGCCTGTTCCTTCACCCCGGTGCCGGGATGCCCGACCACGATCGCGGGACGCGGTACCCCTGACGTTTCCTCGTCCGGGGTGTAGAGGTGGCCGGCGAGCTTCAGGCCCGCGCTGAGAAAGGTGACGTCGGTACGCATGAGGATGCACTCCAGTGGGAGGTGAGGGGAGGGGCCGGTCCACGGCCGTGCCCTGGAGGGAAAGCCGGGTCTACGGCCATGCCCCCACCGTCGCCCCGCCCCACCCGGCCCCACCAGGGACGGCTCTGCCTATGCGGTTCTGTACCAGGCACGCGCGCGCCGCCCCGACGACACTGGAGCCATGGCCATGGCAGACCGTGACGCGCCCCCCTCCGGCAACGAACTGGGCGACTTCCTGCGCGCCCGCCGCGCGGACCGCGACCCGCACCGGGCGGGCTTCCCCGACGACGGCCGACTGCGCCGCGTCCCCGGACTGCGCCGCGAGGAACTGGCCCACCTCGCGCATGTGAGCGTCGACTACATCGTCCGCCTGGAACAGGGCCGCACCCGCAGGGGCTCCCGCGCCATCCTGGACGCCCTGGCCGACGCGCTCCAACTCGCCCCGGACGAGCGCGCCTACCTCTTCACGCTGGCCGAGGTCGCGCCGGGAGCCTCCGCCCGGCCGCCCGTACGACGCGAAGTCGCCCCGCGGCTACGGCAGTTGCTGGACACCATGTACGACGTCCCCGCGATGGTGCTGCACCGGGGCATGGACGTCCTCGCCTGGAACCGCGCGGCCGGCGCCCTCCTCACCGACTTCGGCGCGCTGCCCCCGGGCGAGCGCAACCTGATCCGGCTCACCTTCCTCGACGCCGGCTTCCGGGCCCTGTACGCCGACTGGCCCCGGGCCGCCCGCGAGTGCGTCGCCGTCCTGCGCATGGAGGCGGGCCGCACCCCGCACGACCTCGCGCTGACCGCCCTGATTGGTGAACTCGCCGACCGCGACCCGGACTTCCGCACCTGGTGGGCCGAGCACCAGGTGCGGGGACCGCGGCAACTCACCAAGACGTACGTCCATCCGGTCGCCGGTGAACTCACCCTCGACGTCCAGCAGTTCACCGTCGACACGCACCCGGAGCAGTTGCTCGTCGCGTACACGGCCGCACCGGACTCGGCCTCGTCCGAGGCGCTGCGGTTCCTGCTCCAGTGGGCGGACGGGCCCACCGGGGTTCAGACGCAGGGGAGTTGAGGAACGCGCTCACCCCGCCCCGAACAGTTCACCGGCCGACCGGCGCGCCCGCCACCGCCGAACTGCCGGGCAGCGGCGTACGAGCGGGCCGTTCCGCCAGCACGTCGAGTATGTTGTCCACCGCCAGGTCGACCATCGCGGCCCGGGTCGCCTCGGTGGCCGACCCGATGTGGGGGAGGGTGATCACGTTCGGCTCGGCGACCAGCGGGGACAACTCCGTTCCCATCGGCTCGCGTTCGAAGACATCGAGCCCGGCGGAGTGCAGTCGCCCTTCACGAACGGCGTCCAACAAGGCCTCTTCATCCACGACCCCGCCGCGCGAGGTGCTGACCAGGGTGGCCGTGGGCTTCATCGCCGCCAGTTCGCGGACCGAGATCAGATGGCGGGTCTCCTCGGTGAGCGGCACGTGCAGCGACACCACGTCGGAGTCGGCCAGCAGCGCGGCCAGACCCACCGAGGTCGACAGGTCGTCGTCCGGGGCGTACGGGTCGTGGTGGATCACGCGCATCCCGAAACCCTGGGCCCGGCGGGCCACCGCGCGGCCGATCTGGCCGTAGCCGACCAGGCCGAGGGTGGCTCCGTGGACGTCCAGGCCGAGATAGTCGTGCATCCGGAACAACCCCCAGGAGCCGTCCGCGAGGCCGGCCCCGGCCGCGCCGATACGGCGGCGGGAGGCGAGGATCAGCGCGAAGGTGAGATCGGCGGTGGTCTCCGCGAGGACGCGGGGCGTGTGGGTGACGACGATGCCGCGCTCGGCGGCGGCAGCGCGGTCGACGTTGTCGAAGCCCATGCTGGCCAGCGCGATCACCCGCAGCGAGGGGCCCGCCGCGTCCATCAGGGCGGCGTCCACGGGGTCGTTGCCGAGGGCCAGTACACCGCTCACCCCGGGGGCGAGGGCGGCGAGATCGGTGGGGCCGGGCTTTCCGCTGCCGGGCCAGGCCACCGGCTCCGCCGTTTCGGACAGTCGGCCCAGACCGTTGCCGGGCAGGGTTCCACGGGTGACGAGGACACGCTTTTCCATCTGCTTCTCCAGTGACGAGCCATGCTTTACCGGCCAGGTGGATCAATTCGATCGACGCTAGCCGGGGCCGTCACCGGAAACAAATAGCGGATTCCTCTGACGCTATTGGGCTTCCTTATTCCTGCCGGTGCCGGTGCCGGTGCCGGTTCTTGTCGGTGTCGATCAGTTCCAGGAACAGATCGTGCACGGCCAGCGCGGGCTCCGAGAGTGGCTGGTTGTCCGAGGTCACCACGGACAGTTTGACGGTGATGACGGGTTCCACGATCCGCCGTACGGACAGCGTGCGGACATCGAGAATGGCGCGCGCGGCCGACCAGGGCAGGACCGTCGAGCCGATGCCCGCGTCCACGGCGTTGACGAGTGTCAACGCCGACTCGACCTCGCCCACCACGTTCAGCCGGAGCGAGGCCTGCTGGAAGGCGGCGTCCACGACCTGCCGGATCGTGTGGATACGGCTGGGCAGCAGCAGGGGCACGCTCGCCAGCTCCGCCAGACGCACCTCGCCCTCTCCCTGCGGGGCCGTCTCGCCGGGCGCGCCGATCAGATACAGGTCCTCGGTGCGGACGGGCTCGAACTGGACACCCCGCAGCGGCCCGGCGCCGTAGATGAACGCCATGTCCATGCGGCCCGTCATGATCGCCTCGCTGATCACGCCGCCGAAGTTCTCGTTGATGTGCAGCAGGATGTCCGGGTAGCGCTCGCGCACGCTCTTGAGCAGGGGCAACGCGAGGGCCGCGCCCAGGCTGTACGGGGCGAGGCCCACCGAGACGCTGCCGGCGGGGGCCCGGCCGGAGACGCCGACGGCGGCCTGCGCGAGGTCCACCTGCCGGAGGATGAGCTGCGCGTGCAGGTACAGCGCCCGGCCGGCCTCGGTCGGGGCGACCCCGCGCTTGCTGCGGATGAGCAGCTGCTGCCCGAACTGCGCCTCCAGGGCGGACAGTTGCTGGCTCAGCGCCGGCTGCGCGATATGCAGGATGTCGGCCGCGCGCGTGATGCTCCCCGCATCGATGATCTTGATGAACGAGTAGAGACGTCTGGTGTCCATGCGCGGGGCCTTCCAGATGGAGCGAAGCCTCATCGTAGGGAGGGATCACCCCGAAACACAGCCCTGGCGAGTGGAGGGTGTGAGGGGAGTCATAGCGGTTCGCGATAACGCCAGACCGAACGCATATTGGCGATCACGCGACCGGCGGAATAAGTTGTGCGGAACATCCACACCGGAACGGCTCGATGAATTCTCGGTTCGTGTCCGAGGTGTGTGGATCGCTTTCCGGATGTCACGAAGACGTGATGGCAATTCCATCCCCGGATCTCCCCCTTTCCGGCATTTCCTCCCGGAGGACGTCATGACTCCCATGGTTGATCTCGTCGCCGATCTCGGCGAGGGATTCGGCGCGTACACAATGGGCGACGACGCTGCCCTTTTGGAATTGCTGACCTCCGCCAATGTCGCCTGCGGATTCCATGCCGGTGATCCCCGCATCATGGACGCGACCGTGCGGACCTGTGTGGAGAAGCAGGTCGCCGTGGGCGCCCACCCCAGCTTTCCCGACCTGGCCGGGTTCGGCCGCCGCGCGATGGACCTCACGCCGGAGGAGGTCCGCACGGACGTGCTCTACCAGATCGGCGCCCTCCAGGCCTTCGCCGTCGCCCACGGCACCCGGGTGCACCACGTCGCCCCGCACGGCCGCCTCGGCAACCTGGTCGCCGTCCGCGCCGACTACGCCCGCGCCGTCGTGGACGCCGTAGCCGCCCTGGACGAGTCGCTGATCGTCCTCGCGCAGGACGGCGAACTGGCCGACGCGGCCCGAGCCCGCGGCCTGCGCGTGGGCATCGTCGGCATCGCCGACCGCGCGTACCGCGCCGACGGCACGCTCGTGCCCCGCTCGGAGCCCGGCGCGGTGATCCACGACCCGGACGAGGTCGCCCGGCGCACCCTGCGCATGGTCACCGAGGGCGTCATCCACAGCGTCGACGGCACGGACGTCCAGGTCGCCTGCGACACCGTCCTGTTGCACGGCGACAGCCCCGGAGCGATCGCCCTGGCCGCCCGCATCCGCGAGCAACTCCTCGTCGCAGGCGTCGAGATCACCTCGCTCGACAAGGTCCTCACCGGCAAAGTCCTGATCGGCAGGGACAGTTGAGATGACCGGCAACGTGACCATCGCCGACTGCGGCGACTCCGCCCTGGTCGCCAAGGCGGTAGGCCTGGACGCCGAACCCGCCTGGCGACTCGTCCACGCCCTCGCCGACGCCCTCGACGCCGTACAACTCACCGGCGTACACGACGTGGTGCCCACCTACGACGCCCTGCTCGTCGAGTTCGACTGCGCCGTCACCGACCACGCCACCGTCCGCCGCGTCCTGGCCCACGAGGCGGCCCGCCTCGGCCCGCACCCCGCGCCGACGGCGCCCCCGCGCCGCTTCGTCGTCCCCGTCGTCTACGGCGGCGAGTACGGCCCCGACCTGCCGGAGGTCGCCGCCCGACTCGGCCTGGCCGAGGGCGAGATCATCGCGCTGCACTCCGGTTCCGACCTCACCGTGCGCTGCCTGGGCGCACCCGCCGGAGCCCCAATGACCGACGGCCCGCCCTTCCCGAAACCGGTACCGCGCCTCGCCTCGCCGCGCACCAAGGTCGCCCCCGGCTCGGTCGCGGTGGCGGGCCGCCAGGCGGTCATCTGCCCGATGCCCTCACCCGGCGGCTGGCCGCTCCTGGGCCGCACCCCGGTCCGCGTCCTCGACCTGCACAGCGACCCGATCACCGCGTACCGCCCCGGCGACACGTTCCGCTTCGTCCCCATCGAGCCCCAACAGTGGGACGACTACGCGGACTTGGCCCTGGGGGACCTGGCGGACACGACAGCCCTGCCCGACTCGGCGGACTCGGTGGTGGGCCATGGCTGACACCCTCACCATCCGCACCGCCGGCATCGTCACCGTGCAGGACCTCGGCCGAGTCGGCCGCTCCCGCTACGGCCTGCCGGCCAACGGAGCCGCCGACCAGCACTCGGCGCGCGTGGCCAACGTCCTGTGCGGCAACGACGACCGCGCCCCACTCCTGGAGATCACCGCCCTCGACTTCGCGTGCGTCCCCTCCGGCGACATCCTCATCGCGGTGACGGGCGCCCCCGCCGAGGTGAGCGTCGAAGGAGTCGTACGACCGCAGTGGGAACCGGTCCCGGTCCGAGCCGGCGAGACCGTCCGCGTCACCGGCATCCACCGAGGGCTGCGCGTCTACCTGGCCGTACTCGGCTCGTTCGACGCGGACTACCTCCAGGGCAGTTGCGCCCCCGACACGATCCTCGGCTTCGGCCCACCGCTCCGCGCAGGCGACGAACTCGCCCTGCGCACCGCCTGCCCGCCCATCGACCACCCCTTCTCCCGCATCCCCTTGTTCCGCCTGAACGCGCCGGTCCCGCCCTTCCCCACCGACTGGACCATCGACGTCACCGACGGCCCGGACCGGGCCGAGTTCGGCGACACGCGCCGCCGCCTCTTCGAGTCCCCCTTCACGGTCACCCCGCGAAGCAACCACATAGGCCTACGCCTCCAGGGCGAGGTACCCCGCCGGGTGACCAAGGGCGAGGTCCTCTCCCGAGGCGTCCCCATCGGCGCCGTAGAGGTACCGGCCGGCGACGAACTCCTAGTCCTCCACCGAGGCCGCGGTGTCACGGCCGGCTACCCCGTCCTCGCCGTGGTCACCGCCACCGGCCTGTCCGCCCTGGCCCAGGTCCGCCCCGGCCAGACCATCCACTTCCGCCACCGCACCCTCGCCCAGGCAACCACCGCCCACCGAGCCCAACGCCAAGCGATCGAAGCCCTACGAACCAGAGTCCACACAACCTTCGACACCTTGCGCATCCGAGCCCCTACGAAGACCTGACCCCCCGCACGTCTCCAACCCAGGCCGACTTCCGAAGGGCCGCGGGGATCTGCCCCCCCCGCACCTCTCCAACTCAGGCCGACTTCCGAAGGGGCGCGGGGAACTGCGCGCCCAGCCCCCACCGCCCCGCACACCACACCAATCCGCAACCAACGCCCACAAACCCCACCCGCACCAATCCCACCCCCGCTCACCAGCCCCCGCTCACCCGCTGGAAGCACCCGCACGGAGCCGCAAAACCCCTCATCCCACGCCTGCTGCCAACGCCCAGAC
This sequence comes from Streptomyces sp. NPDC101776, assembly GCF_044766845.1. Taxonomy (NCBI): domain Bacteria; kingdom Bacillati; phylum Actinomycetota; class Actinomycetes; order Kitasatosporales; family Streptomycetaceae; genus Streptomyces; species Streptomyces sp. NPDC101776. The sequence goes on along the minus strand of NZ_JBIWMV010000012.1, from coordinate 99,931 downwards.
AGGAGACGCCATGAGTACCGTGGCCGCTCAACCCGTCCCCAACACGGTCGACCCCAGAACCGCCCGCAAAGTAACCCTCGCGGGCTGCGTCGGAATCTTCGCCGAGCTCTACGACAACGGCATCTTCGGCTTCATGGCCGGCTCGCTCGCCGCCGTCTTCTTCCCCGGCTCCGACAACGCCGTCCAGCTCGTCTTCCTCGGCTACGCCGTCTCCTTCTTCTTCCGCCCCCTCGGCGCCGTCATCTGCGGCCACCTCGGCGACCGCATCGGCCGCCGGCGCATGCTGGTCTTCGTCATCCTCCTGATCAGCGCCGCCACCGCGGCCATCGGCGTACTCCCCAGCTACGCCAGCATCGGCGTAGCCGCCCCCGCCCTGCTGATCCTGCTCCGCGTGGCGCAGGGCTTCTCCGTCGGCGGCGAGGCCTCCGGCGCGATGAGCTTCCTCGCCGAGCACGCCCCCGAGGGCAAGCGCGGCCTCTACACCAGCTACGCGCAGATCGCCTCGTTCCTCGCCCTGCTCACCGGCACACTCGTCGCCGCCGCGATGACCAGCGGACTCGGCACCGCGCGTATGGAGTCCTGGGGCTGGCGCATCCCCTTCCTGCTCGCCGTGCCGCTCGGCATCGCCGGCATCTACATCCGCAAGCGCATCAGCGACACCCCCAACTTCACCCGCCTCAAAGAAGAGGACGGCCTCTCCAAGAACCCGCTCAAAGAGGCCTTCGCCTCCGCCGAGCACCGCCGCGCCATGCTGCTCGCCCTGTTCATCCCCCTGATGAACGGCTCCGGCTACTACGTCCTGTTCAGCTACATGCCCACCTTCATGAGCAGCGAGCTGAACTTCAGCAAGGTGCAGGGCCTCCTCGTCACCGCCTCCAGCCTGGTCGCGATCTGTTTCGCCATCCCCTACATGGGCCGCCTCTCCGACCGCGTCGGCCGCAAGAAGGTCCTCGCCGGGGCCGCCGTCGCGATGGCGATCGTCGGCATCCCCTGTTACCTGCTGATCGGCACCGGCAACGTGGCCCTCGCCGTGATCGGCGCCTGCGTCATGGCGGTGGTGTTCGCCGGCCACACAGGCGTCATCCACATCCTTCTCGTCGAACTCTTCCCGACCCGTGTGCGCTACTCCGCCTACGGCCTCGGCTACAACGTCTCCTCCGCCCTCTTCGGCGGCACGGCCCCGCTCCTGATGACCTACCTCATCGACCGCACGGGCAACGTCAACATGCCGGCCTTCTACGCCGTCATCACGGCCCTGGGCACCCTCCTCGCGGTGTCCAAGGTGAAGGACCGCGCCCACCTCCCCCTGCGCGACGCCTGACACCCCCCCCACGAACTCCCGGCACCCGCACGTCCGTTACACCCCCCACCCCGCACAGCAAGGAGCACCTCAGCATGCCCATCTCCGACTACAGGACGGCCCTCGTCACCGGAGCGTCGACCGGCATCGGAGCCGTGGTCGTCGAACGGCTCGCCAAGCGCGGCCTCGAAGTACACGCCGTGGCCCGCAACGCCGACCGGCTCAACACCCTTGCCGACGAGACCGGTTGCATCCCGCACGCCGTCGACATCACCGACACCGACGCCCTCACCGCCGTCCTCGACGGCCTGGAGATAGACGTCCTCGTCAACAACGCGGGCGTCTCCCGTACCGGCAACATCCTCACCGCCGACGAGTTCGCCGTGGACGAGCAGGTCGCCGTCAACATCCAGGCCGTCCTGCACCTGGTCCGTCTGCTCATGCCCGGCATGGTCGAGCGCGACCTCGGCCACATCGTCAACATCAGCTCCATCGCCGGTGTCTACAACTTCGGCGGCAACACGATCTACCACGCCACCAAGGCCGCCGTGCACACCCTCTCCCGCCAGCTCCGCGTCGACGGCTACGGCCGCCGCGTCCGCGTCAGCGAGATCTGCCCGGGCCGCGTGGAGACGGAGATCTTCGGCCGCCTCCTCGGCGACATGGAGGCCGCCCAGCGCGAGTACTACGACGGCTACGAGTCCCTGAAGCCCGAGGACATCGCCGACGCCATCGAGTTCGCCGTCGACGCGCCCCGGCACGTCAACATCGGCCACATCGAGATCCTGCCCACCTTCCAGGTGCCCGGCGGCCTCAACTTCGAGCGCAGGGAGGGCTGATCACATGAAGACGGCAGAGCGGCTGCACCGCATAAAGCCCTCGCCCAGCACGGCGGCGGCCCAGCGCGTACGCGAGCTGAAGAGCCAGGGGCTCACCATCCTCGACCTCACCGTGGGCGAGCCCGACTTCGACACCCCCGACCACGTCAAGGCCGCCGCGATCCGGGCCATCGAGGCGGGCGAGACCAAGTACACGCCGGTGAACGGCACTTCGGCCCTGCGCGCCGCGATCACCGGCAAACTCCGCGAGCGCCACGGCATCGACGTCACCGACTCCCGCATCACCGTCGGCGGCGGCGCCAAGCAGGTCATCTTCCTCGCCCTGATGGCCACGTTGGACGAGGGGGGCGAGGTCGTCGTCCCCGCCCCGTACTGGGTGTCGTACCCCGACATGGTCCGCGCCAACGACGGCACCCCGGTCATCGTCGACTGCCCCGAGGCGGACGGCTTCAAGCTGACACCGGAACGCCTCACGGCCGCCCTCACCGAACGCACCCGCTGGGTCGTCCTCAACACCCCGGGAAACCCGACCGGATCCGCCTACACCACCACCGAACTCCGCGCCCTCGCCCAGGTGTTGCTGGCCCACCCGCACGTCGGCGTCCTCACCGACGAGATCTACGACGAGATCTGGTACGGCGACCAGGACGCCCCGTCCCTCGCGGCCGTCGAACCGGCACTGGCCGACCGGGTGTTCCTCACCAACGGCGTCTCCAAGACGTACGCGATGACGGGCTGGCGCATCGGCTACGGCATCGGCCCGGCGGACCTGGTCACCGCGATCAACACCCTCCAGTCGCAGACCTCTTCGTGCCCGTCCTCGGTGAGCCAGGCCGCCGCTGCCGCCGCGCTCTCCGGACCGCAGGACTTCGTCCAGGACACCGTGCGCGTCTACCGCGCGCGCCGCGACGAGACCGTGAAGCTCATCAACGACGTGCCCCAGCTCGGCTGCACCGTCCCGGACGGCGGCTTCTACGTCCTGGTCAACTGCCGAGGCGCCATAGGGCGGTTCACCCCGGCCGGCGCCCGGATCGAGAACGACGAGGACTTCGCCCGCCACCTCCTCGACAGCCGACAGGTAGCGGTGATCCACGGAACCGCGTACGGCGCCCCCGGCTACTTCCGTATCTCCTTCGCCACCTCGACGGACGTCCTCACCGAGGCGTGCGAGCGCATCGCCGAGGCCTGCGCGGAACTGACCGCCGCCCCCTCCGCCTGAAAGCCAGCCCGAAAGCCAGCCCGAAAGGCCGTCATGATCCGCGTCAGCACGAAGTTCGACCGGCCGGACCCGTCCGTCGTCAAGCAGCTCAGCGCCTTCTCCTCGGCCACCATCCACGAGGCCCAGGGCCGCCTCGGCGCACTGGACTCGGCGATCAAGCCGGTCGACCACACGATGTCCCTGTGCGGCCCCGCCTTCACCGTCCAGTGCGCCCCGCGCGACAACCTCATGCTCCAGACCGCCATCGCCTACGCCCGGCCCGGCGACGTCGTGGTCGTGTCCGCCGGTGCCTACGAGGAGGCGGGCTCCTTCGGCGACGTCCTCGCCAACGCCTGCCGGTCCAAGGGCCTCGCCGGCCTGGTCACCGACACGGGCGTCCGCGACACCGAGGACCTGCGCGCCCTGGGCTTCCCGGTCTTCTCGCGCAGCGTCTCCATCAAGGGCACGGTCAAGGAGACCGTCGGCCCCATGTGCGAGCCAATCACCATCGGTGGCGTAGTCGTGTGCCCCGGCGACATAGTGCGCGCCGACGCCGACGGCGTGGTGGTCGTCCGCCGCGAGGACGCGGCCGAGGCGGCCACCGCCTCGCAGGAACGGGTCGACGCCGAGGCCGGGTTCATCGCCGCGTACCGCGCGGGCCGGACGGTGATCGAGATGTGCGGCCTCGCCCCGGTGCTCGCGGCGAAGGGCCTGGTCATCGAGGAGTAGGACCGGCTGCGACTACCGCCACCGCTGAGTACCGCGCCCGGAATTTCCGTACCCCTCGCTGACAGCCGGGTTCGGGATGCCAGGATGAGGCGCCATGACGGCAGGGTGGGGTTCTCGCGCAGTACGGTCCGCGATGTTCGCGGCCGTCTGTGTGGTGCTCGCCGCCCTGGGACACGTCCTCATGTCCGGCCGCCAAGTACCCGTCTGGGCACTGGCCGCCGGACTGGCCGCGACCGGTGTGGCCGCCTGGTCCCTGGCGGGCCGTGAACGCGGCCTCCCGCTGATCGTGACCCTCGTGGTCGCCACCCAGGCCGCCCTCCACTCGGCGTTCTCCCTGGCGCAGCCCGCGACCGGGCAGCGGATGTCCATGGACATGAGGTCCGCGGACATGGGCTCCATGCACATGGGCGCCACGGACTCCATGGATATGGCGCATATGTCGGCGAACCCCATCGCCGACGGCACGTCCTCGGTCGGCATGTTCACCGCCCACCTCCTCGCCGCCTTCCTCTGCGGCCTGTGGCTGGCCCACGGCGAGCGCGCCGCGTTCCGCCTGCTGCGAGCCGCAGCAGGACGACTGACGGCTCCGCTACGACTGCTGCTCGCGCTCCCGGCTCCGCCGCACCGTCCGCGTTTCCGGCCGTGCCGCCCCCGTTCAGACCGGGCGCCGCGGCTGCTCCTTCTCGTCCACGCGATCACCTCTCGGGGTCCGCCCCTGGGGACAGCTGTCTGACGACAGCCGGCACCCCGGGGCCGCTCCTGCGCGCCTCGGGCCTCGGCCGTGCCCCCGCGCCGCTCCCGGCGCCGCAGGACGGCCGGTCCCCCTTTCACGGATGACCGAGAAGGACTCCAGGTGATCACTCCTGCCCTGCCCGCGCCGCCCGATTCCATGGAGTCGAGCGACGAGTCGCTGACCGACTGGGCGCTCGCCGCCCGCCACGGCGACCCCGCCGCCGTCGACCACCTCGTGCGCGCCCTGCACCGCGACGTCCTGCGCTATGTCGCCCACCTCTGCGCCGACCCGCAGGCGGTCGACGATCTCGCGCAGGACACGTTCCTGCGGGCGCTCGGCAGCCTGCACCGCTTCGAGGGCCGCTCCTCGGCGCGTACCTGGCTGTTGTCCATCGCCCGCCGCGCGGTGATCGACAGCTACCGCCACGCCGCTGTCCGCCCGCGTCTGTCCGACGTCCAGGACTGGCAGCTCGCCGTCGAACTCGCCCAGCCCCAGGGCCTACCGGGCTTCGACGACGGTGTGGCGCTGCTCGACCTGCTGGCCCTGCTTCCGGACGAACGCCGTGAGGCGTTCCTCCTCACCCAACTCCTCGGCCTGCCCTACGCGGAGGCGGCGGAGTTCGCCGACTGCCCGGTGGGGACGGTCCGTTCACGGGTGGCCCGGGCCCGCGCGACGCTCATGGACCAACTGGCCGACGAGGGCGCCTCGTACGCCGCGTAGCCGACCGCGGCGGGTGCCGACAGCGGCACCCGCCCCGTCAGTTGGCCGCCAGATCGGGGAACAGCGCGTTCAACGCGGCCCGTTGCTCCCGTCCCACGAACTGCGCCAGCCCCCGCCTGACCGTCTCGGCCAGTGACTCCGAGGCCTCGCGCAGGAGCCGGCGGGCCTTGTCGGTGAGGGCGACCTCGATGCCGCGCTTGTCGCCGCAGACGGACTGGCGGGTGACCAGGCCCGCGTGCTGGAGACACGCGATCTGATACGTCAACCGGGTCTTGGGCCGGCCCAGCAGCTCCGCGATCCGGGTCATCCGCAGCCCCTCCTTGGGCTGCTCGGCCAGCAGGCACAGCACGAGGAACTCGTCGTGCGACACGTCGAGGTTCCCCTTCACGACCGAGCGCAGCTCCTGCTCCACCGCGCCCGTCGCCGCCAGCAGCAGCATCCACGCGCGCAGCTCGGGCGGGAGCAGCCCGTCGCCGCGCAGGGACGGACATTCGGGCTGGTCGGCAGGGCGCTCAACAGGGTCGGCCATGGCATGGAGTCTACCTGTTGTCCAATTTTGGAGGAGTGGTTGTCCATATTTGGATGATGGGCTAGCGTAAGGCTCATTCAAATTTGGACTACCGGAACCAGTGGGAGAGATCATGACCGTCGCCGTCGAGACCGGGGTGTGGCAGCTCGACCAGGCCGCCTCCACCGTGGGCATCAGCCACAAGACGATGTGGGGCCTGGTCAACGTGAAGGGCACCTTCGGCACCTTCAGCGGTCAGGGCGAGGTCCGGGGCGACGGCTCCGCGGTCGGCACCCTGACCCTGGACGCCGCCTCCCTGGACACCAAGAACGCCAAGCGCGACAAGCACCTGCGTTCCGCCGACCTGTTCGACGTCGAGAAGTTCCCGGAGATCACCTTCGCGGTGCGCAGCGCGGAGCTCACCGGCGACACCGTCCACGTCGTCGGTCAGCTGACCGTCCACGGCATCAGCCGCCCGCAGACCTTCACGGCCCGCCTCAAGGACGCGACCGGCGAGGCGCTCACGCTGGACGCCGAATTCTCCGTGGACCGCGACCAGTTCGGCCTGGGCTGGAACCAACTGGGCATGCTGCGCGGCCGTACGACGGTCACCACCACGCTCCGCTTCCTGCGCACCGCGGCCTGACGGACCGTCAATCCGGGAGCCGCAGCCGGATGTCCGAGCTGGACAGTGTCTGCGGCGTGGCGGTGAAGGCGCGCACCCGGATCCGGACCTGCTTGTGCGGCAGGGTGAACGTCCCGCCCGGCGGCCGGAGTTCGATGGTCTCCGTGCTGTGCGCGGGCAGCGTCGCCGGACCGCCCACCTGGGACCAGAACCTGCTCATGCCCTGGCCCGTGGTGAGCGTGTAGTGCGGGGTGAGCGCGGTGCCGGACCCGTTGGTCACCCGGATCGTCAGCCGGGTCACGACCGTGGGCACCGCGCGCCGGACTCCGGTGAGTCTCATGGTCATCGGCGGTGCCCCCGTCGCGGCCACGGCGGCGCTCGCCAGCGCGGGCGTGACCAGGAGCACGGCCGCCGCGACCCTGGCCTGCCGGCGGTGCGGACCGGACAGCAGCCGGGGGCGCGGCTGCCACGCGTTGCGGAACTCGGCGATCGGCGCGGTGACCGCCGAGGCCAGCCACAACGGCGTCATCACCAGGTAGTAGCCGTCCTGCGAACGCGTCGCCAGATAGAACGCGCACCAGGGCAGCACGGTCGCCGCCGGCCCCAACCGCCGTACGAACAGCACGAACACGGCGAGCAGACCCGCTGCCAGCAGCATGCTCGCGTGGGAGTACCAGTCGAGCCGGTCGCTGCCGTTCGTGAAGTACAGGGAGATGTCCACCAGGCCCTGACCGTGCACCACCGCGCCCTGTGTCAGCGGCAGCGCGATGCCCCGCAGCCAGGTGCCCGGCTCGTGCACGATGAAGTACGTGTTGATCAGCAGCCATACGGTGACCGCGACCCCGACGATGCGCGACAGCACCAACGCGGCCTGCCGGGCGCCGAGTTCACCGCGCCGCATGGCGTAGATCCCGGCGAGCAGGAACGGCGTGAGAAACCAGGGGAGTTGCTGCGCCGCGCAGGCCGCCCCCAGACACGCGGCCTGGGCGATCCCGGCGCGGCCGAGCCGGCCGCCCCTGCCGATCCGGGGCCAGCGGATCACCACCGGCACCAGCAACGCCATGGCGAGCACGGCGGGATAGCCCTGACGGCCGTAGGTGGGAAGAAGGCCGAGGCCGAGGCAGGCCATGGTGGCCGCCGACCGCCACTGGGTGGGCAGCAGGCGCCACATCAGGATCGCGGCCGCGATGAGCGCGCCGGTCGCGACGGCCGTCGCGGGGGCGCCGCCGTGTCCGATCCACAGCAGGGGCGCGGTGAGCAGCGTCTCCAGCGGGGGATAGCCGTACGTGTAGTCGTAGCCGCCGGTCACCGTCGGGGTCAGCGCGACGCCCTGGCTGGGGTGGAAGAGCCAGGGCCAGGGCTGGCCGTAGACCGGGTGTCCGGCGACCAGTTCCCTGGCGGCCTGCGTGGTGAGGACCGCCTCGTCGCCGCCGGTGTGGAACACGGACCACGCGGACAGCGCCAGCAGGACCGCGGTCACCAGGACGACGAGATCGATCCGGGCCAGCGAGCGCGCCTGCCGGACCACCAGGGTCAGCACCCCGCACACCAGGATCGAGGCGTAGCAGAGGCAGACGACCGCCGCCACGACGAGCCGGTGGCTGGCCGCCTCCGTCCACACCGGGCGGACGCCGATGAACAGACTGATGTCGGCGAGCAGGGTGAGGATGCGGTGCCACTGCGCGGGAGGTTCCGGGGCGGACACCGCCGACTGTGTCCGCCGACCGGGTGTCACCTGTTGAGTTTCTGCCAAGTGCACAGCAGGGGACGCTAATCGCACCTGGTGAGCCGGGTGTCCGAAGTCCTGGTGATTCGGGTGTGAGACCGGTAAGAAGCCCCCGTCATGGTCTAAATGGGGCAAACTCGAACGGCTTTGTTCAACCGGCCGTGGCCATCAGTTCATTCAGTAAACATCGCGCACATACCGCTTCGCCGCCGCCAGTTGCTTCACATACGCGCCCGCCTCGGCCTCGTCCAGTCCGCCGTGCGCGACCGCGATGTCACGCAGCGCCCGGTCCACGTCCTTCGCCATCCGCGAGGCGTCCCCGCACACATAGAAGTGCGCGCCCTCCCGCAGCCAGTGCCACAACTCCGGCCCGTGCTCCCGCATCCGGTCCTGTACGTACACCTTGGCGCGCTGGTCACGGGAGAACGCCGTGTCGAGCCGGGCGAGGGTGCCCTCGGCCAGCAACTCCGTCAGCTCCTCCTCGTAGTAGAAGTCCGTCGCCCGGTGCTGCTCCCCGAAGAACAGCCAGTTGGGCGCCTGATGCCCGAGCGCGCGACGCTCCTGAAGAAACCCGACGAACGGCGCGACCCCGGTACCCGGCCCGACCATCACCATCGGCGTCGCGGGATCGGCGGGCGGCCGAAAGTGCGGCGAGCGCTGCACGAACACCGGCACCCGGGTCCCCGCATCGGCATCGGCATCGGCATCGATATCGGCATCGGCCAGGAACGGTGAGCAAACCCCGCCGCGCGGGCGCCCGTTGAGACTCTCGTACCGCACCACCGACACCGTCAACGAGACGCTGTGCGGGTCGACGAGCGGACTGGAGGAGATCGAGTACAGGCGCGGCTGCAACTTCTTCAGCACCCCGGCCCACTCCTCGGCCCCCGCCCGCACCGGATACTCGGCGAGCACATCCACCGCCTGCCGCCCCCAACACCACTGCGCCAGCCGGTCCTTGTTGTCGGGCCGCAGCAGCCTGCGCAACTCCCGGTCGTCCCGCGCCCGTTCGGCCACGAAGCGCAGCAGATCCGGGGTGATCCGGGTGATGTCCAACTGCCGGTGGAGCGCCTCGGCGAAGGCGGACTCCCCAACACCCCCCAGTTCTACGACCGTTGCGGCGTCGGTACCGGTGGCGGTGAGCCACTCCTCCACCAGGGCGGGCGAGTTGACCGGTCGCACACCGAGTGCGTCACCGGTCTCGTACGTCAGGTCGGTGCCGCTCGTGTCGAAGGTGAAGCGCCGGACCTCCTTGCCCGCGCCCGCCCGGCTGAGCAGCCGGTTGCCGACGAGCCGGGCGGTGACGGGGGCGGGCTTGGGGGCGCGGGCGGGGGGCTTCGTGGCAGCCGTTTCCGTGACCGGCCCGGGGGCCGTTTCCATGGCGGTCTCGCTGCCGAGCGCCGTGATCACCTGGCCCAGCCAGACGTCCGCCGACGGCTCGAAGTCCGGCTCGCAGTCCGTGCGCGGGGCGAGCCGCACCCCGCCCAACTCGTCCAGCCGCGCGTCCAGTCGACGCCCGTGCCCGCAGAAGTCGTCGTACGACGAGTCGCCCAGGGCGAGCACCGCGAACCGCACCCCGTCCAGGCGCGGCGCCTGTTCGCCGGTGAGCGTGTCCCAGAGGCCGGAGCCGTTGTCGGGGGCGTCGCCGTCGCCGAACGTGCTGGTGATGAAGAGGAGATCGGCGTCGGACGGGAGCGTGCCGAGGTCGGCCTGGTCCATGCCGACCAGCGAGGCCCGGTGCCCGGCCGAGCCCAGCCGTTCGGCGGTGGCCGCCGCCACCTCCTCCGCGTTGCCGGTCTGCGAGGCCCACAGGACGAGGATCTGCCGCCCTGGGACGGGCTGTTGGGGTGGGGGAGCGGACGCCGACCGCGAGTACATCCCGGCGAGAACACCGTTGACCCACATCGCGTGCTCGGTGCTGAAGGGCGCGTCCGGCGGAAGTGTCGGCACGCCCGGGGCGCCGGATTCGATACCGGCGAGGAAACCGGTCAGGTAGAGGCGTTCCCGCGAGGTGAGGACGGGCGGCGGGGCGGGATCGAGCCCGAAGGGATTCCCGCCCGGGGGCACCGAGGCCGGCACAAGAGCCTTCACCGGAACCGGTGTTGGAGTCTGTGCCGGTGCCGCACTCGCCACCTTCGCCAGCGACACCGCGCACACCTTGAACTCCGGCTGGAACGACACCGGATCCACCGCGTCGTTCGTCACCGCGTTGACGCATCGATACTCGCCGAAGAGGTCGTTCCAGTGGAACGGCGCGAAGCAACCCCCCGGTCGCACCCGGTCGGTCACCACGGCCGGCAGCACCGCCCGCCCCCGCCGTGACGCGACCTCCACCGAGTCGCCCTCCGCGATCCCCAACTCCCGTGCGTCCAGCGGATGCAGCTCCACGAAGGGCCCGGGGTTCAGCTTGTTCAGCTTGGCGACCTTGCCCGTCTTCGTGAGCGTGTGCCACTGATGCTGAAGGCGTCCCGTGTTCAGCACGAACGGGTAGTCGTCGTCGGGCAGTTCGGCGGCCGGCATATGAGGGCGAGCGTGAAAGACGGCCCGCCCACTGGCCGTCGGGAACCGCAACTCGCCCCCGCCCACATACCTGATGGGATTGCGGTCCGGCCCGTCCACCTCCGCCGCCGGCCACTGCACCGGCGTGGACCGCAGCCGCTCGTACGTCACCCCGCGCAGATCCCAGCCGGTCACCGGGTTCCAGAACCGCCGTATCTCGTCGAAGACCTGCTCCGCGCTGTCGTAGGAGAAGCCCTTCTCGTAGCCCATCGCGCACGCGACGGCGGCGATGATCCGCCAGTCGGCCGTGGCCTCGCCGGGCGGGGCGACGACGGGGCGGGCGAGGGTGAGGGTGCGCTCGCTGTTCACGAGGACGCCCTCGGACTCGGTCCACAGTGCGCCGGGGAGGACGACATCGGCGTAGGCGTTGGTCTCGGTGTCGGTGAATACGTCCTGGGTGACGACGAACTCGGCTGCTTCGAGGCCCTCGATGACGGTGCGTCGGTTGGCGACGGAGGCGACCGGGTTGGTGCAGATGATCCAGCAGGCCTTGATGTCGCCGTCGGCCATCTTCTGGAACATCTCGACGGTGCCCCGGCCGACGCCGTCCGCGCGGAGGGTGTCGGGCGGCAGGCCCCACACCTCCTCGGTGAACTCCCGTTCCGCGTCGACCAGTACGGACCGCTGGCCCGGCAACCCCGGTCCCATGTAGCCCATTTCACGGCCGCCCATCGCGTTCGGCTGGCCGGTGAGGGAGAACGGCCCGCTGCCGGGGCGGCAGATGGCACCCGTCGCGAGATGGAGATTGATGAGGGCGTTCGTGTTCCACGTGCCGTGCGTGGACTGGTTGAGCCCCATCGTCCAGCAGCTCATCCACTCGCCCGCCTCGCCGATCAGCCGGGCCGCCGTACGGATGTCGTCCTCGGCGAGACCGGTCAGGGCGGCGACGGCGTCCGGCGCGTAGTCGGCGAGGAACTCGGGCAGTGCCTCCCAGCCCTCGGTGTGCGCGGCGATGAACTCCGGGTCGGTGTGCCCGTTCTCGTGCAGCAGCCGCAACAGGCCGTTGAGCAGGGCGAGATCGGTGCCGGGCGCGATCTGGAGGTACAGATCCGCCTTCGCCGCCGTGGCCGTCCGGCGCGGGTCGACGACGATCAACTTGGCGCCCGCCTTGACCCGTTCCATCATCCGCAGGTAGAGGATCGGATGGCAGTCGGCCATGTTCGAGCCGATGACGAGGAAGACATCGGCCCGCTCGAAGTCCTCGTACGAGCCAGGAGGCCCGTCCGCGCCCAGCGACGACTTGTAGCCGGCGCCCGCACTCGCCATGCACAGCCGGGAGTTGGACTCGATCTGGTTCGTCCGCACGAAGCCCTTGGCCAGCTTGTTCGCCAAGTACTGTGCCTCCAGGCTCATCTGCCCGGAGACGTAGAAGGCGACCGCGTCCGGCCCGTGCTCGTCGACGATCTCCCGCAGTCGCCGCGCGGTCTCGGCGATCGCGTCGGCCAGCGGCGCGGGCACCGGCTCCGCGCCCCGCTCGTCCCGTACCAGCGCGCCGGTCAGCCGGCCCGGCGCGGTGAGCATCTCGGCCGTGGTGGCGCCCTTGGTGCAGAGCCGGCCCGCGTTCGCCGGGTGCGCCTTGTCGCCGGACGCCTTGAGGACCGTAAGCCTGCCGTCGGGGCCCGCGCCGACGTCGAGCAGCATGCCGCAGCCCACGCCGCAGTACGAGCAGACCGTGCGGACCCGCTGCGTCTGGAGGCTCGTCGTCATGCCGTCGACCGTACGAATTGCCCGTTACGCCGATGTCACGCGGCTCGATCATGAGGGGTTACGCGCGCTGCACAACCGGCCGGGGGCCGGTGTGAGATGCGCCTGATCTTGTCGCGGAGTGTGTCGCTGTTGGGCCGAACGGGTGACAGTGCGCAACAATTGGCGGATGCAGACTGCCAGCGCGACCCAGGACGGAGCATGCCGGTGAACAGCCACGATGTCACCGACGAACAGTGGGAAGGGCTCGCCCAGGTAGTGCCGCTGCGGGGGCGCGACGCCTGGCCGTCCGCCGTGAGCCACCGCGCGATACCCGAGGTCGAGGCAGAGCCGCGCCGCCGGTTCGTCGTCCTGCGCGTGAACGTGTTCGGGGACGCCCGCGAGGTCGCGGAGACCCTGATGGCGGGCATCCCGGTGCTGCTCGACCTCACCGGCGCGGAGACGGAGGTCGCCAAGCGAGTCCTGGACTTCAGCACGGGCGTCGTCTTCGGCCTGGCGAGCGGGATGACCCGCGTCGACCGGAACGTGTTCCTGCTCACACCGCCCGGTACGGAAGTGCGGGGGCTGATGGAGGGGGCGGGGGTTCCGGGTGTGTGAGGTGAGTGCGCCCGTCGCTCGATCGTAGGAAGGTCCTTGGGGCGGAACGGTTCGCCTGCTGGCGGAGGCCTACGGTCCGGATATGACCGTGTCAGCACAGTCGCCCCAGCCGCACCATCCGTCCGCGTCCTCCCGGTCGTCCGAGACCGTGCCGCCGCAGGGGGGATCGCCAGAGGCCGCCTCGCCCCGGACGAACCCCGGGTACATCGAGGCGTCCCCCGACCGTCCACACCTCACCGAGCTGCGGCTGTCGGCGTTCGCCACGCACCGGGGCACCGGACTCCCGCTCGGGCCGCTCACCCTCCTCGCCGGCCCCAGCGGATCCGGCAAGACGAGTGCGCTGCGGGCCTACGAGGCGCTCGCGCGGCTCGGAGCCGGGGGCGAGGTCGGGGAGGTCTTCCCGGACCCGGTCGCCTGTGTCCCGGAGCGGGCCCGGCCCGATGCCCAGCGCCGGCGCGGATTCCGGATCGGGTGCACGGCGGACGGACCCGAGGGGCCGGTGCGGCTCGATGTCGCGGTGCAGGCCGAGCCCGAACTGCGCATCGTGGGCGAGCGGTTGACGTCCGGCGGGCTGGTCCTCCTGGAGACCGCGCTGCGCGACCCGTCGCGCCGCTCGGTGCAGGCCGCCTGGCACACGGCGGGTTCGTCGCCGGTCACCCGCGCACCGCTGCCGGACGACCGGCTCGGCACCGCGCTGCTGCCGCTGCGCGTCGCCGGCAAGACGGACGGGCAGCGCCAAGTCCTCGCCGCCGCCGAGCAGATGGTGGTCGCGCTGCGTTCCGTGTTCGCCTGCGATCCGGTGCCCGAGCGGATGCGCGCGGCGGTGCCGATCGGCGACGGACGGCTGCTCCGGGACTGCGGCAACCTCGCCGACGTGCTGTGGCGCACCCGGTCCGAGTGCGGGCGCCGGCACGGGCAACTCGTCACGGCGGTGCGCACCGGGTGCGCCGGACCCGTGCTGGACCTCCTCGCTGAACCGTCGAGCGACGGCACGCTCCGCGCGGTGCTCGACCGGGGCGACGGACTGCGCACCGGCTTCGAACGGCTCGGCGACGGTGAACTCCGCTACGCGGCACTGGCGTTGGTGCTGCTCACCGGCCCCGGCGTCCTGGAGGTCGACCCGCCCGGCGAGGTCCCGGCCGCGATGCAGACCCTGACCGTCCTCGCCGACGGCCTCGACCGGGGCGTGGACGTACGGCAACGGGCCGAACTGCTGCGGCTCGCCGCGCGGATGTGCGAGCGGGGGCACATCCGGCTGGTCGGCGCGGTGAGCGACGCCTCCTGGGCCGCCCGGATCGACGGGGTCACAGTGGTACACCTGGACCCGTGACAGAACATCTCGACGTGGCGAAACTGCAGCGCAGACTGGCCGAGTTCGCGGCCGCGCGGAACTGGCAGCCGTACCACACGCCCAAGAACCTCGTCTCCGCGCTCAGTGTGGAGGCCTCCGAACTCGCCGAGATCTTCCAGTGGTTGACCCCCGAGGAGTCGGCGCGGGTCATGGACGACCCGGACACCGCGCACCGGGTGCGGGACGAAGTCGCCGACGTCCTCGCGTACTTGCTGCAACTGTGCGAGGTGCTCGGCATCGACCCGCTCACGGCGCTGGACGCGAAGATCGACCGCAACGAGAGCAGGTTTCCGCGGTCCTGATGGACAACTTGGGGGAGCGAGCGCGTCCATTTTCACTCTCCGGAGTCATTCATCTGTCCGCAACCGATTTGTTGTCCACAGATTTCCGCCTTCCTCTGGCTTTTCGTCTCAGCGACTCTCACTCTGGGTAGTGGACAAGGGAGTTCGGGCGGACGTGCGAACAGCGCGTCGGGATATGACGGGGGCAGGGCATGGACGCGATGCGGCTCATCGTGACGAGCAGGCGCGCCCTGGCCGCGAGCGGCGGCGTGCCGGAGACCATGACGGAGGTGTGGCAGGCGCAGGCCCTCGCCCAGGCGATCGGCAGCCGCCTCGCGGTCTTCGGCCCGCCCGAACTGCGCGGCGAGGCACTGGGGTTGACCGAACTGGCGGGCCGGGGCTGCGGAGTGCTGGACACCCCCGTCCTCGCGATAGAGGACTTACGCGCGGCCCAGCTCACGGAGTTGGGCGACGCCCGCCTCGCCCTTCTCTGCCTGGGCGGCCTGCTCGGCGAGGTGGGCATCGCCCTCGTCGGCATCGCCTGCGCGGCGGACGACGAGGGCACGTACTGGCAGTGCATGGAAGCGATCGACGCGGCTGACGAGTCCCGGGACCGGGTCCTGGAGATGCTCCGAAGACTGGCGGACCGGGAGCAGGTGGTACCGGAGAAGGAAGCGGGGTGACGGTGCGGGGAGCGCCGTGATGGTCGCGGTTCGGGGGTCTGCGCGGCGCCGTCGTGGCTGGTCGCGCCCCGCGGCGGAGCCGCATATCGACACAGCCCCGCGCCCCTTTCGGGGCGCTGTATGCGGCCTGCGTATCGAGCCCCCCGCGCCCAGGTCAGCCGGTCGTGCCGGCCTCCTCGGCGGGTACCGACCCTGTCGTTCCGGCCGACTGCAGGTCCGCGTCCAGAGCGGACAGGTCCGCGTTCAGGGACGCCATCAGCTCCTCCATCTGCTGCAACAACCCCTTCGGTTGTGCAGGCCCGCCCTGTTGCGGCACGGCTTCTTCGGACATGACGGCCTCCTCGGCCCGTGGCCTCCCCACCTGGGAGGAGGCCGATGCGGGTGACGCCCCGACGTCGCCTCGCCGGTGCGGGAATCCGGGCGGTCCGGCTCCGCCCGAGCCAACGATCATCAACGGGGCCGGTCACTGGCGCGGGCGCCCGCCGTGCGCACGGTTGACGCAATTTCACCCGACCGGGGACGAGTGGGGCCGGAGGGACCGGTGGGGTTGACCTGAACCCCGGCGTGCAGGATGGAGGCATGGATCTGCGTATCTTCACCGAGCCCCAGCAGGGGGCCACCTACGACACCTTGCTCACCGTGGCCAAGGCCACCGAAGACCTCGGCTTCGACGCCTTTTTCCGGTCCGACCACTACGTGAGCATGGGCTCCGGTGACGGCCTGCCCGGCCCCACCGACGCCTGGATCACCCTGGCCGGCCTCGCCCGCGAGACCAAGCGCATCCGCCTGGGCACCCTGATGACGGCCGCCACCTTCCGCCTCCCCGGCGTCCTCGCCATCCAGGTCGCCCAGGTCGACCAGATGTCGGGCGGCCGGGTCGAACTCGGCCTGGGCGCGGGCTGGTTCGAGCAGGAGCACCAGGCGTACGGCATCCCGTTCCCCAAGGAGAAGTTCGCCCGCCTCGAGGAGCAACTGGCGATCGTCACCGGGCTGTGGGAGACCAAGCCCGGTGACACCTTCGACTTCCACGGCACGCACTACGACCTGACCGACTCGCCCGCGCTGCCCAAGCCCGCGCAGGCGAAGATCCCCGTGCTGATCGGCGGCCACGGCGCGAGCCGCACCCCGAGGCTGACCGCCCAGTACGCCGACGAGTTCAACATGCCGTTCGCCTCGATCGAGGACAGCGAGCAGCAGTTCGGCCGGGTCCGCGCCGCCGTCGAGGCGGCCGGCCGCAAGGCCGACGACCTGACGTACTCCAACGCCCTGGTGGTCTGCGTCGGCAAGGACGACCAGGAAGTCGCCCGCCGCGCCGCCGTGATCGGCCGCGAGGTCGACGAACTCAAGGCCAACGGCCTGGCGGGCACCCCGGCCGAGGTCGTCGAGAGGATCGGCCGCTACGCCGAGATCGGCTCCCGGCGCCTCTACCTCCAGGTCCTCGACCTCGCCGACCTGGACCACCTGGAGCTGATCTCGGCCCAGGTGCAGGCCCAGTTGTCGTAGCCGTCGTAGCGCTGTGCGGGTGAGGTGTCTCGAACCCCGCCCGCACGGCGCTCCCGGGAACGAACGGCCCTAACTCCGCGCCCCCGCCGCCGCGTTGGCAGCCGTCGGCACTCCTGCGTCCACCGGCGCCCGGCGTCCCGGCAGGAACGCGGCCAGTAGCAGGGCCGCCAGGGACGCCGCCGAACCGATGCCCATGATCACGCGGAAGCCGTTGTGGGAGGGGACGGTGAGCGAGCCGAAGGACGTCGTCATGTGCGCCAGTACGACACCGGCGACGGCGCTGGAGGCGGACGTACCGATGGACCGCATCAGGCTGTTGAGGCTGTTAGCGGCGGCCGTCTCGGTCAACGGCACCGCCCCCATGATGAGCGCGGGCATCGCGCCGTAGGCGAAACCGACCCCGGCGGAGATCACACAGCACACCACCACGACCTGCCAGACCGCGGCCATCATGACGACCCCCAGGCCGTAGCCGACGGCCACGATGAGCGCGCCCAGCATCAGGGTGACCTTGGGTCCGGCCGCCGCCGAGATCCGGGCGGAGAGCGGCGCCGTCGCCATCATCACCAGGCCGGAGGGGCCGAGCGCGAGGCCCGCCGCGAGCACGGTCTGGCCGAGGCCGTAGCCGGTGAGCGTGGGCAGTTGGAGCAGTTGGGGCACGGCCAGCGACATCGCGAACATGGCGAAGCCGAACATCACGGACGCGAGGTTGGTGAGCAGCACCTGGCGCCGCACGGTGGTGCGCAGATCGACCAGCGGCCGTACGGTACGCAGCTCCCACCAGCCCCAGACCAGCAGCACCACGACCGCCACGGCGAGCAGCCCGGTCGTCGTGCCGCTGCCCCAACCCCAGTCCGCCCCCTTGGAGATGGCCAGCAGCAGACACACCAGACCGATCGACATCCCGACGCCGCCCACCACGTCGAACCGGCCGCCGCTGCGCACCGCCGACTCCGGTACGAGCGTCACGACGAGCGCGGTCACGACGGCACCGAGCACCGCCGCCGTCCAGAACAGCACGTGCCAGTCCGCCTTTTCGGCGATGAACGCGGCCGTCGGCAGCCCGAGCGCACCGCCCACGCCGAGCGAGGCGCTCATCAGCGCGGTCGCCGATCCCAGCCGCTCGGGCGGCAGTTCGTCCCGCATGATGCTGATGCCGAGCGGAATGACGGCCATCGAGACGCCCTGGAAGGTCCGCCCGACGATCATCGGCACGAGTGTGTCGCTGAGCGCGCCGATCACCGACCCGACGATCAGCAGGACCAGGCTGAGCAGCAGCATCCGCCGCTTGCCGTACATGTCCCCGAGCCGCCCCACGACGGGGTTGGCGACGGCACCGGCGAGCAGTGTCGCGGTGATCGCCCAAGTGGCGTCGGACGGCGAGGAGTTCAGCAGCTTCGGCAGTTCGGGCACGATCGGGATGATCAGTGTCTGCATCAGCGAGACGGTGATCCCGCCGAGCGCCAGGACCCAGACGACGGCACCGGAGCGGGACGGCCCGGACGCCTCGACGGGTGGGGAGGGGATGGCGGACGCGGACATGGCGAAGCCTCCGGCGATACGGGCGACAGGGCGACAGCGGGCCGAACGAAACGAGTCTGGCATGTTTTTCGTATGGCATACGCAAAATAGGTGGAGGCGGGGTGGGGAAGTGCCGGAGCGGTAGCCTTCCCCGTGTCCGCGCACGGCTGTCGCGGACGCGGAGGTGCGGCGGATGACACAGGTGGTGACGCGGGTGGCGACGGTTCCCGGCCGTCGGGGCAGGGGGCGTCCGCCCCGGCTGTCGCGGGAGCGGATCGTCGAGGGCGCGGTCGAGGTGCTGCTCGCCGAACCGAACGTCTCCCTCACCATCAAGCGCGTGGCCGACGTCGTCGGCGCCGCCCCCATGGCCCTCTACCGCTACTTCCCGGACCGCGACGCCCTCCTCCAGGCGACCGCCGACCACGTCCTGGAGGCCATGCGGCGCGACCCCATCCCCGACGGCCCCTGGCCCGACCGGCTCCGCGCCTGGATGCGCGCCGGACAGGCCAACTTCCGCCCCTACCCCCAGCTCATGCCGTACATGACGACGACCCGGCACCCCGCCTGGATCCCCGGCCTGACCCGGCTGCGCGAGATCCTCACCCCGGCCGGCCTCTCCGACGAGGACCTCGCCCTCGCCGTGGCGCTCATCTCGTCCACGATGCTCGGCCACGCCGTCTACGAGGGCTACCGCAGACCCGACGAGGAGATGACGGCCCTGCTCGACGACACCCCCGCCGACGACCCCAGGGCGGAGGCCCTGCGGCCCCTCCTCACCGGCCTGCCCGCCGCGCACGCCCGGCTCCACGACACGATCCTCGACCAGACGGTCACGACGGTGGAGCGGCTGGCGGCCGGGTCGGCGTGCCGGCCGAGGACGTAGACAGACTGGGTAATGCGCCTGCCCGGCACGGGAGTTGACCGGGACGGGGCGTACCGTACGGTGCGGATGCTGGGCCGGTGGGGGGAGTTACGGGTGAGCGAGCGAGCCAGTGGGCGCGGTGCTGTCGCGGACGTCGGGACGCGGGTCGGCGCGATGGTCGTGGTCGAGGATCTGCGCCGTACCTACGGCAGCGGGGACACCGCCGTCCATGCCCTGCGCGGGGTTTCCTTCAGCGTGCCGCGCGGTGAACTCGTCGCGCTCCGGGGGCGATCCGGCTCCGGCAAGACCACGGTGCTCAACCTGGTCGGCGGCCTCGACACCCCGGACGGCGGCCGGATCACCCTCGACGGCACCGACCTCGCAGGTCTCGGTGACGACGAACTGCTGGCGCTGCGCCGCGACCGGATCGGCTTCGTCTTCCAGTCCTTCGGCCTCATCCCGATCCTCACCGCCGCCGAGAACGTCGGGGTGCCGTTGCGCCTGCGGAAGGTCCCGGCCCGTGAACGCGAGGCCCGCGTCGGCCTGTTGCTCTCTCTGGTCGGCCTCGCAGACCACGCCGACCAGCGGCCGGGCGAGCTGTCCGGCGGCCAGCAGCAGCGGGTCGCCATCGCCCGCGCGCTCGCCAACAACCCGGCCCTGATCATCGCCGACGAACCCACCGGCCAGCTCGACGCCGACACCGGTCTCACCGTGATGGACCTGCTGCGCGCCGTCGTCCGCAGCGAGGCCGTCACCGCGCTCGTCGCCACCCATGACACCCAACTCCTCGCGCTGGCCGACCGGGTGCTCGAACTCCGTGACGGGCGCATCGTCGCCGACGGCTGACGGCACCGGCGGGGCAACTATGTCTACGGCTACCCTGGCCGCTGTTCGACATCGTTATCCGCGACCTCTCATCTCCATTGACCTCGTCTCCGCAGACCTCACCTCCCTGGGGGACCGTGTGGCAGTTCACCAACAGCCCACCGGGGCACCGGACTTGGCCGAGCTGCGGCGGCGGGCCGCCGAGGCCGCGGTGCCACGGCGCGAGGAGGGACTGGTCGTCTGCGAGAACCTGGTGCGGATCTACCAGACCGAGGGCGTCGAGGTGCAGGCCCTCCAGGGCCTCGATCTCGCCGTGGCCCAGGGCGAGATGATCGCGGTGATCGGGGCCTCCGGCTCCGGCAAGTCCACCCTGCTGGGCATCCTCTCGGGCCAGGACGTGCCCACCGCGGGCGCCGCCGAGGTCGCCGGACACGACCTGCTGGCGATGAAACGCCGCGAGCGGCTCGACTACCGCCGCAGCACCGTGGGGTTCGTCTGGCAGCAGACCTCCCGCAATCTGCTGCCGTATCTCTCGGCGGCCGAGAACGTGATGCTGCCGATGACGTACACCGGGATCAAGCGTGCCCAACGGCGGGCCCGCGCCGAGGAGTTGCTCGACCTGCTGTCCGTCGGCCACTGCCGGGACCGCACCCCCGACACCCTCTCCGGCGGTGAGCAGCAGCGGGTCGCCGTCGCCGTGGCCAACGCCAACGAGCCCCGGGTGCTGTTCGCCGACGAACCCACCGGCGAACTCGACACCGCCACCAGCGACGAGGTCTTCGCCGCGCTGCGCCGGGCCAACGAGGAACTGGGCGTCACCGTGATCGTGGTCACCCACGACGCGTTGGTGTCCGAGCAGGTCCAGCGCACCGTACGGATCCGCAACGGCCGTACCTCGACCGAGGTGTTGCGCCGGGTCGCCACCGACGAGGACGGCGTCGAGGTGCTCACCGCCGAGGAGTACGCGGTGCTGGACGCGAGCGGCCGCCTGCAACTGCCCAGCGAGTTCACCGAGCGGCTGCATCTGCGCAAGCGGGTCCGGCTGGCCCTGGAGACCGACCACATCGGCGTATGGCCCGACGAGGCCGCGCGACGGGCCAAGTCCGAGGCGGACGGCACCGAGTAACCGGCCTGCCCCTGGCGGGAGTTCAGGTCAGGCGCAGTACGGCCCCCAGACGGCGCCTGCGGGCGAGGACCGTCTCGGTCGCCGCCGCGGCCAGGATCAGCGCGGTCACGCCGGCGACGAGGGCGAGGGTCAGCGAGTAGTCGGTGTGCAGGGCCGGTTGGGCCGGGCCGCCGGTGAACTGCCGTAGATCCAGGGTCTGTTCCATGAGCCGTGGTTCGAGGAGCCCGAGCAGGGTGCCGCCCACCGCCGAGGCCACCGCCAGCGGCAGCAGTTGCAGGAAGTGGATCGCCCCCGCCTCCCTGCCGCCGAGTCCGAGCGTGCGCAGGAACGACGTGGTGCGGCTGCGTTCGTGGGAGGTGAGGGTCAGTTCGAGGGCGAGCGCCAGCAGGCCGGACAGCGCGGCCAGGATCGAACCGGCCGTGTAGATCATGCCGAGGCCCTGCGTCAGGCCGTCCGCGCGCAGCGTGCTCAGCACCTCGGAGCGGACGCGGATCTGAGCGAGCGGCCCGAGCGCCTTGGCCGCCGCCGACCGCAGGGCCGTAGGGCCGTCGCCCTTGAGAAGCAGGACGGTACTGCCCGAGGCCTGTTGGTTCAGCAGGTGTTCGGCGCCGGCGATGGTGATCAACATCGGTGTCCCCGGGGGGAGTCGCGCCGTGACCGGGCCGAGGAGGGGGTCGCGCAGTTCGGCGGTGGTGAGGGTGCCGACCGGTTTGAGGGTCAGGTTCACCGGGGGTTGCCCCTGGGCCACCACGGTGGTGGTGAAGCCACCGGTGCGCTCGCGGGCCCGCAGGTCGGGGGAGAGGAAGGACGGCAGCGGGACACTCGCGTCGATCCGTGTTCCCGGCGGGGTCACCAGCCCGGCCGACAGGGCGCGGGCCAACGGCGACTGCGGTGCCACGGCGGCCAGTTGGCGAGGGTCGACGGTGATCACGGCGACCTGGGGGACCACCGCGCCGTCGTCCTGCCCCGCGAGGTCGAGGGTGCGCAGACGTTGGAGGGCGGTCCGAATTTCGTTGGGGGACACGGCAGTTGTCCCGGCGGGTGTCACCGTCCCCGCCACCGTCGCGCTCGCGTCCGCGCCGGTGGTCCAGGCCGCCCCCGTCGCCAGGCCGTCGTCGACCGTACGCTGCACCAGGCCGCCGAACACCGCCGTGCCCAGGGTCAACACCAGCACGAACAGGGCCAGTCCGGTCGCCGGGGCGTCATGCGCGGCCCGGGCCGCCCCGACGAAGCCCACCACACCCCGGCCGCGCCGGGTCTGCCGTAGCACCAGGCGAAGGACGAGCGGATAGACGCGCAGCAGGACCAGTACGACGGAGAGCGCCACCAGGACCGGGACCGCGCCGAGAATCCCGTCGGGGCCCTGGGCGCGGAGCGCGACCACGCCGGCCGCCGTCGTGAGCAGCACCGTCAGTTCCAGGACCGCGCGGCGGCCTACGGCCGTCTTCCGGCGGGTGCGGCGCAGGCGGCCGGGGCGGCGGGGTTCGCGGACCGCGAGCCAGGTCATCAGGGGCACCGTCAGCAGCACCGTCGCGGTGGTGAGGGCGGCGGTCAGCGGTTGCGGTGACCCGGACGTGCCGGTGGGAGCGAGGGACCGGCCGGCCGCCCAGCCGAGCAGGGCGGCGATCAGCACCACCGGCCAGGCCACCGCGCAGCGCAACAGCACCAGCCGCGCGGTGGACGCGCCCCGCGCGCGCTGCAACCGCAGATGCTGCTGCCTGCGGCGCAGCAGCAGCCGTACCGCGACCGCCACGGTGGCCAGCGCGACCGCCGCCAGCGCGTCGACGGCATAGGTCGCCAGGGCTCTGGCCTGCTGGTCCTGGGCGGTGAACGCGGTGAGCAACGGCGTCAGGGAGTCGGTCACCAGCAGGGACTGGGTGGACTGGCCGTCGACCTGACAGCTGATGTCGCCGGTGACCCAGTCGCTCCCCTGGCACAGGGCGGCGCTCAGGTCCGCGCCGTAGTGGGACAGCGGCCCGGTCAGCGCGCGGGCCCGGTCGAGCGCCGCCCCGGACAGCTCGGCGCGCAACTGCCAGGTCACCCGCGGGCCGCCCACCCCGGCACCGGCCAACAGGTCGGCGGCGTCGCGGCCGACGAGACCGCGGACGGCGAGCACCGTGCCGGTGGAACGCTCCTCCGGGTAGCGCGAAGGCTGCTCCAGCGTCTCCCGGCCGGTCCAGAAACCGTCGCTCGCGGCCGTGGTGCGGTAGACCCCGCTCACCACCAACTCCGCGTCGGGCGCGGCGTTCTGCGCCCCGGGCGTCTTCGCGAACTCGACGTTCAGCCGGCTGCCGGCCCGGACGCCCAGCGCCCGTGCGGTGGCCTGCGACAGCCCGATCTGGGGCGCGGTGGTCAACGGCGTGTGATCGGCGGGCGCGTGACCGCTGACATAGCGCAAGTGGGCCTGCGCCGACGGCAGATGACTGACCGTCAGGCTCACGCTAGTGTTCTTCGGGCCCGGTGGCCGGGGCGAGAGCAGGGCCGCCGGGTCGTAGTCGTAACTGCCGCCGCCGGTGAAGGACAGGTGTCGTGCGGCGGAGCCGTCGAGGTGCCGGGTGAGGGTGCGGCCTGCGGTGAGCAGGGTGGCCATGTCCATGGACGGCGGTGAGGTGTTGAAGACCTCCGGCGTGGTGCTCAGGCTGATCAGCGGCGCCTGGGCCTGCGCCGCGTCGACCCGCTGCCGCAGCGCCCGGTCCTCCTGCCGGCCCGCGAGCACGGGGGCCCAGGCGCACAGCCCCGTCAGCACCAGGACCAGCACGGCCAGACAGGCCAGCATCGGAAGGTCGCCCCGGGACTCCTCGCGGATCAGCCGCCGGGTCACCGCCGCTCGTCCCTTCGACCCCTGTCCCGCCTGCGGCCCCTTTTCCGCCTGCGACCCCTGTCCTGTCGTACGGCTCACCGGTCTTCCCCCGCTCGCAGCACCCGCACCAGATCCACCCGGGCCAGCAGCCGGGCCAGGGTCAGTACCACCGCGCTGATGGCCAGGGCGGTCGCCAGCGCGGTCAGGGTCACGGTCGCCCAGGGGGTGATCCGGGGCAGCGGCGGATACGGGGCCTGTCCGCTGTCGTCCACGGTGACCAGGGGCAGCACCGCCGAGGCCAGGGCCATGCCCATCAGTGCCCCCGGGACCACCGCGAACAGCGCCAGACCCACCTGTTCGGCGCCGAGCAGCGCGGACAGTCCGGAGGCGCGGACGCCGATCGCCCGGAGCAGCGCGAACTCCTTGCGGCGCTGCCGGGTGGAGACCACCGCGTGCACGGTGAAGGCGATGACGGCGAAACCGGGGGCCAGCCGGCGGACCAGTTCCAGCACCCGGCGCAGCCCGGCGCGGAACGGGTCGGCCTGGAGGGACGCGGCGGTGCGTGCCGTGGTGGTGACGCTGCCGAGCGCGGGCTGCGCCTCCACGGCGGCGGCCGTACGCGCGCTGTCGGTGCTGCTCAGCCACCAGAACGCGGGGTCCTGCCGGTCGGCACCGGCCAGGGTGAGCGCGGTGGCGAGTTGGCGCTGGTCGGCGATCAAGTGCCCCTGTCCACGGCCCAGTCCGGGCGGTGGGTCGACGCTGCCCACGATCCTCGCGGTGATCCGGCCGCCGCCCAGGTCGAGTGTGGTGGTGCTGCCCACGTGCAGGCGCGCGGCCCGCAGCGTCGAGGCGTCGGCGCGCACCGGAAGCGGCGCCGGACCGCCCGACGGGCCCGCCACGAGCCGTACTTGGCTGCCGGACCGGGTGGCGTAGTCGCTGTCGGACAGCCCGCCGAAGGAGTCCGAAATGGCTTGGGAGGGACGGATGCCGGTGCTGACGTTGGTCCGGAGCACCGAGGACCCGCCGGGAACGATCGAGCACACCCCGGGCGAGCCGGGGGTGTACGTGTCGGTCAACTTCCCTTTGCACGCACCCTCGGCGGAGTCGGCGGCGTGGTCCGTGCCGTCGGACCAGACCTGCCCGCCGGGCAGCCGGGAGACCCAAGTGGTCGCGGAATCGGGGGTGTTGGCGGTGTCCCGCGCGCCGATCCGGATCAGGTCGAGGTCCAGTCGCGCGGGCGGCAGGTTCGGCTGCGGCAGGACGCCGACGGCGGTCACCGTCAGCGGATACGCCCGCGGATGCCCGTCGCTCAGCGCCACGTCGAGCGGGACCACGACGGTGTGCCGGGCGCCGTCGGCGGCGGGCAGCCGTGCCGGTACGACGCTGACGAGACCGGCCGCGTCCTGCACGGTCAGTTCCAGGCTCGGCGCCACCCGGCTGCCGTCGCTGCGCAGCCGCTCGTCGAGCAGCAGCGCGGTCGGCCGCCCGGGCAGCGGTACCCCGAGGACGACCGGTGACGGGGTGCGGGGAGCGGGTCCGCCGACAGTGCCGACCAGGTTCTCGGTGGTGCCGCCGGGCAGATTCACCGTCGCCTGCGTCACGGGCGCCACACGGGTCACCCCGGGCAGTGCGCGATAGGCGGCGGCCAGGACGGCCGAGGGGTAGCCGTCGTCCGCGGACGGGTCGATCCGTACGTCCGCGCCGACGGTGAACGCGGCCTCCTCCGACGCCAGCCCGCCCAGACCGGCGAGCGCGGTGGTGGCGAAGGCGCTCACCGAGACGGCCAGGCACATCAGCACCACCGGCCCCGCGTTGCGCGCGGCCCGTCGGCTCAACTGCCAGCCCGCCAGGGCGAGTACGAACCCTCGGCTACGACGCCCGAACGCGTCCAGCAACAGTGAGGTCAGCGGCAGCAGCCGGAGCAACAGCAGTGCGCCGGCGCCGGCCACCAGGGTCGGCACCAGGACCAGCACGGGGTCCACGGACGCGCTGCCGGTGCCCACGTCGGCGATCAGCGAGTGGTGCCGCCGCAGCTCCAGATACCCCAGCGCCGCCACGGCCAGCAGTGCCAGATCCGCCCCCAACCGCTGCGCGGCGGCGGCCCGCGCACCCCGTCCCGCCCGCGACCCCGCCGACGGCAGCACGGGCAGCAACACCGCCGCGGCGTGCACCAGCAGCGTCAGCCCCACGGCCGCCCACGCGTCGGCGCCCAGGCTGCCGGGGTGCAGCAGCCCGGCCAGGAAGGGCGCGACGAGGGCGGCCGGGATGCCGGTGAGCGCCCACTCCGCTCCCGCGCCGCGCAGCAGCCTCAACGTCCCGGCGCCCCGGGCCTGTTGGAGGGCCAGCTCACCCTGTCGTCGCTCGGTCAACTGGCGGGCGGCCAGCACCAGGGTGGCCAGGGCGAGGACCGCCAGCAGCATGCTCGGCAGATACAGCGAGGAGCGGGCCGCGACCGTCGGAACGGTCAAGTCGTCGATGGCGCCCGGCAGTCCGGAGGCCACGGTGAGGTCGGCGAGGGAGGGTTGCCGCCCGCCGAACACCGACACACCGCTCTGGCTGCCGGAGAAGGCCCGCAGCCGGTCACGCAGCCCGGCGAGACCGTCCGCGTCGATCCGGGAGAGGTCCGGCTGCACACTCCAGTGGGCCGTGAGATGCCCGTTCAGGACGGCGCTGCCGTTGAGCGAGGCCGCCGAGACCACCAACAGGCCCTGGTCCGCGGTCGATCCCTGGGTCAGGTCACCGGCCATCGCGGGCCAGAACCCGACCGCGCCGGACGCCCGGAAGACCCCGGTGACCCGCAGCGTCATGACGCGACTGAAGGCGTCCTGTATCCGCAGCCGCGAACCGGGCCCGATATCAAGGCGTTTGGCGAGCGCGTCGGGTATCGCCGTGTTGACCGGAGCGGTGGACCCGGTGGCGACGGGCACCTCGGGCAGCGAGGTGAACGCGCCCGCCGGTGCGTCGGCCGTACCGGCGGGCCACCGCCCGGCGACCAACTCCCCGAACCCGCCCCCGTGTTGGACCGCGACCGGATGCAGCCCGCTGCCCCCGGGACCACGCGGCGGACCCACGACCCCGTCGATCCCCGTGACCGACACCGGCGACGTGCCCAGCAGCCCGACATAGGTCCGCTGCGGCACCCCGGCGAACACCCGCTCCACGGCGGCCCGTACATCCCGGTCGGCGACGGCCATCCCCCCGGCCCGATAGGCCGCGTTGACGTTCACCTGCGCCCCGATGTCACCGGCCAGCCGCCGCACGGCCCCGGCCTGCACCGAACTCCCCGCCAGCGCCGTGAGCGCGGCCAACGCCGTCGCACACAGCAGCACGGTCACGGACACCGCGGCCAGCACCAGTCCGTGCTGCGTGGCCCGCCGGGCGACCGCGGGCAGCCGCCGCCGCGAGGAGGGCCTCAAGGCCGTGGCGACCACATGAACCCCCGCGAATCGAACATGTGACGGTGACGGCGCGCCACAGTCCTACCAGCGATGCCCCCGACGGCACAACAATCGCCGATCCGCCGGGGCGGGGAAAATGCCTGAGTACGGCAGGGATGTTCGCTGTACGTTGGGCGGGCGCCCCGGGTTCCGCGGTGGCGCGCCATCCCAGCTCAGAGGCCCTGTAGACGTTTCGAGGCATACCCACCGTGTTCCTGACGATCAGTACCACCGGCACTCCCGAACGCCCCGCCACCGACCTCGGTTTCCTGCTGCACAAGCATCCCGACAAGGCGCAGGCGTTCTCCACCTCCTACGGCAAGGCGTACGTCCTCTACCCCGAGGCGGATCCCGGGCGCTGCACGGCGGCGCTGTTGCTGGAGGTCGACGCGGTGGCGCTGGTCCGGCGCGGCAAGGGCAAGGGGCGCGGCGGCGCGCCCGACGCGGCGCTCGCGCAGTACGTCAACGACCGTCCGTACGCGGCCTCTTCACTCCTCGCCGTCGCGCTCAGCGCGGTCTTCTCCAGCGCCATGCGGGGCGTGTGCAACGCCCGCCCCGAGCGCGCCGCCCAGCCGCTGCCGCTGCGTGTCGAGGTACCCGCGCTGCCCGCACGCGGCGGCCCCGATCTCGTACGACAGCTCTTCGCGCCGCTCGGCTGGACGGTCACCGTCGAACCGGTCGCGCTGGACGCCGAGTTCCCCGAGTGGGGCGACTCGCGGTACGTGGGCCTCGTACTGGAATCGGAGACGCTGACCCTCGCCGAGGCACTGCGCCACCTGTACGTCCTGCTGCCGGTCCTCGACGACGCCAAGCACTACTGGGTGGCCTCCGACGAGGTCGACAAACTGCTGCGGGCCGGTGAGGGCTGGCTGCCCACGCACCCCGAGCAGAAACTGATCACCAGCCGCTATCTGTCCCGCCGTTGGTCCCTCACCCGGGAGGCCATGGAGCGACTGGAACTGGTACGGCTCGCCGAGGCCGACGACAGCGAGGTCGAGGAGATCGACAACGCCGTCGCGGCGGAGACGGAGGCCGAGGAGAAGCCGACGCCGCTCGCCGTGCAGCGCCGGGACGCGATCGTCGAGGCGCTCAGGGCGTCCGGTGCCGCCCGCGTGCTCGATCTCGGGTGCGGGCAGGGCCAGTTGGTGCAGACGCTGCTCAAGGACACCCGGTTCACGGAGATCGTCGGCACCGATGTGTCGATGCGGGCGCTCACCATCGCCGGCCGCCGCCTGAAGCTCGACCGCATGGGGGAGCGGCAGGCCGCACGCGTCCAGCTCTTCCAGAGCTCGCTCGCCTACACCGACAAGCGACTCAAGGGCTACGACGCCGCCGTGCTCAGCGAGGTCGTCGAACACCTCGACCTGCCCCGGCTGCCCGCGCTGGAGTACGCGGTGTTCGGCTCGGCCCGCCCGAGGACGGTCGTCGTCACGACCCCCAACGTCGAGTACAACGTCCGCTGGGAGACCCTCCCGGCCGGACACGTCCGGCACGGCGACCACCGCTTCGAGTGGACCCGCGCGGAGTTCGCGGAGTGGGCGGCGAAGGTCGCCCAACGGCACGGATACGAGGTCGAGTTCGTGCCAGTAGGGCCCGACGACCCCGAGGTGGGACCGCCCACCCAGATGGCCGTGTTCAGCGTAAGTACCGTGAAGGAGGCGAAGGCGGCATGACCGAGACGCAGGTTTTCGAGAACGGGAAGCGGGGACGGGTCCTGCCCGTCACCGACCTCTCCCTCGTGGTCCTGATCGGCGCCTCCGGCTCCGGCAAGTCCACCTTCGCGCACCGCCACTTCAAGCCGACCGAGATCATCTCCTCCGACTTCTGCCGGGGCCTGGTCGCGGACGACGAGAACGACCAGAGCGCCAGCCGGGACGCCTTCGACGTCCTGCACTACATCGCGGGCAAGCGGCTCGCCGCCGGCCGCCGCACGGTCGTCGACGCGACCAGCGTCCAGCAGGACAGCCGACGCCAACTGGTCGACCTGGCACGGCAGTACGACGTCCTGCCCATCGCCATCGTGCTCGACGTACCGGAGGAGGTGTGCGCCGAGCGCAACGCCACCCGCGTCGACCGCGCCGACATGCCCCGCCGCGTCATCACCCGCCACACCCGCGAACTCCGGCGCTCGCTGCGCGGGTTGGAGCGCGAGGGCTTCCGCAAGGTGCACGTCCTGCGGGGCGTCGAGGACATCGAGGGCGCCACGGTCGTCACCGAGAAGCGCTTCAACGACCTGACCCATCTCACCGGCCCCTTCGACATCATCGGCGACATCCACGGCTGCGCCGCCGAACTGGAGACCCTGCTCGGCAAGTTGGGCTACGACGACGGCGTCCACCCGGCGGGCCGCACGGCCGTGTTCGTCGGCGACCTCGTCGACCGCGGCCCCGACTCGCCCGGAGTGCTGCGCCGCGTGATGTCCATGGTCGGGTCGGGCAACGCGCTGTGCGTACCGGGCAACCACGAGAACAAGTACGGCCGTCACCTCAAGGGCCGCCAGGTCCAGCACACGCACGGCCTGGCCGAGACGATCGAGCAGATGGCGGGGGAGTCCGACGAATTCCGCGCCCAGGTGCGGGAGTTCATCGACGGCCTCGTCAGCCACTACGTCCTCGACGGCGGCCGGCTGGTCGTCTGCCACGCCGGCCTGCCCGAGAGGTACCACGGCCGCACATCGGGCCGGGTGCGCTCGCACGCGCTCTACGGCGACACGACCGGCGAGACCGACGAGTTCGGCCTGCCGGTGCGCTACCCGTGGGCCGAGGACTACCGGGGCCGCGCGGCCGTCGTCTACGGCCACACCCCGGTCCCGGAGGCGACCTGGCTCAACAACACCATCTGCCTCGACACGGGCGCCGTCTTCGGCGGCAAGCTGACCGCCCTGCGCTGGCCGGAACGGGAGTTGGTCGACGTACCGGCCGAGCAGGTCTGGTACGAGCCGACCCGCCCGCTGCGCACCGAGGCGCCCGGCGGACACGACGGCCGTCCGCTCGACCTGGCCGACGTGCACGGCCGTCGCGTGGTGGAGACCCGGCACGCCGGCCGGGTGTCGGTCCGCGAGGAGAACGCGGCGGCGGCCCTGGAGGTCATGAGCCGCTTCGCGGTCGACCCGCGGCTGCTGCCGTACCTGCCTCCGACGATGGCCCCGACGGCGACGTCGCATGTGGACGCCCGCGGCGGAGCCGCTGATGGACACTACCTTGAGCACCCGGCGGAGGCGTTCGCGCAGTACGCAGACGACGGGGTCGCGCGGGTCGTGTGCGAGGAGAAGCACATGGGTTCGCGGGCGGTGGCGCTGGTGTGCCGGGACGCGGAGGCGGCGGCGAAGCGGTTCGGCGTGGAGGGAGGTCCGACGGGGTCGCTGTACACGCGCACGGGTCGTCCCTTCTTCGACGACGCCGCGGTGACCGAGGAGATCCTCGGCCGACTGCGGACGGCGTTGGAGGAGGCAGGACTGTGGGCTGACCTGGAGACCGACTGGCTGTTGCTGGACGCGGAGTTGATGCCGTGGTCGCTGAAGGCGTCGGGGCTGCTGCGCGGTCAGTACGCGGCGGTCGGCGCGGCGGCGGGGGCGGTGTTCCCGGGTGCGCTGGCCGCGCTGGAGGGGGCCGTGGGGCGGGGTGTCGACGTGGCCGACCTGCTGTCCCGGCAGCGTGAACGGGCCGCGGACGCCTCGGCGTTCACCGACGCCTACCGTCGCTACTGCTGGACCACGTCCGGCCTCGACGGGGTCCGTCTCGCCCCGTTCCAGATCCTCGCGGTCCAGGGACGCAGCCTCGCCGGACTCCCGCACGACGAACAACTCGCCCTGCTGGACCGGCTGGTGGAGCACGACAGCACCGGCCTGCTGCAGACCACGCGGCGACTGTACGTCGACACGGGCGACCCCGAGTCGGTGCGGGCCGGGGTCGACTGGTGGCTGGAGATGACCGGGCGGGGCGGCGAGGGCATGGTCGTCAAGCCGGTCGGGGCGGTCGTGCGCAGCGAGCAGGGGAGGTTGGTCCAGCCGGGTATCAAGTGCCGTGGCCGTGAGTACCTGCGGATCATCTACGGTCCGGAGTACACACGTCCCGACAACCTCGCCCGCCTGCGTGGCCGCTTCCTGAACCACAAGCGTTCGCTGGCGATCCGGGAGTACGCGCTGGGTCTTGAGGCGCTTGACCGGTTGGCGGAAGGGGAGCCGCTGTGGCGGGTCCACGAGGCGGTGTTCGGGGTACTGGCGCTGGAGTCGGAGCCGGTGGATCCACGGTTGTGAGGGTGTGGTGGTAGGTGCCGGTGGGTGGGTGGGAAAGGTTTTTCAGCCCACCAACCGCAGCCTCTCCCCACAAACCCCCACCCGCACCCCCTGCCCCCAGGTCAACTCCACCGCATCCCCCTCCATCCCGTCCCCGAACACAACCAACTCCTCGGACTCAACGGTGAGTTGCAACCCCGCCGAACCACGAAGCTCGCCGGCGACGAGCGACGTACCGGTGACAGGTGAAGGCCAGGCCTCCCGGACGAACCACACCAGCCGGTCCTCCGAGGGGTGTGGCAGGGACAGGGCACTGCCCCGTTCCTGCCACACCGACCGGAGCCAGCCGGAGGCCCCGGTGCCCGTTCCCACGAGCACCCCGGAAGACGCCTGGGCCTCGACGACACCCCCGTCGCCCTCCAGACCCAGGCGGTATCGGGCCGTCTGATGACCGACGGCGCCCAGATAGATCTCGTTCAGCGCGACCAACCGCTGTGTGTCGTCGGCGACGGCCTCGACCATGGTCAGTTCGTCGACACCCGTACCGGCCGCACGGGCGGAGCCCAGCAGCACGCCGGCGTCAGACGGCCGGTGCCGAACCAGGACGCCCGGATTGCGCCCGGGGTCCGTGTCGAAGCCCAGCACCGGTTGCCCGGCGAGGTACTTGGCGACGTTCGCGACCAGCCCGTCCTGGCCGACCACGGCCACCACGTCCTCCGGCGCGAACAGGAACCGGTCCAAGTCGGCCCGCTCGACCTGGGTCTGACGCCAGGTCAGGGGGATCGCCGAGGACACCTCGGCCAGCGCCCGCCGGGTCCGGCGGTGCCGTTCGGCGACCTCCTCGATGTCCCGGCCCCGCGAACGCAGGAAGTACGCTGCCTGGCCGTGCGTCCCGTGCCGGGCGACCAACTCCTCGTACTCCGTGGTCCGATGGACGAGGACGGCCCGGGGGGCGAGACTCACGCGCCGGCCTCGCCGCCGCCGGCACCGAGCCGGGCGAGCAGCCCGGTCAGCACGTCCGGCGAGATCGTCACGCTGTCGATGTTCGGCAGGTTCTCCGCGAGCCGCGTCCCGGTGAGCGCGTGCAGGGTCGCGACATCGACGTCGGAGTGCACCCGCAGCCACGCCGCCTGGGCATGCGCCCGCGCGTCACCCACCTCGCGCGCGCCCTCGGCCTCGGCACGGGCGAGCCGTACGGACCGCGCCGCCTCGGCGTCGGCGAGCCGTACCGTACGCGTCGCCTCCGCCTCCGCCCGTACGCCGTCCGCCGCCGCGTGCTCCTCGGCCTCGCGGCGCGTGTTCGTGCCGCGCTGGTCGACCAACTGCTCCTCGCGGCGGGCGAGTTCGATCTGGCTGTCGAGTTCGTTCTCGGCGATCGCCCGCTCCCGTTCGACGGCCACCGCCCGGCGTTCGTAGGTGGCCTTGTCCGCCTCCTGCTGGATCTGCTCGCGGGCCGGGGTGCGCAGCGCCCGTTCCACCTCGGGCTCGGGCCGGATCGCCATCACGCGGACGGCGACGACCTCGATGCCGGTGGCGGGGAGGCGGGGTTCGGCGCCGAGTCCGGCCGCGATCCGCTCCCGTACCGCCGTCACGCCGTCGACCAGCGCCGCCGCGAGGGGAGTTCGGGCGAGCACGGCCAGCGCGTGCTGTTGAGCCGTCTCGGTCAGCAGGGTGCCCAACTGCTCAAGAGGCGCCCCTCGCCACACGCCCGTGTCCGGGTCCACGGAGAAGTCGAGCCGTGCGGAGGCCAGGGCCGGGTCGCTGATCCGGTAGGTGACGGTCGCCTGGACCGCCACGTCCTGGAAGTCGGACGTACGGGCATGGAAGGTCATGGCCAACTCCCGGTCGTCGACCGGCACTTCGGAGAGTGCGGCGGTCAACGCGCGGAACCAGAAGCTGAGTCCGGGCCCGTCGTGCAGCAGCTTGCCCGAGCGGTGGTGCCGGATGTGCGCCGTCGGAGCCCCGCGCAGATGGCGCCAGCCCAGGCGCCGGGTGATGTCGGCCATCAGTCCCTCAGTTCCCCTCGGATCCCGCATCGATCTCGTCAGTAAGACGATAATCGCGGAACCGGGTTGTCGTCAAGAGGACGAAAACAAGTGGCGGTGCCTGAAGCGGTGGCGGTATGTGAAGTAAGGGGGTGAACCCGGCCCCGGATGGTCAGGATGGAGACATGGCACTCCATGTCGACTCCGAGACCGGGCGGCTCCGCCGCGTCATCCTGCACCGGCCGGATCTCGAGCTCAAAAGGCTCACCCCCGGCAACAAGGACGCCCTCCTCTTCGACGACGTGCTCTGGGTGCGCCGGGCGCGCGCCGAGCACGACGGCTTCGCGGACGTACTGCGCGACCGGGGCGTCGCCGTCCACCTCTTCGGCGACCTGCTCGCCGAGTCCCTGGCGATCCCGGCGGCCCGCGCGCTCGTCCTGGACCGCGTCTTCGACGAGAAGGAGTACGGCCCCCTCGCCACCGACCACCTCCGTGCCGCCTTCGAGGCCCTGCCCGCACCCGAACTGGCCGAGGCGC
Source organism: Streptomyces sp. NPDC101776 (assembly GCF_044766845.1). NCBI lineage: Bacteria > Bacillati > Actinomycetota > Actinomycetes > Kitasatosporales > Streptomycetaceae > Streptomyces > Streptomyces sp. NPDC101776. The sequence continues at coordinate 65,548 of NZ_JBIWMV010000012.1, read as the reverse complement.
TCGTCGGCGGCATGACCAAGCGGGAGTTCCTGGAGGCCCACCCGGAGCCGACCTCCGTCCGCTTCCATGTCATGGACCTCGACGACTTCCTCCTCGCCCCCCTCCCCAACCACCTCTTCACCCGCGACACCTCCGCCTGGATCTACGACGGCGTCGCCGTCAACGCCATGCGCTGGCCGGCCCGGCAGCGCGAGACCGTCCACTTCGAGGCGATCTACCGCCACCACCCGCTCTTCCGCACCGAGAAGTTCCACGTCTGGTCCGAGGGGCAGGCCGACTACCCGTCCACCATCGAGGGCGGGGACGTACTCGTCATCGGCAACGGCGCGGTGCTCATCGGCATGAGCGAGCGCACCACCCCGCAGGCCGTCGAGATGCTCGCGCACAAGCTGTTCGCCGAGGGCTCCGCGCAGACGATCGTGGCGCTCGACATCCCCAAGCAGCGCGCCTTCATGCACCTCGACACGGTGATGACGATGGTCGACGGCGACACCTTCACCCAGTACGCGGGGCTCGGCATGCTCCGGTCGTACACCATCGAACCGGGCGTCGGCGACAAGGAGTTGAAGGTCACCGACCATCCGCCGGAGCACATGCACCACGCGATCGCCGCCGCCCTCGGGCTGGACGGGATCCGGGTGCTGACCGCCACCCAGGACGTGCACGCCGCCGCGCGCGAGCAGTGGGACGACGGCTGCAACGTCCTCGCCGTCGAGCCCGGCGTCGTCGTCGCCTACGAACGGAACGCCACCACCAACACCTATCTGCGCAAGCAGGGCATCGAGGTGATCGAGATCCCGGGCAGTGAACTGGGCCGGGGCCGGGGCGGGCCGCGCTGCATGAGCTGCCCGGTCGAGCGGGACGCCGTATAGCGGACGGCGGACGGGCTGTCGTATAGAAATTCTGCGTATCGTATAGAATTCCAAAGTAATCCCCTGAAGCACGCACCCGTTCCCCTGTACCCGCATCTCTGGAGCGCCCCCATGGCGACAGTCCCGACCGCCCTCGCCGGCCGCCACTTCCTCAAGGAGCTGGACTTCTCCGAGGAGGAGTTCCGCGGCCTGATCGAGCTGGCCGCCGAGCTGAAGGCCGCCAAGAAGGCCGGGGGCGAGACGCGGTACCTGTCGGGCAAGAACATCGCGCTGATCTTCGAGAAGACCTCGACGCGCACCCGCTGCGCGTTCGAGGTCGCCGCGGCCGACCAGGGGGCCTCGACGACCTACCTGGACCCGTCCGGCTCGCAGATCGGGCACAAGGAGTCCGTGAAGGACACCGCGCGGGTGCTCGGCCGTATGTACGACGGCATCGAGTACCGGGGGGACAGTCAGGCCGCCGTGGAGGAGCTGGGCGCCTACGCGGGCGTGCCGGTCTTCAACGGGCTCACCGACGACTGGCACCCCACCCAGATGCTCGCCGACGTGCTCACGATGACCGAGCACAGCGACAGGCCGCTGAAGCGGATCGCCTTCGCCTACCTCGGCGACGCCCGCTTCAACATGGGCAACTCCTACCTGGTCACCGGCGCGCTGCTCGGCATGGACGTACGGATCGTCGCCCCGAAGTCGTACTGGCCCGCCGAGGAGATCGTCACCGTCGCCCGCGGGCTGGCCGAGCGCAGCGGCGCGCGCATCACGCTCACCGAGGGGATCGAGGAGGGGGTGACGGGCGCCGACTTCGTCGTCACCGACGTGTGGGTCTCCATGGGCGAGCCCAAACAGGTCTGGGACGAGCGGATCACGGCCCTCGCGCCGTACGCCGTGACCATGAACGTCCTGCGGGCCACCGGCAACCCGGACGTCAAGTTCCTGCACTGCCTGCCGGCCTTCCACGACCTCGGCACCAAGGTCGGCCGCGAGATATACGAGACCCACGGCCTCGACTCGCTGGAGGTCACGGACGAGGTCTTCGAGTCCGCCCACTCGGTCGTCTTCGACCAGGCGGAGAACCGACTGCACACGATCAAGGCCGTGCTGGTCGCGACCCTGGCCTGATCAGGCCTTTCATCGGCCGACGGCTATCCCGCCGGACGCCACTGCCGCGGTACGACGGGCAGCCGGAACCACACCGCCTTGCCCGACTCGGTGGGGCGGTGGCCGCAGGACGAGCTGAGAGCGCGGATCAGCAGCAGGCCGCGCCCGTGCTCCTGCCAGGGGTCGGGCTCCTCGGGGACGGGCTTCGTGAGGCTTCCGGGCGGCTCCGGGTCGGGATCGTGCACCTCGACCTGGCAGCCGGTGGGCAGCAGCTCGACCACGAGCTCTATGGGGGCGTCACCGGCGGTGTGCTCCACAGCGTTCGCGACCAGCTCCGCCGTCAGCAGCTCCGCGGTGTCGCTGTCGGCCGTGTACTTCACATCGGACAGAGCCGTACGGACCAGTGCGCGGGCCACCGGCACGGCCGCGGCCGTGTGCGGCAGTGCGATGCGCCAGGAGGCGGAGGCGGAAGGGCGTTCTTGCAAGGCGGGTCCGTTCATGGAGCAGGCTGTCCTGCTTTCAACTATATGAATGGTACGGCGCCCTTTGTCAGGGTCTCTCGGCGGGCACCGCGCGGGACCTTCGTCCCGGTACCGAGCGGCATACCCCGTTCAACGGTCACTTCCGCACTGCTGCTCCCGTTGTTACCGCGCTATTGACGTCTCGTGACGGATGCGACCGCGACAGGTCATTTCGACATGGCACAGGAACGCCCTCGGACCCCGTCCGAAACGGGGCCCGAGGGCGTGGAGATCTCGAAGGTGTGGATCAGGTCAGGTCGGCCATGCCCGCCGTGAGCGTCGCGCCGTCCGCGGGGTCGATCACCAGGAACGCGCCCGTGCGCCGGGACACCGCGTAGTCGTCGAGCGCGAGCGGCTCGGCGGTGCGCAGGGTGATCCGGCCCAGATCGTTCGCGGCCAGCTCGGCCGCCCCGCCGAGATCTTTGACGATCGCCTTGACCGTGCGGGTCGTGTGGCGCAGCAGCACCCGGTCGCCGACCCGCAGCGGGCGGTCGGCGAGATGGCACACGGCGGCCCGGACGTCCTGGGTGAGCGCGGGCGCGTCGACCCCGGCGGTGATCATGTCGCCGCGTGACACGTCCCGCTGGTCGGCGAGGCGCAGGCTCACCGACTGCGGCGCGTACGCCGCCCCGGTCTCGGTGCCGAGCACGGAGATCCCGGTGATCTCGGAGGTCACACCGGACGGATGGACCGTCACGAGGTCACCGACCCGCAGCGAGCCGGACACCAACTGCCCCGCGTACCAACGGACCTCACCGTCACGGATGACGTACTGCACCGGGAATCGGGCCGGTGCGTCCGACGGGTCCGCGCCGACCGGGACGTCCTCCAGGAACTCCAGCAGAGCCGGACCCTCGTACCAGTCCATGCGCGCCGAACGGTCCACGACGTTGTCGCCGACCAGCGCCGAGACCGGGATCGGCGTGAAGGACGGCAGCCCCAACTCGGCAGCGTGGCCCGCGAATTCCTCGACGATCCGCTCGAACACCCCCTGCTCGTACCCGACGAGGTCCATCTTGTTGACGGCCAGCACCACATGCGGCACCCGCAGCAGCCCGGCCACGGCGGCATGCCGCAGGGTCTGTTCCACGACACCGTTGCGCGCGTCGATCAGCACGATCGCCAACTCGGCGGTGGAGGCACCGGTGACCATGTTGCGGGTGTACTGCACATGCCCCGGGGTGTCGGCGAGGATGAACCGCCGCCGGGGCGTGGCGAAGTAGCGGTAGGCGACATCGATGGTGATGCCCTGCTCGCGCTCGGCGCGCAGCCCGTCCGTGAGGAGCGCGAGGTCGGGCGCGTCCTGGCCACGGTCGGCCGACACCCGCTGTACGGCTTCGAGTTGATCGGTCAGCACCGACTTGGAGTCGTGCAACAGCCGCCCCACGAGCGTGGACTTGCCGTCGTCTACCGACCCGGCCGTCGCGAACCGCAGCGTGTCGATGGTGGTCGTGCTCATGGCTAGAAGTACCCCTCGCGCTTACGGTCTTCCATCGCGGCCTCGGACAACTTGTCGTCGGCACGCGTGGCGCCCCGCTCGGTGACCCGGGAGGCGGCGATCTCGGTGATGACCTGCTCCAGCGTCACCGCGTCCGAGTCGACCGCCCCGGTGCAGGACATGTCCCCGACGGTCCGGTACCGGACCTGCCGCTTCTCGACGGTCTCGTCCGCCTTCGGGCCGCCCCACTCACCGGCGGTCAGCCACATGCCGCCGCGCGCGAACACCTCGCGGTAATGGGCGAAGTAGATCTGCGGAAGGTCGATGCCCTCGCGGTCGATGTACTGCCAGACGTCCAGCTCGGTCCAGTTGGAGAGCGGGAAGACGCGGACATGTTCGCCGGGCGCGTGCCGCCCGTTGTAGAGGTTCCAGAGCTCGGGCCGCTGCCTGCGCGGGTCCCACTGCGAGAACTCGTCCCGCAGCGAGAAGACCCGCTCCTTGGCCCGGGCCTTCTCCTCGTCCCTACGGCCCCCACCGAACACGGCGTCGAAGCGCTCGGACCGGATCGTCTCCGTCAACGGCACGGTCTGGAGCGGGTTGCGCGTCCCGTCGGGACGTTCGCGCAGCACACCGCGGTCGATGTAGTCCTGTACGGAGGCCACATGGAGGCGCAGCCCATGTGCGGCCACCACACGGTCCCGGTACTCAAGGACTTCGGGGAAGTTGTGTCCGGTGTCCACATGCAGCAGCGAGAAGGGAACAGCCGCCGGCGCGAAGGCTTTCAACGCGAGGTGCAGCATGACGATGGAGTCCTTGCCGCCGGAGAAGAGAATCACCGGCCGCTCGAACTCACCCGCAACCTCACGGAAGACGTGCACCGCCTCGGACTCCAGAGCGTCCAGGTGAGAAAGAGCGAAGGTCACACCAGCCCCCGCTCGGACAGCACCGCGTACACGGCGTCGGCCGACTCCTGCGGGCTCTGCGTCTGTGTCGGCAGCGTGAGCGCCGGGTCGGTGGGCGGCTCGTACGGGTCGTCGACACCGGTCAGGCCGGTCAGCGCGCCCGCGGCCTGACGGGCGTAGAGCCCCTTCACGTCGCGCTCGCTGCACACCTCCACGGGCGTCGCGACATGGACCTCGATGTACGGCGTCCCGCTCGCCTCGTGGCGTTTGCGGACGGCCTCGCGGCTGTCGGCGTACGGCGCGATGACCGGGACGACGGAGAGGACGCCGTTGCGCGCGAGCACCTCGGAGACCAGGCCGATGCGCTGCACATTGGTGTTGCGGTCCTCGCGGGAGAAGCCGAGGCCGGCCGAGAGGAAGCGGCGCACCTCGTCGCCGTCGAGGACCTCCACGCGATGCCCCTCGGCCTTGAGCCGTTCCCCGAGATGTCTGGCGATCGTCGTCTTACCCGCGCTCGGCAGTCCGGTGAGCCAGACGGTGGCTCCCTGAGCCCTTGCCGTGGTGGTCATGCGCAACAGTCCTCTTCCTTACCCGACGAGCGACGTCGTCGAAGGCTAGGTAAGAACTCTGAGAGGACCTGCTAAGGACGCTGAGGTTTGGCTGAGTGACTGATGGTGCGCAAGAGGTCACGCACCTTTGCCATGAACTGTTCACAATCAGCTTCTACGGCGCCTGCGGGCGCACCCCCGCGAACACCGCCCCGGCGTCCCGCAGCCGCTCGTGCAGCGCCCGGAACACCTCCGCCGAGCGGGCGCCCGGCCAGTCCCGGGGGAGCAGGCTCGCGGGCAGTCCGGGGTCGGCGTAGGGGAGATGGCGCCAGGAGTCCAGGGCGAGGAGGTAGTCGCGGTACGCGTCCTCGGGCGGGGTGTCCGCGCGCCGCTCCCAGGCGTGCAGCACGTGCGCGTGCCGGTCGAGGAACGCCTGGTGCCGGTCGGCGATCGCGGGCAGGTCCCACCAGCGGGCGACGGCCTCGGCGGTCGCCGCGAAACCGAGGTGCTCGCCGCGGAAGAAGTCCACGTACGGGTCGAGCCGCAGCCGCCCGAGGATGTGCCGCGCCTCCTCGTACAGCCGGGCGGGCGCGATCCACACGCCGGGGGCGGCGGTGCCGAATCCGAGGGCGGACAGCCGGGAGCGCAGGATGTGCCGCTTCTGGCGCTCGGACTCGGGGACGGAGAACACCGCGAGCACCCAGCCCTCGTCGGCCGAGGGTGTGGTCGCGTAGATACGCCGGTCGCCGTCGTCGAGCAACTGCCGCGCCTCGGGCGAGAGTTCGTAGCCGGCGGCGTCCTGTGCCGTACGGGCGGGCAGTAGCAGCCCGCGCCGTTTCAGGCGGGACACCGACGAGCGCACCGAGGGCGCGTCGACGCCGGCCGCGGCCAGCAGCCGGATCAGTTCCGCGACCGGAACAGGGCCGGGCACGAAGCGGCCGTACGCGCCGTAGAGCGTGACGATGAGAGACCGTGGAGCAGGCTGGTCGGACACGTTGATCATCTTAGGTCGTCAGCATCACTGCTGGTCACCTCGGGTGCGCAAGCTGAACCTCTACGGTTCGTCCGGTCACCGTGGGTGACGCGTCCCGAAGACGATCACGCGGGAACGGTCAGGCGGCGACGGCGAGTTGGTCCGCCGGCACCCGGTGCGGGGCGACGATCCGGCCGTCGGGCAGCACGGCGCCCAGGTCGTCGAAGACGATCGCGCCGTCGCACAGCAGCGTCCAGCCCTGCTCGGGGTGGGCGGAGACGATGTGCGGGGTGGTCGTGTCGGTGTCGGTCACGGGGCACGAGGACTGGTGGGAACACATGGCGTACCTCCACGTCGGATGCGATCCGTTCCGGCGGCTCCGTCGCCGCCCGTATCGCATATACAGACCATCCTCCCGCCGCGAACTCATCGGAACCGCCCGCTGTGAAGCGTGACAACACGCGGACAACACTCGGACGGTTCCACGACGCTCGGTGCGGACTCGCCACCGAAGGAGTGAGGGTCACGGGAGTTGGGGCGTCGGACCGGTACCAGTGGAGCCTTCTACTTCAGGAGGTATTCCCATGTCCCTGCGTTCCGCCCTCGGTTCGGCGGCCGGTGCCGCGCTGCTTCTGCTGGCCGCCGCTCCCGCCGTGACCGCGGCCCCCTACGAGACGGTGACGGTCGACCCCACGGGCAGCATCGCCCCGGACGGCACCGTCACCCTCTCCGGCACCTACCGCTGTCTCGGCAACTCCGGTGCCGTGTTTGTCAGTTCCTCCGTCTCCCAGGGCGACCCCTCGGTCCGGCACGGCATCGGCGGCACCCGCGCGGTCTGCGACGGCATGGAGCACCCCTGGCAGAACTCGGGCAAGCCCTCGTCCGACCCGGCCACCCCCGGCGCGGCCCGGGTCGAGGCCACGGTGATGGAACTGTCCTCCGGCGGCGGCCTGCCGCTGCCCCGCTTCCACGCGCGGCAGGACCAGGACATCACCCTTACGGAGAGCTGAGCCCACGCCTTCGGCCCGCCACCCCCAAGAGGGCGCGGGCCGAAGGGAGTTCGGGGCGAGTGCGTCAGTGCTGGGTGTTGCTTGCCCAGATCGGGGTCGAACCGGAGTAGATCACCATGTTGCCGTCGCCCTGGAGCCTGAGGTAGGCGCCGTTGTGGCCGGGGGTCTGGCTGGCCCAGACGGGCTGGTTGCTCGACGTGTAGACGACGAGGTTGCCGTCCGCCTGAAAGACCGCGTGGTAGTTCGAACCAAAGGTCATCGTGGCCCAACGGGCCTTGTTGTTCTCGTCGTACAGCACGAAGTTGCCGTCGGTCTGCATACGCAGCCGCGCCTTCTTCGCGTTGATGGACTGACCCGCCTTCAGCACCCGGGTGGCGTTGACAAGGATGTCGGAGGGGTAGCTCGACGTGGTGGTGGTCGTCGACTTCGTCCCGGACTTGGTCGTGGTCGACTTGGTGGTGGACTTCTTCGTCGGCTTCGCCGCCGCGGCCGGCTTCTTCGTCTTGACCGTCGTCGGCTCGCTCACCGGCTGCGCGTCGGTCGTCTTGCCCGGCGCGGTCTTGTGCGGCTGGGTGATCTTCGGTGTGGCGTGCGCGACGGGAGCGGCGGACGGGCTGGAGGACGCGTACGCCCCGGCGCCCTGTGTTGCGCCGTCGCCGAGGATGGTGCCCGCCTGGTCGGCGACGACCCGGTCATGGCTCTCCGGCGTCCGGTCCCGGCTCATCAGCAGCCCCGGCACGGCGATCAGCAGCGCGCCGAGCACCGCCGCACCGGCCAGCAGGGGGCGGCCCGGGCGGCCGACGGACGCGGCCGCCGTGTCTCCGGGGGTGGGTCCGTCCCCCTCGTGGACGCTCGCGGCCAGCGCCCCGGCGGGCGCCTCGGCCTCGGCCTCCTGCCGTGCGGGCCGGGCGGAGGCGGACTCCGGGCCGACCGGTCCTGCGGGTTCCGCTGGCTCAGGGCCGGCACTTGCGAGCGCCTCGGCCTCTGCGGTCTCTGCGGCCTGCGCAGCCGAGGTCGTGGGCCCGCTCAGCTCCGCCGCGACGGACTCCGCGGAGAGGGTCCCGGCCGAACCGGCAGCCCCTGAGCGGGACTTGGGTGTCGCACTCGCCGCACTCGCCGAGGCCTGCGTGCCGGCGGTCTCCCCGGCGGACGCCGCCGCTGCGGATGCCGCCGAGGTCGAGGTCGTAGGGTCCGCGGCCGTCGCTTCCCCGGCCGGGGTGCCCGCCACGGAACCTGCTGCGTTCTCTGCCGCCGTATTCCGCGCGGCCGGTCCGGTTCGGTCTGTCATCCGCCCTGTCCGCTCTCATTCGCCCAGCAGTTCGTCGTGCGTCTGTGTGCGCAATCCTATTCACGTCCATTCACGCGTATGCGCCAACGACGGTTCCTTTCACCGGAGTTAACAATCGTCACGGACAAGCCCCGGCGCTGGTAAGGCTGTTGCGCAACAGCCCATAATTCGCCGTACGGCACTGTTGTGCCGCACCGCGCACACCCGCTCCGAACGTTCCGCTTTCCGGACCGGAGTGGGAACGCGCGTGCGGGGACGGCATGATGGGGGTTGCCGCAACCGACAGGTGCCGACACGAGGAGGTCAGCTGAGTGCGCCAGGTACTGACGGTCTGTCCGGAGGGCACCGGGGACGCCCGGACGATCGGAGAGGCCCTGGCCAGGGCGCGCGGAGGCGCGGTGCTGAGTGTGCGCCCGGGGACGTACGAGGAGAATCTCGTCGTCACCACCCGGGTGACCATCGTCGCCGAACAGGCGCGCGGCACCGTCCGGTTGGCACCGCGCAAGGGCATCGTGATCTCGCTGCGCGTGGACGCGGTGATGCTGACCGACCTGGTGGTCCAGGGCCATGACGAGGAACAGCCGGCCGTGGACGCCTCGCACGGGCAGGTCGCGATGCAGGGCTGCGATCTGTCCGGCGCCTCGTGGACGACCGTGCTCGCCCGCAACTCGGGCTCGTTGGCGATGCGCGAGTGCCGGGTGTCCAACCGCACCGGCGCCGGGGTCGTCGTCACCTCGCCGACCGAGAGCTCGCTGGAGTCCTGCACCCTCGAACACCTCGGCACCAGCGGGGTGGTGATCGGCGAGCGCGGCCGGGCCACCCTGCGCGGCTGCACGATCCGGGACGCGCGCGGCAACGGCGTGCTCGCCAACGGCGACGCCCAGGGCTCCGTCGAAGACTGTGATCTGGCCTCAACGGACAAGCCGTCGCTGGCACTTGAGGAGCGCAGCGCGATCCGCGTGCTGCGCACTGTGATCCGCGACACCTCCATCGGTGTGCATGTGACCAGCTCCGCCCGCTGCGAGCTGGAGGAGGTGCGGGTCACCGGCTCCAGCGGCCCCGGCATCATCGTCTCGCACGGCAGCGACCCGGTGCTGCGCCGCTGCCGCACCGCCCGCACCACGGGCAACGGCCTTCTGGTGACGGACCGTTCACGCGGCACGTACGAGGACTGCTGGCTGACCGGCGCCCAGATGGCGGCGCTGCGGGTGGCCGGCGCCTCCTCGCCCACGCTGACCTCGCTGACCGTCCGGGACGGCGAGTCGGACGGCGTCCTGCTCGAAGAGGACGCGGCGGCCGAGCTGGAGCGCGTGGAGATCATCGACGTCAAGGGCACCGGTGTGGTGATCCGCGGCAACGCCAACCCGCTGGTGCGGCGCGCCCGGATCACCGGCGCGGGCGGCTCGGGCGTCTCCGTGCGCGACGGCGGACGCGGCCGGGTGGAGGACTGCACGGTCGAGGCGCCGGGCGGCGCGGGCGCGGAGATCGCGGCGGGCGGCAACGTCTACCTCGCGGGATTCCGGGTCAACAACCCCGGCGGCGCCGGTCTGGAGATCGGCGGCGAGGGCACGGCCGCGCTCCGTGACGGCGAGCTGGTCTCGGCCGGCGGCTGCGGTGTACTCGTGGACACCGGCGGCGAGTTGACCGCGAACCGGGTACGGAGCACCGCGTCCGCCGAGCACGGCTTCCTGGTCCGCGACGGCGGCCGGGCCTCCCTCAACGGCTGCGAGGCGGCCGGCAACGACCGCGACGGCATCCGTGTCGAGTCGGAGGCCCCCGTCTCGGTCGTGGGCTGCACGGTCCGCGACAACAAGGGCGGCGGCCTCGTCCAGGCCAAGGCGGGCGGCCGGCTCGCGGTGGAGAACCTCACCAGCACCGGCAACGAGTCCCGCGACGCCTGGGGCTTCGGCGAGGCCGAGGGCACCGACCCGGCGGGCACCGTACCGGAGTCGGAGGGGCCGGGACGCCCCGACGGACCGATGGCCGCGCTGGAGAGCCTGATCGGCCTCGACAACGTCAAGGAACAGGTCCGCACCCTCGTCAACCTCACCCAGCTCGCCCGGCGCCGCGCCCAACTCGGCATGTCCGCACCGCCGATGAGCCGCCACCTGGTCTTCGCGGGCCCGCCCGGCACCGGTAAGACCACCGTCGCCCGTCTCTACGGCACGATCCTCGCCGAGCTGGGCGCCCTGCGCTCCGGGCACCTGGTCGAGGTCTCCCGCGCCGACCTGGTCGCCCAGGTCATCGGCGGTACCGCCATCAAGACCACGGAGGCCTTCGAACGGGCCCTGGGCGGTGTCCTGTTCGTCGACGAGGCGTACACCCTCACCTCCGACTCCCGTGGTTCCGGGGCCGACTTCGGGCGCGAGGCCGTCGACACCCTGCTCAAGCTGATGGAGGACCACCGCGAGGACGTGGTCGTCGTCGCGGCCGGCTACTCCGACGAGATGCGCAGCTTCCTCGGCTCCAACCCCGGTCTGGCGTCCCGTTTCTCACGGACCGTCGAGTTCGAGAACTACTCCGTGCCCGAGCTGGTGGAGATCATGGAGAGCATGTGCGTACGTCACCAGTACGCGCTCACCGACGAGACCCGCCACGCGCTCGCGGTGCACTTCGAGCGCATACCGAAGGACGCCGGGTTCGGCAACGGCCGTGCCGCGCGGCAGGTGTTCGAGGAGATGGTGGACCGGCAGGCGGTACGGCTGTCCGCGCTCACCGACGTCACCGAGCAGGACCTCTCGCAGTTGCTGCCGCAGGACATCAGCGAGGAGGCGGCCCGTACCGCCGCCGACGGTCCGAACGCCGTCGACCCCGGTGACGACGCGCTGAGCAGGCTGGACGCACTGGTCGGACTCCACGCGGTGAAGCGGGACGTCACCGACCTCGTCAACCTGGTGTCGACCGCCAAGCAGCGCGAGGCCGCCGGACTCCCGGTGCCCCGCCTCAGCCACCACCTCGTCTTCACCGGCCCGCCCGGCACCGGCAAGACCACCGTGGCCCGTCTCTACGGCGAACTCCTCGCCTCCCTGGGCGTGTTGCCGCGCGGCCAGCTCGTCGAGGTGTCCCGGGCCGACCTCGTCGGCCGATACGTGGGCCACACCGCGCAGTTGACCCGGGAGGTCTTCGAACGGGCCCTGGGTGGTGTCCTGTTCGTGGACGAGGCGTACACCCTCACCCCGCGCGAGGCGTCCGGCTCCGACTTCGGCCGGGAGGCCGTGGACACGCTGCTGAAGCTGATGGAGGACCACCGGGACAAGGTGGTCGTCATCGTCGCCGGCTACACCCAGGAGATGGAGACCTTCCTGGCCTCCAACCCGGGCCTGTCCTCCCGGTTCTCGCGCCGGGTCGAGTTCGCCGACTACTCCTCCGACGAACTGGTCACCATCGTCCGCGAGCACGCCCTGCAACTCGGGTACGAGTGCGCGGCCGGGCTCGGGCCGGTGCTGCGGCAGTACTTCGACGGGCTGCCCCGCGACCGGTCCTTCGGCAACGCGCGCACCGCCCGCCAGATCCTGGAGCGGATGATGACCCGACAGGCCGGCCGGCTCAGTAGATTGGCCGTCCCCAGCCTCGACGACCTGCGCCTGCTCCTCCCGGAGGACCTCGCCGACCCGACGGCCGCCTCTCCCTCCTCCAGCGGGGCGGCCCGGGCATGACGACGACACACGGCAAGGCCCTCGCCGCCGGTCTGGCCCTGCTGCTGACGGCCGCCGCGGGCGCCCTCGGCGCCGGATCCGCCGCGGCGGTCGGCGGCACGGTCCAACTCCCCGTCCTCTCAGCCCGGTTGGACGCCGACGCGGCCTGTGCGGCGGGCTCGGCCGTCCGCGCCACCGATGTGCCGTGGGAACAGGTCTCCCTGCAACTCACCCGCACCTGGCCGTTCGCCTCGGGCGCCGGGGTGACCGTCGGCGTGGTCGACACCGGGGTCTCGTCCTCCGCACCTGCGCTCAAGGGCCGGGTCACGGCCGTCGGTGACGCCGGGACCGACTGTGTGGGACACGGCACGTTCGTGGCCGGGCTGGTCGGCGCCGCCGTAGCGGACGGGGTGCGGTTCGCGGGGGTGGCGCAGCAGGCGCGCATCCTCGCGGTGCGCGGCAGCGACGCGCGCGGGGCGGTCACCGCCGAGCGGGTCGCGGACGGGATCCGGGCCGCCGTGAACGGCGGGGCGAAGGTGGTGACGGTGTCGGCGGCGCTCGCGGCCAACACCCCCACGCTGCGGGCGGCGGTCGCGCTCGCGGCGAAGAAGGACGTCCTGGTGATCGCCGCCGCCGTACCGGACACCCCGGCGACGGCGACCTCGGCGACGGACAGTCCGCCCGCCCGTGACTACTACCCGGCCGCCGACGACGGGGTGCTCTCCGTCCTCGACGTCGACGTGGACGGCAAGCGGCCGACCGGCGCGTACACGACGTCCAGTGCCTCGATCGCCGCGCCCGGTGACGGAGTTGTCGGCATCGGCCCGAAGAAGGCCGGCCACTACATCGGCTCGGGCGCGTCACTGGCCGCCGGTTTCGTGGCCGGGGCGGCGGCGCTGGTGCGCTCCGTCCACCCGGACCTGACGGCCGCCCAGACCGCGACCCTCCTGCGTACGTCCGCGTACCCGGCCGACGTGCCCCGCCTCGACCCGTACGCGGCCGTCACGTCCGTCCTGACCGGTGCTTCGGCACCGGCCGCCGCCGCCCCCGGCTCCCCGGTCCACCTCCCGGCCGACAAGGCCGCCGAACCGCTCCGCCGCGCCCTGTGGCCCGCGTCGGCCGGCCTCGCCGTGATCATCGCGGTGGTGTGGCTGGGTCTCGTCCTGCCTCGGGGCCGCCGCCTGGGCTGGCGTCCGACCCGGCGGCCGGACGGTACGGCCCGGCCCGAGAGCGAAGAGGGCACGGAGGGCACGGTGGGCGAAGAAGGTCCAGAGGGTGCGGAAGGCACCGTCCCGGTGGGCGCGGGTGTCCAGGGGACCACGGAGAGCTGACGGCCGCAGACACCACGTACAGCGGGAAACGGCACGGCCCCGGGCGACCGACAGGCGCCCGGGGCCGTGCCGTTCACGATCGGGGTCTCACTCCTCCGCGCCCGCCGCCAGCGCCGTCTGGATCAGCGACGGCTTGCGGCGGACGATGTGGAGGGCCCGGCCCGGGGGGAGGACCCGGGGCTTGACGTTGCCGAAGACGTAGCCCTCCGAGGGGGAGCAGGACATCAGGATGCCCGGGGTGTTGACCTCGTCCAGGCGGCGCAGGAGCTGGTCGTTCAGGCCGCGGCCCGCGCCCGTCGCCGAGCGGGCGACCACCACGTGCAGGCCCAACTCGTGGCCCAGCGCGAGGTGTTCGAAGAGCGGGGCGAAGGGGTGGTCCATGACCGTGCCGCCGCCGACCATGTCGTAGTCGTCGACGAGGACGAACAGACGCGGGCCCGTCCACCAGTCTGCCTGCCGCATACGGGCCGGGGTGATCTCCTGGCCCGGCACACGGGTGCGCAGGGCCTTCGCGGAGCCGCCGACCAGTTGCTTGAGGGCCTCCAGGGCCACCGCGTGGCCGAGGCGGTACTCCTCGGGGACCGCGTCGACCAGACCGCGGCGGTAGTCCACGACCAGGATGCGGGCCTCGGCGGGGGTGTAGCGGGCGACGACGGAGTCCGCGACCAGCCGGAGCAGGTTGGTCTTGCCGCTCTCGGTGTCGCCGACGGCGACCAGGTGAGGGGTGCGGGAGAAGTCGTGCCAGACGGTGCCGAGGGTCTCCTCGTCCTGGCCGAGCGCCAGCTTGAGGCTGTGGCCGTCGCCGAGTTCCGGCTCGGCGAGTTCGGCCGCGGGCAGCCGGTGCGGGAGCATCCGGACCTGCGGGGCGCGCGGCCCGTGCCAGGCGCTCGCGATCCGGTCCACCAGGTCCGCGACGCCCTCGCTGAGCGTCTCGGGGTCGGTGGAACCGTCGCCGCGGGGGAGCGCGGACAGGAAGTGGAGTTTCGTCTCGACGGTCAGACCCCGGCCGGGGATCTGCGGCACCGCGCTCGCCTTGCGGATGTCCACGACTGAGTCCATCGTGTCGCCGAGCCGCAGCTCCAGCCGGGTCGCGGACTGGTCGCGGACCGGGGCGGTGAGCTCCAGCCAGCGGGCGGTCGCGACGATCAGGTGGATGCCGTAGTTGAGACCGCTGGTGGCGATCTGGTTGAACGTCGGGATGTACTGGTCGAAGTTCTGCCGGACCGCCGACCAGCCGTCGATCACCAGGAAGACGTCGCCGTGCGGTTCGTCGGGGAACTCCCCGGCCGCGCGGCGGCGCCGGTAGGTGGACATCGAGTCGATGCCGTTGTCCAGGAAGAACTGCTCGCGCTGGGTGAGGACGGCGGTGACCTCGGCGACCGTACGGCTGATCCGCTCGGTGTCGAGGCGGGCCGCGACCCCGCCGACATGCGGCAGCCCGGTGAGCTGGGAGAGCGTGCCGCCGCCGAAGTCCAGGCAGTAGAACTGGACTTCGCGCGGGGTGTGGGTGAGCGCGAGCGCCATGATGAGGCTGCGCAGCACCGTCGACTTGCCGCTCTGCGAACCACCCGCGACGGCGACATGGCCGCCCGCCCCGGCGAGGTCCACCACGAGCGGGTCACGGCGCTGGTCGAAGGGCTTGTCCACCAGACCGACCGGCACCCGCAGCTTCCCGGCGCCGACCCAGCGGGACGCGGCCAGCCCGCGGTCCGGGTCCTCGGCGAGACCGCCGAGCAGGACGTCGAGCGGGGACGCGGTGTCCAGCGGCGGCAGCCACACCCGGTGCGCGGGCGGTCCGGAGTCGCGCAGCCGGTCCAGCGCCACCGCCAGCAGGCTCTCGGCAGCCTCCTCCGCCTCGGGCTCCGGTGCCGCGATCGCGGTCGGTGCCGGTGCGCGCGGCACGATGTACCCGGTCGACCAGGGCACCACCTGGGTGGCGACCCGGGCCTGCGCGACCGCACCGCCACGCCTGCGGTACGGGCCGGAGACGTAGGCGGCGCGGAACCGGGTGAGGGCCTCGATGCCGCTCTTGAGGTAGCCGCTGCCGGGCTGCGAGGGCAGTTCGTACGCGTCGGGGACACCGAGGACACCCCGCGACTCCATCGCGGAGAAGGTGCGCAGACCGATCCGGTACGACAGATGCGACTCCAACTGGTGCATACGGCCCTCGTCCAGGCGCTGCGAGGCCAGCAGCAGATGCACGCCGAGCGACCGGCCGAGGCGGCCGATCATCACGAACAGCTCCATGAACTCCCGGTGCGAGGAGAGGAGTTCGCTGAACTCGTCGACGACGACGAACAGGCTGGGCAGCGGGGCGAGATCGGCGCCGGCGGCCCGCGCCCGCTCGTACTCCAGCGCGGAGGTGAAGTTGCCGGCCGACCTCAACAGCTCCTGGCGGCGGATGAGTTCACCGTGCAGCGCGTCCTGCATACGCTCCACCAGGGCGGCCTCGTCGGCCAGGTTGGTGATGAGGGCGGAGGTGTGCGGGAGTTCGTCCAGACCGAGGAAGGTCGCGCCGCCCTTGAAGTCCACCAGGACGAAGTTGAGTGTTTCGGAAGAGTTCGTGAGCGCCAGACCGAGAACGAGGGTGCGCAGCAGCTCGGACTTGCCGGAACCGGTCGCGCCGATCAGCATGCCGTGCGGGCCCATGCCGCCCTGCGCGGACTCCTTGATGTCCAGCTCCACGGGCCGACCGTCCGCGCCGACGGCGACCGGGACGCGCAGCCGGGCGGAGCCGGTGTGCCGCCGCCAGATCGTGTCGGGGTCCAGCCGGTGCAGGTCGGCGATGCCGAGCAGGGTCGTCAACTCGGTGTCGTTGGAGAGCGGTTCGACCGCGTCGGAGGACAGCGTCATCCGGTACGGCGCGATCAGCCGGGCCAGCGACTCGGCGGCCACCGGACCCACCCGGTCGGGCCGGCCCAGGACCGTGGTCTGCTCCTTGCGGCTGCGGTCGGTGCGCACCAGCGCGACCGAGTCCGGGGTCACGTCCAGGCGCAGCGTGGTGCGGCCGGGCCGCCAGGTGAGCGAGTCGGACAGGTCGAGCACGATCGCGTTGCGGTAGCCGGGCCCGTCGAAACGGTGGCCGGCCGGGATGCCCGCGCCGTCCACCACGACCACGACCAGGGGCTCGTCACGGCCGGGCACGGCGTCCGGGTCGAACGCGGGCCGCTCGGAGAACTCGCTGCCGAGCTGGTCCTCCAGATCGGTGAAGGCCGAGGCCACCATGCGCAACGGCCCGGCGCCGTCCGTCTCTTGGGGGTGCTGGTTGTGCGGCAGCCACTTCACCCACTCCCACTCCGCGCGCACCTCGTCGGCGGCGCAGACCGCGATCCACAGCTCCTCCGGCGGGTGGAACAGGGCCAGCTGGGTCAGCGCGGCGCGGATCATCCCCCGGGTCGCGTCCCGGTCACCGCGGACCAACACCCTTGACCAGGACCGCAGATACAGTGCGATGGGCTGGCCGGGAACGGTGCTGTAGGCGCGGATGAAGCGGCGCAGGGCGTGCGCGCACAGCGGTTCGAGGTCCTCGACGGGCTTGCTGGAGACGGGAGTCAGCCGCATGGCGAGCTGCTGGTCGCCGACCGCTATCCGCACCTCGCCGAAGTCGTCGTCCTTCACCCGGCGTTCCCACAGCCGCGTGGTGCGGACCATGGTGCGCAGCACCCGGGGCTCGGGATGCCGCCAGGCCAGGGCGAGCTGCTGCTCGACCACGGCCCGCTGCACGGTACGCCGGCTCTGCGCCAAGTAGCGCAGATAGTCCCGGCGTTCACCGCGCAGCCGCTGCTTGCGGTCGCCGGCCTTGCGCATCACCTGACCGACCATCATCGCGCCGGCGGCCATCACCATCATGCCGAGCGCGAGGTACATGAAGATGCCGCTGGACTGACCGCCCGACCGCATGAACATCATCATCATCGAGACCGACATCATCGCCATCGGCAGATACGTCCACACCGCGGAGGTGTCCGGGACGATCTCCATGAGAGTCGGCGGCTCCTGGAGGACCAACTCGCCGGCGGGCATGTCGGGTCCGCGACGGCGGGCCGGGCGACGGAACAGGACCACGCTCAACGCTTGGGGCTCCTAACGGACTTCGCGCACCGCGGCGGTACGTGGGGGGCGTGCACCGGATCAGGCCTCGGCACTTGCACGGTGGAGGACGCTGTCAACACCGTTCGTGGGGGCTCCCGTTGACACGCGTCGTAGGGAGTGTCAGTAGTGTGCACCCCGTCAACTCTGTACGTCCATGTCACCCCCCGCTCCACCGGCACAGTGTTTCCCTTGGTTCCCTTGGTTCCCCCCCACCTCGCACGCCGCGCCGCGTGCCCCCGTTTCGATGTCTCAGGAGACGTGAGCCCCGGTATGACCGACACTTCCGTGACCGGCCTGTGCCATCTGACCGTGCGGGCTCCGGCCCGCACCATCGACCTCGCCGTGCCGTCCGACGTGCCCGTGGCCGACCTGCTGCCCACGGTGCTGCGGTACGCGGGCGAGGAGGCCGAGGAGACCGGTCTCGAACACGACGGCTGGATACTCCAGCGCCTCGGCGGCCGGCCGCTCGACGAGGAGGCGACCCTCGCCTCCCTCGAACTGACCGACGGCGAGGCGCTCCATCTCCGGCCGCGCACCGAGGCGTTGCCCGAAGTTCGCCTCGACGACCTCGTCGACGGCATCGCCGCCGTCACCCGGGACCGGCTGCACGGCTGGAGCCCGGAGGCGGCCCGCCGGCTGCTGCGCGGCCTGCTCGCGCTGGCGGTGCTGACCGGTCTTGTCCTGCTGGCCCTGCCGGGCGCCCCGGCGTCGCTGCGCGCGGCGACCGCCGTAGGAACGGGCCTGTTGCTGTTGGCGGGGGCCGCGTCGGCGAGCCGGGCGGTGGACGATCCGGCGACCGGTGTGGTCCTGGGGCTGCTGGCGTCGCCGGCGCTGGCGCTCGCGGGCTGGCTGGTGCCGGGCGGTGAGCTGAGCGGTCCGCAGGCCCACCAGGTGCTGGGGGCACGGCTGTTGGGGGCGGCGGCGGCCTGGGCGGGCGGCGCGGTGCTGGCCCTCGCGGCTTCCGCGGCCCGCACCCCGCTGTTCCTGGCCTCCGCACTGGTCGCGCTCGCGGCGGCGGTCGGCGGCGCGCTGATGACGGTGTTCGACGTACGTCCGGCCGCCGCGGCCGGGGTGATCGCCGCGCTGACGGTGCTGCTCGGGGGACTGGTGCCCTCGCTGTCGTTCAAGTTCGCCGGGATGCGGATGCCCCCGCTGCCGACCACACCGGAACAGTTGCAGGAGGGCATCGAGCCCTACCGCGGCACCGACGTGACGGTGCGCACCGAACTCGCCGGCGAGTGGATGACCGCGCTCTACGGCGCGACGGGCGTGCTCTCGTCGGCCTGCCTGGTGGCCCTGGCCCGCCGCCCCAGCCTTCCGGCGCTGCTGGTCGCCCTGGTCCTGTCGCTGCTGCTGCTCCTGCACGGCCGGGGCCTGGTCAACACGGCCCAGCGACTGGTGCTCGTACTCCCGGGCGCCTGGGGGCTGTTGCTCCTCGCGTTCGGCTGGGGCCTGCGCCTGTCCGACACCGAGCGGATTCTGCTGGTCGCCGGGCTGCTCGCGGTGGCGGCGGCGCTCACGGTCGCGGTGTGGACCGTACCGGGCCGGCGCCTGGTCCCGTACTGGGGCCGCGCGGCGGAGATCCTGCACTCCCTGCTGGCGATCGCCCTGCTGCCGCTCACTCTGTGGCTGCTGGGTGTCTTCGGCACCCTGCGCGGCATTTTCGGCTGACCGGGCGTCACGGTCCCGCTCACGAGGGCCGGGTGAACCGGCCGCCGTTCTCGGCCGGTCCGGGAACTCCCGGCCCGTGAACGGGGGTTGGGCGCGCCGGACGGGACAGGAAAGCCGGACGCGGCGGCAAGGGCCGACCGGCCCGCCGGCCCCGCGAGCGAGGGCCGGGTGAACCGGCCACGGTTCAGGGGCGGTTCGAGAACCGCCGAACCGCGAGCAAGGTCCGGGAACAGCCGGGCGAACACGAAGTCGAACGACCAGCCGGGAGGAAAACGTGCGGTCGAAGCGCGACCAGGTGCAAGCGCACACGTTCATGATGGGCCGCCTGACCTCGGGCATGCTGCTGGCCGACCCGGACGCGCCGGAGAGCCCGCTGGGCCGTACCAGCCGGGGCGCCCTGGTGGGTCTGATCGTCGGTGTGCTGTTCTGCGGCGGGGCGCTGGTGTTCGGGCTGCTCAAGCCGGGCGGCAACGACGCCTGGCGCAGCGGCGACACCCTGATCGTCAACAAGGACACCGGCGCCCGCTACCTGTACGCCGACGGCAGGCTGCGCCCGGTGCGCAACTACGCCTCGGCCGTGCTGATCGGCGGCGCCGACCTGAAGACCACCTCGGTCGGCTCGGCGTCGCTCGCGGGCACGCCGGTCGGCCGGCCGGTCGGGATCACCGGCGCCCCCGACTCCGTACCGTCGTCAGGTGAGTTGGAGAGCTCGCCGTGGGAGGTCTGCTCGACGGGCTCCGGCGCGCAGACGACCCTCGTGCCGGGCGCCCCGGTGGAGACGGACCCGGTCGGCGCGAAATCGGCGCTCGTGGTGAAGGGCCCGGACAAGCACACCTACCTGGTGTGGCAGGGCAGCCGGCTGGAGCTGGACGAGGACTCGGGCGCGGCGGAGTCCCTCGGCTACGCGCCCGTGACCCCCCGCCCGGTCTCGGCGGCCTTCCTGGACGCCCTGGTGACCGGCCCGGACCTGGCCACCCCGAAGGTCGAGGGCCGTGGCACGGACGGCCCGGAACTGGGCGGCCGGGCCACCAGGTTCGGGCAGGTCTTCCGGGTGGTGGCGGGCTCCGGGAACCAGGAGTACCTGCTCCAGAAGGACGGCCTGCACCCGGTGACGGACACCCAGTCGGCGCTGCTCCTCGGCGATCCGGCCACCCGCAAGGAGGCCTACGACGGCGGGGCGCCGAACGTCGTCACGATCGACGTCTCCGACCTGCGGGCCCATCAGGCGCCGGGATCGGCCGGCACGGACCCCTCGGTCGCCGGCCTGCCGGACACTCCGCCCAGCGCGCTGGCGCTCGCGGCGGGGGAGTCGGTGTGCGCCCAGGTCGACCCGGCCGACGGGCAGGTGCGGGTGACCTCGGTACGGGTCGCCGAGTCCGCGCTGTACCCGGCGGCGCAGGCCGACCCGACGGCGCTCACCGCGGCCTGCGTGACGGTGGACCGGGTGGTGGCACGGCCCGGACACGGCACCCTGGCAAGGGCGTTGGGCGCGGCCGGTGAGACGGTCGGCGACACCACGTTCCTGATCGGCGACGACGGCGTGAAGTACCGCATCCCGGACTCCAACGCGCTCGCCGCCCTCGGCTACGACGGGGCGACCCCGGTCAAGGTGCCGTCCACGCTGCTCGCGATGCTGCCGACCGGGCCCGAACTCAGCGCCCAGGCAGCCGCGTCGGACTCCGGCTCGGCGGGCGGGGCCCAGGGCGGCGCGGCGGCCCAGTGCGGCACCGGGACCGGCGCCGCTCCCGGCGGAACCATCGGCGCGGGACTGCCCGCGGTCCCCGGAGGTGTTCCGGCGGGCGGAGCGACGGGCGGTGCGTTGAACGGTGCGGTGAACGGTTCAGGTGGGGCGAACTGACGAATTCACGCCTATCGAGATCGTGTTCACGCCAAAGCCGCTTCGGTTCAGAACCATCGGTCGCGGAAGGTCGTGTTCCGGTCAAGTTGCTTACCGGTAAAAGCCTTTGAACGGAACCGGATGGCAACCTCAGATCTTCCTCAGTTCATTGTCAGCGCAACTACCGTCAATCTAGGCTCAGTTGCACTCGTACCTTAGATCGACTTACGAAAGGTGGGACGATGGCTGGAGATGGCCAGCAGTCAAGCGAAGGCTCGACCCGGAACGGAATCCAGGCCCTGGAGAGCGCCTTCAGCGGCATCGTGAAGATCCGTCAGGACGTCGACAGCACCCGTTCCACCCTGGGCAGTGGCTACCAGGGCAGCGACGGCGGCCAGTACGGCCAGCTCCTCGCGCAGTGGGACGGTCAGTGCAACGTCATCCTCAAGAACCTCGAGGACGTCATCGACCGGCTGAACCAGAGCCTCGTGGAACACAACAAGACCCAGGGTTCCTCGAACGACTCCATCAACCAGGCGTACAACGCGTCGCAGTCGGCCTTCGACCAGCTCGCCGGCTGACCGACGCCCCGCCTTCCCCGTGACCTCGCGGTCACGTCCGATCCCCACATCGCGTAAGAGAGGCAAGCTGTGGCAGACAACCTGTCCGACGGTGTCATCTACGTCAGCTACAACCACATGTCGAACGCCGCGGACGACATGGTGGCGCAGACCAAGGCGATCGCGCAGACGCTGTCGAACCTCGAGGCCGAACTCGGCGAGCTGTCCAAGACCTGGTACGGCAACGACGCCGACACCTACCGCCAGAAGCAGGCGGCCTGGGACGGCGCGGTGCAGAACATGGAGACGCTGCTCACCTCGCACTCGCAGCTCCTCAACGAGATCTCCAACAGCTACAAGTACAGCGAGAACTCGCTCAGCCAGATGTGGTCCGAGGTCACGATCGGCCGCTGAGCCGCCGGCTCCACCGCACCGACCGGTCTCCTCGCGGTCGGTGCGGTCCAGGCTCCTTCCCCTTCCGTCGCCGCGCCGTACACCGGGCCCGGCGCGTTCCGCCCGCGGAGGCACCCATGGCTGATCTGACCCACCTCGACTCGACCGCGCTGAAGAACTTCAAGAACACCGACATCGCCGAGTTCATCAACGATCTGCTGGCCATCCGCAAGGACACCCCGGCGGGCGTCCGGTCCCTGAAGAACCTGATCGCCGAGACCGGCGCCGGCTCCGCCCAGGGCCTCGCCAAGATCCTGCGCATCGGCCTGATGAACGGCGGCGACAGCTCGGACCCGGTCGGCGGCGGCACGCTGGTGGAGGCGCTCAAGACCCAGGCGACCGCGCTGGACAAGATCCTCACCGATCACAAGACGCTCTTCGACGACATCGACGACGCGCTGGACGAGACGATCACCAAGCTGCTGAAGAACCAGGGCGACAGCCTCGACTCGATCGACGGCGAGAAGCTGCTGGACATCTTCGACACCGTCGACGGCGACATGAGCGGCAGCGACTCGAAGACCTGAGGCCGCCGCGGGGTCCGCCGGCCCCCGGACCCCCCACCCAGTCCCCCTCTTCTTCCTCCTTCGCAGCGGAGTCCGCCCCATGGCCGAAACCACCACCGGGACCGCCAACTACGACCCGGACGACTACTTCGCCCAGGCCGTCACCGACTTCACCGGCTACACGATCCCGGCCCGGTCCACGCTGTTCGCCAAGTTGAGCAGCTCGTCCAACGACGGCTTCGCCAACCTCAAGCTGTTCCGGATGGACATCCAGGGCATGAGCATGAGGTCGGTGACCGCGGCCGACTACTCGGCGATCGGCGGCTGGCAGGTCAACAAGGGCGAGGACTACGACCTGGCCTTCTACGACGCCGGCGGGGACGGCGCGCACAACAGCGTGTCGATGAAGAAGGCCCGGATCGTGATGATCGGCGTCACGGTCGACGGGACCGGCCGCGCCACGCTCTGGAGCGGTGGCGAGGTCACCGGCGGCGGCGCGTTCGAGGGCTCGTACTCGCACGTCCAGTGGGACTCGGGGCCGATGGCGCAGTACATCTCGGGCAGCAAGCTGGTCCTCGACCACATCCTGGCCTCGCCCTACTCGACGCAGGGCTTCGAGTACAGCGGACTGTCGGTCATCGACGCCAACGTCGTCGACATGCTCACCTTCGAGAACACCGGGCAGTCCTTCGACCGGGTGGTGCAGTTCTTCAAGGACCACTCGGACACCGTCAACCAGTGGATGACCTCGCTCGGCGAGGACCAGGCGGCCTGGAAGGGCAAGGCGGCCAGCCTCTTCTGGCATCTCCTGGACGAGCTGAAGACCAACTACGACGGCTACGTCTCGCAGTTGGGCGGCAGCGACTACACGGCGACCAACAGCACCCTCGGCGGCTACGTCCCGAAGTCGAAGCTGAGCGACGCGCTGGCCGCCGCGCAGCAGGCGCTGAAGCAGGCGATCACCGACCTGCAGACCGCGTGGACCGACTGGGCGTCGGACGGCCAGCACGACCCGCACTACCACGTGAAGAAGATCCTCGACGGGATCAGTCAGTGGGTCATCAACAACAACATCAACCACGTGCTGTCGAAGTCGACCACCACCACCAGCCAGTACGGAACCTCCACGTCCACCAGCTACTCCACCGACGCCGCGTTCAAGCAGTCCGTCCCCGACTACGGCGACCTCACCCAGGTGACCACCTGGCAGAAGGTCGCCGACGCCGCCGTCAAGAGCTGGTCGGACCACGCGGACTCCAAGCTCAAGCAGCCGTCCATCGACGCGCTCAGCAATGTGAAGAACGCCTGGGCCGATGTGGAGGACGCCTTCGCCCAGGAGGTCAAGAACAAGAACAACGAGACGCTCTCCGAGGTCCTCCAGAAGGAGGAGAACGAGATCGCCGAGGACAAGGCGAACGAGGCCAACGACAAGCTCAACGACAACCTGGACAACCTCGGGAACAATCTCAACAACCTCGGCGACAACCTGAACAACCTCAACGACAACGTGAACGACAACCTCAACAACCTGGGGGACAACCTCAACAATCTCAACGACGGCCTGAACGACAACCTCAACAACCTCGGCGACAACCTCAACAACTTCGGAACGAACCTCAACGACAATCTGAACGACAACCTCAACAACATTGGCGACGGCCTGAATTCGAGCCTCAACAACCTGAACGACGATCTCGGCAACAGCCTGAACAACGTCGGCAGCGGGCTCGACGACCTCAACAGCAACAGCCCTCTGACCAACGACGGTTCGGGCGGCAACGACCTGAGCAGCCTCGCCAGCGGCCTGCTGAACGGCCCGTCGCTCCTGAACCCCAGCAACGACCCCACCAAGGACGGCTCGACCACGCTCAACTCCCCGACCGGGGGCACCACTCAGCTCAACGGCGACGGCACGCTCACCACGACGTTCCCGGACGGCTCGACCCAGACCATCGACCCGTCGACCGGCCTGGTCACCACCACCAACCCGGACGGCACCACCTCGGTCTCGCAGCTCAACCCGGGCAGCACCATCACCAACCCGGACGGCTCGACCACCACCCTGAACGACGACGGCACGCTCACCACGAAGTTCCCGGACGGCACGAGCCAGACCCTTGACCCGACCACCGGTCAGGTCAGCACGCTCAACCCGGACGGCACCACCTCGCTGTCGCAGCTCAACCCGACCGCCGGCTCCTTCACCACCCCTGACGGCTCGACGGCCCAGCTCAACGCCGACGGCTCGCTGACCACGCACTTCCCGGACGGCTCCACCGAGACGCTCAACCCGGACACCGGCCAGGTCTCCGTCACCGACCCCTCGGGCCACGTCACCACCACGCACCTCGACCCGGGCGACTCCTTCACCAACCCGGACGGCTCCACCACCACGCTCAACAACGACGGCACGCTCACCACGAAGTTCCCGGACGGCTCCGTCCAGACCCTCAACCCGGACACCGGCCAGCTCACCACCACCGACCCGTCGGGCCACACGACCACCACCGACATCGACGGCAGCGGCCTCCCCTCGTCCTCGACCGACACCAGCGGCCTCAACGGCAGCACCATCGACACGAGCGGGCTGAACAACGGCAGCGGCCTCGACACGAGCGGCCTGAACACGACCGGCCTCAACAGCGGCGGACTCGGCGGCGGCAGTCTCAACACGTCCGGCGGCGGCCTGGATTCGGGCCTCGACAGCGGCTACGACGACTACGACAGCACCCCCTACACCGGCGGCGCGCTGCGCTCCGACGCCCTCGACACCAGCACCCTCGCCGCCGCCTCCACCGGCGAGCAGAGCGCGTCGGGCGGTACCCCCCTCAACCCGATGGGGATGGGCGGCATGGGAGGCATGGGCGGCGGCATGGGAGGCGGAGGCGGCGGCGGGCAGGGCGGCACCACCGAGCGCACCCGGGCCGTCCTCACCGACCCGTCCAACACCTCCACCCGGCGCGGCCGCAACACCCGTGCCGCGTCCGTGGACGAGGACGAGGACGTCGTGCTGACCCGGCCCACCACGTCCAGCGCCCCGTACCCGGTGGGTGGTCCCGGCGGCAACGGCGCCGGCCAGAACGGCCGCTCCACGGAGAGCGGCGACCGGGCCCGGGACGCGTGGCTCACCGAGGACGAGGACGTCTGGGGCACGGACGAGGGCGGTTCCCCGGCGGTGATCGGCCGATGAACACGGGACGTTCCGTCCGGGACGGCACGCGAGGTGCCGGATGAGCAGTGACTCGATCGAGCAGCGGCTGGCGAAGGCGATGGCCGAACTGGAGGCCACCGAGGCCGCGGTGGCCCGCGCCGAGGGCGAACTCGTCCACGCCGAGAGCACGGTGCGCTCCGCGGACCGCGCGGTCGAGGTGACCGTCAGCGCGCAGGGCGACCTGCGCGAGGTGACCTTCCTGGGCGACAAGTACCGTACGATGCCCGCCGGTCAGCTCGCCGCGAGCGTGCTGGAGGCGGTGCAGGAGGCCCGGGCCCGGATGGCCCGGCACGTCATGGCCACCTTCGAGCCCTTCACCAAGGCCAACCCCGAGGCGCCCGAGATCGCGGGCTTCGACGTGGACTGGAACAAGATCTTCGGGCCCGGTGTGCTGGAGGGCCCCAAGGGCGGCCGACGGCGCGGAGCCGGCCGGCTCCGCGACGAGATCAGCGAAGACCCGGAGGACTGAGAAGAAGATGTCGAACGCCTACTCCGCCAGCCCGCCGGCACTCATCGCCGGCACCCGGCAGATCGAGCAGATCAGCCGGCTGGCCAATGAGATGATCAACGAGTTCATCACCGACGTGTCGTCCACCTCCGGCTGGCCCGGACACGACGACGATTTCGCGAAGCAGATGCTGCCGCAGGAGAAACAACAACGGGAGGGTTCCGTCGAGGCCGGCTCGTCCCTGTCCGAGGCCATCGTCAGCATCGGCGACGGCACCCTCACCAACGTCAAGAGCGTGCTGGGCACCCAGAACGGCGTACTGGACGCCATCCACGACTCGAGCACGGGCGACACCAACACCGGTTCGCACAACGGAAAGCACTGACGCGGCGGACCGCCCCTGATGACCATCCACGCGACGCCCCAGCTGAACAACCTGTTGTTCGTGCTCATCGGCGAGAAGTTCCTCCAGGCCGACGAGGACATGGCCTACGCCAACGGCAAGCCGTACGAGCGGCTGGGCCGGCGTATGCGTGACCTCTCGGACCTGATCGAGCAGACCGCCGGTGGGGTCGGGCGCGCGCTGCCGCCGCAGGTCGGGAACAACTATGTGCGGGCGATGCACATGTTCCTCGACAGCGGCGGCGTCAACTACCTGAAGGACTTCGCCGACCAGCTGGACGGCATCGGGCAGTCCCGCACCAAGTCCTCCATGGACATCATGGAGTCCAAGTGGCAGATCATCGCCGAACTGGTGCGCCTGCTCATCGAGTTGATGGTCATCGCGGTGCTGTCCGCCTTCACGGGCGGCTCCGCCTCCAGCCAGGCCGCGGTGGCGAAGGCCCGCAGCCGGGTCGCCATTCTCACGGTGATGGACTGGCTGCTGAAGAAGACGCATCTGCTGCCGAGCCTCACCGAGGCGATCGAGGAGGCGTTCACCACCTTCGCGGTACGGCTGGCCATGATGCTGGGCGCGCCCAAGGGCCGCCGTCCCAACGGCTTCGACTGGTCGCAGATCGTCCAGGACGGTGTCTTCGGCGCCTTCACCGGCCTGTTCCACGGCCTGCTCTCGGACGTCGGCAAGTACCTGAAGAAGAACCTCAAGAACATCTTCAACGGCCACAACCCGTTCAAGGACATCACGGGCAACGGGGCGAAGTTCAACAAGAAGTTCGACAACCCCGACATCAACACCAAGCCCAAACCGAAGCCGACCCCGACGCCGAACCCGAAGACCACGCCCACCCCGACCCCGCACCTCACGCCGACCCCGACGCCCACACCGAAGCCGAAGAGCTTCGGCGACAAGCTGAAGCACGAACTCGGCGAGGACTTCGAGCACTTCGTCACCGAGGGCGGCGCGGAGACGCTCGGCGAGATCGCCACGGCGTCCATCTACGGCTTCCCCATCGACCCTCTGAACACCTTCCTGGGCGCCGGACTCAGCTCGATGAGCGAACGCCATCTCGGCCAGGGCGCGAGCACGTTGGGCGGCAAGTTCAACTTCAACGCCCCGGCGCCGGTGAACACCCTGGGCACCGCGGACATCCCGAACGAGTCCGACTCCGACTCCGACACGGACACCGACACGGGCACCGGCTCCTCGAAGAACAACGCGTCGTCGAACTCGTCCACCACCGACGACAATTCGACCACCACGACGGGCCCCGGCTCCGCCAACACGACCTCGAACAACGGCGGTTCCTCGACGGCCAACACCCCCCAACGCACCTCCACGAACACCGACCCGCCTCGTTCCACCGACGTCGACACACACTTCGACACGGACCTCCCCGACACCCACCTCGACGAGGTGAAGGTCGACGGGGGAGATCTACAGAGCAACATCCCGCACAGCACGACGAGTTCGTCCGGTGGGGGCGGAACCCCCCACACCAGCGACTCGGGAACTCCGGCGCCCGTACGGACGGTTCAGCAGCAGCCGAACGACACAGGCGACACGCAGAACACGCCGTCGGGCCAGGACGCGGAGGATCCCGCACAGGGGACCGGCCAGCAGGGCGACACCACGGACACCGGTCAGCAGGGCGACACCACGGACACCTCAACCCCGGTGTCCTCGGCGGACGTTCCGGTCACGAGTGGGGCCAACACCGGTGTCGTACCGCCGAGCACGAGCACAGGCACTGGCCCGAGCACAGGTGCGAACACGAACACGACCGGGTCCGGTGTCCCCACCCAGAGCGGTACGAACTCGGGTGGTCCGGCGTCCAGCTCATCCAGTTCAGGTACGCCCTCGAACTCCGGTGGCAACCCGCGTACGACGACAACGGGGCGCCCGGAGAACTCGACGTCCGGCAACGGCACCACCAGCACCACCAACGGCACCGACACCACCACCTCCGATTCCGGCGTCGACAGCAACACCGGTACGGACGCGAACGCCGGCACGAACACGACCACCGGTACCGACACGACCACCGGCACCGACCTCCCCACGCCGGTCACCACCACCTCCGGCAACAGCGCGCCGCCCACGACCAGTTCGGCGCCGGACAGTGATCCCGCGCCGGAGACGGTCCCCTCGTCGCAGTCCGGTACCGTCACCCCGGCGCCGACGCCCGTGCACACCTCCTCGGATCTCTCGTCCGACCCGGTACCGGACAACACGCCTGCCCCCACCCCGGCCCCGGCACCCGTGGTGCTCACCCCCTCGGTGAGCCCCAACACCACTCCGGAGCCCGGCAGTTACGCGGACTCGCGGGCCGGGGTGACGCCCTCGGAGCGGAGTCACACCTGGGTCGACCCGGTGTCCCGGCCGCTCGGGGCGGACGGTGCGCGGACCCAGTACGTCGTACGGGCCGGTTTCGCGGTACGGCGGTTCAGTCACGACGGTGAGCCGGTCACCGATCTCACCGTCACCTACCGGCTCACCGGAAACCCGGGGCTGGGGTCGCAGGTCGACGGCGTCCAGCAGCGGTTGACGGACGGTGTGCAGCGGGTGTTCAACACCCCGGGCCACCGGCTGGGGGACGGGAGCCGACTGCACGTCACCGTCGTGCCGGCCGCTGCCGGTGAGGCGGCGCATCTCGACGTCACGCTCACCGACACGACGGACGGGACCCCGGCCACCCATCACTCGTGGCCGGCCGACATCTCCGACTCCGACCTGGCCCACGAGGTCGGCCACCAACTCGGACTGCGCGACGAGAGCGGCTTCGACTCGGCCGCCCCGCACCGCGGCGGTACGGCCAGTCTCATGGGCGACCCGACGCTGTTCACGCCCGCGTCGGACCCGGCGTACGCCTCCGGTGGGCTGAGGCCCCGGCACCTCGCGCTGATCGGCACGCTGGTCGGCGATCCGGCCGACGACCACCGGGGCACGGGTACCAGCACCGGTCCGCGCGGACCGGTCAAGGGCGCGCCGGGCGCGGACCCGCCCGCCCCGGTCCCGGTGGCCACCACGTCCACGCCCCTGACGGTGTCTCAGGACACGGACACGGACACGGACACGGACGGGGAGGACGACGACCCGACGCACACGGACCCGACGGAGACCGAGGCCGGGATCGAGACCGCTCCCGTGGTCCTGCCGGTCCCGGACATCACCCTGACCACCCCGGAGGGCGACATCACCGCGCCCACCGAGGCGCCAGACCGTCCCTCCTACCTGGGCGGCTACGGGCAGCGGCACGACGGCCAGGTGGGTCTGGTCATGATGGAGCCGTTCTCGCCGGACCTGGTCGACGGGCTGCACCGCCAGGTGCTCACCGCGCTCGGCAGGCCCGACCCGGGCCCGGACGACCCCGTGCACGCGCAACTTCGGGAGGTGCTCTCGGAGCAGCAACTGACGCGGAACATGCCGTATCTGCGCAGCCTCGGCGGTCACCGGATCGTCCTCAGGGTCGACGGCGTCCATCGGGAGGTGGACGTACGGCTGACGCTCGGCGACCGGCGGCCGTCCGCTCGGCAGGGCGTGATCGACACGAGCGATCCCGACAAGCATGTGGAGCGGCGCGGGCAGGGCACCCGGGAGATCGTCTCCGCGCAGCCTTCCGGCACGTTCTCGACGCTTCCGGTGCCGTGGACCCTGTCGGTACCGGTCGGGGCGTTCGGCCCGGTCCGCGGGGTGGACATCGCGCTGTCCGCGACCATCACCCACAACCAGGCGGACGGCTCCTCCACCGTCACCCAGGTCGTGCAGATCACCAGCGCCCAGCGCAGCAACGAGCCCTCCCGCGCCTACGACTTCACCGACAACTGGCAGGTGCGCGTGGACGCGCCGCCCCCGGTCACCGTCCGGGACAACGCGCCGGCCGCCGTCACGGACGTAGCCGATACAGACGTAACCAACACGACCGATACGGCGGTTGTCCTCGCGGACCCCGATCCCGCGCGTGACTGGAGTCCGGCCGAGCAGCACGGGACGGTCACCGTCTGGTTCCCGCAGCATCTCGTGGACGCCGACAGTGATCCCGGCCAGGCGCTGCCGGAGGCCGCCGACCTCGGGCGGCTGCCGATCTACGGCGTGGACTCGGTGCTTCACCCGCGGCGCCTGTACGAGGGTGCCGCGGAGAACTTCGCCGACGACCTGGACGCCACGTCGTCGGCCCAACTCGCGGACTTCCTCGGCGAACCGATCCTGCGCGGCACGCTGCCGATGCAGGTCGAGGGCGGGCTGTACTCGCCGGTGCTCACCGACGCGCACGGACGTGCGGTCGGCATGATGCGGCTGGACGCGCGGGTCACCCGGAACACCCCGGTGGCCAAGAGCCTCGACAAGAAGATCAACCTTGAGAGCCATGTCGTCAACGTGGTCAAGAACGACCAGAACACGACGTTCAACAGCGGGGTGACCGTCAGCGGCAGTCTCAGCCCGGCCCTCACGACCGACCATCGCGAGGGTCATCCGGACGCCTCCCACAGCATCGGCGGCACCGTCGTCACCCCCAAGGGCACCGGCTCCTTCGCCGCCCAGAACATGTTCGGCACCAGTTCCCTCGCGGGCACGATGCACGCGGTCCGCACCAACCGCAGCCATCTGCTGACCGAGGCCGACGTCGAGTACACCCTCACCCTGATCCGGCCCGACGGCACCATGTCCACCTACGCGCCCGGGAGTTGGACCCACGCGCTCGATCTGCGGGTGCTCAGCGACGCGGACGCAAGGGGCCACGCACCGACGCCGGACGAGGTCCGCGCGCTGCCGCACGAGCTGGCGACGCTGGAGTCGATCGGGCAGTCCACCGCGCCGCTCGGTGTGGACGGTACCCGGACGCTGTTCGAGGACGCGGAGACCTGGCTGCGGGACAAGGGCTTCCTGCCGCCGGCGCCAACGGCGGAGGGGACCGCGCCGCAGCGGAGCCGGCTGCCCGACGAGAAGCTCGTGCAGGCCCGGTTGAACAATCTGCGGCGGCTGGAGGAACTGCGTTCCCCGCTCGGGCTGCGCGCGGCGACGGACTCCATGGTGGACGGCGGTCACTCGCTGTTCCTGGAGATCCCCGGGCTGACGGGGCGCCGCCGGGTACGGCTGGAACTGGGCGCGCGGCACATCGCGGGGAAGCAGCCGGCGCACCGCACGGTGCTGCCCGACATCCAGGTCATGGGCCTGGCACAGGGCGGGGGCGGCGGCACCGCGCGGCTCGGCAACACCTACGGCGGCGGCCTCGGGCTCGGCGGCGGGCTCGGCGGGCCCACCTCGCGGGGGGGCACCTGGACCCTGAGCGGCACCGGCGACTACCAGTACGTCGGCCAGGCCTCGATCGGCAACACCACCGGTACCACGTTCGGCCACGACCAGTTCTTCATCGCCAGCGGGCAGGACTCCCACGAGTTCGCGATACCGGCCCGCATCACGCTCGACCTGTACGAGGGTCCGGGCCAGGAACCGGTGACCCGGTTCGGCGAGGCGGTGCCTGGGCCACGCCCCGCGGGCGATGTGGAGGCCGCGGGCGCACCGGGCGTCGAGGGTACGGTCCGGCTGGCCGTACCGCACGGCAGGACCGTGGACGCCGCGGAGCCCGCGCCGGCCGGTGAGCCGTACACCGTGCGGCAGGTCCAGCCGGAGGACACCGCGCGGCTGGCCATGACGGTCACGGGCGACGATGGGCACCCGCACCCGCACCCGCACCCGGAGGTGGTCCGTGTCCCGGACGACGCGCTGATCGATGTCGTGCGCGGTTCTGCGGCGCTCCAGGACGCCTTCCGCCGGATCGTCACCGGCACCCATGCCGACGCCAACGCCGGCGCCGACGCCAACGCCGGTGACGGCAACGGCGCCGCTCCCGCCGGTCCCCCCGGGCGGGTCTCGCGGCTGGTCGGCGGTGTCACGGGGTTCGTGAACGGTTCGCTGTTCGGCGGTCCGTTCGCCGACACCACCACGGTGAGCGCCGAGTCCCGGACCGCCGCGCTCTCGCCCGGTTCGCTGGTCGGCAGGGGACACCAGATCTTCAGCGGCACCTATGTGGTGGAGGGCCTGACGCTGCCCGGGCTCGGTGCCGACGGTCAGCTCGCGATCGAGATCGAGGCCGTCGCCCACACGCCCCGGCTGACGCAGAGCGTCGACCAGTACCTGGAGACCGGCGTCTCCGCCGCCGACACGGCACAGCAGCTCAAGGGCCTCAACAAGTCCCACCAGCTCGGCCTCGGCGGCTCGGTGACCCAGAACAACCCGCCGGCTCCCACCCCCGTGGACGGGCAGCCCGCCGCGCCGGCTCCTACGCCGTCCCGCTTCAACCCGTCGGGCCGCTACCAGTACGACCGCAAGAACGACAAGCCGGACACCCTCACCAGCACCACCGTCACCAACCGGACCCCGACCCAGTCGGGCCTCCAGCACCGGATCACGGCCGACGTCACCTATGTGATCACCGTACGGTCCGGACGCCGCAACGTGCTCAGCAACTCCGTCGGGTTCGGGTTCGCGGAGACCGCCAGACTCGCCGTGGACGTGCCGCGCGGGCTGCAGTTCCTTATGACGGAAAATCAACTCCGGCGCGACGCACGGTGGATGGGCGCGGTCACCCCCCAACCGCCCACCCCATCCACGATCGGTGAGACGAGCCCGCCACTGCCCCATCGCTACGTCCGCGACGGCGCCCTCGGCCTGGCCACGGTCAACTCGGTCACCGAGCTCTCCGACCGCGGCACGGGTCAGGAGGCGCCCGAGCCGGCCGAGTGGCGCTCCCGATTCCAGAACGACGTACGGCGGTTGATGGAGCGGTACGCCCCCGGCGCGACCACTCCCGGCCACGCCTCCTACCTGCCCGGCGTCGCCGCGCTGATCGCCGACAACACCGGTGTCGCCGGGAAGCGGGCGCTGATCGGACGCGGCGAGGGACAGACCAGGTTCAGTTTCCGGCACCACCGGTTCGGCGGGTCGACCCTCGTCGAGGTGACCTTCTCGGCACGCCCCACGAGCACCGCTTTGCAGCGGGGCCTACTGCGGGGCACGGCGGTGCCGGGTGACAAGTCCGGTATAGAGCAATGGGGTTCGCACACGGCGGACGGCCGCTCGCTCTCCTCCGCGGACGGTCGGCAGCACCGGTTCACCTTCAACCCGACAGCCCGTTTCACCAGACCCCACACCGACGACCGTACGGACCGGCTCGGCGTTTCCGCGAACCACGTCACCTCGTCCGGCAAAGCGGCCACGCGAGGGCGCACCGCCGAGGACCGGTACTGGCTGCGGACTGACAACGCGGCCGATTTCGACAACCTGGACTACGAGTTGGTCGCCACCGTCCGCTCCACGCTGGTCGTCGACTGGCCGCCCAATGTGCTGGGCGCACTGGTGCAGCGCGGGGTCATCGCCTGGGACGACGCCGACGCGTGGACCCGCCGCTGGCTGAACCACACTCTCGCCGGCGATTTCGGCGGCGAGGTCCAGGTACCGGCCCGGGTGAGCCTGCGCTTCACCGGCAGCGAGACGAACGGCCGTCCGCTGCCCGTTCCTGTGCCGCCCTCGCTGTCCCGCGTCGACCCCCGCCGACTGGCCGCCGGCACCACCGCGTTGCGCGAGACAGACCTGTTCCACCCGACCGGCTCGGTCCCGGTCTACGGCTTCGACGCGTGGAGGCAGCTGTACGCCGCCCTCGACGAGGTGGCCCCGACCACCGGCAGTGGCTGGCGTTCCCTGCTGGTCCCGATCACCGGCCGTAGCTGGCGTTCCCTGCCGGCCTCGACCTCCGAGGAGAACGCGTCGGTACGGCTCGGCGAACTCATCCAGGCTGGCACGCTGTCGCTGGACACGCCCCGTCAGGCCGGCGGCATGCTGCCGACGATGCCCGGCGCGTTCCCGTTGAGCAACGCCCCGGACCAACGGCCCACCCTCACCGTCTCGTTGTACCGCCCCAGGGTGGTCTCCGACGGCGGCGACGTGACCCTGGACCGGCTACGGATCAGCTCGGAGAACAGCAGCACGGTCTCCGGTGGCGACACCGCCACCGGGCTGTCACTGCCGTTTGTCCTGAGTGCCGACGACCCCGACCGCAACCTCGTCGGCATGACCCCGCCGCTGCTCCAACGGCCCGTGGACGCGAGCAACTTCGGCAGCGCCGTCTCCGGCGGCCGCCGCGACTGGCTCAAGACCGGCAGCACCAGCCTGCCCGCAGACGGCCGCGGCACCCGAAGCTACGAGGTCCGCGCCGACGTACACATCGAGGTCTCCGGTCCCGACGGTGTACGCCATGTCACCGGTACGGTCACGATCCGCGTCGAGGAGCGCGACGCCCTCGGCCACGGCATCACCGATCCCCGTCCGACGCCTCGCGTCTACGACCTCCCCGCACTGCTCACCGCGGACACCGACATCGCACCGGAGGACTGGGCGACGACATCCCTGCGGGACGTGGCCCCCGCCCTGACCCGAGGCGTCGACCGCGACGACGACGGATACCAGCTATGGGTGGCCATCGGCCACGACCCGGACGGCTCCCGCCTGGCCCTGGCCCTCTACGGCGCCTCCCGGGTGGCACGGGCCAACGGCCGCCCGGTGGAACTGGTCACCCGGGGTCCCGAGGGCCTCCGTATCTGGTCCCTCGACGTGGACGGCACGCTGACCGGGCCGGGGGCGGCGGGTACCGGTACCGGTACGGGCGATGAGGCGCCGGGAACGTCGGATGCCGCGCCGGGTACGGGACTTGGGGCGCCGGGTACGGATGTCGCGGCGCCGGGTACGGGCTCGGAAACGCCGGGTACGGACGGCACGGTGCCCGACACGGGGGACACCGCGCCGGGTTCCACCACCGGTGCCGTAGCCCTGGGCCGGGCATGGCGGGACTTCGAGAACGCCGCCGCCGCGTTCGACCTGGCCGAGCAAGGGCATGCCGAGGCGCTCCGCGGCGAAGGCGAACAGTTGCAGCTACGGCCCGGCGCGCAGGCCGCCCTGAACGACGCGGCCACCGCGCTGACGGACGCGGAGGCCGAGGCCGACCGGACCGACGCGGCCGCGACCACCGCGGAGCAGGCGGCGGATCAGGCCGAACAGAACCTCCGTGAGCTCACCGACCGCGAGACGGCCCTGGCCGG
This sequence comes from Streptomyces sp. NPDC101776, assembly GCF_044766845.1. Classification (NCBI taxonomy): domain Bacteria; kingdom Bacillati; phylum Actinomycetota; class Actinomycetes; order Kitasatosporales; family Streptomycetaceae; genus Streptomyces; species Streptomyces sp. NPDC101776. The sequence continues at coordinate 29,665 of NZ_JBIWMV010000012.1, read as the reverse complement.
CGGGATCTCCACGGCCCGCGGCACGATCGACTCGCTCTCGGACGACATCTCCGCGGGCGGACGCGAGGAGATACGGCTCAGCGCAGAGCTCAAGGCCGCCGGCCGCTCCCTGACCGAACTCACCGACCGTGCCGCCGCCACCCCCTCTGCACCGGTGGCCTCCGGTTCGGGCGACACGGAGAACGCCCCGGTACCGGGCGACCCGATCGGCACGGACGCCGACGACGCCACGACGGTCGGGGGCACGACGCCGGATGCGGACACGCAGGGTCCGACCACGCCGGACACGGTCGTAGGACCGCCGGTCGGCCACGACACCGCCGGTCCCGTCCCGGTGCTCGCGCCGAACTCCCCGAACTCCACGTCCGATCCGGCCGCTACGCCCGTCCCCGCGTCCACCGACGACAACGCGGCCCCCACCCCCGCCGTAGACCCCGTTCTCGCGCGGCGGATCGCCGAAGTCACCGCTCGGATCGGCGAGTTGGGCGCCGATCTCGATGGGGTGCGGGCCGGGCTGGTGCGGGACCGCGGAACGCTGCGGAACACCGAGGCCGAGCTGACGAAGCACGGGGAGGCCCTGGAGAAGGTGCGGGCGCAGCTGCCTGGGGCCCGGGCCACGGCCGGCCCCCTGCGTACGGAGGCCGACACGGCGCGAGGGCACGCGCAGGAAGCGGCCCTGGTCCACGAGGACACCCGCGAGACCCACGAGCGGGCGGAGCAGACGTTCCGAGAGATCGACACCCGGCTCCGCGACGCCCGCGACAGCCGCGACGCCGCCGCGCTCCGCCGGGCGGACGCGGAGGCGGAGCTGTCCCGGGCGAGCGGCCCGGTGCTGGCCGTCGGCCCCTCGGCGCTGCCCACCTCACACTCGACGCTGGCCTCCGTCGCCCCGCGCTGGCCGGGCTCGAACCGCCCCCGCACGGCGGGCCCCTCCACCGGCAACACGCCACCGCCCGCCACCGCCGGGAACACCGACACCACCGGGAACCAGAACCCGGGGAGCGACACCCCTCCGGCCCCGACCACCGACCCGACCACCACCGACCCGATGTCCCACGTCGCGCCGAAGGACACCTCGCCGACCGGCGACGTCGACACCACCGCCGACCAGGACGCCGCGTTCGACACCCTGGTCGGCAACTCCGGCGCGGGCAGCGGCAGTACGTCCGTCGACGCGGTGGGTACGACCACGGCCCAGGATCAGAGCACCTCGGCCGCCGAGGACGAGCCGGACACCGCCGCTCTCACCAAGGAGGAGGCGAAGGCCAAGTCCGATGCCAAGGGCAAGGGCAAGGCTCATGACGATTCCGGTGTCGACTCCACCGACCCCGCGCAGGACGACACCGACCACACGTCACCCAGGCACATACCGTCCCAGCCTCCGGAATTCCAGACACGGGCCGCCCGAGGGCATCCGATCGCCACCCCCGGCGACGGCTGGTGCATCCTCTACACCTTCATCGGCACGGACCCGGAGCGGGTCCGCGACGCGCTGCCCGGACTCCAGACTCAGGCTCCGGACATCTACAACTGGCTCGGCCGGCCGAGCGAAGTCCGCGCCGGACTGGCCGAGTTCGCCCATTGGGACCGGACGACCTTCCCGATGCCCCGGGCCGTCCACCATCTGAGAACCGCGGCGGACCGGCTGCGCGGCCTCGCCGAGCGACGAATGTTCGACGCCTCCACCGTGCGCCCGTTGCCGCCCGAGGTGGTGGGCCAGCTACGGCGGACGCTCGCGGACTGGTTCGGGAAGCGCGCGGAGAGCATGAACCGGCCCGATCTCCTAGCCGCCCTCGGCGCGTACGGCATCCAAGGGGTGACGGAGCCGGACCAGTTGGACGACCTCAACACGCGCTACGTCCTGGCGCTTAGTGTGGACAACGCGAGCGGCCCGGCGGCGCCTGGCGATCTGTACATGTTCGAATATCTGCGCGAATCCAGTCGGCTGCCCGCACTGAGCGTCCTCACCGACGAACAACTCCGCAGGGTGCTCCGGGTCGGCTACGTACTGAGCCCCGCACAGTTCACCGACGTCGAACTGGCCTACGCCCTCAGCGCCGTCACGAACTGGGGCATCTCGTACAACAGTGACGGAGGAGAGCTGTTCGTTCCGCTGCTGGCGGACACCCTGGACCTGGCCGTGGAGGTACTGCGGCCGGGCTCCTCGGCCACCAAAGCCACCGTCACCCTCATCGGGCCGGCCACCGCCACCCGGGTCTTCGAGGTCCACTACACAGGCCTGAACCACTACAGTGCGACCGACGCCGGCCCCCTCATCGTCGACCCGACACTCGTCACCGATGACACGGCGACCGACAGCCACTCCGACACGGACACCGTCACCGACGACGCGGCGGCCGTCACTCCGTCGAACGCGCCCCGGGGTCCGGAGGATGCCAACAGCGTTCAGCCGTCCGGTCGTTACCGTCCCGCGCCGACCCGTGACGCCGCCGACGACCGTCCCGCCTCGCACGTTGCCGATCCCGCGTCCAAGGACTCCTGGTTCGGGCTGCGTGCGCATGCCCGTCCCGCCGTGCACAGTACGGAGCGGTTCGATCCGCACGCGGACCAGTCCAACGCGCCCCGCCCGGGTGTCCTGAGCGGTGCGACGACGCTCGTGCGCACGCGCATCCGTCGTATCCAGGCGCCGAACGGTCAGTGGGTCCGGGACTACACGCTCAACCTCCCGGTCACCACGACCGATCCGGCCCGCACCGCCCAACTCCAGAACCGCATCGCACGTCTGCTGGACACGCACCTCAACTCCGGCCTGAAGCTGCCCGGTTCAGGCGACCAGCTCCACATCACCCTCAACCTGATCGACGACCCGTCCCACCCGGAGGCGATCACCCTCACCGACACGTCCGCCCCGGCCCGCGCCGACCAACTCCACCTGGACATGGGCCACTCGGACGCGGACCTCCTCCACGAGGTCCTGCACTACCTGGGCCTGCCGGACGAGCAGCGCGACAACGACTTCCTGTTGCGCAACCACCCCAACAGCACGACGGTCCGCACCACCGGTCTCATGGCGGATACGCAGAACCCGGTCCGCATTCCCGGTCGTTACCTCCGCACGATCGAGAACGTCACCGCTGCGGGCCCCCAACTCCACGACCACACAGGCCAGAACGAGACCGGCCCCACGGACGACCCCGACACCACACCCATCCCCGCGGACAGCACCCTCACCTGGCCCACCTCCAACGCCCCGACCGTGCTGCCGCCCGCGCCGGATCAACTCCCGTCCACCTACGTGACGTCCTATGGCGCGCTGCCGGACGGGACGGTCGGGCTGGTCTATGCGGAGCCGTTCTCCGACGAGGTGATCGAGGGGCTGCGCGGTCAGGTCTACGTGGCGCTCGGGCTGGATGCCGACGATCCGCCCGAGTCGGTGCGTGATCAGGTGCGGGACGTGTTGAGCCGGGAGAGCCTGGCGCTTCAACTGCCGTATCTGCGCTCGAACGGCGGTTACCGGGTCACGGTCCGGGTGGACGGGCGCGATCGCACGGTCGACGTACAGCTGACGTTGTCCGAGGCCCGGGCGTCGTTGCGGCAGGGCCGATTCGACACGCGGGATGCGGACAAGCACGTCGAGCGGCGTGGGTTCGGTACGCGGGAGAACTTCTCCAGTCAGCCGTCGGGGACGTATCGGACGGTGCAGGTGCCGTGGACCGGTTCGTGGCCGATCCCCGCGGCGACGCCGGTGCGGGCGGTGGACGGGTCGCTGACGGTCTCCCTCACGCACAACCAGGCCAGCGACGCGACGACTGTCACGCAGGCCGTCCAGACGACCTCCGCCCAGCGTTCCAACGAGCCCTCGGATCCAGTCGAGTTCACCACGCACTGGCGGGTGCGGACCGATGCCCCCGCTGTCACCGCGGCGCCCACCGCGCCTGCCCCGGACGGGTGGAGCACGCCGGTGTCGCACGGCCCCACCACGATCTGGTTCCCCCGGCACCTCACCACCGCCGACCCGGCGCCGGGTTCGCTGCCCGCACCGGCTGACCCGGCCGATCCGACCGGTCTCCCGCTCTACGGTGTCGACTCGGTGATCGACCCCCGGGCCCTGTACGAACACGTCCACCAGACCTTCCACGCGGATCTCGACGACACGGCGGCGGGGCAGGTCTCGGACTTCCTTTCCGAGCAGGTGCTGCGCGGCACGCTGCCGATGCAGATCGGCGGCGGGATCTACTCGCCGGTGATCACCGACGCCGACGGCAACGCGGTCGGCATGCTGCGTCTGGTGACCGTGCCCACCGCCGGTACCCCGTTGCGGCAGAGCACCGCGGGTCAGATCAACCTCGAGAGCCATCTGGTCAACACGGCGAAGGTCGACCTCTCCTCGAAGTACACCAGCGGTATCGGGATCAGCGGCAACGCTGCCGCCGCCCTCACCGGCGACCGCAGCAAGGGGCACCCGAACGCCTCGCACACCGTCGGCGGCAGCGTCGGCCTGCGCGGGCAGGCGCAGGCGACCGTCACCAACACCTACAGTGCGAGCAGTTCGGCCGGCACGATGCACGCCATCCGCACCAACCAGAGTCATCTGCTCACCCCCACCGCCGTCACCTACCAGGTCACCCTGATCCGGCCGGACGGCACCGAGACAGCGGCACCGGCGCTGCCCCTGACGCACGGCATGGATCTACGGCTCCTGAGTCGGACGGCCGCCGCCGGGCACACGCCGGCCGCCGCCGAGACGCGCGAACTCCCGGACTCGCTGGAGCGGTTGGACGGCATCGGGCTGAGCGCGGCCCCGCTCGACGTCACCGGCACGGACGGCCTGTTCGACGAGGCCGAGACATGGCTGCGCCGCGAGGGCTTTCTGCCGTCCGCTCCCACCGGTATCGGCGTGGCGCGGAACTACGAGCCCGAGCACCAGATCCGGTTGCACGCCCAGCTCAACAACCTGCGCCGGCTGAGCGAGGCGCGCTCCCGCACCGGGCTGCGCGCCGCCACCGATGCCATGGTCGACGGCGGCCATGCCCTGCATTTCGAGGTGCCCAACAGCACCGACACCGGCATCCGCCGGGTCCGGCTGCTCCTCACCGCCACCCGTGACACCACGCGGGCCAGCACCCATCACCGGGTCCTGCCGGGCATCCAGGTCATGGGTCTGGCCCAGATGGCCGGCAGCGACGCCGAGCAGCGCGGTGAGTCGTACAGCGGTGCGCTCGGACCGATGGCCAGCATCAGTGGGCCGGTGGGACCCTGGGGGTCCCTCGGGGGCGGGGCCGACTACCAAGGCGGCCCCCAGGTGACCCACGGCGACACCGTGGGCGGTGCGACCGGGCACGACCAGTTCTTCATCGCCACCAACCAGAACAGTCACGCGTTCGACGTGCCGGTGCGGTTGGCGCTCGATCTGTACGCGAACGACACGGACGAGCCGAGCGTGCGGTTCGGGCAGGACGTCAACCGGGCGGCCCCGGCCGTCGTCGCGGCCCCAACTGTCCCCGGCGCGCCGCCCGTTGCTCCCGCGCCGCCCGTCGCACCGTCGCCGACGGTCGCCGGCTCGCTGCGGCTGGCGGTCCCGGACGGTCGTACCCACGCGCCTTCGGCGACCCCCGCACCTCCTGTGGCGCGGGCCGACGGGGCGCCGCGCGATGTGAACGGAACCGACACGGAGCGTCTCGACGGGACCGACGCTCAGGGCAACCCGCGGCAGGGTCTGGTGCGGGTACCGGACGACGCGCTGATCGACACCGTGCGCGGCTCCGCGGCCATCGAGTCGGTCTTCCGGCGGGCCGCCGCGGAGATCCGCCACCAGGCGCGGCAGGCGACGCCTCCCACCCCGGCCACCGGCCCGATCCTCCCGGTCACCGCCCCCGCGGTGCCGCCCGCCGGCACGGTCGGCGGGCCGGAGCGCGCGAGTGCCCTGCCGCTCGCCGGCCAAGGGCTCACCGACAGCAGGACGCGCGCCGCCGAGACCCGGCATGCCGCGATCACGCCGGGGAGCCTCGTCGCCCACGGCCACGAACTGTTCAAGAATTCCTATGTAGTTGAGGGCTTGAGCCTGCCGGGGACGCTTGCCGACGGGCAGTACACGTTGGAGATCCAGGCCGTCGCGCACCGGCCCCGGCTGCTGGACACCACCCGGCAGTACCTGGAGACCGGCGTCTCGGCCACCGACAGCGCCCAGCAGCTCAAGTCCCTCGGAAAGTCACACCAGTTCGGCGGCACCGGGGTGGCCACCCAGAACCCGTCCACGCCGGCGGGGCAGGGCAACACCGGTCCGGAGTCGGACGGTTCGGTCTCCACCAGCCAGAGCGCAGGTAAGCCGAACAAGATCCAGTTCAACCCGTCGGTACGGCTCAACAAGGTGTCCCGCACCGACACTTCCGACACGCTCTCCGCCAGTACGGGCGTCAACCGCACCCCCACGGAGAGCGGTGACCTGCATCGGGTGGTCGCCGACGTCACCTATGTGGTGACGGTCCGCGCGGGTTCCCGCACGCTGCTGAACGGGGTCGGTGACCTCGGCACGATCGATCCCGTCACCTTCGCGGTGGACGTTCCGGACGGCCTCCAGTTCCTCATGACGCGAGGTCAACTCGACCGTGACGCACGGTGGATGAGCTCGGTGCAGGGGCTCGTCCCGGCGCCCGTCCAGGGCCAGGCTCCGCTGCCGACGGCGTACGTACGCGACCGGCAACTGGGCCTCGGTGGCGTCCTCTCGGTCACCGAGTTCGAGAGGGCCCCCGCCCCGGCGGCCGTCGCCGGGCAGATCCCGCTGGTGCCGGTCAACGACAGGGAGCGGCGCGGCCAGGTCGGGCGCGAGCTGCTGGAACTGGTCGAGACCGAGGCACCCGGCGTGATCACCCCCGGGCACTCCGGCTACCAGCAAGGTGTGCACAGCCGGATCGCGCAGCTCACCTCGACCGGCGGACTGCGCTCGCTGCCCGGCCGTGGCCCGGACGGCACCCAGCACCCGGCCACCACCCGTTTCCACTTCCGCCACCACGGTTACGGCGGTGAGCGGTTGGTCGAGGTCACGATGACGGCCGTGCCCCGGCGGACCCAGAACCTGACCGGCATCCGGGGTATCTCGACGCCCGGCTCGGGTCTCGAACAGTGGCAGTCGCACACCGCCGCGGGCCGTGCCGTCACCCGTGCCTCGGTCGGGCAGACGCAGCTCCCGGTCACGTTCACGAACCGCTATCTCCGCCCGGACCAGGGCCCCGACCCCTCCAAGACGGACCGTGCGGCGCCGGTCCTCACCCCGCAGTCGGCCAGCAGTATCTCCGCGCGACGGGCGACCACGGCCGACAACCGCTTCTGGCTGCGTACCGACAACGGCGCCGACTTCGACGGCCTGCGGTACGACTACGTTCTGTCGGTCCGCTCCGCGCTGGTCGTCGACTGGCCGCCCAACGTCATCGGCGGTCTCATCCAGAACGGTGTCATCGCCTGGGCCGACGCGGACGGGAACGTACGCCGGTGGATCGACGCGATGCTGGAGGGCGGCAACTCGCGCACCAGCACCGTCCCGGTCCGGCTGGCGTTGCGGTTCACCGGCACCGAGGCCACCGCACCCGGTGGCCCGGCCCGGGTGAACGCCCCGTCGGTCGTCTCCGGCGTCGACCCGCGCAACACCGTGCGGCCGGCGGGCCCCGCCGCGGGCCCGTATCTCACCGACGCGCAGATGTTCCACCCGGTCGGACCGACTCCGGCGTTCCACTTCGACGGCTGGGCGCATCTGGAGACGGCCCTCAACGACGTGGCACCGCGTCGCGGACGGAGCTGGCACGCGCAGATCACGTCCGTGTCGGTGGAGGGACAGGCCGTCAGGCTCGGCCAGTTGATCCAAGCCGGGCGGGTCGCTCTCGACCGCCCCCGGCTGGCCGCCGACCTCACCCCCGACATGCCCGGCACCAGACCCTTCGAAGGGGCGCCGGAGAACTCCCCGACGATCGCGGTGACGCTCTACAACCCCCGCCGTTCCACGAACGCCGACGACGTCACGCTCGACCAGCTCCACAACACCACCGACACGGTGAGCACCGCGGCCGGAGCCGATCACTCCTTGGCGACCTCGTTCACGGAGCTTCTCAGCGGTGACGACGACAACCACGAGATCGCCGGGATCAGCGTGCCGCTCGCGCAGCGGCAGACCCAGCCCTCCGCCTTCGGCGGCACCACCACCGGCAGCCGCCGTGACTGGCTGAAGTCCGGCAGCACCTCCGCACCCGCCAACGGAGCGCGTGGCACACGGAGTTACGTCGTCGACGCCGATGCCCATCTGCTGGTCGAGGGACCGGAGGGCACCCGTCACGTCACCGGTACGGTCACCCTCCGGATCGAGGAGCGCGACCTCCTCGGTCATGGTCTGCTCACTCCGGCCGAGTCGCCGCCGAACGTCCACGACCTGCCCGCGCTCGTCCCGGACTGGGCCACCGCCCAGCCGCACACCCTGCCCGAGCGCCTGCACTCGGCGATCCCGGCCGGCAGTCATGGCATCCAGTTCTGGGTGGCTCTCGGCGACGACCCGCAGGGCGCCCGCCTCGGCCAGGTGCTCTACGCCGCCTCGCGCACCGCCGTGCTCGGTCATCGCCCGGTGGAACTGATGACCCGTGACCAACAGGGCGTCCGGCGCTGGGAGTTCACCGCCGAAGGCGCCCTCGTCACCGCCGATCCCGACCTGAGCACCGCGTGGAACGCCTTCGACGCCCAGGCCGAGATCCTGCACAACGCCACCGACACCCTCGCCGACACCCCGCAGCAGCTGAACCTCCGCTTCGCCGCCCGTCGGGAGGCAAACGGGGTGTACACCACCGCGGTGGCAACCCACCAGGAGGCGCAGCTCGCGGTCACGGGCGCGCGGTCCGACCACACGCAGGCGAGGAACACGGCCGCCGACTCCGCCGAGGCCATACGCGAGGCCGAGGCGCTGGTCGCACGGTTGGAGAAGGAGCTCGCGGCGGCCCGGCGGACCGCCACGACACTGCCGTCGGAGATCGCGAAGAACGAGCGGGACGAGATCCAGGGCCGCCGCGACCTCCAGACGGCCCTGGCCGCGCTGACGCAGGCCGAGAACACGGTGCGCACCGAACGCGCTGCCGCTGCCGAACAGGCCGCGAAGAACGGGCAGTCGAGTACGGCCACCACCTCCGCACCGGCCCCGCCGCCCCCCGCCGCAGCCGGCACCACGCGCTCCCACGCCCCCGCAGCCGATGTCGCCGCCGACTCCCGGGTGCAGGCCGTGCTCCCGGCGATCACCACCGCCGAGAACGCGATCCGGCAGGCCACCGCCGCGCTCACCACCGCCCGGCCGGCGCAGGCGGAGGCGAAGGCGACCGTCGCCAACCGGCCGCATGAGATCCGCAAGGCGCAACGGGACCACGAGACGGCCGTGGAGAAGGCGGCCCAGGACGCGGGGGCCGAGGGTGTCGCGGCCGACAACCTGCGGGATGCCGGGCAGTGGGAGGCCGACGCCCAGGGCGAGGTGACCGAGGCCACGGCCGAGGTCGCCCTCCGCGAGAGGGAGGTCGTCGCCGCCGTCACCACGCAGATACAGGCCGCGGCCGACCAGGTGTCGGCCACCGCCGCGCTGCCGGGTCTGTCCACCGCCGTCCACGACAGTGCCCCGACCCCCGAACAGTCACTGCGCACCACCTTCGCCACCACTCCGCCCCGCTGGCCCACCCCCGACGGCCGACCCGCACCCCTCCCGGCCGGCGGCCAGACCCACACCCCGCCGCCCGCCACCACGGGGACGAATCCCACGAATCCCACCAAGACGACCACGCCCAAGCCGGCTAAACAGCAGTCGAAGAAGAACGGACCGACCAAGTCCGGTACCAGCGGCGGCAAGACCGACAAGGGCAAGAAGCCGGTCACCGGCAAGAGCACGGGCCTCGACAAGGCCAAGGGCAAGAGCGCCCCACTCGTGAAGTCGCCGCCGCCCGGCACGACCCCGGCCGCCCCGCTGTCTCCCTACGTAGCCCCCACGGGCCATGCCGTCCGGACCCCCGGCGACGGCAACTGCCTCCTGTACGCCGTCATCGGCAGCGCGCCGCACCTGGTCCGCACCCATCTGCGGCAGGCCGACCCGGCCATCGCCGCGACCACCGCCGCCTGGCTCGCCCGGCCCGATGACGTTCGGCAGACCCTCAGGACGATGACGGGGAACCCGCGGACCACCAGCCGGGGATCAGGTCATCTGCGCGCCGCGCAGCAAGGGTTGCAGAACCTGGTGCTGGCCCGGCTGGACGCGGCGGGCGACGGGAGCCGGCCGCTCCCGCCGCAGGTGCTCGGCCAGCTCCGGGGCGTCCTCGCCGACGGGTTCGCCGAGACGGTGCAGCACGCGACCGACACCGAAGTCGACAACGAACTGGCCGTGTACGGCATCCAGGGCATGACCCACGCCGAGGACCTGGACCCGGCCGACCTCCAGACCCGCTATCTGCTGGCCGTCTCGGCAGTGAACGCACCGCCCGCACCGGCCGGCAACCCACCGAGCAACCGGCGGATGTTCGCCTATCTGCGCGCGGTGGACGCGCTGCCGACGCTCACCGCCATGACACCGGACGAGCGCCGGTCGCTGCTGATCGCCGGCTACCACCGGAGCACCGCCCCCCTCACCGCATACGAGGCGGGCGTACTCGATCACGCGGTGCAGAACTGGTCGGACATGTGGGCGCACCCGGTCGGCGACACCTTCCTTCCCCTGCTCGCCGACACCCTCGACGCCCCGATCCACGTCTTCGAGCCGGTGGCCAACACACCCACCGGTCCCCGAGGCATCGTGCTGCGCTACGGCCCGACGACCACCGACACCCCCGCGCTGGAGGTCCACTACACGGGCCTGAACCACTACAGCGCCAGCGACGCGAACACCGGCACCGACCCGGCGACCATCACGCCGTCGAAGGCGCCCCGCGGTCCGGAAGACGCCAACAGCCTTCAGCCGAACGGCCGTTACCGTCCCGCCCCCACGCGCGACGCCGCCGACGACCTGCCCGCGTCCCGTGTCGCCGACCCCGCCCCCAGGGACACCTGGCACGACCTGCGCCCGTACGCCCGCGCGGCCGTGCACAGCACGGAACGGTTCGATCCGCACGCGGACCAGTCCAGCCCGCCCCGTCCGGGTGTCCTCAGCGGTGCGACGACGCTCGTCCGTGCCCATATCCGTCGTATTCAGGCCCCCAACGGCCAGTGGGTCCGGGACTACACGCTCAACCTCCCGGTCACCACCAACGACCCTGCCCTCACCCAGCAGTTCAAGGACCGCATCACCGGTCTTCTGGACACACACCTCAACTCCGGCCTGGAACTGCCCGGTTCGGGCGACCAGCTCCACATCAACCTCAACCTGATCGCCGATCCGTCCCATCCCGAGGCGATCACCCTCACCGACACCGAGAACCCGGCCCGCGCCGACCAACTCCACCTGGACGCCCACCACTCCGACGAGGATCTCCTGCACGAGGTCCTGCACTACCTGGGCCTGCCGGACGAGCAGCGCGACAACGACTTCCTGTTGCGCAACCACCCCAACAGCACGACGGTCCGCACCACCGGTCTCATGGCGGATACGCAGAACCCGGTCCGCATTCCCGGTCGTTACCTCCGCACGATCGAGAACGTCACCGCTTCGGGCCCTCAACTCCACGACCACACGGGCCAGTTCGAGGGCGGCCCCGTCCAGGACCCCGACACCACCCCCATCCCGGCGGACTCCTCCCTCACCTGGCCCACCTCGCAGGCCCCAACGACCTTGCCGCCCGCGCCGGTTCAACTCCAGTCGTCGTATGTGACGTCCTACGGCGCGCTCCCGGACGGGACGGTCGGGCTGGTCTATGCGGAGCCGTTCTCCGACGAGGTGATCGAGGGGCTGCGCGGTCAGGTCTACGAGGCGCTCGGGCTGGATGCCGACGATCCGCCCGAGTCGGTGCGTGATCAGGTGCGGGACGTGCTGAGCAGGGAGAGCCTGGCGCTTCAACTGCCGTATCTGCGCTCCAACGGCGGGTACCGCGTCACCGTCCGGGTGGGCGGGCGTGACCGTACGGTCGATGTGCAGTTGACGCTGGACGAGGCCCGAAAGTCGTTGCGGCAAGGGCGTTTTGACGAGCGGGACCCGGACAAGCATGTCGAGCGGCGTGGGTTCGGTACGCGGGAGAACTTCTCCAGTCAGCCCTCGGGGACGTATCGCACCTTCCAGGTGCCGTGGACCGGGTCCTGGCCGATCACGGCCCCGACCGCGGTGCGGGCGATCGACGGATCGCTGACGGCGGCCATCACCCACAACCAGGCCGGCGACGCGACCACCGTCACCCAGGCCGTCCAGACGACCTCCGCGCAGCGCTCCAACGAGCCTTCCGATCCGGTGGAGTTCACGACGCGCTGGCGGGTGCGTGTCGACGCCCCGGCCGTCACCGCGCCCCCGGCCACGACGGCCACCGCGCCTGCCCCGGACGGGTGGAGCACGCCGGTGTCGCACGGCCCCACCACGATCTGGTTCCCCCGGCACCTCACCACCGCCGACCCGGCGCCGGGTTCGCTGCCCGCGCCGGCCGATCCGGCCGATCTCCCGCTCTACGGTGTCGACTCGGTGATCGACCCGCGGGCCCTGTACGAACACGTCCACCAGACCTTCCACGCGGATCTCGACGACACGACGGCGGGGCAGGTCTCGGACTTCCTTTCCGAGCAGGTGCTGCGCGGCACGCTGCCCATGCAGGTCGACGGCGGGATCTACTCGCCCGTGATCACCGACGCCGACGGCAACGCGGTCGGCATGCTGCACCTGGTGACCACGCCCACCGTCGGCACCCCGCTGCGGCAGAGCACGCCGGGCCAGATCAACCTGGAGAGCCACCTGGTCAACACGGCGAAGGTCGACCTCTCCTCGAAGTACACCAGCGGTCTCGGGGTCAGCGGCAGCGGTGCCGCCGCCCTTACCGGCGACCAGAGTCAGGGCCATCCGGACGCGTCGAGTGTCATCGGCGGCAGTCTCGGCCTGCGCGGACAGACCCAGGCGACCGTCACCAACACCTACAGCGCGGGCAGTTCGGCCGGCACGATGCACGCCATCCGCACCAACCGGGGCCATCTGCTCACCCCCTCCGGTGTCACCTACCAGGTCACCCTGATCCGGCCGGACGGCACCGAGACGGCGGCACCGGCGCTGGCCCTGGCGCACGGTATGGACCTGCGGGTCCTGAGCAAGGCGGACGCCACGGGCCATGCGCCGACCGCGGCCGAGACGCGTGAACTCCCGGACTCGCTGGAGCGGTTGGACGGTATCGGGCTGAGCGCGGCCCCGCTCGACGTGACCGGTACGGACGGCCTGTTCGACGAGGCGGAGGCCTGGCTGCGCCGCCAGGGCTTCCTGCCGCCCGCCCCAACGGCCCCGCGCCCCACGGGAGTCGGCGCGCGGCTGTCCCAGGCGGTACGGGACCACGAGCCCGAGCATCAGATCCGGTTGCACGCCCAGCTCAACAACCTGCGTCGCTTGCGTGAGGCGCGTTCCCGTACCGGGCTGCGCGCCGCCACCGATGCCATGGTCGACGGTGGTCACGCCCTGCACTTCGAGGTGCCGACCGGCACCGACACGGGCACCCGCCGGGTCCGGCTGCTGCTCACCGCCGTCCGCGACACCACGCGGGCCAGCAGCCATCACCGGGTCCTGCCGGGCATCCAGGTCATGGGTCTGGCCCAGATGGCGGGCAGCGACGCCGAGCAGCGGGGCGAGTCGTACGGCGGTGCGCTCGGACCGATGGCCAGCGTCAGCGGACCGACGGGACCTTGGGGGTCCATCGGGTTCGGGGGCGACTACCAGTACGGCCAGCAGATCACGCACGGCGACACCGTGGGCGGCGCGACCGGGCACGACCAGTTCTTCATCGCCACCAACCAGGACGCCCACGCGTTCGACGTGCCGGTGCGGTTGGCACTGGACCTGTACGCGGACGACGGCGACCGGCCCAGCGAGCGGTTCGGGCAGAACGTGAACCGGTCGGCGGCCCCGGCGCCGGCACTCGTTGTCGCTCCGGCCCCGGCCGTTACCGGCGCGCCTCCCGTTACCGGTACGGCTCCCGTCACCGGTACGGCTCCCGCCGTCCCCGCGCCTCCCGTCGTCCACCCGCCGACCGTCACCGGTTCGCTGCGGCTCGCGGTGCCGAACGGGCGTACCCGCGCGCCCTCGGCGACCCCCGCGACGACCTCTGCGGCGACCTCCACAACTGCCCCCGCGACGGCCGTCGCTACGCGTCCCGCACGCGTCGACGGGCCGCCGCGCCCGGCCAACGCGGTGGACACGGCCCGGTTCGACGGCACCGACGCCCACGGCGTCCCGCGCCCGGAGCTGGTGCGGATACCGGACGACGCGCTGATCGACACCGTGCGCGGGGCCGCGGCCATCGAGTCGGTCTTCCAGCGGGCCGCCGCGGACATCCGCCGCCAGGCCCAGCCGACGCCCCCCGCCACCACGGGCACCGGCACCGGCCCGATCCTCCCGGTCACCGCCCCGGCGACCACCGGCACAGCCCCGGCCACCACCGGCGCCACCCCCGCCCCGGCCGTCGCCCCGCCCGCGCGCGACGGTGTCTCCCCGCTCGCCGGGCGCGGCCTGACGGACAGCAGGACGCGCGCCGCCGAGACCCGCCATGCGGCGATCACGCCGGGGAGCCTGGTCGCCCACGGCCACGAACTGTTCAAGAACTCCTATGTAGTTGAGGGCTTGAGCCTGCCGGGGACGCTCGCGGACGGGCAGTACACGTTGGAGATCCAGGCCGTCGCGCACCGCCCCCGGCTGCTGGACACCACCCGGCAGTACCTGGAGACCGGCGTCTCGGCCACCGACAGCGCCCAACAGCTCAAGTCCCTCGGAAAGTCACACCAGTTCGGCGGCAGCGGGGTCCTCACCCAGAACCCGCCCAAGCAGCCCAAGAGCTCGGGGAACGCGGCCGGGCAGGGCAACACCGGTCCGGAGTCGGACGGTTCGGTCTCCACCAGCCAGACCGCCGGCAAGTCGTACAAGGGCCTCTTCAACCCGTCGGCACGGCTCGGCCATGTCTCCCGCACCGACACCTCCGACACACTCGCCGCGAGCACGGGCGTCAACCGCACCCCCACCGAGAGCGGCAACCTGCATCGGGTGGTCGCCGACGTCACCTATCTGGTCACCGTCCGCGCCGGCTCCCGGAACCTGCTCAACGGCGTCGGCGAGCCCGGCACGATCGACCCCGTCACCTACGTGGTGGACGTCCCTGACGGCCTCCAGTTCCTCATGACCCAGGGCCAACTCGCCCGCGACGCACGGTGGATGGGCTCGGTGCAGGGCCTCGCTCCCGCGCCCGCCCCGACCCGGACGGCGGCCCTCCCGGCGTCGTACACACGCAACCGCGAACTGGGCCTCGGCGGAGTCCTCTCGGTCATCGAGTACGACCGGCCCGTCGCCGCCCCCGTCCCCACGACCGGGCCCAACGCCGGCCAGATCCCGCTGGGGCCGGTCGCCCTGCGGGAGCGGCGCGGGCGGATCAGGCGTGAACTGCTCGCGCTGGTCGAGGCCGAGGCACCCGGAGCGGTCACCCCGGGGCACCCCGGTTACCAGCAGGGTGTGCACGGTCGTGTCGCGCAGCTCACCTCGCCCGCCGGGCTGCGCTCGCTGCCCGGCCGCGGTCCGGACGGCACCCCGCGCCGGGCCACCACCCGCTTCCACTTCCGCCACCACGCCTTCGGCGGTGAGCGGTTGGTCGAGGTGACGCTCACGGCGGTGCCCCGGCGGACCCAGAACCTGGCCGCCGTGCTGGGTGTCTCGACCCCCGGCTCGGGCCTGGAACAGTGGCAGTCGCACACCGCCGCGGGCCGCACCACGACCCGCGCCTCGGTCCGCCAGACACAGCTCCCGGTCACCCTGACCACCCGCTACCTCCGCCCCAACCAGGGCCCCGACCCCAGCAAGACGGACCGCTCGGCCCCCGTGTTTACCCCACAGTCGGCCAGCAGCATCTCCGCCCGGCGGGCGACCACGGCCGACAACCGCTTCTGGCTGCGCACCGACAACGGCGCCGACTTCGACGGCCTGGAGTACGACTACGAGCTCTCCGTCCGTTCCGCGCTGGTCGCCGACTGGCCGCCGAACGTCATCGGCGGTCTCATCCAGAACGGGGTCATCGCCTGGGCCGACGCGGACGGCGACGTACGCCGGTTGACGGAGAGCGTGCTCGCCCGCGGCAACCCGCGTACCAGCACCGTCCCGGTACAGCTGGCGCTGCGGTTCACCGGCACCGAGACCACCCCACCCGGTGGCCCGGCCCGGGTGAACGCCCCGTCCGTCGTCTCCGGCGTCGACCCGCGCAACACCGTGCGGCCGGCCGGTCCCGCCGCCGGCCCGTACCTCACCGACGCGCAGATGTTCCATCCGGTGGGTCCGACCCCGGCGTTCCACTTCGACGGCTGGGCGCATCTGGAGACGGCCCTCAACGACGTGGCACCGCGCGGCGGACGCGGCTGGCACGCGCAGATCACCTCCGTCTCGGTGGAGGGACAGGCCGTCAGGCTCGGCCAGTTGATCCAGGCCGGGCAGGTCGCCCTCGACCGCCCCCGGCTGGCCGCCGACCTCACCCGCAAGATGCCGGGCACCGCGCCCTTCGAAGGCGCACCGGAACGGCCCCCGACGATCGCGGTGTCGCTCTACAACCCGCGCCGTTCCACCAACGCCGACGACGTCACCCTCGACCAGCTCCACAACACCACCGACACGGTGAGCACCGCCGCCGGCGCCGACCACTCGCTCGCCACCTCGTTCACACAACTCCTCAGCGGCGACGACGACAACCACGAGATCGCCGGGATCAGCGTGCCGCTCGCCCAGCGGCAGACCCAGCCCTCGACCTTCGGCGGCACCACGACCGGCAGCCGCCGCGACTGGCTGAAGTCCGGCAGCACCGCCGCGCCCGCCAACGGGGCGCGCGGCACGCGGAGTTACGTCATCGACGTCGATGCCCACCTCCTCGTCGAGGGGCCTGAGGGCACCCGCCATGTCACCGGCACCGTCACCCTGCGTGTCGAGGAGCGCGACCTCCTCGGCCATGGTCTGCTCACTCCGGCCGAGTCGCCGCCGAACGTCCACGACCTGCCCGCGCTCGTCCCGGACTGGGCCGATGCCCAGCCGCACACGCTCCCCGAGCGTCTGCACTCGGCGATCCCGGCCGGCAGTCGTGGCGTGCAGTTCTGGGTGGCTCTCGGCGACGACCCGCAGGGCGCCCGCCTCGGCCAGGCCCTCTACGCCGCCTCGCGCACCGCCGTGCTCGGTCATCGCCCGGTGGAACTGATGACCCGTGACCAACAGGGCGTCCGGCGCTGGGAGTTCACCGCCGAAGGCGCCCTTGTCACCGCCGATCCCGACCTGAGCACCGCGTGGAACGCCTTCGACGCCCAGGCCGAGACCCTGCACAACGCCACCAGCACCCTCGCCGACACCCCGCAGCAGTTGAACCGCCTCACCGCCGCCCTCCAGCAGGCCAACCGGGCGCACGCCACCGTCGTAGAGACGCATCGGAAGGCGCGGCTCGCGGTCACGGGCGCGATCGACGTCCAGCGGCGGGCGACGGAGAAGGCCGCCGACTCCGCCGAGGCCGCGCGCAAGGCCGAGGCGCTGGTGACACGGATGAAGCGGGACCTCGCGGAGGCCCGGAGCACCGTCACCACCCTGCCGTCGGTGATCCAGCAGCACGTGCGGGACGAGGCCGGGGGGCGCCACGATCTGCAGACGGCCCTGGCCCGGCTGACGCAGACCGAGAACGCCGTGCGGACCGCGCGCATCGCCGCCGAACAGGCCGCGAAGAGCGGGCAGTCGAGTGCCGCTCCCGCCCCCGTACCGGCTCCGCCCACCCCCGCCGTGACCGGCACCCCGCGCTCCCACGAACCGGCGGCCGACGTCGCCGACGACCCCCGGGTGCGGGCCGTGCTTCCGGCGATCGCCGACGCGAACGACGCGATCCGGCAGGCAGCCACCCAACTCGCCGCCGAACGGCCCGAGTTGGACAGGGCGAAGCACATCGTCGAGGTGGGCCCTGCCCGTATCCGCGCGGAGGAGCGGAAGCACGAGGAGGCCGTGGAGAAGGCCCGGCAGGACGCGGCGGACGTGGTTCTCCAGGACCGGAAGCTGCGGGACGCCAGGCAGCAGGAGACCATCGCCCAGGGCCGGGTGACCGAGGCCGAGAAGGAGGTCACGCGGCGCAACGGGCTGGTCGTCGCCGCCGTCACCGCGCAGATACAGGCCGCGGCCGACCAGGTGTCGGCCACCGCCGCGCTGCCTGGGCTGTCCAGTGACGTCCACGACAGCGCGCCGACCCCCGAACAGTCACTGCGCACCACCTTCGCCACCACGCCGCCCCGCTGGCCCACCCCCGACGGACGGCCCACCCCCCTCCCGGCCGGCGGCCAGACCCACACCCCGCCGCCCGCCACCACCACGGCCACCACCGGCACCACCGGCACCACCGGTACGACGCCGAACGCAGGTACCACGTCCACGCCGACCCCGGTCCCGCCGAAACAGCAGCCGAAGAAGAGCGGGCCGCCCAAGTCCGGTACGAGCAGCGCCAAGACGGACACCAAGACGGCCAAGACGAGCAGCAAGACCGCCAAGGCCGACACGACCAAGAAGCCGGCCCCCGGCAAGAACGCGAGCACGAGTACCGGCAAGAACACGAGCACGAATGCGGGGAAGAGCAAGGCCACGCTCGTACCGCCGCCCGCTTCGACCGGCGCGACCACCACCACGACAGCCCCGGTCGCCCCGCCCTCTCCGTACGTGGCCCCCACGGGCAACGCCGTCCCGACCCCCGGCGACGGCAACTGTCTCCTGTACGCCGTCATCGGCAGCGCGCCGCACCTGGTCCGCACCCGCCTGCGGCAGGCCGACCCGGCCTTCGCCCCGGGCGCCGCCGCCTGGCTCGCCCGGCCCGCCGACGTACGGCAGACCCTCAGGACGGTGGCGGGTAACCCGCAGACGGCCCAGCGGGGGGCAGGCCATCTGCGGGCCGCGCAGCAGGGATTGCAGGACCTGGTGCTGGCCCGGCTGGCGGCGGCCGGCGGCGGCAGCCGACCGCTCCCGGCCCAGGTGCTCGGCCAGCTCCGGGGCGTCCTCGTCGGCAACTTCACGAGGGCGGTGCAAGGCATGAACGCCGCCCAGATCGACAACGAGCTGGCCCAGTACGGCATTCAGGCCGTGACCCATGCCGAGGACCTGGACCCGGTCGACCTCCAGACCCGCTATCTGCAAGCCGTCTCGATGCCGGGCGCCCCGCCCCCGCCGGCCGGCGCCGCGCCGAGCAACCGACGGATGTTCGCCTATCTGCGTGCGGTGGACGAGCTGCCGACGCTCGCCACCATGACCCTGGACGAGCGTCGCTCGCTGCTGATCGCCGGCTACCACCGGAGCACCGCCCCGCTCACCGACGACGAAGAGAACGTACTCGAACACGCGGTACAGAACTGGTCGGCCGCGTGGGCACACCCGGTAGGCGACACCTTCCTGCCGTTGCTCGCCGACACCCTCGGCGTCCCCATCCACGTCTTCCAGCCGATGCCGGCCGCCCTCGCCGGCACCACCGCGACCGGCGGCCCCCGGGGCATCGCGCTGCGCTACGGCCCGACGACCACCAACACCCCCGCGCTGGAGGTCCACTACACGGGCCTGAACCACTACAGCGCCAGCGACGTGCACCAGCCGGTCATCACCCCGTCGAACGCGCCCCGGGGTCCGGAGGACGCCAACAGCGTTCAGCCGGGCGGTCGTTACCGTCCCGCGCCGACCCGTGACGCGGCCGACGACCTGCCCGCGTCGCGTGTCGCCGATCCTGCTCCGAAGGACTCGTGGTTCGGGCTGCGTGCGTATGCGCGTCCCGCCGTGCATGCCACGGAGCGGTTCGATCCGCACGCGGATCAGTCCAGCCCGCCGCGTCCGGGGGTTCTCAGTGGTGCGACGACCCTCGTCCGTACGCGTGTCCGTCGTATTCAGGCGCCCAACGGTCAGTGGGTCCGGGACTACACGCTCAACCTTCCGGTCGCCAGCAACGACCCCGCGTTGGCTCGGCAGTTCAAGGACCGGATCACTGGTCTGCTGGACATGCATCTCAACTCCGGCCTGAAGCTGCCGAGTTCAGGCGATCAGCTGCACGTCACCCTCAACCTGATCGATGATCCCGCCCACCCTGAGGCGATCACCCTCACCGACACCACCGATCCGGCCCGCGCCGACCAACTCCACCTGGACCTCGGTCATTCGGACGCCGACCTCCTGCACGAGGTCCTGCACTACCTGGGCCTGCCGGACGAGCAGCGCGACAACGACTTCCTGTTGCGCAACCACCCCAACAGCACGACGGTCCGCACCACCGGTCTCATGGCGGATACGCAGAACCCGGTCCGCATTCCCGGTCGTTACCTCCGCACGATCGAGAACGTCACCGCTTCGGGCCCTCAACTCCACGACCACACGGGCCAGTTCGAGGGCGGCCCCGTCCAGGACCCCGACACCACCCCCATCCCCGCAGAGGACACGCTCACCTGGCCCACCTCCAACGCCCCGGCCGCGGCGCCTTCTTCGACGTTCGTCCTGGCCTACGGGTCCCAACTGGACGGCAACGTAGGCCTGGTGCACCTGGAACCGCTGTCGGCGGAGGTCGTGAACGGGCTGCACCAGCAGGTGATGACGGCGCTCGGGCTGGCGCGCGCGGCGGACACGCATCCGGTGCGGGAGCAGTTGCGGGCGGTGGCGAGTGCCGAGACGCTGGTGCTCAACCTGCCGTATCTGCGCGGCAGTCTGGGCTTCCGGGTCAGGCTGACCGTGGACGGCCGGGAGCGGGACGTGGACCTGCGGATGCGGCTCGCGGACCCGGTCGCGGCGGCCCGGTACGGGCAGGCCGAGGGTGCCGAGCGGGACGTACGGGTGGAGCGGCGTGGCATCGGTTCCCAGGAGTCGGTGTCGTCGGAGGTGTCCGGCAACATCCGTACCCTGCTGCTGCCCTGGACCGCGTTGTTCCCGGTGAGCAGGGCGATCCCGGTGCGCGGTGTCGACGTGGCGCTGACCCTCGCGCTGACCTTGAACCAGCTCTCGTCGAGCGCGTCGGTGACCACGGTGGTGCAGTCGACGACGGCGCAGCGCAGCAACGAGCCCTCGGAGCCGTACGACTTCACCGCCCTGTGGGAGGTGCGGCTGGACACTCCGGCGCTGGCCGCGCCCGTCACCTGGGGGGCGCCGCAGTCGCACGGGCCGGTGACCTTCTGGTTCCCGCAGCATCTGGCACGGGACGAGGAAGGGGAGTTGCCCGCGGCGGCGGGGCTGGACGATCTGCCGGTGTGGGGCGTGGACACGGTGGCGGAGCCGGGGCGGCTGCTCGCGGAGGCGTTGCAGCACTTCGGCGCGCCGTTGCGGAACCTGGACAAGGACTCCCTGGCGGAACTGGAGACGTTCCTGTCGGAGCCGTTGCTGCGGGGCACCCTGCCGATGCAGCGGGACCGGGGTGTCTTCTCGCCGGTGCTGCTGGACGGTTCGGGGCGCGCGGTCGGCATGTTCCAGTTGCTGACCGACGTGGAGGTGGGGGAGCCGCTGCGGCGGAGCGTCCCCGGGAAGATCAACCTGGAGAGCCATCTGACGCAGGTGGTGAAGATCGACGCCCAGTCGAAGTACAGCAGTGGTGTGTCGCTGTCGGGGAGTGTCGGTCCGGCGCTCACCGGCGACCACAGCGAGGGACACCCGGACGAGTCACGGCGGCCCGGCGGCGGTGTGCTGGGGCGGGCCTCGGTCCAGGCGGGGACGAACGACGCGCTCACCCAGAGCGGCAGCGCGGCACTGATGCACGCGGTGCGCACCAACCGCAGCCATCTGCTGGCACCGGCCCAGGTGCGGCACACCCTGGTGCTGCATCTGCCGGGCGGCGGACGGCGGACCTTCGATCCGGGCGACTGGCCGCGCGGTATGCATCTGCGGGTGCTGACCGCCGAGGACGCCCAGGGGCATGCCCCGACGGAGGAGGAACTGCGGCGCCTCCCGGCTGAGTTGGAGCATCTGCGGGCGATCGGCACCACGGCCACACCGCTGGCCGTGGAGGGTGCCGAACCCCTCTTCGTGCACGCCGAGAACTGGCTGCGCCGCGAGGGCTTCCTGCCCGCCGACACCAACGCGCGCAATCGCGTGCTGCCCGACGAGGCGTTGGTGCAGGCCCAGTTGAACAATCTGCGCCGGTTCGAGCAGACCCGGTCCCAGGTCGGGCAGCGGGCCGCGGCGGACGCCATGCTGGACGGCGGCCACCCGCTCTTCCTGGAGATCCCGACCGTGAGCGGCACCCGCCGGGTGCGGCTCGTGCTCAGCGCGGTACGCGGTGCGGGCGAGAGCACGCACACCACGGTGCTGCCCGATGTGCAGGGCATCGGTCTGTCCTCGCTGTCGACGGTGGCCACCGACCAGAACGGGTCGCAGTACGGGGCGTCGTACGGCGGCGGCGGTTCGTTCGGAGTGCCGGTGCGCGGCGGCGCGTGGACCCTCGGCGGCACCGGCGACCATGTGCGCTCCCACCAGGCGCAGCACGACAACAGCGCGCAGTTGTCCCTCGGGCACGACCAGCAGTTCATCGGCAGCGGGGAGGGACAGCGCAGCGAGGTGTTCGAGGTGCCGGCCGAGCTGGCGCTCGACCTGTACGAGGGGCCGGAGGAGACGCCCCGGGTGCGGTTCGCGCACGAGACGGTCGTGCTGCCGTACGTCCCGCACGGCGCCCCGCCGGCCGGCCCGCAGGACCCGCCCGCGCCTCCGCCGCCGGACCGGGTGCCGGGCCTGCTGCGGCTGTCCGTGCCGACGCACCGTACGCTGCCCGCCGACGAGCCCGTCCCGGCCGCGCCCGCCGCGCACACCGTGCGGGCCGCGACCGCCGCCGACCGCACGCTGCTCGACCTGACCGACGAGGACGGCGGCCCGCTGCCCGACTCGGTCCCGCTGCCGGACGACGCGATGATGGAGGTGTTCCGGGCGTCCGCCGCGCTGGACGACGCGTTCCGCGGGGTGCTCGGCAACACCTACCAGGGGCACCCGGCACGCGGTCTGCTGGACGGGATGCGGGACACGGTCGCGGAGTACACCCCGCAGCCGGTGGCGCGCGTCGGGCGTGCCGTCGGCGAGTCGCTGGCCGGCGCCGCGGCCACCGACCCCACCACGGTGACGGCGGAGATGCTGACCGCCGCCCGCAGCCCCGCCGCCCTGCTGGCCCGCGGCCACCAGGTGTTCAAGGGCGCCTACGTGATCGAGGGCCTCACCCTGCCGGGGCTCGCCGCGGACGAGGTGCTGTCGGTGGAGATCAGGGGCACCCTGCGCCGACCGCACGCGTCGGGCGCAATCACCCAGTACTTCGAGTCCGGGCTCAGTGCGGCCGACGGCGCCGGACAGCAGCGCGGGGTGTCGAGCGCCGCGCAGTGGGCGGGCGGCGTCACCGCGGTCCGCAACAGCTCCTCGGTCCAGACCCTGGGCTCCGACCAGGCCGCGGGCAACGACGGCGACATCGGCGGCCTCGGCGAGGGCGGCACGATGCACCGCCGCGCCGACGAACCGGCACAGCAGGAGGGCGCCGCCACGACCGGTTCCACGCCCCGCCCATCGAGCCTCAACCCCTCGGCCCGCTACACCCGCACCACCCGCACCGACCGGTCACGGGCGCTCGCCTCCTCGACGGTCGTCAACCGCACGGCCACCGAGTCCGGCGCCCAGCACCGCATCGCGGCCGACGCGCTTCTGCTGGTCACCTTCCGGCGCGGCCGGCGCAACGCCGTGGGCAACGCGTTCGGGCAGAGCGAGGGCCGCACCGTGACGGTGGCGGTCGACATCCCGGACGCCGTACGGTTCCTGGCCACCCCGGCGCAGATCCGGCGGTACGCCGCATGGTTCACGACCGTGCCCGGGCTCACCGTGCCCGCCCCGGTACCGGGCTCGGTGCCGCTGCCGCGCCGCTTCGTCGCCTCCCGGGAGCTGGGCCTCGGCAGCGTCCAGGCGATGGACCAGTACACCGACGCCACCCGCACGGTGCAGCGCCCCGACCTGCTGCGCCGCCAACTCCTCACCCTGATCGAGGAGGAGGCGCCCGGCACGACCCGGCCCGGCCACGCGTCGTACCTCTCAGGCGTGGACACCCGCATCGCGGACCTCACCTCCACGGCGGGCCTGCGCACCCTGGCCGGCCGGGGACCCGGCCGCGTCCAGCGCTTCCGCTTCCGGCACGTCGGCTACGGCGGCGCCCGCCTCGTCGAGGTCACGTTCGAGGCCCGGCCGGACGCCGACGACCACGTGCTGCGACTGCTGCGCGGTCACCCGGCGGCGGCGGGCTCCGGCATCGAGCAGTACCTCGGCCACACCCCGTCCTCGGTGACCGACCGGACCGCCGACAGCACCCGGCACTCCGGGTTCGTCCAGCTCCAGACCCGGCTCCCCAGGCCCACCGGCGGCCCCCGCACCGACCGGGCGAGCGCCCTGCTCAGCGCCGACACGGTGCGCGGCAACTCCGCACGGGTCACCCGGGCCGCCGAGGACCGGCACTGGCTGCGCACCGACAACGTCGCCGACTTCGACGGCGTCCCGTACCGGATCACCGTCACCGTGCGGTCCACGCTGACCGCCGACTGGCTGGTGGACCTGCCGGGCAGCCTGTTCCAGCACGGCGTGCTCAGCCTGACCGACGCGAACACCCCGCTCGCCAACCGCATAGCCCACCTCTTCCTCGGCCGCCCGACGCGCACCACCACCGTGCACACCGCCGCCGCGCTGCGCTTCACCGGCAGCGAGACCGCCGAACCCGCCGCACCCGAGCGGCAGTTGACGGCGAGCCGTTCGGAACGCCGGCCGACGGCGACCGGGCGCCGCTTCACCCCGGGCGGCCCCGCACCGGTCTTCGGCTTCGACGCGGGCACCGAACTCGCCGCCGCGCTCGGCGAGGTGGCCCCGGCGCTGACCAACTCCTGGCGGTCGCTGGCCACTTCCGACTCCGCGGACACCACCGCCGTACGGATCGGCGAACTCCTCCAGGCGGGCACCATCTCGCTGGACCACCCGCGCGGCCCCGGCGGTCTCACCACCACGATGCCGGGCGCCCGCCCGTTCCAGGGCGCCCCCGGCACCCCGCCCCGGCTCACCGTGGAGCTGTTCCGGCCGCGCCCGGTGACCGACACCGGCGATGTGACGGTGGACCGGGTGCGGCTCAGCACGTTCAGCGCGGGCTCCGCCTCGCACGCGGGCCTCACCGGAGGCCTCTCGGCGCAGGGCGGCTTCAGCGCCGACGACTCCAACCGCCAGCTCCTCGGCTTCACCGTGCCGGTACTGGCCCGCCAGGCGCAGGACCCCGGCACGGGCGCGGGCGTCGCCGGCACCCGCCGCGAGTGGTTCAAGCACGGCAACACCAGCACTGCGGCGGGCTCGCGCGGCACCCGCAGCCACGAGATCGTCGCCGACGCGCTGCTCACCGTCCACGGCCCGAACGGCACCCGGTACGTGTCCGGCACGGTCCGGCTGCGCCCCCTGGAGCGCGACCTCCTCGGCCACGGCGTCACCGCCCCGCGCACCGACCCGGGTGTGTACGACGGCGCGTCGCTGACCCGCGCGGCAGCCGACGCCCAGGATCAGGACGGCCGCGCGCCCGACGTCCTGCGCGACTGGCGCACGGTACCGCTCCGCGACCTCCCGGCCCTGCTGGCCCAGGGCATCGAGACGGCTCAGCAGCCGACGCCCGACACCGCCGACATGCTCCAACTCTGGCTGGCCACGGACGGCGGCGCGGAACAGACGGCCCGCGCCCTGTACGCCGCTTCGGGTACGGCCGTGCAACTGCAGCGGCCCGTCGAACTCGCCCTGCGCGACGGCGAGGGCGTGCGCTTCCGCCGGTTCGACGTGAACGGGGACCCGGAGACGGCGCAGGGAGTGGAGGAGCGCGAAGCGGGGCTGCGCGAGGAGGAGCCGGAAGGCCGGGGTCCGAGCAGCGCGGGCCCGAGCAGTGGGGGTCGGGGCGGTGCGCGGCGCGCTGGTCCGGGCGGCTCGGGTCGGGTGGTCCGGGGCGGGGAC
The DNA here is from genome assembly GCF_044766845.1 of Streptomyces sp. NPDC101776. Classification (NCBI taxonomy): domain Bacteria; kingdom Bacillati; phylum Actinomycetota; class Actinomycetes; order Kitasatosporales; family Streptomycetaceae; genus Streptomyces; species Streptomyces sp. NPDC101776. The sequence continues at coordinate 3,615 of NZ_JBIWMV010000012.1, read as the reverse complement.
GGCGCGAGTCAGGACGACGCCGCGCACGACGCTGGCTGGCGGGCCGTACGCGATCAGATGCGGACGTTGGAGACGGCCGGACAGGCGGAGGACGACGCGCGGGCGCAGGAGGTCCGGCTCCAGGAGGGGATGCCGGAGGCCCGACGCGTGCGGGACGAGGCGCGACAGCCGGTGGAGCGGGCGGAACGGGACGTGACCGACGCCCGCGCCGCCGCGGACACCGCGACCGATGAACTCGTCGTCGCCGAGCGGGCCGTGGCGGACGCCGCCGAGGACGATCGTGAACGGCGCGCCCGCGTGGCGGAGTTGACCACGGAGCTCCAGGGCCACACCCGGCGGGTGACGGCCGCGACCCGGACGGCGGGGGAGTTCCACGACGCGGTCCGCACGGCGGAGGGCGAACTCGGAGCGGCACGGGAGGCCGTGCAGCAGGCGGCGGAGGCCGCGCGCGAAGCGGCGGAACGGGCCGCCCGGCAGTCTGCCGACTCGGCCGCGCAGGGCGGGAGTTCGGCTCGCGGTGCGGGCAACTCGGCCTCGGACGGCCCCGGTTCCCTCGCCCGGAGCGAGTCGCGCCGGAACCGGGCACAGCGCGCGCTGGACCAGGCGCGGACCGAGGCCGACGCGGCCGACCGCGCCGTCGAGACCGCCCGGCACGTCGCCGACGACACCAGGCGCCGGCTCGGCTTCGCCGAGGACGCCGCCCGTACCGCCGACGACACCCTGAACCGGGCCCGGAACCTCGCCGCGACGGCGACCGCGACGGACCGCACGGCCCGGGCCGCGTTCAACGCGGCCACGGCACGCCACGACCGGACGATCGCCGCGCGGGACGCGGCCCAGGAGGCGTTGGACGCCCTCGGCCTCGCCATCACCGGCACGCTCGCCGAGCAGGCCCGGCAGGCGGCCCGGCAGCGCCACGCGCAGCGGGACCTCGGCGATGTCGTGGCCCTCCTGGAGGCACAGCGTGCGGCGGCGGGCGAGGGCACGGCACTCCTGACGACCGGCTCCCTGGCCGCCACCCCGGCCGCCTGGCCCCGCCGCACCTCCCGCCCGGCTCCGGCTCGCGGTGGCGCCCGTCCGACACCGGCCCGCAGGGACGCCCGCCCGCTGGCCGAAGTGGGGGAGGAGCCGGAGAACGAGCAGGGGGTCGAGCCCGAGCCTCAAGTGGAGCCCCAAGGAGAGCCCCGGGTACCGGAGTTCCGCCCGGGCGGAGCCGAGGACGAGGCCGACGAGGAACCCGGAGGGATCCGTCGTCGCCCCGCCGTGTCGCGGGCGCAGCCCCCGGAGACGTTCGCCCGTTCACTGGCCCAGTTGCTCACCGCCCCCGGCACCGACGCGTCCGACGCCGGTGCCCCCACCTGGCCCCGCACCCGCGACCCCCACGCCGCCCTCCTCACCTGGGCCCGGGCCGACGTGGCGGCTCACGGTGCCCCCGACGACGCGGGGCTCCCGGCCCCGGACACCTCGGTGCCGACCGACGCGCTGGCGGAAATCGGCGCCCTCACCCAGGAGTTGCGCGCCCAGTCGATCCTCCAGAACGGCACGGTGACCGTCGCGGAGGCCGGACTGGACGACCTCGCGCGCCTCGCCCTGGTACTGGCCCGACCCGATGACACCCTCGGCTACGTGTCCACCTTGGCGGCCCTGGTCGCACGGGACACCGGCCGACCGGTCCGGGTGCTCGGCCCCGGCAACCGCGCCGACCGGTTCGGCCCGGCCGACGGCATCCCTCTGACCCTGTACTTCGACGGCAACCGGTTCTCGGTCAACCCGCCCGCCCCGGACGACAACTGACCGGTCGTCACCCGATCATCTCTCTGGAAGGAACAGCATGTCCGGCAAGAACAGCCCGCAGCACCAGGCAGCGACGGGCGGGACGGAGCCCGCCCCGGCCCCGGACACCACCACGGGCGGCGCCCCCGGGACCGGAACGGCACTCCCGCCGACCAGCGGCGAGACGACGTCCGGCACCGCGGCGACCGTGGCGACCGCGGAAGCGGCACTCACGGCCCCGGCCCAACTCCCGTCCACCGGCGCGGGCGTGACCCGGGAAGCCGGAGCCGGAGCCGGAGCCGGAGCCGGAGCCGGAGCCGGAGTTGGAGTTGGCGTTGGCGTTGGCGTCAGTGTCGGCGCCGACGAAGCAGCGCCCTCGGCAGCGGAACCGGAAGCGGAACCCGAAGGCCACGCCGACCCCGCCTCTGCGTCTGCTTCCGCCTCGGCTTCCGACCCGGCCTCCGCCTCCGCCTCCGACCCGGGCCCCGACGCCCTGGCCGCCACCGCCACCGCCACCGCGACCGGAGGCTCGTCGGAATCCGGAGCCGGTTCCGGAGCCGACGACGGCGCCGCCGCCGCGGCCCCCGCCTTCGGCCGCCCCTCCCGAGGCATCCTCGCCGGTGCCGCGATAGCCGGTGCGCTGCTGATCGGCGTGCCGTTCCTGGTGTCAGGACTGCTCGGCCGGTCGGGTTCGGACGGGAAGCCGTCGGACCAAGTGGCCGACGCCGGCACCGTGTTGAACGGTGCGACGACGAACATCGGTGCGGGCGCCTACGGTTCGGCCAGCCCGGACCCGACCGCGCCGAAACCGACCGCCTCGCACACGACGGGCGGCGGCAAGAACAACACGGTGAAGAAGGGCGGGGGAGCAGCGGCCGCCGGTGCCGGTGCCGGTTCCGGTGCCGGAGTGATCGCGGGCAGTTCCGCCCAGGCCCCCAAGAAGGCGTCCTCCGGCGGTAGTACGAAGAAGAAGTCCACCACGGCCAAGGTCACGGCCACCAAGACGGTGACCACCGCGCCCGGCACCACCATCTACGGCCATGCCTCCAACAAGTGCATCGAGATGGTGAGTCACAAGGGAACCGACGGTTCGCCGCTGCAGATCAACAGCTGCACCGGCAAGAACTGGCAGAAGTGGGACTTCCGTTCGGACGGCACGGTCCGCTCGATGGGCCTGTGCATGGACGTCGCCTGGGGCTCGTCGGCGAACGGCGCGGTGATCCAGCTCGCGGTGTGCAGCGGCAACCCGGCCCAGCAGTTCCGCCTCAACTCCAGCAACGACCTCGTCAATCCGCAGGCCAACAAGTGCGTGGACGTCAAGGACCAGAAGACCGCCAGCGGCACCCGGCTCCAACTCTGGGACTGCAACGGCCAGGACAACCAGAAGTGGAGCACCCGCTGACGGCGGCCCGACGGTGCCGCCGCACCCGTGAAGGACACGGCGGCACCTCTACGACACCTGCTCAGATGTCCCGGAACTCCTCTACGGTCGCTCTGACCTGCGCAAATGAACCCTTCGGAAGATCATCTTGCACGGTCGTTGCACAAGCCGAACAGTGCAGGAGTCACGCGGCCCTGGAGTAGGCGCTCCGGACCGCGATACGGACCTTGGAACCGGCCCCCACGATCCGGTGCACGTACTTACGCAGAGTAAACGCAGGATCGGCGTGTCCGAGCCGGTCGGCGAGTGTGTACACGTCCACCCCGCCGTTGATCATCATCGACGCGTACAGGTGTCGGAGGGCATCAGGGCTGTTCCAAAGTCCTGCCGGGTGGGTGAAGTTGCTGGTCACGGGGTCATGCCGAGGAGGTGCAGGGGACGGGTGAAGGGTTCGTAGGACA
>NZ_JBIWMV010000011.1:0-339484 GCF_044766845.1 Streptomyces sp. NPDC101776 | reverse complement strand
CAGCAAAGCCCCAGGCGAACCCGCCAGCAGCCGCCGCCCGCCGGTCGTCGTCACCCTGAACAACCGGTGGCACGACCACTAAAGCAACGGCATTGGCCTTAAGGGCGTGGGGGGACCCCCACGTGTGGGGCGGTTCCGACTCCGGGCTCATGAAGGTGGTCGCCGACGGCGTACACGCGGCCGGTGGACGGCTGGTGGGCGTCTCGGTGACCCTCCTGGCGGCGACGGCACGGCCGGGTGTCGACGAGATGGTGATCGCGGCCGACCTCGCCGAACGCAAGAGGCTGCTCCTGGAGAAGGCCGACGCCGTGGTCGTCATGGTGGGCGGTGCCGGGACGCTGGACGAGGCGACGGAGATCCTGGAACTGAAGAAGCACGGCCACAGCGACAAGCCGGTGGTGCTGCTGAACACCGCCGGCTTCTACGACGGCCTGAAGACCCAGTTCCGGCGCATGGAGGACGAGGGGTTCCTGCCCGTCCCGCTCACCGACCTGGTGTTCTTCGCGGAGGAGCCGGTGGGGGCGCTGGCCTACCTGGAGGCTGTGACATAAGCGGCTACCGCCGCGGGTTTCGGTACCCGCTGATGCGAGCATGGCGGGCATGGCTACACATGTGATCACCGGGGCCGGTTCCGGCATCGGCGCGGCCGTCGCCCGCCGGCTGCACGCGCGCGGGGACGAACTCGTGCTCCACGCGCGCGACGCGGGCCGCGCGAAGGAACTGGCGGCGGAGTATCCCGGGGCGCGCACCCTGGTGGGCGACTTGGCGGATCCCGACAGACTGAGCTGGGCGTTCTCGCACCAGAGCCTGCCCGACCGGGTGGACACGCTCCTGCACATCGCCGGGGTGGTCGACCTCGGCCCGGTGGGCGACCTGACCCCCAAGACCTGGCGCCACCAGCTCAACGTCAACCTGATCGCCCCCGCCGAACTGACCCGCCACCTCTTGCCCCAACTGCGGCTCTCCGGCGGCCATGTCCTCTTCGTGAACTCCGGCGCCGGCCTGCGGGCGAGCGCCGACTGGTCCGCGTACGCCGCCTCCAAGCACGGCCTGAAGGCCCTGGCGGACTCCCTGCGCCACGAGGAACACGGCAACGGCGTCCGCGTCACCTCGGTCTACCCCGGCCGTACCGCCAGCCCCATGCAGGCCAAGGTCCACCAACAGGAGGGCAAGCCGTACGACCCCTCCCAGTGGATCGACCCCGAGTCGGTCGCGACGACGATCCTCATGGCGATCGATCTGCCGGGGGACGCGGAGGTCAACGACCTGACGGTGCGGCCGGGACGGTGACCGGGCCGGAGCGCAGGAACAGGGCGAACGGCGCGGAGGTCCGGGACTGGCTCGACGAGGTCTGGGGGCGTACGGAGGCCGCGGTCGTCCTCGCACGCGGCGACGACGGTGGACCGCTCGCCGAACGGCGGCTCATGGGTGAGGTGTTCGACGCCGAGGACCTCGCGGAACTGCGCACCCTCACCACGACCGGCGAGTTCATAGACGACATCTGCCGCTGCCACGGCAGCATGACCATCGCCCTGCTCGACGCCGAGGGCGAGTTCATCGGGAGCGGCAGCGTGCACGGCGAGACGGACGTCTCCTGGGAGCGCGGCCGATTCCGGAACAACCTGGAGGTGGCGGATCCGGAGCAACTGGTCGGGTTCCTGGAGCGGCTCGGGATCCGGATGCGCTGAAGTCCGGATCGGCACCATCAAGCCGACGGCACCCCGGGATCCGCCCCAGTGTCGGCGGCTTAGGCTTCCGGGGTGAGCAACAACAGCCAGTTCAGCTTCGGCGCGGCGACCGGTATCGGATCCCTGCCCGGCAGCGACGCCCGCGAGGCCGCGAAGACCGCGACCGGGGCCTTCGAGGACTTCCCGTTCCTGCCCGAGCTGCCGGCCCGGGGACCCGGCGCGGACATGATCGGCCGGACCGCCGGACTGCTCGTCGAGGTGTACGCGCGTGTGGAGCCCAGTGGTTGGCGGATCGGGGACCGGCCGGGGCGGGACACGAAGCGGGCCTGGGCGTGGCTGGGGGAGGACCTCGACGCCTTTGAGGAGTTCACCCAGGGGTACGAGGGGCCGCTCAAGGTGCAGGCCGTAGGACCCTGGACCCTCGCCGCCGGGCTGGAGTTGAGGAACGGCGAGGCCGTGCTCTCCGACCCCGGCGCCTGCCGCGACCTGGCCGGCTCGCTCGCCGAGGGGCTGCGCAATCACCTCGCCGACGTCCAACGCCGCGTCCCCGGCGCCCAGATCGTGCTCCAGCTCGACGAGCCGTCCCTGATCGGCGTCCTGCGCGGACAGGTCAGGTCCGCCAGCGGCTACCGCACCTACCGCTCCGTCGACCGCCAACTCGTCGAGAGCACACTCCGCGACGTCGTCGAGGTGCACACGAACGGCCCGGTCGTCGTCCACTCCTGCGCACCGGACGTCCCGTTCGCCCTGCTGCGCCGGGCGGGCGCGGCCGGGGTCTCCTTCGACTTCTCGCTCCTCACCGAGCGTGACGACGACGTGATCGGCGAGGCGGTCGAGTCCGGCACCCGGCTCTTCGCCGGTGTCGTGCCGGGCACGGACACCGCATTGTCGGACCCTGCCGGTAGCGTCATGGGTGTCAGGACGCTGTGGCGCAGGCTGGGGCTGCGACCGGGACTTCTCGCGGAGGCGGTCACGATCACCCCGTCGTGCGGACTCGCGGGGGCTTCCCCCGAGTACGCGCGCAAGGCTCTCGCCCACTGCGTCCGGGCGGCGAGATCCCTCGCGGACAACCCTGAGTGACGGAAGGACAACACGGTGGCCGGCGACAGGCAAGCGGAGACGGCGGTGCCCGCAGAGGCACGGGAGAAGCACGCGCAGCTCGCTGAGCAGATCGAGGAGCACCGCTTCCGGTACTACGTGAACGACTCCCCGGTCGTCAGCGACGCGGAATTCGACCAACTCCTGCGCGCCCTGGAGGCGTTGGAGGAGGAGTATCCCGAGCTGCGCACGCCGGACTCGCCGACCCAGAAGGTCGCGGGGGCGTACGAGACGGAGTTCACCTCCGTCGTCCACCGCTCCCGCATGCTCTCCCTGGACAACGCGTTCGACGACCTGGAGCTCGCCGCCTGGGCCGAGCGCGTCCACAAGGACGTCGGCACCTCCGACTACCACTTCCTGTGCGAGCTGAAGGTCGACGGCCTCGCCGTCAACCTGACGTATGAGCACGGCCGCCTCACGCGCGCGGCGACCCGCGGCGACGGTCGTACGGGCGAGGACATCACGCCCAACGTCCGCACGATCGCGGAGATCCCGGACCGGCTGACCGGTGAGCGCGTGCCCGACCTCGTGGAGATCCGCGGCGAGGTCTACTTCCCGATGGAGAAGTTCGAGGAGCTCAACGCCCGGCTGGTCGAGGCCGGCGACAAGCCCTTCGCCAACCCCCGTAACGCGGCGGCGGGTTCACTGCGCCAGAAGGACCCCCGCGTCACCGCCGGCCGCCCCCTGCACATGGTCGTGCACGGCATCGGCGCCCTGGAGGGCTTCGACGCCCTCACCCGCCTCTCCGAGACGTACGCCCTGCTGAAGACCTGGGGCCTGCCCACGTCCACGTACAACAGGGTGGTCGACGACCTCGACGGCGTACGGGAGTTCATCCGGTACTACGGCGAGAACCGGCACTCCGTCGCGCACGAGATCGACGGCGTGGTCGTCAAACTCGACGAGATCCCGCTCCAGGGACGCCTCGGCTCCACCTCCCGCGCCCCGCGCTGGGCGATCGCGTGGAAGTACGCGCCCGAGGAGGTCAACACCAAACTCGTCAACATCCGCGTGGGCGTGGGCCGTACGGGCCGGGTCACGCCGTACGCCCAGGTCGAGCCGGTGACGGTGGCGGGCTCGGAGGTCGAGTTCGCGACGCTGCACAACCAGGAGGTCGTCAAGGCCAAGGGCGTTCTCATCGGCGACACGGTGGTGCTGCGCAAGGCCGGTGACGTGATCCCGGAGATTCTCGGCCCGGTCGCCGACCTCCGCGACGGCAGCGAGCGGGAGTTCGTGATGCCGGCCGAGTGCCCCGAGTGCGGTACGCCGCTGCGGCCGATGAAGGAGGCCGACATCGACCTCCGCTGCCCGAACGCCCGTGCCTGCCCTGCCCAGTTGAGGGAGCGGCTCTTCTACCTCGCGGGCCGCAAGGCGCTCGACATCGACCACTTCGGGTATGTGTCGGCCGCCGCGCTCACCAAGCCGCTGGAGCCGGCGGACCCGCCGCTCACGGACGAGGGCGACCTGTTCGACCTCACCATCGAGCAGTTGCTGCCCATCAAGGCGTACGTCCTCGACCAGAACAGCGGGCTGCCCAAGCGCGACCCGAAGACCGGCGAGGAGAAGATCGCGACGGTCTTCGCCAACCAGCTGGGCGAGCCCAAGAAGAACGCGCTGGCGATGCTGGAGACCATCGCGGCGGCCAAGGACAGCCCGCTCGCCCGCGTCCTCACGGGTCTGTCGATCCGTCATGTCGGCCCGGTCGCGGCCGAGGCGCTGGCCCGCGCGTTCCGTTCGATCGAGCGGATCGAGCAGGCCGAGGAGGTGGAGCTGGCGAACACCGAGGGCGTCGGCCCGATCATCGCCGCCTCCCTCAAGGAGTGGTTCGCCGAGGACTGGCACCAGGAGATCCTCCGCAAGTGGCGGGCCGCCGGGGTCCGTATGGAGGAGGAGGGTTCCGCCGAGGACGAGGGCCCGCGCCCGCTGGAGGGGCTGACCGTCGTCGTGACCGGCACACTCGAGCACTTCACCAGGGACGGGGCGAAGGACGCCCTGCAGAGCCGGGGAGCGAAAGTGACCGGTTCTGTTTCGAAGAAGACGTCTTTCGTCGTCGTAGGTGACAATCCTGGTTCGAAGTACGACAAGGCGATGCAGGTCAAGGTGCCTGTTCTGAACGAGGACGGTTTCAAAGTCCTGCTGGAACAGGGGCCGGAGGCGGCCGCCGAAGTCGCGCTTCCGGTCGTGGAGTAGCGAGGAGCAGCGGTTGAAGCCCACCCGATCGGCGCATACCAGATGCATACGGGTGGCCGGGTCGCATTCGGGCAACCGTCTACGACCGCTGCCCGTGGAAGCCTTCTGCGGCCTACTGTTGAGGTGTGCACCTGCCGTGCCCAGCTGCGGTTGGGGCAACCCCCTGCTCTTGGTGAGCAGGGGGAGGGGTTTTCCAAACGCGGTGCCGTTGACGGAAGTCGGGCATCGGACCGCGTGGCGTGGGCACCGCCGGCTGTGAGAGGGACGGGAATGGAACCGACCGAGAGCGCCCCCCCGGACTCTCCGCTGCGCCGGCTCACCGGCGCCTGGCGGAAGAGTCGTTGGGGAGCGCGACCCGTGGAGCGTCCGGGCGCCCAGCCGCGCGCCACCGGACAGTACTCCACACCGGACGCCCGGCACTCCGTACCGCTCTCCGCCGACCCGGGCACAGGACTGCCCGGCGACGGCGACCGTCATCTCACCTGGCCCGCGCTGCCCACGGCGGTCGTGGTCACGGCCGCGTTCGTCCTCGGGGCCGGATTCTTCCGGGCGTTCACCGGCGACCACGCGCTCTTCCCGTCGGGCACGGTCGGCTGGTCGCTGGCCGTCCTGACCGGCATCATCGTCGGCCACCTGGTCGCCCTCGGCCGCGCCCGCTGGTGGGGCGGCACCGGCTCGGGCGCCGCCCTCACCCTCGGCGTCCTGCTGCTCTACGGCTGGGTCGCCGCCGGCATGGTCAGCCTCACCGTCGTCGTCCTGGTCGGCATAGCCCGCCGCAACCGCTGGCGCCAGGGCGTGCTGCACGGCGCGGTGGACATCCTCGGCATCGCCGCAGGAGCACTCGTGCTGGGCGCGTTCGGCCGGGTGCCGTCCGTCGAGAAGCCCTGGAACCCCGACACCTGGACGGTCTACACCGCGCCCGAGGTGATCCTGGTCGCCGTCGCCTATCTGGCCGTGACCCGCACCCTGCTCTGGTACCTGCACGCCCCGCGCCACGGCGGACTGCCCACCGTCGCCCGCACCGCCCTGCTCAGACAGGGCCTGGTCGCGGTCGCCCTGCTCGGCATCGCCCCGCTGATCTGTGTGGTCGCCGTGGCCCAGCCGGTCCTGCTGCCGCTGTTCTCGATCCCGCTGATCGCCCTCGACTCCACCTTGTGGATGGCTCGAGCCCGGGCCGAGGAACAGTTGCGTGACCCGCTGACCGGGCTGCCCAACCGGCAGTGGCTCCTGGAGCGCATCTGGACCGCGCTGGACGACGCCGAGCGCATCGGCGCCAAGGCCGCCCTCATGCTGATCGACCTCGACCGTTTCCGATCGGTCAACGACACCCTCGGTCATCTGGCCGGTGACCGGCTGCTGTTGCAGATAGCCGACCGGCTGCGGGTGGCGCTGCCGCGCGGGGCGGAGGCCGCGCGGCTCGGCGGCGACGAGTTCGCCGTCCTGCTGCCCGTCGCCGACTCCACCACGTCCGCGACCCGGGTCGCCCGCAACCTCGTCGCCGCGCTCAGCTCCCCGCTCGACCTCGACGGGCTCACGCTCGTCCTGGAGGCCAGTGCGGGCGTCGCGGTCTTCCCCGACCACGCCCTGGACGCCGAGGGGCTGCTGCGCCGGGCGGACGTGGCGATGTACCAGGCGAAGCGGGACCGTACGGGCGTAGAGGTCTACGAGTCCAAGCGGGACTCCAACACCCCTGACCGGCTGGGTCTGTTGGGGGATCTGCGCCGGGCGCTCGACGCGCACGAGGTGCAGGTGCACTACCAGCCCAAGGTGCGCTTCGACGGTCAGGTGGCCGGGCTCGAGGCGTTGGTGCGGTGGGTGCATCCGGAGCGCGGGAAGGTGCCGCCGGACGAGTTCATAGCGATCGCCGAGTCCTCCGGGCTGATGCCCCATCTCACCGAGTACGTGCTCGACACCGCGCTCGCCCAGGTCGCCAGGTGGCGGGCCCAGGGGCTGTTCGTGCCGGTCGCGGTGAACGTCTCCCCGCGCGATGTGCACACCCCCGGGTTCGCGGGGTCCGTGGCCGCGCGCCTCGCCCGGCACGGGGTTCCGGCGGGCTCGCTGCAACTGGAGATCACGGAACACGTCCTCCTGGAGGACCCCCAGCGCGCCGCCGACACCCTCAACGGGCTGACCGGGCACGGCGTGAAGATGTCGCTCGACGACTTCGGGACGGGGTACTCGTCCCTGGTGCATCTACGGCGGCTGCCGGTCAGTGAGTTGAAGATCGACCGGTCGTTCGTGGCCCGGCTGGCGGTGGACACGGAGGACGCGGAGATCGTGCGGTGCACGGTTGATCTCGCGCATTCCCTGGGGTTGCTTGTCGTCGCCGAGGGGGTGGAGGACGACGAGACGTGGGAGCGGTTGCGGGATCTGGGGTGTGATGCGGTGCAGGGGTGGCTTGTCGCTGCGGCGATGCCTCCCGAGGACATGACGGCTTGGTTGCGGGCGCGGGGGTCCCGGGGGTGGCAGCGGCCTCGGGCGGCCTTGCCCGCGGCTGCGGCCGATGATCCGGGGCGGATTGGGTGAGTTTTTGAGTGCCGGCCCGTCGTGGCTGGTCGCGCCCACGCGGCGGAGCCGCAAATCGACACAGCCCCGCGCCCCTGAGGAAATCACCTCACCCTGCTGCGAAGTGGGCGATCAACAGCTCCAGGCGCTGCTCATGGGCCCCCTCGGGTAGCCGTCCGCTGCGCATCAATGTCACCAAGCCGTGCAGGCCGGCCCAGTACGTCTCCGTAAGCAGGCCGGGGTCTTCGCCCTTCGCCGCGATCGGCTCGACGGCCTGGAGGATCTCACCGAAGGCCGCCTGGAGAGGGGCCGGTGCCTCCGGGGTCGCGAACGGTAGGTCCACCATGTGGGTGAACATCGCGTCGTAGAGGGCGGGGCGGCGGCGTCCGAACGACGTGTATGTCTCGCCCACCGCGGTCAGCGCCCCCCGTGTGTCCTTCGCGGCCAGCCGTGCCGTGCGCATCTCGGCCGCGATCTCCGCGCAGCCCTCCACCGCGACCGCCGCCATGATGGCGCCCTTGTCCTTGAAGTGGCTGTAGAGCACGGGCTGGCTGTACTCGATCTCGGCGGCCAGTCGCCGTGTGGTCACCGCGTCCCAGCCCTCCGTCTCGGCCAGTTCCCGTGCGGCCGAGACGATCAGCCGCTCCCGGTCCGCCCGCTCGCGCTCCCGGCGCGTCTGAATCGTCATGCCCGGAATTCTAGCATCGCTAGCCTTCCTGTCGTCGCTCTGCTAGCTTCGCTCTTGTTGCTAGCGATGCTAGAAAGCAAGGCGAAGCAACGAGACCAGGCAACGACATGAAGCGAAGACGAGGAGAAGTGACGTGACCATCACCGCGTACACCCTGGCGATCCTGCTGGACCTGTTCTGCCTGTTCCTCGGGTACCGGTTCCTGTTCCGGCCCGGCCCCGCCGCCACCGGCTACGGCGTACCGGCCGACCCCGCCGGCGACGCCCGCGCCTACCTCGCGATCAAGGGCTCCAGGGACGGCACGCTCGGTCTGATCGGGCTGGCTCTGCTGGCCTTCGCCGGGGCCCATGCCGAGGCCTGGTTCATGCTCTGCGTGGCTGTCATACCGTTCGGCGACACCCTGATCGTGCTGCGGAACGGTGGTGCGAAGGCCGTGGCCTTCGGGATCCACTTCGCCACCGCGATCGTTGTACTGATCAGTGCCGTTCTGCTTTTCCTCGTCTGATCCCTGTCTGATCCTCAGCTCGATCCTTGCCCGGAGGGGGCCGGAAATGTCGTTGCTCGTACCGAAGTTCGACGAGTCCGTGATCGTCCGTGATGCCGAGGCCGAGGTCGTCGGCCGTGCGCCCACCACCGTCAAGCTGCTGGCGGACAGCAGTGCGACCGGCGGTGCGCTGTCCACCCAGCGCGTCACCCTCACCGGGGGAGCCGACGGTGCGAAACCGCACTGGCACGACAACTCCGCGGAGATGTTCTTCCTGCTCGACGGCGCCGCCGAGATCCTCTCCGGCGACCAGGTCGTCACCGCCGGACCCGGTGACCTCGTCGTCGTCCCGCCCGGCCTGCCGCACGCCTTCGCCGCCGCACCGGGTGCCGACGCCGACCTCCTCATCGTCATCACGCCCGGCGTCGAACGCTTCGCGTACTTCCGCCACCTCCAGCGCATCGCCCTCGGTGAGGTCGGCCCGGAGAGCCTCCTGGCGGTCCAGGAGCTGTACGACAACCACTTCACGAAGAGCGCGGTCTGGGACACGCGAGCCTGAGGACCGGGGCCCCGGCGAAACCGTTTAACGGCTGAGGCCCCCCGCCCCATAGGATTGGCGCCAAACCACACACACTCACCCCAGAGGAACGCCGCATGCCTGGCATCACGCGCGAGGAGGTCGCCCACCTCGCCCGGCTGGCGCGTCTGGAGCTGAAGCCCGAAGAGCTCGAGCACTTCGCGGGACAGCTGGACGACATCATCGGCGCGGTCGCCCGCGTCAGCGAGGTCGCCGACCAAGACGTACCGCCGACCTCCCACCCGCTGCCGCTGACGAACGTCATGCGCGCGGACGAGGTCCGTCCCTCGCTCACCCCCGAGCAGGCGCTCTCCGGCGCCCCGGCCCAGGAGCAGCAGCGTTTCAAGGTGCCGCAGATCCTGGGGGAGGACTAATCACCATGACGGACCACAGCAGCATCATCCGGCTCACCGCCGCCGAGACCGCCGCGAACATCGCGTCCGGCGTCCTCACGGCCGTGGAGGTCACCGAGGCCCACCTCGCCCGGATCGAGGAGGTCGACGCGAAGGTGCACGCCTTCCTGCACGTCGACCGCGAGGGCGCCCTCGCGCAGGCCCGTGCCGTCGACGCGAAGCGGGCCAGGGGCGAGCAGCTCGGCCCCCTCGCCGGCGTACCGCTCGCGCTCAAGGACATCTTCACCACCGAGGGCATTCCGACCACGGTCGGCTCGAAGATCCTCGAAGGCTGGATCCCGCCGTACGACGCGACCGTCACCAAGCGGCTGAAGGCCGCCGACGTCGTCATCCTCGGCAAGACCAACATGGACGAGTTCGCCATGGGGTCCTCCACCGAGAACAGCGCGTACGGCCCGACCGGCAACCCGTGGGACCTCACCAAGATCCCCGGCGGTTCCGGCGGCGGTTCCTCCGCCGCGCTCGCCTCCTTCCAGGCGCCCCTCGCGATCGGCACCGACACCGGCGGGTCCATCCGCCAGCCGGCCGCCGTCACCGGCACGGTCGGCGTCAAGCCGACGTACGGCGCGGTCTCCCGCTACGGCATGGTCGCCTTCTCCTCCTCCCTCGACCAGGGCGGGCCCTGCGCCCGTACGGTCCTGGACGCGGCGCTGCTGCACGAGGTCATCGCCGGACACGACCCGCTGGACTCGACCTCGATCGACGCCCCGGTCCCGCCGGTCGTCGAGGCCGCCCGCAACGGCAGCGTGGCGGGCATGCGCGTCGGCGTCGTCAAGCAGTTCCGCGGCGAGGGCTACCAGGCCGGTGTCATCCAGCGCTTCGACGAGGCCGTAGAGGTTCTCAAGGAACTGGGCGCCGAGATCGTCGAGTTGGACTGTCCGTCCTTCGACCTCGCCCTGTCGGCGTACTACCTGATCGCGCCCTCCGAGTGCTCCTCCAACCTCGCCCGCTTCGACGGCCTGCGCTACGGCCTCCGCAGCGGCGACGACGGCACCCACTCGGCCGAAGAGGTCACCTCGATCACCCGTGAGGCGGGCTTCGGCCCCGAGGTGAAGCGCCGCATCATGCTCGGGACGTACGCGCTCAGCTCCGGCTACTACGACGCGTACTACGGCAGCGCCCAGAAGGTCCGGACGCTCATCACCCGCGACTTCGAGAAGTCGTTCGAGAGCGTCGACGTGATCGTGTCGCCGACGACGCCGACCACCGCCTTCCCGATCGGCGAGCGTGCCGACGACCCGATGGCGATGTACCTCGCGGACCTGTGCACCATCCCGACCAACCTGGCGGGCAACTCGGCCATGTCGCTGCCCTGCGGTCTCGCGCCGGAGGACGGCCTGCCGGTCGGGCTGCAGATCATCGCGCCGGCGCTGAAGGACGACCGTCTTTACAAGGTCGGCGCCGCCGTAGAGGCCGCCTTCGTGGAAAAGTGGGGCCACCCGCTGCTTGAGGAGGCACCGTCGCTGTGAGCAACGCACTGTCGAAGGCCAAGGGCTTCAAGAAGTCCAAGTCCGGCACGTATGTGTCCATCGCCACCACCGCGTTCGGCGCGCTGGGTGTCGCCAAGCAGATCAAGAAGGCGCGCACCGAGCACGACACGCTCCGTCTGATCGACGCCACGGTCTCCGCCGTCGCGATCGTCACCGGCCTCGCCATCCTGTACCGCGAGCTGAAGCGGCTGGGCGACGACGACGTCCTGCTGGGCTGAGAGGGAAAGTTCACCGTGACCACCACGACCGACCTGGAGTCGTACGAGGACGCTCTCGCGTCGTACGACCCCGTCATGGGCCTTGAGGTCCATGTCGAACTCGGCACCAGGACCAAGATGTTCTGCGGCTGTTCGACCGAACTGGGCGCCGAGCCCAACTCGCAGACCTGTCCGACCTGCCTCGGCATGCCCGGCGCGCTCCCGGTCGTCAACGCGATCGGCGTCGAGTCCGCCATCAAGATCGGCCTCGCGCTGAACTGCGAGATCGCCGAGTGGTGCCGCTTCGCCCGGAAGAACTACTTCTATCCGGACATGCCGAAGAACTTCCAGACCTCCCAGTACGACGAGCCGATCGCCTTCAACGGCTATCTGGACGTCCAGCTGGAGGACGGCGAGACCTTCCGGGTGCAGATCGAGCGCGCCCACATGGAGGAGGACACCGGCAAGTCGCTGCACGTCGGCGGCGCGACGGGCCGTATCCACGGCGCCTCGCACTCGCTGCTCGACTACAACCGCGCCGGCATCCCGCTCATCGAGATCGTCACCAAGCCGATCGAAGGCGCCGGTGAGCGCGCTCCCGAGGTCGCCAAGGCCTACGTCGCGGAGCTGCGCGAGCTGATCCGGGCGCTCGGTGTGTCCGAGGCGCGCATGGAGCAGGGGCAGATGCGCTGCGACGTCAACCTGTCGCTGCGCCCGCACGGCCGCGAGAAGTTCGGCACCCGCAGCGAGACGAAGAACGTCAACTCGCTGCGCTCCGTGGAGCGTGCCGCCCGCTACGAGATCCAGCGCCACGCCGCGGTGCTGAACTCCGGCGGCACGATCATCCAGGAGACCCGCCACTTCCACGAGGACACCGGGTCGACGACCTCGGGCCGTGTGAAGGAGGAGGCGGAGGACTACCGGTACTTCCCCGAGCCGGACCTGGTGCCGGTGGCCCCCTCGCGCGAGTGGGTCGAGGAGATCCGAACCGGGCTGCCCGAGCAGCCGCTGGCCCGCCGCAACCGGCTGCGCGAGGAGTGGGGGATCAGCGCGTTCGACATGCAGTCGATCCTCAACGCCGGTGCCATCGACTCCATCGTCGCGACGATCGACGCCGGTGCCGACTCGACCTCCGCGCGCAAGTGGTGGATGGGCGAACTGGCGCGCAGCGCCAACGAGTCGGGCACCTCGATCGACGAGCTGCCCATCACGCCGGCGCAGGTCGCCCGGGTCACCGCGCTGGTCAACTCCGGCGACCTGAACGACAAACTGGCCCGCCAGGTCATCGAAGGCGTCCTCGCCGGCGAGGGCACCCCGGACGAGGTCGTCGACAAGCGAGGCCTGAAGGTCGTCTCCGACGACGGCGCCCTCACCACCGCCGTCCAGGAGGCCATCGCCGGCAACCCGGGCATCGCCGACAAGATCCGCGGCGGCAAGGTCGCGGCGGCCGGCGCCCTGGTCGGCGCGGTCATGAAGGCCACCCGCGGCCAGGCCGACGCGGCCCGCGTCAAGGAGCTCATCCTGGAGCAACTGGGCGTCAGCGAAGGCTGAGCCAGTACGCCGCGAACGGCCCCGGAGACACGGTCTCCGGGGCCGTTCCCGTTGAGGATCTGCCGGACAGGCCCTACGTCCTGCGGCCCACGACCCGGGCGAAGCCGAGGAGTCGGCCCTGGTCGGCCGTCACCAGCTCCACCGACTCACGGGCCATCCGCGCCATCCAGTCGTAGGGACTCTCCTCGGCGCACACCTCGCTCCACAGCAGCCAGTCCTTCCAGCCGTCGGGCTGCCAGTCGGCGGCCTCGACCTCCACGGTCCCGCCGCGCGTCCAGTGGCGGCGCCACCAGGCGGGGGTGTGGAAGGCCCAGAAGCCGGGATCCCAGAAGGGCTTCAGGTGCTCCGGCGGTTCGTCGCCGGACAGTTCCTCCTTGAGGGCGGGAACGACGATCCCGATCCGGCCGCCCGGCTTCAACAGCCGTGTCAGCGTGGGCAGATAGAGGTCGGCGGTGCCGAAGTACTGGTACGCGTCGATCGACACGATCGCGTCGAACGTGCCCTCCGCGAAGGGCAGATCGTGTGCCTCCACGTGCAGCGGCAGCACGCGGTCCGCGACGCCCGCCTCGGCGATCCGTACGGCGTTCTCGTCGGGCTTCACCCACAGGTCGGCGGCGGTGACCTGGACGCCGTACTCCTTGGCGAGGAAGACGGAGGTCATGGCGCGGCCGCAGCCCAGGTCGAGCACGCGCGCGCCGGGGCGCAGCGCGTCGAGGCCGAGGGCGGGAGCCAGCCACTCCAGTAGCCACAAGGCGTGCGGGCCCATCTGGTTCTCGATGGTCCAGCGGACGTCGTAGGTGTTGCTGCGCGGGTAGTGGGGGTGGGTCAGGCGGTTGGTCAGGTCGGTGTCGGACATCGGTGAACGGGCTCCTCCGGTTCTGCGTAGCTTCCTGTGGGAGAGCAACGAGATTGTGGAGGACGTCGGTTGGCCGCGCACCAGGTTTCTCAGGCGGAGGCGCTACGCTCGCCCGCCATGGACGGACGCGGAGATGTTGAATCATCCGGGTTGTCCGAATCGGACGACTTCGGCGACTTGGCACTGGACGCGCGGCGGGCCCGCTGGACGGCGGTCCTGACCGGCGCCGTGCTGGCCCTCGCCGGGGTGGCCGCGGCGGCGCTGAGAGCCACCGGCTCCGCACCGGTGCTCGTCCCGGCCGCGTATGCGGTGGGTGCGGCGCTGTGTGCGCTCGCCGCGGTCCTCGGGGCCAGGGGCCGTACCAGACGGGCGCTTTGGCTGTTGGTCGTCGGCGCGATGGTGATGGCGCTGGGGGACCAGTTCGACTGAGGCACCGGCCGGGGTGACAGAGTCGCCGTTACTGTCCTGTGATCTGGCTCCCACTCTCGTGAGGAAGCCCGCGAACGTCAGGAACGATCACTTTCGGCTGCGAGAGTGGGCCGCGTATCGCTCATGCGTTCTTTGCGGGCTGTTCATCCTTCGGACGATGTTTCCCGGTCAAAGATCCACAACTCGCCATCCCCGGGAGCACGTTCGTGGCAGCCCTTGCACGCTGGTGTGTTCGGCACCGCCTCGTCGCCGTCCTGCTGTGGCTCCTCGCGTTCGGCGGGGTCACCGCGGCCGCCGCCGTCACCGGCTCGGCGTACTCGAACGACTACGAGGCCCCCGGCACCGAATCGGGCCGCGCGACGCAGCTGCTCAAGGAGGGGTTCCCGGGTCTCGGCGGCGACAGCGACACCGTGGTCTGGCGCACCTCACCCGGTTCCGTCCGCGCCGCCGACGTCGAACAGACCATGACCGACGCCCTGGACAGGATCGCCGGCCTGCCCGGAGTCGCCTCCGTGGTCAGTCCCTACGACGGGCAGGGCACCGGCCGGATCAGCGCCGACGGGCGGACCGCGTACGCCACCGTCACCTTCGCGCACCAGGCCGAGGACATCGACAAGGCCGAGGCGCAGGCGGTCGTCCGCGCCGCCAAGTCCGCCGAGACGGACGGGCTCCAGGTCGAGTTGGGCGGCAGCGCCATCGCGCTCACCGAGGCGTCGAGCGGGCATACGGCCGAGATCGTCGGGGTCGCCGTCGCCGCCCTCGTGCTGTTCCTCGCCTTCGGGTCCCTCGCGGCCTCTCTACTGCCCATCGGCACCGCCCTGTTGAGCGTCGGTACCGCGTACGCGGCGATCGTGCTCCTGGGGCACGCGATGACCGTCGCCGACTTCGCGCCCATGCTCGGCATGCTGATCGGGCTCGGCGTCGGCATCGACTACGCGCTGTTCATCGTGACCAGACACCGACGCGGGCTGAAACGCGGACTGTCCGTCACGGAGGCGGTCACCAACGCGGTCGTCACCACCGGGCGCGCGGTCGTCTTCGCGGGCGCCACCGTGTGCATAGCCCTCCTGGGGATGCTGATCCTGCGGCTCGGCTTCCTCAACGGGGTCGCGATCGCCGCCTCGTTGACGGTGGTGCTCACCGTCGCGGCCTCCGTGACGCTCCTTCCGGCCCTGCTGTCCTTCATCGGCCCGCGCGCCCTCAGCCGCCGCGAACGCCGCCGGCTGGCCGAGCACGGGCCCCAGCCGGAACTGCCCACCGGCCTCGCCGCCCGCTGGTCCGCGTTCGTCGAGCGCCACCCCAAACTCCTCGGCACCCTCGCGCTGGTCGTCATCACCGTCCTCGCCCTGCCCACGTTCGCCCTCCACCTGGGGACCTCCGACCAGGGCAACGACCCCAAGTCGTCGACCACCCGCCAGGCCTACGACCTCCTCGCGGCCGGATTCGGACCCGGCGTCAACGGCCCTCTCACCCTCGTCACGAAGATCGACGGTGCCGAGGACAAGCTCACCCTCGACAACCTCGACGCCACGCTCCGCACCACCGAGGGCGTCGCCTCCGTGACCCCGGTGACCTACGACAGTGGCGGTTCCACCGGGTACTTCAGCGTCGTACCGGACTCGGCACCGCAGTCCCAGAGGACCAGCGACCTCGTCGACCGGCTGCGCACCGAGGTACTGCCCCGGGCCGAGA
This sequence comes from Streptomyces sp. NPDC101776, assembly GCF_044766845.1. Classification (NCBI taxonomy): domain Bacteria; kingdom Bacillati; phylum Actinomycetota; class Actinomycetes; order Kitasatosporales; family Streptomycetaceae; genus Streptomyces; species Streptomyces sp. NPDC101776. The sequence continues at coordinate 323,626 of NZ_JBIWMV010000011.1, read as the reverse complement.
CGGGCACCTCGCTCGACATCCATGTCGGCGGGGTGACGGCGAGCTACGACGACTTCGCGGACGTCATCGTCGGCAAGCTCCCGCTGTTCGTCGGGGTCGTCATCTCGCTCGGCTGTGTGCTGCTCCTGCTCGCCTTCCGGTCGATCGGCATACCGCTCAAGGCCGCCGCGATGAACGTCGCCGCAGTGGCCGCCGCCTTCGGGGTCGTCGTCGCGATCTTCCAGTGGGGCTGGGGGAGCGAGTTCCTGGGCCTCGGCCGGGCCGGGCCGATCGAACCCTTCCTCCCCGTGATCATGGTCTCGGTCCTCTTCGGGCTCTCGATGGACTACCAGGTCTTCCTGGTCAGCCGGATGTACGAGGAATGGCTGGAAACCGGCGACAACCGCCGGGCCGTCCGCGTCGGCCTGGCCGAGACCAGCCAGGTCATCAACTCGGCCGCCGTCATCATGATCTCGGTCTTCCTCGCCTTCGTGCTCAGCGGCGACCGCGTGATCGCCATGTTCGGCATCGCGCTCGCCGCCGCCGTCGCCCTGGACGCCTTCGTGCTGCGTACGCTCCTGGTGCCCGCCCTCATGCACCTGCTCGGCGGCGCCAACTGGTGGCTGCCGCGCGGCCTGGACCGCGTCCTGCCCCGCATCAGCATCGAGCCGCCCGAGTGCCGCGCCGCCCATGAGAGGCTGGCCGCCGCGACGGACGCCGAGGTGGCGGACGTCCTGGCGAAGGAGCGGGAGCAGGATGTACGCGATATCCCTGGGTGACGACGGGGCCGAACTGCGTCCCCTGGAGCCGTGGCACGCCGAGGAGTTCCTCGCGCATCTGGACCGCGGCCGGGAGTTCATCGGCCAGTACATCTCGTTCGGCTCCAAGGCGACGGACGTCGAGTCCACGCGGGAGATGCTCCAGCGCTACGCCGATCTGCGCGCCGCCGACAGCGCGTCCCTGCACGGCATCTGGCTGGCCGACGGCAGGCTCGTGGGCGGGGTCCTCTTCCTGAACTTCCACGCCGACCAGGGCAATTGCGAGGTCGGCTGCTGGCTGGAACCCGCCGCCGCCGGACACGGGTTGATCACGCGCGCGATACGGATCCTCATCGACTTCGCCGTCGAGCAGCGCGGCATCCACCGGGTCGAATGGCATGCGGCCGCGGGCAATGAGAAGAGCCTGAATGTTGCCCGCCGCATGGGCATGACCAGGGACGGGATCCTCCGCCAGTCACACCCCCACGGGGGCGTTCGGCACGACACAGAGGTGTGGTCGGTGCTCGCACCCGAGTGGCGCGAGGCACGCGCGCATGCCGCGCACGCCGATCTTTAAGGAACTTCTCAGAAACCACCCCTACCGTGCGCACCATGGGTACCAAGACTGTTGACGAGGCCGCGAACGAGGCCACCGAGGTGAAGAGCGACGCGGAGACCGTCGACGTCACCAAGACCGATGTGACGAAGACCGATGTCACCAAGACCGACGAGGAAGTGACCGAGCAGGAAACCGCGAACGCGGAGGCCACCGAGGCCGAGGCCGAGGTCGAAGCCGCCGAGGACGAGGACGACCTCTCCGAGGAGGAGTACGCGGCCGAGCTCGCGAAGCTCCGGCTGGAGGAGCCGGAAGGTTCCTCCGGTGTCGGCCAGGGTGCCGCCGCCGTGGTCTCCGCCGCGCTCGGCTTCATCTCGCTCTCCGGCGGCTGGATCGGCTCCGTCGCCGCCGCCCGCGAGACCCTCGTGGGCCAGCTCCACACCGCCTCCACGGCGAGCGTCGCCACCCAGATCAAGGAGGTCTACGGCGACGCGTGGCACACCACCGCGCTGTGGGCCGGCATCTTCGCGCTCGTGGGCGCGCTCGTGGGTGTCGCGGCCCTGGTCCGGCCCGCGTTCGGCGCGCCCGGCAAGCCGCAGGCCACCTGGATCAAGTCGGTCGCCTGGGCCGGCGTCGCGCTCGGCGTCGTAGGACTGCTCCTGGCCGTCCTCAAGTACACCGACGTGCTGCTCAGCCTGCCGTCCGCGACCTGATTCACCGCGGTTCATCAGGGGTCTTAGGGCCTCCGTAAGCACCTTACGGAGGCCCTAAGACCCCTTACGCATGTCTAAGGCCCGCCCGGCTCCGCAAGATGCGGAACTCTCCCGATGTGGCGGACCCCCCTGGGAGACGAAGGTTGAGGCATCGCAGAAAGCGAAGCCCGACAACCGCCTCCACCAAGGGACTTGAGATGTACGAGTACGAACTCCACCAGATCCGTTCCGCCGAACTCCGCCGCCAGGCCGCGAACGAGCGCCTGGCCCGCGAGGCCGTGCGCACCGCCCGCGCCGCCCGCCGCGAACAGGCCCGCCGGGCCGCCGAGGGCGAGGTGCATACCGAAGGCCCCCGCAGGCACCTGTTCGCCCGCGCGTCGTGACCACCCGGCGCCACCAGGACGACGACCGCACGGTGCCGGCCAGGCCGGACGGCGACCGTGCGGTGTCCGGCGGACAGGACGGTCGTGCGGTGTCTGCCGCGCCGGACGGTCCTGTGGCATCCGCCGCGCCAGACGGTCCTGTGGCCCCTGCTGGGCGGGGTGGTCGTGCGGTGTCCGCCGGACAGGACGGTCGTGTGGCATCCGCCGCGCCAGACGGTCCTGTGGCCCCTGCTCGGCAGGGTGGTCGTGCGGCGCTCGCCGGGCAGGACGGTCCTGTGGTGTCCGCTCGACAGGGTGGTCGTGCGGTGTCTGCCCGGCAGGACGGTGGGGCGGTCCCGGCCGTGGCCGTCCGGTGGAAAACCGGTGCCGTGTTGTCGGACCCGCGTGACATGCTCGGGGCCGTGGAGACCAGGTCCGTCAGTCCGGTCTTTGTCGGTCGCGCCGATGAACTGGACACGCTGAACGATGCGCTCGCCCGCGCCGCCGCGGGCGAGCCGCAGGCGTTACTGCTGGGCGGCGAGGCCGGCGTCGGCAAGACCCGGCTGGTCGAGGAGTTCGCCACCGCGGCCTGTCGGCAGGGCGCTGTCGTCGCGCTCGGCGGGTGTGTCGAAATCGGCGCGGACGGGCTGCCCTTCGCTCCCTTCTCCACCTCTCTGCGGGCCCTGCGCCGCGCGCTGCCCGCAGAGCTGTCCGTCGCGGCCGCCGGCCAGGAGGAGGAACTCGCCCGGCTGCTCCCCGAGTTGGCGGAGACACCCACCGGACGAGGAGCCGGCCGACATGACGAGGAGGGCATGGCCCGCCTCTTCGAACTCACCGCGCGCCTCCTGGAGCGCGTCGCCGCCGACCGCACGGTCGTCGTCGCCCTGGAGGACCTGCACTGGGCCGACGCCTCCACCCGCCACCTCCTCGCCTACCTCTTCCGCACCCTGCGCACCGGCCGCCTCCTCGTCCTCGCCACCTACCGCGCCGACGACCTCCACCGCCGCCACCCACTGCGCCCCCTGCTCGCCGAACTCGACCGGCTCCGCACCGTCCGCCGGATCGAACTCGGCCGCTTCAACCGGCAGGAAGTCGGCCGCCAGATCGCCGGCATCCACGCCGCCGAACCCGACCCCGCCCAGGTCGACGAGATCTTCGAACGCTCCGACGGCAACGCCTTCTTCGTCGAGGAACTCGCCGTAGCCGCCCACGACGGCTGCCGCAGCAACCTCACCGACTCCCTGCGCGACCTGCTCCTCGTCCGGGTCGAGTCACTGCCCGAGAGCGCCCAGCGGGTCGCCCGGATCGTCGCCGAGGGCGGGTCCACCGTCGAGTACCGGCTGCTCGCCGCCGTCGCCCGGCTCGCCGAGGACGACCTCATCGAGGCACTGCGGGCCGCCGTCGGTGCCAACATCCTCCAGGTCGCCCCCGGCGACGACGGCTACCGCTTCCGCCACTCCCTGGTCCGCGAGGCCGTCGGCGACGACCTGCTGCCCGGCGAGCGCTCCCGCCTCAACCGCCGCTACGCCGAGGCCCTGGAGGCCGACCCCACGCTCGTCCCCGCCGACCAGCGCGTCATGCGCCTGGCGAGCTACTGGTACCACGCCCACGACGCCGCCAAGGCCCTCCCCGCCGTCCTGGACGCCTCCGTCGCGGCCCGCGGCCGGCACGCCCACTCCGAGCAACTACGGCTCCTGGAGCGGGCGATGGAGCTCTGGGACACCGCCCCCGACGCCGTACGCGCCGGCCTGCGCCCCGTCGACTACACCGAGGTCTATCCGCCCTGTGGCTGCGACCCCGAGACCACTCCCCTGCGCTACCTAGACCTGATGGCAGAGGCCGCCGTCGCCGGACGGCTGAGCGGGGAGCGCGACCGCGCCCTGAAGATCACCAAGCGGGCACTGCACCTCCTGGAGGACGAGGGGGACCCCCTGCGGGCCGCCTGGTTCTGGGTGCAGCGCTCCGTCCTGATCCGGCACCAGGGCCGCGGCGACGGCTGGTCCGAACTGGCCGCCGCCCAGGAACTGGTCCGCGGACTGCCGCCCTCCGAAGTGCACGCGGAGGTACTCGCCAAGGTCGCCGGCTGGTCCATGGTCCATGAGCCGGGACCCGACGCCTATGTGGCCGCCGAGCGCGCGGTCGAGTACGCGCGGATGGTGGGCGCCCGCGAGATCGAGATGGACGCCCGCCTCACCCTGGCCGGCCTCATGGTCGCCTCAGGCGACGTCGAGGCGGGCATCGCCGAACTGGTCGAGGTCAACGAACGGACGGTCGCCGAAGGCATCTCCGCCGTCGCCGGCCGCAGCTATGTGAACCTCCCCTCCTCCCTCGAAACGATCGGCCGCTCCCGCGAGGCCGTGCCCATCCTGGAGACCGGGATCGCCTTCGCCAAGAAGTTCGGCCAGTTCGACAAGGAGGCCTGGATCTGGGGCAACCTCGCCGAATCCCTCTTCTCCCTGGGCCGTTGGGACGAGGCCGCCGAGGCCGCGACCAAGTCGGAGCGCGTGGACCAGAGCGCCAAACCCCGCGGCTTCCACGCCCGCATCCGCGCCGAACTCGCCCTCGCCCGAGGCGACCTGGTCGAGGCCCGACGCCAACTGGCCGCCGCCCGCGAGCACTTCGGCACCCATGACGTCGCCCCCCAGCACCATCTGCCCCTGGAGCGGATCGAACTCCAGGTCGCCACCGCCGAAGGCCGCCTCCTCGACAGCCGCGCCACTCTCGAACAGGTCCTGGACTCCGGCTTCCGCCCCGGCACCCACTTCGAGGCTTGGCCCCTGCTGGTCACCGCGGCCGTCGCCGAGACCCGGGCCGTCGGTCTGCCCATCGCCGACCCCGGCCGCCCCAAGGTTCTCGAACGCATCCGGGAGGCCGCCAAGCCGGTCCCCACCAACGTCCCCGTCTGGCAGGCGCACGAACGCTGGCTCCGCGCCGAGCTGCGGCACGCCGAGGGCCGCTCCACCCCGGCCGACTGGTCCGAGGCGGTCGCCGCCTTCGAATGCCTCGACCGCCCCTACGACCTCGCCCGCGTCCGGCACTGCCTGGCCGAGGCGCTGCTCTCCGACCCCGACGGGGGCGACGACGAGCGGGACCGCGCCACCGAACCGCTCCGGCTGGCCGCCGCCGTCGCCGAGCACCTCGGTGCCCGCCCGCTCACCGATGCCGTCGCGCTGCTCGCCCAGCGGGCCCGGCTGACGCTCACGAAGGTCCCGGCGCGGCGAGCGGTCCCCGCCGACCCCGTCGAGGCGCTCGGCCTCACCAGCCGTGAGCGGGACGTCCTGCGGCTGGTCTCCGCCGGCCGCACCAACCGGCAGATCGCCGAGGAACTCTTCATCTCCCCGAAGACCGCGAGCGTCCACGTCTCGAACATTCTGGGCAAGCTCGGTGTCTCCGGCCGGGGCGAGGCCGCGGCCGTGGCGCACCGGCTGGAGCTGTTCCCGCCCGACCCGCTCACCGTGCGCTCCGCGCGATGAGTCGTACGCTGTAGGGGACCGGCCAGGGGAGGCGCCGTGTTCAACATGTTCGAGGAGTTGTTCTCACCGGGCCGCAAGCACACCCAGGACGAGGCCAACCGGCTTGAGCTGACCAGGGTCGATGTCGCCGACGGCGACCCCGGGCGCGGGCCGATAGACCTGGAGTCCGGCAGGGTGGTCGTACGCTTGCCCGATCCCGATCCCGATCCCGATCCCGATCCCGATCCCGATCCCGATCCCGATCCCGATCCCGACCCCGACCCCGACCCCGACCCCGACCCCGACCCCGACCCCGACCCCGACCCCGACCCCGACCCCGACCCCGATCACCGCACGCCGGCGCACGATCCCTCCGCCGACCCGGCCGCTACGTCACCTGAAGCTCCAGAATCCGGTCGTCCCCCGACTTAGGCGTGCCCCGGCCGTCCGTGTTGCTGGTTATCAGCCACAGCTTGTCGCCGTCGGCCGACACCACGGTCCGCAACCGGCCGTACTCGCCGGTGAGGAAGGCCTGCGGGGCGGCGGACGCCTTCGTGCCGTCCAGCGGGATGCGCCACAGGCGCTGGCCCTTCAGCCCCGCCATCCATATGGAACCCTCGGCATAGGCGATGCCGCTGGGGGAGGCGTTGTCCGTGTGCCACTGGGCGATCGGGTTGTGGTACTCGGGATTGCTCCCCTTCCCCTCCGCGTCCGGCCAGCCGTAGTCGTCGCCCGGGGTGATCGCGTTCAGCTCGTCCCAGGTGTCCTGGCCGAACTCCGAGGCGAACATCCGCTGCTTGGAGTCCCAGGCGAGGCCCTGCACATTGCGGTGGCCGTAGGTGTACACCGGCGAGTTCGGGAACGGGTTGCCCGGCGCCGGGTCGCCTTCCGGGGTCAGCCGCAGGATCTTGCCGCCGAGGGACTTCTTGTCCTGCGCCAGTCCGCGCTGACCACTCTCGCCCGTGCCCGCGTACAGCATGCCGTCCGGGCCGAAGGCGATGCGGCCGCCGTTGTGGATGTAGCCCTTGGGGATGCCCTTGAAGACCGTGTCGGGAGCGCCCAGTTGCTCACCGGCGAGCTTCTTCTCGTCGTACAGGACGCGGACGATGCGGTTGTCCGAGGCCGAGGTGAAGTAGGCGTAGATCATGTGGTCCGAGGCGAAGTCCGGGGACAGCGCGATCCCGAGGAGCCCGCCCTCGCCGGCCGCGGAGACCCCGGACACCGTGCCCAACTCGGTCTTCGCGCCGGTCTTCTCCGCGATCCGGGTGATGGTGCCGTCGTCGCGCGAGGAGACCAGCAGATCCCCCTCGGGCAGCGGGGCGAGACCCCAGGGGGTCTTCAGCCCCTCGGTGACCGTGCGCAGCACCTTCACCGTGCCCTTGGCGGGCGGTGTCTCCTCGGCGGCCTGCGCGGAGGGCGAGGCCGCTCCTGTCGCCGTACCGCTGCTGCCGGACGACGCACTCGTGCCGTCGCCCGGAGATCCTCCCCCGTCCGAGGAGCACCCGGCCGTCAGCAGGAGTGCGGTCACGGCCAGGGCGGCCGACACGGCTCGACGTTGCACGATCGGGTCCTTTCGACGGGCGGGCACTCACCAGTGGGTACGGCGCCTTCTCACGGCGGGCTCACGACCGCACCCTCCGGCTGGTTCTACTTTTCATACACCGCTCACGCCATCCGAGTTCCCGATCACTCCGCACCGACGCACGATCGAGCCGTGGCTCGCGGAGCCGGGCCCGCTGCGGCTTTGCGGAACTTGGCCTGTCGTCGCCCTGCGGAGCCGAGCCCGCAGTTGCCCGCGAAGCCCAGCCCGCTGTCGTCTCGCGGAGCCAGGTCTTGTCATCACCTCGCGATACCCAGCCCGCTGCCAAGCCGTCTCGTGGCCCGAGGACCCCAGCGCCGCGGGCAACCCGGTCACCTCTGTCAGGCCCTCGGCCGTCAGGCGTGGCTCCGCTGGGCCCGAGTTCCGTCACTCGGCCCGTCGCAGCCCCGTAGAGCCGAGCCCGCCTTCGCCCCGCGAGGCCCAGCCTGCCGTCGCGCAGCGGAACCCACCCCGCCCACGAAGGCGCCCCCTCAATCCCAAGACCTCCGAGCCGCAGGGAACCCGGCCACCTCCGCCCGGCCCCCGCCGTCGGACGCAGCCCGGCCGCCCCCGGCGTTCTCCGCCGCCCAGCCCGCAGCCACCCCACAGAGCCGAGCCCGCCATCACCCTGCCCCCCCGAACCCCACCCCGCCCACGAGATGGCGCCCCCTCAATCCCAAGACCCCCGAGCCGCAGGCAACCCCGCCACCTCCGCCAGATCCTCCCCCGTCAGACGTAACCCCGACGCCCCCGCGTTCTCCCGCACCCACCGCTCCCGCTTCGTGCCGGGCACCGCCACCACATGCGCCCCCTGCGCCAGCACCCACGCCAGGGCGACCTGCGCCGGGGTCACCTCCGCGCCGTGGCGGCGGGCCACGCGGCGTAGGCCGGCCACGATCGGCTGGTTCGCGGCGGTCATTTCGGCGGTGAAGCGGGGGTGGCGGGCGCGGAGGTCGTCCGGTTCGAAGCCCTCGCCCGGGGTCAGGGTGCCGGTCAGGAAGCCGTTGCCGAGGGGCATCGCCGCGAGGAAGCCGACGCCGCGCGCCGCGCACCACGGGAGCAACGCGTCCAGGGCCTCCGGTGACCAGACCGACAGCTCGGCCTGGACCGCCGTCACCGGGAACACCTGTTGTACGCGCTGGAGTTGGCGGATCGTTCCGTCATGGAGCCGAGCGCCGGGGCGCCGCGCGGAGCGGGCGCCGACCGCGGAGATCCCCAACGCCCGTACTTTTCCGGCCTGTACGAGGTCCGCCATCGCACCCCACGTCTCCTCGACGGGGACCTCGGGGTCGGCGCGGTGCAGTTGGTAGAGGTCGATCACATCGGTCTGGAGGCGGCGCAGTGAGGCGTCGCACGCGCGTTTCACATAGCCGGGGCGGCCGTTGGCCACGATGTGCTGTTCGCCGACCAGCAGGCCGACCTTCGTCGACACGAACGCGTCCGCGCGCCGCTCCCTCAACACCCGCCCCAGCAACAGCTCGTTGGTGAACGGGCCGTACATGTCGGCGGTGTCCAGCAGCGTCGCACCCAGATCGAGCGCCCGGTGCACGGCCCTGACCGACTCGTCGCCCTGCCGTTGCGACCCGCTGTACGCCCAGTTCATCGGCATGCAGCCGAGCCCGACGGCCCCCATCGCGAGCGACCCCGCGCCGATCGTCCTGCGCTCCACCTGCTCGTGACCCTCCCTCTCCTGGCCCACAAACCTAACCTCTACGCGCGCGTGGCCCTGACATAGCCTCCTGACCATGACTGTTGACGTATGGCTCCCCATCCCGCCGGACGACATCGAGGGTCTCCCCGAAGGCCCCGACTACCTCTTCTGGGACGGAGGTGAGGACTTCCCCGCGGACCCGGCCGACTGTGCCTTCTACGTCGTGCCCTACATGAAGAGCAGCGAGACCGGCGTACGGCCGCTGCCGGCGATGGGCTCCGTGGAGGTCGTGCAGACGCTGTCGGCCGGTGTCGACCATGTGCAGCCGGGGCTCAAGTACCTGCGCCCCGGTGTGCGGTTGTGCAATGCGCGCGGGGTGCACGAGGCCAGCACCGGTGAGTTGGCGCTGACTCTGATTCTCGCCTCGCTGCGGGGCGTCCCCGACTTCGTGCGGGCGCAGGACAAGGGGGAGTGGCTCGGCGGGTTCCGGCCGGCCCTCGCCGACCGGTCCGTTCTCATCGTCGGCTACGGGTCCATCGGTTCCGCCATCGAGGACCGGCTCACTCCCTTCGAGCTCGCGCGGGTGGCGCGGGTGGCGCGCTCCGCGCGTACCACCGCGCGCGGGCCGGTGCATCCACTCGCCGAACTGCCCGCCCTGCTCCCGGATGCGGACGTCGTCGTCCTCTCCACGCCCCTCGACGGGACGACCCGGCACCTGGTCGACGCCGGGTTCCTGGCCCGGATGAAGGACGGTGCGCTGCTGGTCAACGTGGCCCGCGGTCCCGTCGTCGACACCGAGGCACTGCTCGCGGAGCTCCAAAGCGGCCGTATCACCGCCGCGTTGGACGTCACCGACCCCGAACCCCTGCCCCGGGGACACCCGTTGTGGCAGGCGCCCGGCGTGCTGATCAGTCCGCATGTCGGCGGGCCCACCTCGGCCTTCATGCCGCGCGCGAAGCGCCTGATTGCCGACCAGTTGGGACGATTCGTGAACCGGGAGCCGCTGCGCAACGTGATCCTTACGACGGGACCGACGGGGTAGTCGTAGCAGGGGCGCGATCCGCTTCCGGCACCCTCCGCAACCTTTCGGAAGCGGGGCGTGTGCGCATCCCTGCTGGTCGTTACGGAGCGTAGAGGAACTATGTCCCTGAGTGACGAGACTGGTGTATCGTCCCGGCAGGGGCTGCGCCGCGCACCGTTCGGCGCCGGGGATGGACATTTCAGACTGTGAGGGGGGCGACGGGCGATGCACGGCCTATGGACGAGCGATCCGACGCGGCGGGGCCGCCGACGGCGACCCTGGCGCGCCGCCGCGGGCAGACGCGGCCACCACGGCAATCACAGCGGTCACGGCAACCACGGCGGTCATGGTGGTCAGCACAGCCACCACGGTCATCATCACCGCAGGCCCAACAGCCGCCGCAGGCACGCCCATCCAGCGCCCCGGAGCCCGCGGGACCCGGGAGCGACGCGGACCGGGAGGGCCCGGTGAGTTCGCCACCGTCTCCGACGACCACCCTCAACGGGGCGCTCCGGGACCGGACTTCGCCGGGAGCGCGGCAGCCACGACCGCCGGGATCCGGCGGCGGATGGAGCCTGGTCCAGCAACTCGTCCTGGCCCTGGTCTGCGCGGGATACGCCGTCGGTTCCGCGCTCGACTGGGGTTCCGCCCAAGTCGCCCTGATCATGGGCGACTTCGGGCTCAGCGCGGCAGCCGGTACCGCCGCCGTCTCGTGTTTCCTCTACGCGCGAAGCCGTCGTATCCGCTTTCGACCCGCCTGGCTGCTGTTCTCGCTCTCCTCGGCGATGGCCGCGCTGGGCAACGGAGTCTGGGGGTGGTACGAGGTCGTGCTCCAACGGCCCGTGCCCAGCCCCAGTTTCGCCGATCTGTTCTTCCTCTGCTTCGCGCCGCCCGCCATCGTCGGGCTCCTGGTCCTCGCCAAACGGCCCGTCACCAAAGCCGGTTGGGTCTGTCTGGCGCTCGACGCCTGGCTGATCGGGGGCTCGCTGCTCACGCTGTCCTGGAGCCTCGCGCTGGCCCAGGCCGCCAGGTTCGACGGGCCGAGCGTGGCCCACACCGCGCTGTCGCTGGCGTACCCGCTGCTCGACATCGCCCTCGTCAGCATGGTGCTCGCGCTGCACTTCCGCAGCACCTCGGTCAACCGCACCGCCGTGAACACCGCGATCGGCGCGCTCGCCCTGACCGTCATGTGCGACGCCCTGTTCACCTCGCCGCTGCTCCACAACAACTACCACTCGGGCCAGTTGCTCGACGCGGGCTGGTTCGCCGGCTCCCTGCTCCTCGCGTACGCCCCGTGGGCCGCGCCCCGGCACACCCAGCCCGAGAGCGACGGTCACACGCGCGTGGTGCACGAGCACCGGCCCGGACAGCGGTCCGGCGTCCAGCCGCAGGCGTCCGCGCCGGGCGCCGACCAAGGGCGGTATCCGGTCACCCGCCCCATCTCCGGTTCGCTGGCCGCGCTCACCCCGTATCTCGCCGCCGCCGTCTGCACGTTGGGGATTCTCTACAACGTCCTCAACGGCCGCAGCCCCGACCGCGTGGTGCTCATCACCGCGGGCTGCGTGGTCCTCGCCCTCGTGGTGCGCCAGGGGATCATGCTGATCGACAACATCACCCTCACCCAGGAACTGGCCCAGAAGGAGAACCACTTCCGCTCCCTGGTGCAGGGCTCCAGCGACGTCATCATGATCGCCGCCCCGAACGGCATGCTCCGCTACGTCTCCCCGGCCGCCGCCGGTGTCTACGGCAAGGCCGCCGAGGAACTGGTCGGGACCGAACTGGCCTCGCTCATCCACCCGGAGGACCTGGGCTGTGTGGTGCACGAGGTGCGCCGCTTCCTCACCGCCAGCCCCTACGAGGAGTCCACCACCCGCATCGAGTGCCGCTTCCGGTCCGGCGACGACGGCTGGCTGAACGTCGAGTCGACGGTCAACCGCCACCACGGCGGCCTGATCTTCAACAGCCGGGACGTGACCGAACGCGTGCGCCTCCAGGCGCAGTTGCAGCACAACGCCGAGCACGACCCGCTCACCGACCTGCCCAACCGCGCGCTGTTCACCAAACGCGTCCAACAGGCCCTCTCCGGCCGCCGTTCCACCGACCGCGGCACGGCCGTCCTCTTCATCGACCTCGACGGCTTCAAGGCCGTCAACGACACCATCGGCCACCAGGCCGGTGACGAACTCCTCATCCAGGCCGCCCGCAGGCTCGACGGCGCGGTCCGGCACGGCGACACCGCCTCCCGGCTCGGCGGCGACGAGTTCGCGGCGCTGATCGTCGGCGACGGCACCCGGGACCGCGCGGCCCGCGAGCGGCACATCATGGAACTCGCCGACCGCCTGAGGATCACCCTGTCCCAGCCGTACCTCATCGACGGCAACGATGTCCGCGTCGCCGCCTCCATCGGCGTCTCCTTCGCCGAACCGGGCCTGGGCGCGGGGGAGTTGCTGCGCAACGCCGACCTCGCGATGTACCGCGCCAAGGGGGCGGGCAAGGGCCGGGTCGAGCTGTACGCCCCGCAGATGCAGCAGGACGTCGTACGGAAGGCGGAGCTCGCCACCCGGCTGCGGGCCGCGCTGCACGACGGCGAGTTCGCGCTGCTGCACCAGCCCGTGGTGTCGCTGGTGGACGGCCGGATCGCGTCGGTGTCCACGCAGGCGCGCTGGCGGTCCTCGCAGGGCGTGCTGTTCACGCCGGCCGAGTTCCTGCGAGTGGCCGAGGACAGCGACAAGACCGCCGAGCTGGGGCGCTGGATGCTGGAGGAGGCCGTGGAGCAGGCCGCCGAGCGCACCGCGACCGGGCTCGCCGTGTCCGTGGCCGTCCGGATGAGCGCGCGGCGGCTGCTGGACCGCTCGATGCCGCTCGGCTCGATCGAGGCCCTGCTGACCCGGCACGGGCTGCCGTCCGGTTCGCTGGTGATCGAGCTGTCCGACACCGACCCGAGGGTCTCCCTGGACGAGCTGGAGCGCCGGCTGACGGCCCTGCGGCGGCTCGGCGTCCGGATCGCCCTCGACGGCTTCGGCAGCGGCTACGCGGCCATCACGACGCTACGGCGGCTGCCCGTCGACGTACTGAAACTGGACCGCAGTCTGGTCGAGGGCGTCGTCGAGTCCGCGCGGCTGCACAAGATCACCAGCGGGCTGCTGCGGATCGCCTGCGATCTCGGGCTCCAGTCCGTGGCCGACGGGGTCGACCTGCCGGAACAGGTGGTCGCCCTGCGCGCGATGGGCTGCACGCACGGGCAGGGCATGGCCTTCTCCGCGCCGCTGGACGAGTACCGGCTGCGCCGGGCGCTGTCCCGCGGTCACTATCCGGTGCCGCACGGCCCGGCGGAGCCCGCGTTCGCGGGCGGCGCGCTGGGGGTGTACACCAGTGGTGTGCCCGCGGTTTTCGGGGGCGGAACGGCCCTGCGCTCACATAATGAGACTCCCGTCCCACCCACTTGACAGTCGGTGTGTGCCGGGGGGAGGGTCATTGCCATGCGCACCCGAATTCTCGTACTTGGAAAGCGCGTCGGCTGACGCTGGTGACCTCCGGACGGACCCGGAACTCCCAGCGACCGCACCCGGCGCGCTCCCCTCGCTTGCCTCACGGCACGAGGGGTTTTTTGTTGCACAGGAACCAGTCGTGCAGCAGCAGAAACCCGCACAAACCTCGCAAAAACCCTCAGCATCGAGAAGAGAATGACGATGACCGAGCAGGCCACCGGGGCCCATCCGCAGCCGCGGCCCCGATCCGGAGGACAGCCGTCCGCCCCCGAGCACGTCACGGGCGCGCAGTCCCTCATCCGCTCTCTCGAGGAAGTCGGGGCCGACACGGTATTCGGCATCCCCGGTGGTGCGATCCTTCCGGCGTACGACCCCCTGATGGACTCGACGCGGGTGCGTCACGTCCTGGTCCGGCACGAGCAGGGGGCGGGTCACGCGGCCACCGGCTACGCGCAGGCCACCGGCAAGGTCGGCGTCTGCATGGCGACCTCGGGCCCCGGCGCCACCAACCTGGTGACCCCGATCGCCGACGCGCACATGGACTCGGTGGCGCTCGTGGCGATCACCGGGCAGGTCGCGTCGAAGGCGATCGGCACGGACGCCTTCCAGGAGGCGGACATCGTCGGCATCACGATGCCGGTCACCAAGCACAACTTCCTGGTCACCAAGGCCGAGGACATCCCGCGCGTCATCGCGCAGGCCTTCCACATCGCCTCCACCGGCCGCCCCGGCCCGGTGCTGGTCGACATCGCGAAGGACGCCCTCCAGGCGAAGACCACCTTCTCCTGGCCGCCGGTCATGGACCTGCCCGGCTACCGCCCGGTGACCAAGCCGCACGCCAAGCAGATCCGCGAGGCCGCCAAGCTGATCACCGCCGCGAAGCGGCCCGTCCTCTACGTCGGCGGCGGCGTCCTCAAGGCCCACGCCACCGCCGAGCTGAAGGTCCTCGCAGAACTCACCGGAGCGCCCGTCACCACCACCCTGATGGCGCTCGGCGCATTCCCCGACAGTCACGAGCTGCACGTGGGAATGCCGGGCATGCACGGTGCGGTCACCGCCGTCACCGCGTTGCAGAAGGCCGACCTGATCGTCGCCCTCGGAGCCCGCTTCGACGACCGCGTCACCGGCAAGCTGGACAGCTTCGCGCCCTTCGCGAAGATCGTCCACGCCGACATCGACCCGGCCGAGATCGGCAAGAACCGCGCCGCCGACGTGCCGATCGTCGGTGACGCCCGCGAGGTCATCGCCGACCTGGTCCAGGCCGTGCAGAAGGAGCACAGCGAGGGCCACACCGGCGACTACAGCGCCTGGTGGAAGGACCTCAACCGCTGGCGCGAGACGTACCCGCTCGGCTACGAGCAGCCCGACAACGGCTCGCTCTCCCCGCAGCAGGTCATCGAGCGCGTCGGCCAACTCGCCCCGGAGGGAACGATCTTCGCGGCGGGCGTCGGCCAGCACCAGATGTGGGCCGCGCACTACATCCAGTACGAGAAGCCGGCGACCTGGCTCAACTCGGGCGGCGCGGGGACGATGGGCTACGCGGTCCCGGCCGCGATGGGCGCCAAGGCCGGCGCCCCGGACCGTACGGTCTGGGCGATCGACGGTGACGGCTGCTTCCAGATGACCAACCAGGAACTCACCACCTGCGCCCTGAACAACATCCCGATCAAGGTCGCCATCATCAACAACGGCGCTCTCGGCATGGTCCGCCAGTGGCAGACCCTGTTCTACAACCAGCGCTACTCCAACACCGTGCTGCACAGCGGCCCCGACGCGGACGGCAAGCAGCCCAGCGCCGGCACGCGCGTCCCCGACTTCGTCAAGTTGTCGGAGGCGATGGGCTGTTACGCGATCCGCTGCGAGTCCCCCGACGACCTCGACAAGGTCATCGAGGAGGCGAACTCGATCAACGACCGCCCCGTCGTGATCGACTTCATCGTCCACGAGGACGCCATGGTGTGGCCGATGGTCGCCGCCGGCACCTCGAACGACGAGGTCATGTTCGCCCGGGACGTCCGCCCCGACTTCGGCGACAACGAAGACGACTGAGCGAGAGAGACGAAAGAGAAATGTCCAAGCACACGCTCTCCGTCCTGGTGGAGAACAAGCCCGGTGTCCTCGCCCGGATCACCGCCCTGTTCTCCCGGCGCGGCTTCAACATCGACTCCCTCGCCGTCGGCGTCACCGAGCACCCCGACATCTCCCGCATCACGATCGTGGTGAACGTGATCGAGGCACTCCCGCTCGAACAGGTCACCAAACAGCTGAACAAGCTCGTCAACGTGCTCAAGATCGTCGAACTGGAGCCGGGTTCCGCGGTCCAGCGCGAACTCGTTCTGGTGAAGGTGCGCGCCGACAACGAGACGCGCTCCCAGATCGTCGAGATCGTCCAGCTCTTCCGCGCCAAGACGGTCGACGTCTCCCCGGAGGCCGTCACCGTCGAGGCCACGGGCAGCAGCGACAAGCTGTCCGCGATGCTCAAGATGCTGGAGCCGTACGGCATCAAGGAGCTGGTCCAGTCCGGCACGATCGCCATCGGCCGCGGCGCCCGCTCCATCACCGACCGCTCGCTGCGCGCGCTCGACCGCTCCGCGTAGAACCGTCTGCGGGCGGCTTCCGCCGCCCGCATTCCGAGACCCCCGAACTTCGACTCCGCCCGCCGTCATACGGTGGGACGCAACACCTGCACACCAAGGAGAGAACCCAAAGTGGCCGAGCTGTTCTACGACGCCGACGCCGACCTGTCCATCATCCAGGGCCGCAAGGTCGCGGTCATCGGCTACGGCAGCCAGGGCCACGCCCACGCGCTGTCGCTCCGTGACTCGGGCGTCGACGTGCGCGTCGGTCTGCACGAGGGCTCCAAGTCCAAGGCGAAGGCCGAGGAGCAGGGCCTGCGCGTGGTGACGGTGTCCGAGGCCGCCGCCGAGGCCGACGTCATCATGATCCTGGTGCCGGACCCGCTCCAGGCCCAGGTCTACGAGGAGTCCATCAAGGACAACCTCAACGATGGCGACGCGCTGTTCTTCGGCCACGGCCTGAACATCCGCTTCGACTTCATCAAGCCGCCGGCCGGCGTCGACGTCTGCATGGTCGCCCCCAAGGGCCCGGGCCACCTCGTCCGCCGCCAGTACGAGGAGGGCCGCGGCGTTCCGTGTATCGCGGCCGTCGAGCAGGACGCGACCGGCAACGGCTTCGCGCTCGCGCTGTCGTACGCGAAGGGCATCGGCGGCACCCGCGCCGGCGTCATCAAGACGACCTTCACCGAGGAGACCGAGACCGACCTGTTCGGTGAGCAGGCCGTTCTCTGCGGTGGTACGGCCGCGCTGGTCAAGGCCGGTTTCGAGACGCTGACCGAGGCCGGTTACCAGCCCGAGATCGCGTACTTCGAGTGCCTGCACGAGCTGAAGCTCATCGTCGACCTCATGTACGAGGGCGGCCTGGAGAAGATGCGCTGGTCGATCTCCGAGACCGCCGAGTGGGGCGACTACGTCACCGGCCCGCGGATCATCACGGAGGACACCAAGGCCACGATGAAGCAGGTGCTCGCCGAGATCCAGGACGGCACCTTCGCGCGTGAGTGGATGGCCGAGTACCACGGTGGCCTGAAGAAGTACAACGAGTACAAGCAGAAGGACGCCGAGTCCCTGCTGGAGACCACCGGCAAGCAGCTCCGCAAGCTGATGAGCTGGGTCGACGAAGAGGCGTAAGCCTCGGGGGCGAGGGGCCGGGGCGAATGCTCCGGCCCCTTTGTCCAACCCGTCCAGCCTCGGACGGGTGATCCTTCCACAGAGGCGCAGGACGACTGTCGGAGCGCCACTACACTGCCGTACTACATACGCGTCAGGCCCACAGCGTCGTGCGTCTCCGCGGCAAAGCGACACCGAGGAATGGCAGGCACACCCCTGCGCCGCCCGGCACGCACTCTCGCCGCACCGGCCAAAGGCCCTAGTAGTTCCGCTACGAGGACCTTCGTCCGGCACACCGAGAGCACGCACCGAACGACACAGGACCGCACCCGCCATTCCCCGGCGCCGCTTCCCCTCCACCGCCTGCGGCCGTCGGGACGGCCGTCCGCACGCAATGGACTTGTGAGGACTCACGTGAGCTCGAAACCTGTCGTACTCATCGCTGAAGAGCTGTCGCCCGCGACGGTGGACGCACTCGGCCCTGACTTCGAGATCCGCCACTGCAACGGCGCCGACCGGGGCGAGCTGCTCCCCGCGATCGCCGACGTGGACGCGATCCTGATCCGTTCGGCCACCAAGGTCGACGCCGAAGCGGTCGCCGCCGCACGGAAGTTGAAGGTCGTCGCACGAGCCGGCGTCGGCCTGGACAACGTCGACGTCTCCGCCGCCACCAAGGCCGGCGTGATGGTCGTCAACGCCCCCACCTCGAACATCGTCACCGCCGCCGAGCTGGCCTGCGGTCTGCTGCTGGCGACCGCACGCCACATCCCGCAGGCCAACGCGGCGCTGAAGAACGGCGAGTGGAAGCGCAGCAAGTACACGGGCGTGGAGCTGGCCGAGAAGACCCTCGGCGTCGTCGGCCTCGGCCGCATCGGCGCGCTCGTCGCGCAGCGCATGTCCGCGTTCGGGATGAAGGTCGTCGCCTACGACCCCTACATCCAGCCCGCGCGGGCTGCCCAAATGGGCGTCAAGATCCTGTCGTTGGACGAGTTGCTCGAAGTCTCCGACTTCATCACCGTGCACCTGCCCAAGACCCCCGAGACGGTCGGTCTGATCGGTGACGAGGCGCTGCGCAAGGTCAAGCCGACCGTGCGCATCGTCAACGCGGCGCGCGGCGGGATCGTCGACGAGGCGGCGCTGTACTCCGCGCTCAAGGAGGGGCGGGTCGCCGGCGCCGGCCTCGACGTGTACGCGAAGGAGCCCTGCACGGACTCCCCGCTCTTCGAGTTCGACCAGGTCGTCTCCACCCCGCACCTCGGCGCCTCCACGGACGAGGCCCAGGAGAAGGCCGGTGTCTCGGTCGCCAAGTCGGTGCGCCTCGCGCTCGCCGGTGAACTCGTCCCCGACGCGGTCAACGTCCAGGGCGGCGTCATCGCCGAGGACGTCAAGCCCGGCCTCCCGCTCGCCGAGAAGCTCGGCCGCATCTTCACCGCCCTCGCGGGCGAGGTCGCGGTCCGGCTCGACGTCGAGGTCTACGGCGAGATCACCCAGCACGACGTCAAGGTGCTCGAACTCTCCGCGCTCAAGGGGGTGTTCGAGGACGTCGTCGCCGAGACGGTGTCGTACGTCAACGCTCCGCTGTTCGCGCAGGAGCGGGGTGTCGAGGTCCGCCTGACGACCAGTTCCGAGTCCGCCGACCACCGCAACGTCGTCACCGTGCGGGGCACGCTCGGCAGCGGCGAGGAGGTCTCGGTCTCCGGCACGCTCGCCGGTCCCAAGAACCTCCAGAAGATCGTCGCGGTCGGGGACTACGACGTCGACCTCGCGCTCGCCGACCACATGGTGGTGCTGCGGTACGAGGACCGGCCGGGGGTTGTCGGCACGGTCGGGCGGGTCTTCGGCGAGGCGGGCATCAACATCGCCGGGATGCAGGTCTCGCGGTCGGTCGCGGGCGGCGAGGCGTTGGCTGTCCTGACCGTCGACGACACGGTTGCCGCGGGCGTGCTGGCGGAGGTGGCCGAGGAGATCGGGGCGACGTCGGCTCGCTCGGTGAACCTCGTCTGAGCCTGGTCTGCGGCTGAGGTGGTGCTGGGGGCTCCGCCCCCAGACCCCCGATCGGCCCTGAAGGGGCCTCGTCCTCAAACGCCGGACGGGCTGAACTTGCTGGCCTGTGCTGAAAAGGCGCCGGACGGGCTGGATTGTGTCGGCCTGTGTTGAGAAGGCGGCGGACGGGCTGGATTGTGTCGGCCTGTGTTGAGAGACCGCCGGATGGGCTGGGTATTGGCGGCCCGCGTTGGGAAAGTGCCGGACGGGCTGGATTGCGCTGGCCCACGCTGAAAAGGCGCCGGACGGGCTGAGCGGTGCCGACCGTGTTTGTACGTGAACGGCGGGGGGGGGGGGGGGGGGGGGGGGGACCCCCCCCCCCCCGGGGGGGGGTGGGGTGGGGGGGGGGGGTGTGGGGGCGGGGGGGGGGGGGGGGGGGGGGGGGGGGGTTTTTTTGGGGGGGGGGGGGGGGGGGGTGGGGGGGGCCCCCCCCCCCCCCCCCGCCGTTTCTGTGCAGTTGGGGCTCACACCGCGGCCTTCGCCGGGGTCTCATGGGCCGGTACCCGCAACCCCCGCAGGGTCCGTGCCGCCGTGAAGGCCGCGCCCAGCAGGAGTAGCGCACCGGCGATCGCCGCGCCGTGCATGCCGTCGGTGAAGGCCTCCCGTGCGGTCGCGATCAGGGCGTCTCCCGTGCGCCCCGGCAGTTGGTGGGCGACGGCCAGCGCGCCGCCGAGGGTCTCGTGGGCCGGGGCGGGGGCCGAGGCGGGGATGCCGTGGCGGTAGACGGCCGTACCGATGGAGCCGAGGACAGCCATGCCCAGCGCGCCGCCGAACTCCGCGCCGGTCTCCATGAGGGAGGACGCGACGCCCGCCTTCTCCACCGGTGCGCTGCCCATCGCGAGATCCATGATCTGGGACATCACCATGACGATCCCGGAGGCGAGGACACCGGCGGCGGCCAGGACCAGCCAGAGGGAGTCGGGGCCGGCGAGGGCGAGCATGCCGTAGCCGCAGGTGGCGATCGCGAAACCCGAGGCGACCACGTAGGCGCGGTCGACTCCCTTCTGTACGAGGGTGGTTGCGAGCGGGGCCGCCATGCCGATCGGCACCGAGGGGAGCAATGCCCACAGGGCCGCCTCCATCGCGCTCTTGCCGAGCACCGACTGCAGATACTGCGTGGTGAAGAAGGCCGAGCCCATCATTCCGAAGGCGGAGAGGAGGTTGAGGAGGACGGAGGGGGCGAAGCCGCGGGCCCGGAAGAGGGTCGGGTCGATCATCGGGGACGCGGTGGTGCGCTGGCGGTGGACGAACAGGGTCGCGAAGAGCAGGCCCACGGTGATCGAGACGACGTACTGGACGTGCCAGCCCTCGGAGGGGATCTCCTTGAGGCCGTAGATCACGGGCAGCACGGCGGCCAGGGACAGCGGGACGCTCGGCCGGTCGAAGCGGCCGGGGGCGGGGTTCTTGGACTCGGGGAGCAGGAACGGGCCGATCAGGAGCAGCAACGCCATCGCGGGCAGGTTGATCAGGAAGACCGAGCCCCACCAGAAGTACTGGACCAGGACACCGCTCAGCACCGAGCCGAGCGCGATACCGCCGGTCATCACCCCGGACCACAGACCGATCGCCTTCGCGCGCTGGCCGGGGTCGGTGAACATCGTGCGCAGCAGCGCCATCGTCGAGGGCATCAGGGTCGCGCCGCCGATGCCGAGGACCGCGCGGGCGGCGATGAGGGTCTCGGCGCTGTTCGCGTAGGCGGCGACGAGGGAGGCCGTACCGAACGCCGCCGCGCCGATCAGGAGGAGCCGGCGGCGGCCGACGCGGTCGCCTATCGAACCCATCGTCATCAGCAGGCCGGCCAGGACGAAGGCGTAGATGTCGAAGATCCACAGTTGCTGGGTGCCGCTGGGCTCCAGGTCCGCGCTGATCGCCGGGATGGCGAAGTAGAGGACGGAGACGTCCATGGAGACCAGCAGCAACGGCAGCATCAGGACGCCGAGGGCGGTCCATTCGCGGCGCCCGGCAAGGGAGTTGGGGGTGCCGCTCGCGGGGTCGGTGGCGTTCGTCGAGCTCGGTGAGTTCGTCATGACAGTGAATGTACGCACGTCTTAAACGCTTGTCTAGAACGAATGTGTAAGTCACTCGTCTAAGCCGTACGTATAAATCGTGCGTCTAGGACGGTTGTATGGATCGGCGGTAGGGTGGCGCGCATGGGACACCGTGAGGATCTGCTCGAAGGCGCGAAGCGCTGCCTGCTGGAGAAGGGGTTCGCGCGCACGACGGCGCGCGACATCGTCAAGGAGTCGGGGACCAACCTCGCGTCCATCGGCTATCACTACGGCTCGAAGGACGCGCTGCTCGCACAGGCGTACCTCGCGCTCGTGGAGCAGGCGTCCGATGCCTTCGAGGGCGACGAGGGTACGGAGTTGGGGGGTGAGCCCGGGTCGCTGGAGCGGTTTCGGGCGGTGTTCTCGAACATCGTCGCCACCATGAGCCGGCCGGGTTCCATGTGGGGGCTCGGCATGGAGATCATGACCATGGGCGACAAACTGCCCGACGTACGCGACCAGTTGGCCCGGGCCCAGCGCGAAGGCGGCCGGGGCATGGTCGCGTTGATGACGAGCGTCCCCGAGACGGACATCACGGACGAGACCGCGGACTCCCTCGGCGCCTTCTACATGACGATGATCACGGGCCTCATCGCCCAGTGGAACTTCGACCCGACGAGCGCGCCGGATGCGGAGCAGCTCACGGAGGGGTTGCGGCAAGTGCTGGACGGTGTGGGCAAGTTGGAGTGAGCCGCGGGGTGTTCGGCGGACCGTGGTGCCGGTGCCGGTGCCGCCACCGCCCCGCTCGGCCGCGTACGCCGGTACGACCGAGAGCAGCAGGAAGAAACTGAGACTGGCGCCGACCATGCTGACGAAACGGAGGAGGAGGGGGCGGGTCAGGAGCGGGGGGTGTGGGTGTGTGCGTGAAGTGGCTTGGGGTGTGGGGGAGTTGGGCGTGGCGGGGTTGGGGCAGTCGGGGGTCGGGCCGGTCGTCATGTCGTCGACAGTAGAGTTCTGCCGGATCGGCGGGCAGCTCCAATTCCGGCGCACTGGACCGGGGTCGGGTGGTCCCCGCGATGTCAGTCCCCCCTGTCACAGTGGGGACGTGGACGACGACACCTTCTGGACCCTGATCGAGAACTGCCGCACGCGGACGCCCGACCCGGACGAGCGGGTGGCCTGGTTGTGTGGCGAACTGGCGCGCGGGCCCGAGCCGGAGACCGTGGGGTTCCAGATATGTCTGGACCGTGCGCTGACTCCCACGAACACCTGGGATTTGTGGGCCGCGGCGGACCGGATCATGGGCTGGAACTCCGACGACAGCTTCTTCTACTTCCGGCTCTGGCTGGTCGGGTTGGGCCGGGAGGCGTTCGAGCGCGTGGCCCGCGATCCTGACGCCCTGGCCGAACTCCCGGACGTACGGCGGCTCGTGGGCCGGCACCAGTCGGACTGGGACGAGGAGGAGTGGCTTGTCTGGGAGGAGTTGGACTATGTGGCCGGGCAGGCGTTCGTCCAGGTGACGGGCAGGACGGAGGAAGACTTCTACGAGGTCGTCGAGGCGCGCGGCGGTGAGGATCCCGAGTCGGCGGACCCGGCCGGTGAGCGGTGGGACGCGAGCGACGACGAGCAGGCCAAGCGGCGCATTCCCCGGCTCAGCGGGCTGTTCCCCGGACATCGATGACGGGGGTGGGGTGCTCTGGCTGATCGCTGCGCACACGGCGCAGGGTACGGGCGAACGTCACTCGATCGGCGACGCGGCAAATCGATTCTCCGGGTGAACGGCTCGGCGTTCCACCGATCGCGTCCGTCGACGCGGCGATGGTGGGGCCGGTATCCGACTGATCGCCGATCAAGGAGTTCCTTTGCGAGTTCGTCGTGTCGTGACCAGCGCCCTCGGTGCCGCTGCGCTCGTGCTCACCTCTCTCGGGACGGTGGCAGTCGCCGGTCCCGCGTCCGCCGGACCGTGCGGCTTCTACAAGACCAGTACCGACGCCTACTACCGACACTGCACCACCGACGACTCGCGTGTCGTCATCAAGGTCAAGGTCGCCCTGGCCCGCGACCATGAGCTGTGCGTCAAGCACGGCACGACCTGGCTCGGTTCCGCCCGGAAGATCCAGGGCGCCTACTACGTCGGGCGGACCTGCTGATCGACTTCCCGCTCCGTCACCCACACGAGCGGCTTCACCGCCGTTCACCCGTATGGCCGCTGCGGGTGGTTCCTCGCCTCCTCCATGATCACGGTGCGATCGCGGTGCAAGCGGGCACCGGTCGGAGCGAGGAGCAGGCAGTGAACGTACGTAAGAAGATCACCGTGTTGGCCATGGCGGGCGCGCTGGCGCTGGGGATGGCCTCGGCGCAGTCGCCGGCGAGTGCCACCCCGGTGAAAGCCGTGCAGGCCGCGAGGGCCGAGTGCGGTGTGCGTTCCGACGCCCGGCTGCACTGCGGCAACAGGGCCGGCGCGAAGGGCTACGCGGACCGCTCCTACCGCTCGGCCACCCGCGGCCAACTGAACGGCACCTTCAGCTGGTTCCAGTGCTGGGGCCACGGCGACCCGCACCCGGGCGGCAATGACATCTGGTACTGGACCCAGCTCGACAACGGCGCCTGGGGCAACGTCCCCGCGGTCGACGTCTCCACCGGCCAGGACCCGGCACCCGGCCTGGCGCAGTGCTGAAGTCCCCGACGGATCAGCCGACTTGAATGCTCAGCGGGCCGGTGCCGGGACACCGATGACGTGATGGATCGCTGACGCGGTGTGGATCATCCGCCCGGCGATGCCCTCGGCCTGGGTCTCGGGCTCGGTCTCGGTCTCGGTCTCTAGGGCAGTACCGAGTTCCAGTACCGGTACCACTCGTGCATCGGTGGGCGGGCGGTCGGCTGGTCCGACAGGGCGCGGCGCAGGAGGTGGAGGCCGGTCGGGTTCAGGGTGCCCTGGAGGTCCATGGGGTCGCGGCTGACGCTGCCCATGTCCCGGCCGACCAGGGTGCGCAGGACGTAGAGGCCGTACTTGTAGCGGTCGGAGGCCTTGCTCTGGACCGTGCCGCCCTCCGGTTGTGCCCAGTCGGCGCCGTGGAGTTGGGGGAGCGGGGAGACACTGCCGGTCACGCGGACGGCGTCGCAGTCGACGACGACCAGGCCGCAACCGCCCCCGGGATCGGCCCAGTAGAGGACGTTGCGCTGGTTGAGGTCGCCGTACACCACGCCGATGCCGTGCAACAGGCCGAGTACGACGGCCAGTTCGCGGCAGAGTGCGCCGCGCTGGCCGAGCCGGGCCGGGACGATGCCGGCGCCCTGGTTGTCCTCCAGGGTGGCCATCAGGTGCTGGACGTCGCGCGGGCGGCGCACGATCTCGCCGTTGAACCGCCTGAAGGGGTGGAAGAAGCGGTCGGGGATGCGGCGCATCAGGATGCCGCAGGCTCTGGAGTCGTCCCGGACCAGACGGACGGGCCACATGGTCCGGCCGTCGAGGATCTGCCGCTGATTCGGCGTGAGGCGTTCGCGCAGGGCCACGACGGCCAGCATGGGTTCGGCGAAGCCGTCCGGCAGGGAGTGGTGGTACTCCTTGTAGACCAACGGGCCGGGGCAGTCCGGGAGTTCGAGATCCGGGACGGCGTACACCATGGCCTGACCACCCCGGTCGAGCGCCTCCATGGTGCCGATCTTGTCCCTGGTCAGGACCAGATGGTCGCGGCTGGACACCGTCATGAGGACCAGATCCCCACGACGGTACGGTCGTCGGTGAACGTGGAGCGCTGATAGTCCACCTGCGCGGCGAACGCGTGCGGCTCCGGCGGCCGTCGCCAGACCGAGCGCAGCGCGGCGCCCACCTCGCCGCTGCCGTCGCCCAGGGCGTCGCCGACCCCGTCCGTCATCAGCACCACCGCCTCGTCCGCCGCCAGCGTGAACGTCGCCCGGTGCCAGGACTCGCGGCCCAGCAGCGGCAGCGCGGCCGTGGTGCCGGTGACGACCTTCGTGCCGCCGTCCGCCTTGAGTTCGGTCAGCGGCAGCCAGCCCTTCGCGTCGCTCAGCGTCCACGCGGTGACATCGCCCACCCACAACAGCAGTGCCTCCCGGCCAGCCTCGGGTCCGGTCTCGGGCCCGGCGGCGACCGGCACCACCGCGTAGACCACGGCCGCCGAGGCCAACTGCGCCACCGCGCCCAGCGACAGCACGCCGGTCTCGCCGGTCTCCCGGGCGAGGGAGTGATGGACCGCGCGGACCACCGCCTTGGCGCTGTCGCGCAGCACGGACTCGCAGTCCAGCCGCTCGGGTGCGACACCCGCCCGCAGTTGGGTCGCGAGGGCGAGGCAGCCGGTCTCGGCCGCCGCCTCCGCCGCGAGATGCGACAACGCGCCCTGGGACACCCCGTCGGCGACCGCCGCGACGAGCCAGTCGTCGGTGCCGTAGAGGCAGTAGTCGTCCTGCCGCGGAGTGCCGACGTGCCGGTGACCGTCGCCGCGCGTGCTGGCGGCCCGTACGGTCAGCGGTCCGTGCCGGGCCCCGTCGAACACGGTGTCCGGCTTGCGCCAGCCGGGGCAGGCGGGCACCGGGAAGTTCCCGTACCCGGCGTGCGGCTCGGCCGGGACGGCGAGCCGGGGCAGCACCTCCTCGTGCGAACCGGGGTCCCCGATCCGGAAGCCGCAGGCGGCGAACTCCTCGGCACCGACGCCGGCGCCACCGACCTCGCCGACTTCATCGCTGCCGTCCACGCCCTCTGCGTCCTCTGCGTCCTCGACATCTTCTACGCCCTCTACGCCCTCTACGCCGTCGATGCTCTCCGCGGTCATCCGGGGCCCCCTCAGTCCTTCCAGGGGATCTCCTCGTCCATGGGGACGGGGATCACCGCCTCGGTCTGGAATCCGGGGTCGAGGACGAACCCGTCCGCGCCCTCCTCGGTGCCCTTGGCCGAGGCCAGGACGCTCTGGATCAGCACCTGGGTGGTGTCTTTGATGGCGTCCGCGGCGGTGTGCCCCTCCGCCACCGTGTAGGCATGGAATCGGTCCTTGGGGTGGACCAGTTCGGCCAGCGTCGTCGGATTGGTCTCGCCGACCCCGAACGGGACGACGTTCGGAAAGTTCGTGCCGGTCACCAGCGTGTCGAACTCCCGGTGCCACACGTCGTCGGCGTCGGTCGGCTCCCCGTCGGTGATGAAGAAGATGGCCGGCCGGTGGAACGAGAAGTCGTCGGCCCGCAGTTGCTCGGTGTCCGTCTCGATCAGTTCGCCTACGAGGCGGAAGGCGGCGGCGTACGAGGTCGCCCCGTCGGCGGTCAGCAGCGGCGGCTTCTGCACATCGCGCAGATCGCTGAGCGGCACGCGCAGATCGGCCCGGGAGGAGAACTCGACCAGACTGAAGCGGATCTTGTCGCGCAGGGTGGGGTTCTCCCGCAGCAGGTCGCACAGGGTCGGAATGATGTCGTTGACGGCGTCGATCGGCTCGCCGGACATCGACAGCGAGGTGTCGATGACCACGTAGAACGGCAGCAGAATGGCCTTCGCGGGCATGGTGTCTCCCGGGGTTCAGGGGTGTTGGACTGGGGAGCCGAACTGCGCGGCGAGGACGGTGAAGACCGTCGCCCGCACGTACGGCGGCCTGCCGGGCACGACATAGGCCGGGATGACGACGTGCCGGATCGGGGCCTGGTCGGAGGCGGACTGCCACAACTGGTACCTGTCCGGCGCGTAGGCACTGCCGGGCGCCACCTCGAAGTCCCAGCGGAAGGCCGTACCCGTGTCCGCGATCGCGGCGCGCAGGGCGTTCACCTGCGCGCACAGGGGTTCCGCGAGCGACGCGACGTGCTTCTCCGCGTCGGGACCGGCGCCCGCGGCGTAGGACCTGAACAGCTCGCGCACCTCGCTGTACATGGCCGGCAGCGCGCCGAACAGCAGTCGGCACAGCCGCCGGACGAGGGTCATGCGCCGCTTCTGCATGTCGGTCTCATGCAGGCTCGGGCAGTACGACGCGACCGTCATACAGGTGGGCACCACCGTGAGCTGCACCAGATCCTTGAAGTCGGCCGCCAGGGTGTGGTGCCGCTCCTCGGCCGCGCCGCTCAGTTCCTCCCGGAGCTGGTTGTGGAGCAGCAGCAGGTTGTTGAGCTGCGCGTCCTGAGCCTGCAGCGCACTGGCGAAGTCCGTGCGCAACTGGCCGATGTCCTCCTGCCGTTGCTGCGACAACCGGTGCAACTGCTTCGCGTACTTGGTGAATCCGGCGCCGATGTCCCCGAGGTACTGGGCCATCGCAGCCGCGACATCGTGCGGCTGCTCCCCGTCGGGCTGTTGTGCCTGGTATGTCATCGCGCCGCCTCACGAACCGGTGTCGGGGTTGAAGGACAGGGCCGTCCTCAGGGTGTGGCCGGTGTGGACGTTGCGGGACGTCACCTGGATCTCCGTACCGCCGAAGCACATGGAGATCTCGACCTTCCGGTCGTCGATCGGCAACTTCATGGCACTGCCCAGGTCGATGGCGACCGTGCCGAGGACCCGCACGTCCCGGCCGGTGGAGTAGCGGGGGTCCTTCTCGGTGGTCGCCAGCAGGTCGTACCGGATCTGGGCTTCGTCGTTGCGATTCGGGACCAGATCGTTGGTGACGGTCCGGTCGATGCCCACGGAGTCGCCGTTGCGGACGAACACCAGGTACCGGTCCCGGCACCGGAAGATCCCGCGATCGTCCACGAACCGCAGCCGCACGGGGTCCACGTTGTCCTCGAAGGCCAGGCTGCAACTGATGCCGTAGGTGTGTTCCATCGTGCGGGAGGAGACCACGTCCGGCCGGTACGTGTAGTGGACCGCCCCGGCCAGCACCGCCCGCGCCGGGTCCGGCGGGATGAGCAACTCCACGGCGGAGCCGTACCGCTTCTGCAGGAAGGCCGTCAACTGGCTGCGCAGATACGGCGATTGGGCGAAGCCGCCGACCAGGACGATCCGGATGCCCGCCTTGCGGTCGCCCAGCAGCTTGCGCATGTCGACGATGCGCTCGGAGACGAGGTGGGTGAGCGGCCGGACCACTCCGTCGAACAGGCGGTCCGCGTCGGCGGAGTCCACGAGGACGTGGAAGTCCTGGCCGCCCTGCATCCGCGCCAGCCGCTGCAAACCCCCGCGGCTGTGCAGCAGTTGGTAGATCTTCCCCGGGATGGTGATCGACAGGGGAGTGTCCCGGCCGATGTCGTGCTGCCGTTTCGCGCCCTCGAAGGCGTCCAGCATCTCCTGCAACGCGTCCGGCGCGTGCTGCTCGATGTGGTCGAGGAGTTCGGCTCCGAACCGCGGCTTCACCACCCCGGTCAGAAACCGCTCGTTGATGTACGACGATCCGAGGTCGCCGCCCGCCGTGTGCCCCAACTGGGCGAGTCTGCCGCCGGGTTCGGGGCGGTAGGCGGCGATGTCGACGGTGCCGCCGCCGCAGTCCACCACCATGATCGGCAGCTCGGCCGCGCCGGCCGGGGTCCGGGCGAAGGCGTGGATGGCGGCCGCCTCCGGCTCGGTGATCAGCAGCAGCCGGTCCGGTGTGGCCGGGAACCCGGCGCGTTCGGCGGCCTTGCGCATGGCGTTGCGCTGGTATTCCGTCCACATCGCGGGGACCGTGAGGCACCAGCGGATCTCGTCCTCGCGGTACCCGCCGTCGGTGATGTGCTGGACGGCCACGTCCCGCAGCCGCCGCAGATAGGCCGCGATCAGCGGGAGGGCCTGGGCGGGTGTGCCGTTGAGGTGTCCGTTCTCCGGCGCGTCACCGGCGCGCAGCCACATCTTGAAACCCTGGACCAGCCGGAGGTCCCCGGCGCCCGAGCGCATCCCGGCGTTCGACAGCGCGCGGCGCGCGGAGTACCCCCAGTCGATCACCTTGTCCTGGCCGTCCAGGAGCACGGCGGTGAGGTTCTTCGGGTACACGACCGGCTGGTCCTGCCACTGGTCGAAGTAGTAGATCTTGCGGTCGGCCTGGTCGTTGACCGAGTCGACGGGACACCAGGCGAAACCGGACCCGTGTGTTCCGAAGTCGACGGCGGCCACTACCCTGATCGTCAAAATTTCCCCCTGAGCCCGTCGTCGCGCCGCCACGGCCCCCGTCGGACGTGGTGTGGCGCATGCGCGTGCGCAAGGGAGCCGCCGGGACCGGCAGCAGCCGGACCACGGCACGCTTCAGTACTCGCGTGACTACCGACTCCCCCGCTCACGCTGCCTGTTGGGCGTGTGATCAGCGTGGCACAAGATCCCCTTTTTCGGACAGGGTGAGTGGTTCAAATACGCATCCGGCCCGTGGCGCTGCGTAGTTGAGGTCATCCCTTCGTGACCCGCCCGCCCCGTGCAGGGCGCGGTCGTCACAGGCGGTGACTCTTCAGCGTCATGTGCAGCAGCAGCCGGTCCTCGCCGTCGTCCAGATCCAGCCCCGTCAACTGCTCGACCCGGGACAGCCGGTAGTACAACGTCTGCCGGTGGATCCCCAACTCGGCCGCGGTACGCCCCGCTTGGCCCGCACGGTCGAGGTACACCTCGGCGGTACGGGCGAGTTCGTGGTGCGCGGGGGCGAGCAGCGGCGCCACGACCGGATCCTGCACGGCCTCCGGCGGCAGAGCGGCCAACAGCCGGTACGGCCCGATCTCCGCCCACTCGACCACCGCCCCGAACCGCGGCTCCACCAGCCCCGCCCGACACGCGGCCGTGGCCTCCTGCCACGCGGCACCGAGCTCGGCGAGACCTGTCCGGGGGGCGCCGATACCGGCGACGGGGGCGGTCTCGCGCGGCGGTCGTGGGGTGGTGGTGTGCGTGGCGGGGGTGCGTGCGGTGGTGGAAGGCCGGTGGGTGGTGCTTGCCACGGTGGCCTGTCCGTCGGCCGGCTGCCGAGGGGTGCCGCTTGCCGCCGTGGTCCGGCTGTCGGTGGGCTGCGGTGGAGTGTGGCTCGCCTCTGCAACCCGTCCGTCGGTCGGCTGTCGTGAAGGGGCACTCGCTCCCGTGACGCGGCTGTCGGTCGGCTGTCGTGAAGGGGCACTCGCCCCCGCGGCCCGTCCACCGGTCACCCCCCGCGATTCGGTGCCCGCCCCCGGCACCCGCCCATCCGTCGGCGCCAGTGCTGCCGTGCCGGCCTCCGGCCCCTGCGCGTTCTTGGGCGCCTGTGTCGCCGAGCCGGCCCCTGCCCCCTGCGCATTCTTCTGTACCGGCGCCGTCGCGCTCGCGGCCGGCCCCCGCACATTCCTCTGCGCCTGCGCCGCCGCGCTCGCCTCGGCCCCCCGAAGATCCCCCAGCACCCGCGCCGCCGCACTCGCAGCCGGTGTCCGTACATCCGTCGTCCGCAGCCGTACCAGTACCGCCAGGCTCTGCTGGCCGGTCGTGCCCCACGGCACCGTGCACAGGGCGGTCGCGTGCGGGACCGTGCGGGCCGACGGGGTGTCGTCCGGGTCGGCGGTCGACGGCCAGGGGGCCACGCAGACCACCGTGTGCGGGCCGTCGCCGCGCGCGCCCAGCGCCGTACGCAACGCCGCCACCGCCATGTCCCGTTGCCAGCCGCGCTCGGCCGTGAGGACCGCCCGCAACTCACGGGTGAGGTCGGCGCCCGCCTGGGCCTCGTCCGCGAGGAGTGCGCCGATCCGGGCTGTGACCTGCATCGCCGCCGCGAGCCGCGCCTCGCCGGGGCCGGGATCGTCGTCGTCCAGGAGCCAGACGTAGCCGAGGACCACACCCCGATGGCGTACGGGGAGGCAGATACGGCCGCGATAGACCCCCGCCTCGGGGGTCGGCGGGATGCGGACCGGACCGGTCGCCCGCGTGATGCCGAAGCCCTCGAACCACGTGCGGATCGCGGCCGTGGAGCGCCGGGTCAGGATCGAGCGGGTGCGGACCGGGTCCAGCGCGGACGGGTCCAGGTCGCCCTCACCGTCGTAGGCCCCGAAGGCGATCAGCTCGAAGTCGCGGTTCTCCAGGGTCGCCGGGGCGCCGAGGAGCTCCGAGATCTCGTCGACCAGCTCCTGGTAGTCGCCGGTGGAATCGGTGGTCACCCGGGCATTCTCCCGCATTCCCGCGCCGAATCCCGGTCGCCTTCATACATCTGTCTGAGATCTGTGGCACGGATGCGTGACAGCTGTCGATGGTCGACGATCGGAGAGATCCCTAGGTTTCACGGTGGTCCTGTCTGCTGGTTCTGTGGAGGTGCCCCGTGCTGGGTCCCGTGATTCTCGCCGCCTCGCGCAGCGATCAGATGCGTCGGCTGATCTCGGCGGCGCCGGTGACCAAGCAGGTCGTCGACCGCTTCATCCCCGGTGAGACCGTGGACGAGATCGTGCCGATCGTCCGTGACCTCACGGACAAGGGTCTTGAGCTGACGATGGACGTCGTCGGCGAGGACATCACCACCCCGGAACAGGCCGCCGCCGCCCGCGACGCCTATCTGACCCTCGTCGACCGCCTCAAGGACCTCGAACTGGGCACCCGGGCCGAGATGTCCATCAAGCTCTCCATGTTCGGGCAGGCGCTGGAGGGCGGTCACGAGCTGGCCCTCGCGAACGTCCGGCCGGTCGTCGAGGCCGCCGCCGCCATCGGTACGACCGTCACGCTCGACGCCGAGGACCACACCACCCTCGACTCGATGTTCGCGATCCACGAGGAACTGCGGAAGGACTTCCCGCAGACCGGCTGTGTCATCCAGGCCTACCTCTTCCGCACCGAGTCCGACGCCCGCCGCCTCGCCGAGGCCGGCAGCCGCGTGCGGCTCGTGAAGGGTGCGTACAAGGAGCCCGCCGAGGTCGCGTACCAGCAGAAACACGAGATCGACAAGGCGTACGTCCGCATTCTGCGGATCCTGATGGAGGGTTCCGGCTACCCGATGGTCGGCTCCCACGACCCGCGCCTCATCTCCATCGCACAGGAACTCGCCCGGCGCGCCGGACGCAAGCTGGACGAGTACGAGTTCCAGATGCTGTACGGGATCAGGAGCGAGGAGCATCTGCGGCTCGCCGCCGAGGGACATCGGATGCGGGTCTACACGGCCTACGGCACCGACTGGTACGGCTACTTCATGCGGCGCCTCGCGGAGAAGCCGGCCAACCTCCTCTTCTTCGCACGATCCACCCTCACCAAGGGCTGACCGAGGCCGACCAGGCATTGACCCCAACACCCGCTCACGTACAAGGAGTTACGGATCCCATGGACGCTGTGACCCAGGTCCCCACCCCCGTCAACGAGCCGGTGCACGGCTACGCGCCCGGCTCTCCCGAGCGTGCCCGTCTTGAGGTCAAGCTCAAGGAGCTGGCCGAGAACCCGATCGACCTGCCGATGACCATCGGTGGCGAGCGGAGGCTGGGCGGCGGCGAGCGCTTCGACGTCGTGCAGCCGCACAACCACAAGGCGCGGCTGGGTACTTACGCCAACGCCACCCAGGACGACGCCCAGGACGCGATCGACGCGGCCCTCGCCGCCGCGCCCGCCTGGCGCGCGATGTCCTTCGACGACCGCGCCGCGATCATCCTGCGCGCCGCCGAACTCCTTTCCGGCCCCTGGCGCGAGACCCTCGCGGCGTCCACCATGCTCGGTCAGTCCAAGACCGCCCAGCAGGCCGAGATCGACTGTCCCTGCGAGCTCGTCGACTTCTGGCGCTTCAACGTCAAGTACGCCCGCGACCTGCTCGCCGAGCAGCCCCCGGCGAACTCCCCGGGCGTCTGGAACCGCCTCGACCACCGCCCGCTCGAAGGCTTCGTCTACGCGATCACGCCGTTCAACTTCACGGCGATCGCGGGCAACTTGCCGACGGCGCCCGCGCTGATGGGCAACGTCGTGGTGTGGAAGCCGAGCCCGACCCAGACCCACTCGGCCGTCCTCCTCATGCAGTTGCTGGAGGAGGCGGGTCTCCCCAAGGGCGTCATCAACCTCGTCACCGGCGACGGCATCGAGGTGTCGAAGGTCGCCCTGGAGCACCGCGACCTCGCGGCGATCCACTTCACCGGGTCCACCAAGACCTTCCAGTACCTGTGGAAGACGGTCGGCGCCAACATCGAGAAGTACCGCACCTACCCGCGTCTCGTCGGCGAGACCGGCGGCAAGGACTTCGTCGTCGCCCACCCGAGCGCGGACCGCGCCGTGTTGAAGACGGCGCTGACCCGGGGCTCCTTCGAGTACCAGGGCCAGAAGTGCTCCGCGAGCTCCCGGGCGTACGTCCCGGCGTCGATCTGGAACTCCGGTTTCAAGGAGGAATTCGCCGCCGAGGTCGAGTACTTGACCATGGGCGACGTCACCGACCTCTCCAACTTCATCGGCGCGGTCATCGACGAGCGCGCCTTCGCCAAGAACAAGGCGGCCATCGACCGCGCCAAGGCGGACCCCAACTGCACGATCGTCGCGGGCGGTTCGTACGACGACTCGGTCGGCTGGTTCGTCCGCCCGACGGTCGTCGAGTGCAGCGACCCGGCCAACGAGGTGTTCACCACCGAGTACTTCGGCCCGTTCCTCGCGGTCCACGTCTACGAGGACGACGCCTACGACGAGATGCTGACCCAGATGGAGTCGGTATCCGACTACGCACTCACGGGTTCCGTGATCGCGGGCGACCGCGCGGCGGCGGTGTACACGATGGAGAAGCTCCGCTACGCGGCCGGCAACTTCTACATCAACGACAAGTCCACCGGCGCGGTCGTGGGCCAACAGCCCTTCGGCGGCGGCCGCTCCTCCGGCACCAACGACAAGGCCGGCGCCCCGCAGAACCTGACCCGCTGGACCCTGACCCGCGCCATCAAGGAGACCCTGGTCGCGCCGACGGACTACACATACCCGCACATGGGCTGACGGGACAGACCGGATACACCGGGAGCCCGCAGCGGGCAGACTCCCCGTCATGACCCCAACCCGTAGGGAAAACACGGCGGTTACGGCGGACGACGGAGTACGGCTGTGGGCCTCCCGGTCCGGCCGTGGCACACCCGGCAGCACACCCCTGATGCTGTGCCACGGCGGGCCCGGGCTGTGGGACATGTTCGAGGGCGTGGCCGGGATGCTCGACTCCCGCGCCACGGTGGTCCGTTGGGACCAGCGCGGGGGCGGCCGGTCCGAACCGTGCGCGGGCCCGTGGACCACCGACCGGTTCGTGGCCGATCTCGACGCCGTACGACGGCACTTCGCGCTGGAGCGGATCGTGCTGCTCGGCCACTCCTGGGGCGCGTCGCTCGCCCTGAGCTACGCCCTCGCCCACCCGGACCGGGTCGCCGCCCTCGTCTACGTCAGCGGGACCGGCATCGGGCCGCACACCGACTGGCACGGCGCCTACGAGGAGAACCTTCTCGCGCGCCTCGGCGAGGACCCCCAACGGCTCGCCCGCTGGCGGGAGTTGCCCGGCGAGAGCCGTGAACGGGCGGTGCTCCAGTGGTCCGTCGAGTTCGTCGACCGGGAGCGCGCCGTCGAGCACGCGGAGTCGATGGCCGAGCCCTGGTTCGCCGTCAACTCCCCCTGCAACAAGGCCTTGAACGCCGAAGCGAAGCAGTCCGCCGGCAGCCCCGCCCTGTACGCCGCCTGCCAGGCCCTCGATCTGCCGGTGGTCATCGTGGACGGGGAGCGGGACATCCGGCCCCGGTCGGCCGTCGACTCGCTCGCGCGGGCGCTGCCCCGGGTGCGCCGGGTGACCCTGGCGGACGCCGGGCATCTGCCGTGGGTCGAGGACCCGCACGGATTTCGCGACGCGGTGATCACGGCGGTGGACGCATGACGGCGATGTGGTCATGACAGCTCTGCGGCGATGACGGCCACGCCGTGAGCCCCCGTCTCCGATACTGACCCCGTGACCATCCGTATGCGCACCGCCCACACGGCCGACCTCACCCCGGCCGACCTCCGCGCCGCCCGCGCGCTGCTGGACGCCGCCTTCGCCGGTGACCTCACCGACCAGGACTTCGAGCACGGCCTCGGCGGCGTGCACGCCCTGCTCGCCGACGAGGACGGACTCGTCGCGCACGGGTCGGTGGTCATGCGCCGGGTGCGGTACCGGGGGCGCTGGCTGCGGGTCGGGTACGTCGAGGGGGTGGGCGTGCGGCCCGACGCCCGGCGCCAGGGGTACGGGGGGCTCGTCATGGCCGAGCTGGAGCGGGTCGTCGATCACGCCTACGACGTCGGGCTGCTCGGTGCCAGCGACGACGGGGCCCGCCTCTACACCGCGCGCGGCTGGCGGCTGTGGGGCGGCAGGATCTCCGCGCTCGGGCCGGACGGCATCGTCCATCTCCCCGAGGAGGAGGACAGCACGTATGTCCGTCCCGCGCTCGCCGGGCCCCTCGACCTCGGCAGCGATCTTCTCTTCGACTGGCGTGACGGGGATGTGCTCTGACAGCCGGTAAACAGAAACCGCAGGTCAGGTGCCTGTGACTCGTTTCACCGTCTCAGATAGTAGGAAGTCCGAGTAATTGTGGAGACAGATGCGCGGTCCTGTCCTAGCTTTGTAGGAGCCGAACGTCTCGCTAGACCAAGCGAATGGCGGTCGTGAGCCGGACAGCATGCAGGCAACCCCTGTGGTCCGTTGCTCCCCGCCCCCTCCGGCGTCTCGTAACCCCCTTCCGCACTCCCAGGAATTATCGAAGGAGTCGATTCTCCATGGCCGAGACGACCGTCCGCCGCGTCCGCCACGTGCCCCGCACGAGCGAGTCCGAGCGCAAGAACGCCGCCGCCGCCCTCCAGCGCGCCCTCGACCGCCGGGACAACGGCGGCGAGACCGGCCACTGAGCCACCTGACTGGCAACAGTCACCACTCGCCGGGAGCCGCGCCCGCCGGGGTGCGGCGCGGTCTCACCGACCGCGCCGCACCTCGAAGTGGTCGATGCGCTTGCCGTTCTGGTCCAGCGCCGACACCCTGAGCCTCGGCGTGCTGCCGCTCTCCGCCTCCACCGAGAGGAGGGAGAAGCCCCGGTAGCGCACCCGCGACCACTCCACCGTCTCCGCCTGGCTGTGCTGGCCCTTCGCCCACTGCATGGTGTCGACCGTCCCGTGCCGCGTGACGTGCCCCTCGTAGCTCTCCTTGACGCCCGCCGGGAACCCGTAGAGATCACGGCCGCCGCCGCCCGCCGTGACGTAGACGATCCCGTCCTTCGTCGGATCGGTGGACGCGCCGATGGGTACGGCCCTGCCGACCGCGCCGTTCCTGATCGCGTCGGTCCGCTCGTAGACGTGGTTGTGCCCGTTGATCACCAGGTCCACCTGGTGCTTCGCGAACACCGGCAGCCACTCGCTCCGCACCCCGCCGTCCGAGGCGTGCGCGGAGGTCGAGTAGGCGCAGTGGTGGAAGAAGACCACGAGGAAGTCGACCCCCTTGGCCGCCCGCAGCTCGCGCAGCCTGCGGTCCAGCCACTTGGTCTGCTTTCCGCCCGTGTAACCGAGGTTGGCGGTGATCTCGTACGACACGTCGTTCGCGTCCAGCGCCACGACGCCGACGTTGCCGTAGACGAAGGAGTACACGCCCGGCGCGTGCGACGGGTCGAAGCCGTTCTCCGGGAGGGACCAGCGGGCGAGCTGGCCGCCGTAGCCGTCGGGGGAGTACCAGGCCTCCATGTCGTGGTTGCCGGTCGTCACCATCCACGGGACGGTCCGGGAGACGCCCTCGTTCTGCTTGAGGAACAGGTCCCAGTACGTCGGGTCGTAGCCGTCCGTCTTCTTGCCCTGCCCGTTGGTGTCCGCGTAGCAGATGTCACCGGCGTGGAGGTGGAAGGCGGGGTTCTCGCGCAGGATCACATGGTCGTTCGCCGCTGCCGCGTTGCTCACGCCCTGGTCGCCGAAGGCCGTGAACACGAACTTCTCCGGGCTCGCCGGCGCCGTACGGAACGAGCCGATCGTCGAGCGGTGGGCCGGGGCGGCCGGGTCGAAGCCCTCGTGGCCGACGCCGTAGTAGTACGTCGTGCCGGGGCGGAGGCCGTCCAGGGCCGCGTGGACGTAGTACTGCTCCACCGCCGGGCGGACGCCGGTCAGGCCGGGGGTGTGCAGGGCGCGCACCTCGGCGGTGATCCTGCGGCCGAGGTCGTCGGGCTTCGAACCCACGCGCACGTACGGCTTCTTGACCGCGAACGGCACCTGCCAGGAGACCCGCAGCTCGGTCTTCGGGTCGGCGCCGAAGGCGAGATGGCGGCCGAAGGGGGTGACGACGGCGCCGGGCACCTTCGACGTGGCGGGGGAGGGGAGCGTGGCCTTGCTGTCGGTGGTGCCGCTCTTGCCGGCGCACCCCGCCAGCAACCCGCCCGCCGCCACGGCGCCCGCCGTCACCAGCGTGCGGCGCCGGGTCAGCTTCGTGCGCAGGTACTCGTACTGCTCGGCCATGCTCATCCGGACCGCGAGGTGCTCCGGGATGCCGACGTCGGGTACGGGGGGTTCGGGGGGTGTCCCCCCGATGAGCACAGTCATGTCGATGAAGCTCCCCCAGAATTCCAACGGCGTCCCAGCGTAGGGGTGAACACAGGTCGAATGGCTGACACCGACGTCCGGGAGCCGTCCGCATCATGGACACCCGGTGTCATCCCATGGGACGCGGAGTACGGTGTCGGGCATGTCTCGCAGCATCGATCTCGCAGTGATCCCCGGTGACGGCATCGGTCAGGAAGTCGTGGCCGAAGGTCTCAAAGTCCTCTCCGCCGTCCTTCCGCAGGACGTGAAGCTGGAGACCAAGGAGTTCGACTTCGGCGCCCGGCGCTACCACGCCACCGGTGAGACCCTCACCGAGGACGACCTCGCCGCGCTGAAGCCGCACGACGCGATCCTGCTGGGTGCCATCGGTGACCCGAGCGTCCCCTCCGGGGTGCTGGAGCGCGGCTTCCTGCTGAAGCTCCGCTTCGCCTTCGACCACCATGTGAACCTGCGGCCGAGCAAGCTGCTCCCGGGTGTGGCGACCCCGCTCGCCGGCGAGCCGGAGATCGACTTCGTCGTGGTCCGCGAGGGCACCGAGGGCCCGTACACCGGCAACGGCGGCACGATCCGCAAGGGCACCGAGCACGAGGTCGCCACCGAGGTCTCCGTCAACACCGCGTTCGGTGTCGAGCGGGTCGTCCGTGACGCCTTCGCCCGCGCCCAAGCCCGCCCCCGAAAGAAGCTCACGCTGGTCCACAAGAACAACGTGCTGACCTTCGCGGGCCACCTGTGGACGAACGTGTTCAACAAGGTCGCGGCGGAGTTCCCCGAGGTCACCACCGACTACATCCACGTGGACGCGGCGACGATCTACCTCGTCACCGACCCGGCCCGCTTCGACGTGATCGTCACCGACAACCTCTTCGGCGACATCATCACCGACCTCGCCGCGGCCGTCTCCGGCGGCATCGGCGTCGCCGCGAGCGGGAACATCAACCCGTCCGGCGAGTTCCCCTCGATGTTCGAGCCCGTGCACGGCTCGGCCCCGGACATCGCCGGCCAGGGCAAGGCCGACCCCACCGCCACGGTCCTGTCCGTCGCCCTCCT
This sequence comes from Streptomyces sp. NPDC101776, assembly GCF_044766845.1. Taxonomy (NCBI): domain Bacteria; kingdom Bacillati; phylum Actinomycetota; class Actinomycetes; order Kitasatosporales; family Streptomycetaceae; genus Streptomyces; species Streptomyces sp. NPDC101776. Next base: position 284,961 of record NZ_JBIWMV010000011.1, on the reverse strand, counting down.
GCTGCGTCACCTCGGCTACGAGTCCGAGGCCGTCCGCATCGAGGAGGCCGTCTCCGCCGACCTCGCGGAGCGCACCGGCAAGCCCGCGCGCAGCACCACCGAGATCGGCGACGCGCTCGCCGTACGAGTAGCCGGCTGACCCCGCGCACACTCGAAAAACTCACGCAGTATTTCGAAGCCGCCGGGTCGCAACCGCACCCGGCGGCTTTTCTTACGTCCCCGCCGGGTGCCACCATCATCCCTGGGTCGCATTCACGCCGTTTTCGTCCACGGTCCACCACGCGCGATAATCGAACGCGGAGCCGCGGAATGAGGGAATGCTCGGACGTCCTAACACTGGCCACTGGCAGTCGAGGGCGTGAGCGCGGCCCGTCACACACAACCGGTGAAGGACAACGACTGATGACGACGCCCACGATCGAGCTCAAGCCCTCGGCCTCGCCACTTTCCGCCGCCGAGCGCGACGCGATTCTGGCGAACCCCGGGTTCGGCCGCCACTTCACCGATCACATGGTGACGATCAAGTGGACCGAGGGCCGCGGCTGGCACGACGGCCAGCTCGTGCCGTACGGCCCGCTCTCCCTCGACCCCGCGAACATGACCCTGCACTACGCCCAGGAGATCTTCGAGGGCCTCAAGGCGTACCGCCAGGCCGACGGCTCGGTGGCCACCTTCCGCCCCGAGAAGAACGCCCGCCGCTTCCAGACCTCCGCCCGCCGCCTCGGCATGCCCGAGCTGCCGGTCGAGACGTTCATCGAGGCCTGTGACGTGCTCGTCCAGCAGGACCGCGACTGGGTCCCGGCGCACGGCGGCGAGGAGTCCCTGTACCTGCGCCCGTTCATGATCGCGACCGAGGTCGGCCTGGGCGTGAAGCCCGCAGGCGAGTACCTCTTCCTGGTCATCGCCTCCCCGGCCGGCGCCTACTTCCCCGGCGGTGTGAAGCCCGTCTCCATCTGGGTCTCCGAGGACCACGTCCGCGCCGTCCCCGGCGGCATGGGCGACGCCAAGACCGGCGGCAACTACGCCGCCTCCCTCCTCGCCCAGGCCGAGGCCGCCGAGCAGGGCTGCGCCCAGGTCTGCTACCTCGACGCGGTCGAGCGCAAGTGGGTCGAGGAACTCGGCGGCATGAACCTGTACTTCGTGTACGGCGACCGGATTGTCACCCCGACCCTGACGGGCTCGATCCTGGAGGGCGTCACCCGCGACTCCCTCCTGACCCTCGCCCGCGACCTCGGCCACGAGCCGCAGGAGGGCCGGATCTCCATCGACCAGTGGCAGCGCGACGCGGAGAACGGCACCCTGAGGGAGGTCTTCGCCTGCGGCACCGCGGCCGTCATCACCCCGGTCGGCACGGTCAAGCGCACCGGTGCCGAATGGACGCAGTCGGGCGGCGAGCCCGGCGAGGTCACGCTGAAGCTCCGCGCGGCCCTGCTCGACATCCAGCGCGGCGACTCCGTCGACAAGCACGGCTGGATGCACCGGCTGGGCTGAACCGGACTCCCGGCCGACGGCCGGTGATCCGTTCGACGCGTATCGCCTCCCCCGTGCGGGTATCCACTGATTCCGCAGACCATGGAATCAGGGCATCAGGGGCACGGGGGAGGGGACGCGGGTGAGTGGTGGGCCGATACCGCGACTGCGCTGGCTGCTGCGCACGTTACGCACCCCGCGCCGACCGCAGAGCCTCACCGTGCTCCTCCTGCTCGCCGTGTGCGCCGGCCTGTTGCTGTGGTTCGCCAAGCGCATGGACAACTACGGCGAGAACCTCGCCCTCAACCTGGGCACCGACATCGTCGGCGTCGTCATCACCGTCTTCGTGATCGGCCCGCTGATCTCCCGCGCCCAGGAGGGCCGGGTCCGCGAACACACCCGGCTCGACTACGAGTGGTTCAGCGCCCAGGTCTACGGCTCGACATCGAACGTGAAGGTGCTCGACACCTTCTCCAACCTGTTCGGCCCCCAGTACTCCGAGCGCCTCTTCCGCGGCATCAGATCAGCGACCGCGCACGGCGCCCGGGTGCAGATCCTGCTCCTGGACCCCGACTCCCTCGCCGTGATCCTGCGCGGCCGTGAACTGGGCGAGCAGGGCGCCGACATCCGCCGCGACATCCTGCGCAACCTGCGCACGCTCGGCCAGTTCGCGCGCCGACTCGACGACTCCGCACGCCAGTTCCTCGAAGTCCGGCTCTGCTCGACCTCCCCGGGCGTGACCCTCTACCGCTGGGACGAACGCTCCCTGGTCTCCTTCCTCACCGTCGGCCGCCTCTCCGGCGAGGGCGTCCAACTGGAAGTCGCCGTCCGCTCCCCGCTCGGCGCCTTCGTCGAGCAGCGCTTCGACGAACTGTGGCAGCAGAGCAAGCCGATGGACCGGTTCACCCATCTGCCGGTCACCCTCGTCGACGCGACCGACGGCCGCCGGGAGTTCACCTGCCGCTTCGTCTACGTCGACGACAGCCCCTATGTCGCCGGGCACGACCTCGTCTCCTACATGGCACGCCACCGCCTCGACCAACTCTCCGCGTACAGCGAGAACTTGACCGTGCCGGGTGCCCACGAACTGATCGTCGTGGACGACGAGAGCGACCTGCATCAGCTGCTGAGACAGCAGTTCGCGGAGAAGTACGATGCGTCGGCGACCGCATTCGTCGAATTGCGGCCGGCGGTCCTGGTCACGGAATAGAGGCCCTGGCACATATGAGTTCGGCGCTCCACCCCGCTCCACGCACCAGCCCCAGATTCCGCGCTCTGACGCCCCGCGACCTGGACGGCCTGCTGCAACGCGTGTCCCTGTCGGCCGGTGAACGGCTCGCCCTGCGGGCCGTCTCCACGGTCCTGCCGTTCCGTACGAACACGTATGTCGTCGACGAGTTGATCGACTGGTCGGCGGTACCGGACGATCCGGTCTTCCGGCTGACCTTTCCCCAGGCCGGGATGCTGCCCGAGCCCGACCTCAAGCAGATGGCGGACCTCCTCTCCCAGGAGGCGCCCAAGGCCGAAGTCCTGCGCGCGGCCCACGAGATCCGGATGCGGCTCAACCCGCACCCCTCGGGCCAGCTCGACGCCAACGTGCCCGTGCACGAGGGGGAGCGCCTCGCCGGCCTCCAGCACAAGTACCCCGAGACGCTGCTGATCTTCCCGCGCCAGGGCCAGACCTGCCACGCCTACTGCACCTACTGCTTCCGCTGGCCCCAGTTCGTCGGCGAGTCCGAACTCCGCATCGCCACCGACGACATCACCACGACCACCGCCTATCTCCGGGCCCACCCCGAGGTCACCAGCACACTCATCACGGGCGGCGATCCGCTGGTGATGAGCACGGAGGTCCTTCGCCGGTACGTCGACCCCCTCCTGGAGATCGACACGGTCCGCTCGATCCGTATCGGCACCAAGTCCCTCGCCTTCTGGCCGTACCGCTTCACGAGCGACCGGGACGCCGACGACCTGCTGCGCCTCTTCGAGAAGGTGGTGGCGAGCGGCCGTCACCTCGCGTTGATGGCCCACTTCACCCACCCGCAGGAACTGCGCCCGCCGGTCGTACGGGAGGCGATGCGCCGGGTGCGGGGCACGGGCGCCGGGATCCGCTGCCAGGGCCCGCTGGTGGCCGGTATCAACGACAGCGCCGAGGCCTGGGCCGAACTCTGGGACGAGACGACCACGCTGGGCGCGGTGCCGTACTACCAGTTCGTCGAGCGCGACACCGGCCCCCAGGGCTACTTCGGCGTCCCGCTGGCCCGCGGCCACCAGATCTTCCGCGACGCCTACGCCCGTGTCTCCGGCCTCGCCCGCACGGTCCGCGGCCCGGTGATGTCGGCGATGCCCGGCAAGGTGTGTGTGGACGGCATCGCGGAGGTGGCCGGCGAGAAGGTCTTCGTGCTGCATCTGATCCAGGCCCGCGATCCGGCCCTCGTGGACCGGCCGTTCTTCGCGGCCTACGACGAGAGCGCGACCTGGTTCACCGACCTGAGGCCGGCGTTCGGGGCGCGTGAGTTCCTGCCGGGGCTGGGATATCTAGAGCACCGCACAAGCTGATATCGAAGACATCGAACCACTTCAAATGGACTTGTTTCCTTTTTCCGTGACCTGAGTTTAGAGTGCTGCTCTAAACGAAGGGACGACCCCCATGCGGCTCACCCCCACGGAACGCGACCGGCTGCTGCTGTTCTCGGCCGCCGAACTGGCCCGTGCCCGCAAGGCGCGCGGCCTGAGGCTCAACGTGCCGGAGGCCACCGCGCTCATCGCCGACACGGTGTGCGAGGCGGCCCGGGACGGGCGCCGGCTGGCCGAGGCCGTCGAGCGCGCCCGCTCCGTGCTCGGCCCCGACGACGTGCTGCCCGGGGTCGCCGAGGTCGTCACCGAGGTCCATGTCGAGGCGGTCTTCGACGACGGTTCCCGCCTCGCGATCGTCTCCGACCCCATCGGCGGCGGCGCGCTCGCGGACCGTGCCCCGGGCGCCCTGCTCCCGGGACCCCCGCACGCCGAGCCCGAGGCCGTCGTCCGCGTCACGGTCACCAACACCGCGACCGTCCCCGTCTCCGTGACCTCCCACTTCCACTTCTTCGAGGCCAACCCGCGCCTCGACTTCGACCGCGCGGCCGGCTACGGGATGCGGCTGGCGGTGCCCGCGGGTTCGTCGGTGCGGTGGGGGCCGGGGGAGTCGGCGGAGGTCGGGCTGGCGCCGATCGGCGGCGCCCGCGTCGCCATCGGCTTCGCCGGCCTCGTCGACGGACCGCTGGACGCGCCGGGCGCCCGCGCGGAGGCGCTTCGCCGCGCCGCCGCCTGCGGCTATCTGGGCGTCGGGCCGGATGTCCCGCCGGGCGGCGGCGACTCCCGCGGCGACTCCCGCGGCGACTCCCGCGGCGACTCCCGCGGCGAAGGCAACGCCGACGACTCCCGCGACCAGGAGGCCGACAGATGAGCCGCCCCGGGGGGCACCCCGCCGAAGCCCGCCGTCTCACCCCGTACGAGTACGCCGCCACCCACGGCCCCCGCGCGGGCGACCGCGTCCGCCTCGGCGACTCGGGCCTGACCATCCGCGTCGAGTCCGACTCGCAGCGCTACGGCGACGAGTTCCTCGCCGGGTTCGGCAAGACGGCCCGCGACGGACTGCACCTCAAGGCCGCCGCCGTGCGTGAGTCCTGCGACGTGGTCGTCAGCAATGTCGTCGTGATCGACGCCGTGCAGGGCATCCGCAAGGTGTCCATCGGGATCAGGGAAGGGCGGATCTGCTCCATCGGGCGGGCCGGCAACCCCGACACCCTGGACGGGGTCGACGTCGTCGTCGGCACCGGTACCTCCATCGTGTCCGGCGAGGGGCTCATCGCCACCGCCGGTGCCGTCGACACCCATGTGCACCTGCTGTCGCCGCGCATCATGGAGGCCTCGCTCGCCTCCGGGGTGACCACGATCATCGGCCAGGAGTTCGGCCCGGTGTGGGGCGTCGGCGTGAACTCGCCCTGGGCGCTGCGCCACGCGTTCAACGCCTTCGACGCCTGGCCGGTCAACATCGGCTTCCTGGGCCGGGGTTCGTCGTCCGACGCGGCCCCTCTCGTCGAGGCGCTGGCCGAGGGCGGGGCCTCCGGCTTCAAGGTGCACGAGGACATGGGCGCCCACACCCGCGCGCTGGACACCGCGTTGCGGGTCGCCGAGGAGCACGATGTCCAAGTCGCCCTGCACAGCGACGGGTTGAACGAGTGCCTCTCCGTCGAGGACACCCTGCGTGTCCTGGAGGGCCGGACGATCCACGCCTTCCACATCGAGGGCTGTGGCGGCGGACACGTCCCGAATGTCTTGAAAATGGCGGGAGTTCCGAACGTCATCGGCTCTTCCACCAACCCCACCCTCCCCTTCGGCCGGGACGCGGTCGCCGAGCACTACGGCATGATCGTCTCCGTCCACGACCTGAAGACCGACCTGCCCGGCGACGCCGCGATGGCCCGCGACCGTATCCGCGCCGGGACGATGGGTGCCGAGGACGTGCTGCACGACCTGGGCGCGATCGGCATCACCTCGTCCGACGCGCAGGGCATGGGCAGGGCGGGCGAGACGGTCCGCCGTACGTTCGCGATGGCCGGGAAGATGAAGGCCGAACTCGGCGCCCCCGAGGACCACGACAACGAACGCGTCCTGCGCTACATCGCCAAGCTGACCATCAACCCCGCGATCGCGCACGGGCTTTCGCACGAGGTGGGATCGATCGAGGTCGGCAAGCTCGCCGACCTCGTGCTGTGGCGGCCGGAGTACTTCGGCGCGAAACCGCAGCTCGTCCTGAAGTCCGGGTTCCCGGCGTACGGCGTGGTCGGCGACCCCAACGCGGCGACCGACACGTGTGAACCCCTCGTCCTGGGACCGCAGTTCGGCGCACACGGCTCCACGCCCGCCGACATCTCCGTGGCGTTCGTCGCGCAGGCGGCCCTCGACCAGGGCAACGACTCCATGCCGACGCGCCGCCGACGCGTGGCAGTTCGCGGCACCCGGGGCATCGGACCCGCCGACCTGCGCCTCAACTCCCGTACGGGAGAGGTCGACGTCGACCAGCGCACCGGCCTGGTCACCCTCGACGGCGAACCGCTGCGCTCCGAGCCGGCCGACTCGGTCTCCCTCAACCGCCTTTATTTCCTCTAGGACCTGGGACTTCTGATGAGCTTCCGTATGCCCCCCGAATGGGCCCCGCACGAGCGCACCTGGATGGCCTGGCCCGGACCCAACCCGACCTTCACCAACGCCGGGGAACTGGCGGAGGCCCGTGCCGCCTGGGCGGCCGTCGCCCGTGCCGTGCGCCGCTTCGAACCAGTGACGATGGTCCACGGCCCGGGTCAGGGAGAGTCGGCGCGCGAACTCCTCGGCCCGGACGTCGACCTGGTCGAGCGCGAACTGGACGACGCGTGGATGCGGGACATCGGCCCGACCTTCGTCACCGACGCCGCTCAACTGGCCGCCGTGGACTGGACGTTCAACGGCTGGGGTGCCCAGGACTGGGCCCGCTGGGAGCACGACTCCAAGATCGCTCGCCATGTCGCGGACCTCGCCGGAGTCCCGGCGCTCAGCAGCACCCTCGTCAACGAGGGCGGCGCGATCCACGTAGACGGCGAGGGCACCGTCCTGCTCACCGACACGGTCCAGCTCGGCGCCGGCCGCAACCCCGGCTGGACCCGTGAGCAGGTCGAGGCGGAGATCCACGCCCGGCTCGGCACCACCAAGGCCATCTGGCTCCCGCACGGCCTGACCGGCGACTACGGCCGCTACGGCACCCAGGGCCACGTCGACATCGTCGCGGCCTTCGCCGGGCCCGGCACCGTCCTGGTCCACAGCCAGCGAGACCCGGCCCACCCGGACCACGCCCGCTCCCAGGAGTACCTCGCCCTGCTGCGCGCCGAGACCGATGCGAAGGGCCGGCCCCTGGATGTCGTGGAGGTCCCGGCCCCGACCGTCCTCAAGGACGAGGACGGCGACTGGGTCGACTACTCCTACATCAACCACTACCTCTGCAACGGCGGGGTCGTGCTCTGCGCCTTCGACGACCCGGGCGACGAGATCGCCGCCGGGATCTTCCGCCGCCTCTTCCCCGAGCGGACGGTGGCGCTGGTGGACGCCCGTACGATCTTCGCGGGCGGCGGTGGCATCCACTGCATCACCCAGCAGCAGCCGAAGATCCACCAGCAGCCGAAGATCTAGGTCCGGAGGAGTCAGGGATGGCCGGTGCGCGGAAGAACGCGCCGCCGCGCGAGGATGTGCTCGCCGCAGCCATGGGCATGATCGCCGAGCGCGGTCTGGAGAAACTCACCATGGCGGCGCTCGGCCGCGAGGTCGGCATGAGCAGCGGCCATCTCCTCTACTACTTCCACTCCAAGGACGAACTGCTCCTCCAGGCCCTGGAGTGGAGCGAGGGCCGGCTCGGCGCCGAGCGCGGACGCCTGCTCACCCGTACCGCCTCCGCACGCCAACGCCTGGACGCCTACGTCGACTTGTACGTCCCCGACGGCCACCGCGACCCGCACTGGACCCTGTGGCTGGAGGTCTGGAACCGCTCGCAGAGCGCTGCCGCCGATGCTGTGGCCCGTGACCGGCAGGCCGCCATCGAGGGCGTCTGGCACCGCGACCTCGTCGCGCTGATCGCGGAGGGGGTGTCCCGGGGTGAGTTCCGGGCCGTCGACCCGGACCGTTTCGCCGCCCGGCTGCGCGCTCTCCTCGACGGCTTCTCCATCCATGTGGCGATCGGGCTGCGCGGCACGGACCGGGCGCAAGTCCTGGGCCATGTGCGGGAGTTCGTCGCGGACTCGCTGCTCGCGCGCCCACCGAGTTGATCAACCGACTGTTCGCATCATGAGACGGACGGTGACCACGGAGGTGGAGTGTGCCAGACTGCCCCCGTGTTCTCGTTCGCCACGATTATTGGCAGCAGGCGCGCCGGTCCGCAGTGACCGCCTCGTACGAACAGGTACGGGCGGCCACCGTCGTCACTCGACCCGCGCGCAGACCTCTCGCACCCGCGAGGGGTTTTTCGCTTTTCTGGCCCACCTTCAGCCGGGAAAAGCAGTGCGAGGGATCATTGAGGGACGGTGGAGCCGGTCATTCCGGTACAGACCGAGATTCAGATCCTCAGGAGCCACACACCATGACGGAAACCAGCGCACTCGACGACGCGTTCCACGTCTTCGACACGACCCTGCGTGACGGCGCGCAGCGGGAGGGCATCAACCTCACCGTCGCGGACAAGCTGGCCATCGCACGGCACCTGGACGACTTCGGCGTGGGCTTCATCGAGGGCGGCTGGCCGGGGGCCAACCCGCGGGACACCGAGTTCTTCGCCCGCGCCCGGCAGGAGATCGACTTCAAGCACGCACAGCTCGTCGCGTTCGGCGCCACCCGCCGGGCGAACGGGAAGGCCTCCGAGGATCCGCAGGTCAAGGCGCTGTTCGACTCCGGCGCTCCGGTGATCACGCTGGTCGCGAAGGCCCACGACCGCCATGTCGAGCTGGCGCTGCGCACCACGCTGGACGAGAACCTGGAGATGATCCGGGACACGGTGTCCTACCTCGCGTCGCGGGGCCGCCGGGTCTTCATCGACTGCGAGCACTTCTTCGACGGCTACCGGGCGAACCCGGAGTACGCGAAAGCAGTCGTACGCACCGCCGCCGAGGCCGGCGCCGACGTGGTCGTCCTCTGCGACACCAACGGCGGCATGCTCCCGGCGCAGGTGCAGGCGGTCGTCGCGACCGTGCTGGCCGACACCGGCGCCCGGCTCGGCATCCACGCCCAGGACGACACCGGCTGCGCGGTCGCCAACACCCTGGCCGCCGTCGACGCGGGAGCCACCCACGTCCAGTGCACCGCGAACGGCTACGGCGAGCGCGTCGGCAACTCCAACCTCTTCCCCGTGGTCGCGGCCCTGGAGCTGAAGTACGGCAAGAAGGTCCTCCCCGAGGGCGCGCTGCGCGAGATGACCCGGATCTCGCACGCCATCGCCGAGGTGGTCAACCTCACCCCGGCCACCCACCAGCCGTACGTGGGCGTCTCGGCCTTCGCGCACAAGGGCGGGCTGCACGCCTCCGCGATCAAGGTCGACCCGGCGCTGTACCAGCACATCGAGCCCGAAGAGGTCGGCAACACCATGCGGATGCTGGTGTCCGACATGGCGGGCCGCGCCTCCATCGAACTCAAGGGCAAGGAACTCGGCATCGACCTCGGTGGCGACCGCGAACTGGTCGGCCGGGTCGTCGAGCGGGTCAAGGAGCGCGAGCTGAAGGGCTACACCTTCGAGGCCGCCGACGCGTCCTTCGAACTCCTGCTCCGCGAGGAGGTCGAGGGCAAGCCCCGCAGCTACTTCGAGGTCGAGTCCTGGCGCGCGATCGTCGAGGACCGCCCCGACGGCACCCACGCCAACGAGGCCACGGTCAAGCTCTTCGCCAAGGGCGAGCGCATCGTCGCCACGGCCGAGGGCAACGGCCCGGTCCACGCCCTCGACAGCGCCCTGCGCGTCGCCCTGGAGAAGATCTACCCCCAGCTCGCCAAGCTGGAGCTGGTCGACTACAAGGTCCGCATCCTGGAGGGCAAGCACGGCACGTCCTCCACGACCCGCGTCCTGATCGCCACGTCCGACGGTTCGGCGGAGTGGTCCACGGTCGGCGTCGCGGAGAACGTCATCGCCGCGTCGTGGCAGGCACTGGCGGACGCGTACACCTACGGCCTCCTCCGCGCGGGCGTGGAACCGGCCCAGTAGACCGGTCTCAGCAGGAGCGCTCGGCGAGCTTCTCGAACTCGCCGAGGCTCATTGCCTTCCCGTCGGCCCAGACCTGGCCGGGTTTGAGGGCGGTGATCTGCTCGGTGGAGAACTCCACGATCCCGTTGTACGAGTCGCCGGTGATGTAGTGCCCGAACATCAGCGTGTACGTGTGCTTCGGCAGGAGCCGCTGCTCGCCCCGGTGCCGGGCCTGCCAGGACGCCGGCGGCGAGAACAGCGGGAACTCGGCGTCCCCGCTCAGCTTCTCCTTCCGCACGTCCCACCCCGTGGTGACCGGCCCACCCTCGGCGGCGACGGCCCACCCGTCGAGTGACGGCGACTGATAACTGTCGTCCCCGCACGGGCGGATGAGCGCCCGTGGCACCCCGTCCGCCCCGAGCCGCACCCCGGACAACGGCAGATCGACGGCCGCACACCCACTGAGCAGCAGACACCCCGCCACCACCCCCACGACCGCCGCGGCGCCCCGCCGCCCCCGCGCCCGGGTCAGCATTTGTCGTCCACGAGATCGTCGAAGTCGTCCCGGCTCATCGCGCGGTCGTCGGCCCAGACCTGGCCGGGGCGCAGCGACGTGAGGTCCTTCGCGGTGAAGTAGAGGTCGCCGGTGTATTCGACGCCGGTGCCGTACACCTTGAACGTCAGGGAATAGGTGCGGCCGGGCGCCAGCATCTGAGGCCCGGTCGCCTCGGTCCGCCACGAGCGGGGCGGCTCGAAGAGCGGGAACGTCGTCGTGCCGAAGGGCTCCATCGGGGGCCCTACGAGGGGTGTCCGCCAGCCGGTGCCCAGGCTCGGGCTCTCCGCTGTCCCGCTCACCCCGTCGGCCGTTTCCTCCTCGGTCCAACTGCCGAGGTCGATGTCCCCCGCGCGGTCGTGACCGCACGGCTTCACCAGCGCGACCGGCTGTCCGTCCGTGCCCAGCCAGGCCGCGGCCAGTGGCAGCCGCGCCGGACTGCACCCGCTCAGCAGCCCCACCCCGGCCGCCGCACCCACCACCGCCACCACGACACGTCGCATGTCCCGCCCCCCGTCGAGGGCGGGACACGCCCCGCCCTGCCTACTGCAGATGCCACTTCTGGTTGGCAGCTCCCGTGCACGTCCAGATCTGCGCCCTCGCCCCGTTCGTCGACGAATTGCCCGTCACGTCAAGGCACTTGTCGGCCGCCGTATTCACCACATCACCGGTCGTGGAGTTGTACGACCACTGTTGCGCGGCGGTTCCATTGCAGTCGTACAACTGCACCTTCGCGCCGTCGGCCGTCGAAGCCGACGTCACGTCAAGGCACTTGCCGAGGGAGCGCACCGTGCCGTCGGTGCCCACGGTCCACTGCTGGGCGGTCGAGCCGTTGCAGTCGTAGAGCTGGACGGCCGTGCCGTTGGTGGTCGAAGCACCGGCCACGTCGAGGCACTTGCTCGCGAGGCCGACGAACGCGCCGGTCCGGCTGCCGCCGCCGGACTGTGTGCCCGTCCAGGTGAAGGTGGCGGACGTCTTGCCGGGGAGGGAGTAAGTCGCGTGCTGGCCACCCCAGTTGATGGTCACCGTCTTCGCCGTGGACGCGTCGTTGTACGCGATCAGCGCCTTCGAACCGTCCGGGTTGCGCCACGCGACGTTGGGCACGTTCGTGGACGCCGTGGAAGCGATCCGCTGCGCGCCCGGCCGGACGAACTTCGTGAGCTGGCCCATCGTGTAGTACTCGACGGTGTAGTCGACGGTCCCGCTCGCGCCGTCCCCGTTGTGCACGGTGATCAGACCCGTGCAGGTGCCGCAACCGCCGTTGTGCGGGCCCATGTTCTGGTCCACGGCCAGCGACCACTTCGTCACCGACTTCGCCCAGTTGCGGGTGTAGTCGATGATGTTGTTCATGTCCTCGCGCTGCTGGTTGGCGATCCAGGTGCCGCCGGAGTGCTCGGTGCCGAAGGCGTCGAGGGTGGGGTACTGGTTGTGCACGGTGGTCTGCTTGGTGACGTCACCGCCGTAGCCGTGCCAGGCGATCCCGCCGAAGTTGGGGTTGGCGCGGACGGCCGCGTCGTCCACGGTCGAGGCCGCGTAGGAGTCGTAGACGTCCCAGTTCCAGTCGTGCGCCAGCACCTTCGTCGTCAGGCCGGACGCGTTGAGCTTCGGCAGCAGCTCGCTCTTCGTGAAGTAGGAGAGCCCGGACGCGTTCCAGCTCATGGACGGATACCCGGAACAGCACGTCGGCTCGTTCTGGACGGTCAGGTACGAGACCGGAACGCCCTGGTCCTTGTACGCCTGGAGGTACTTGACGAAGTAGTTCGCGTAGACCCCGTAGTCCTCGGACTTCAGCCAGCCGCCGTTGAGCGAGCCGCTGTCCTTCATCCACGCGGGAGCCGTCCATGGCGAGGCCATGACAGTCAGAGAGGGGTTGAGCGAGAGCGCCTGCTTGGTCAGCGGGACGACATCCGCGAGGTCGTGCGCGATCGAGAACGACGTGAGGTTCGGGTCGGTCGCGCCGGAGGCCACGTCGTCGTACGAGTACCCGTACCGCGCCAGGTCCGACGCGCCCATCGGATTGCGCAGGAACGACAGACCGATCCCGTCCGTCGGCGAGAACAGCTTGGTCATGGTCGCGTTCCGGGTCGCCGTCGACAGCGCGCCGCTGCTGTTCATCAGCCAGGCCGCGGTGTCCGTGAAGGACGCGCCGCCCCCGGTGAAGGTCTGGTAGCGGGTGTTCTCGTCGACGGTGATGTTCTCGCCGCTGCCGCCCGTCCCGGAGGTGAAGGCGAACGGAGTCTGGGCCTGGAGGCCGCGGGTGACATGGCGTCCGGCGGCGTCGTCGGTGGTGGTGAGCCAGGCCGTGACCTGCTCACCGGCGGCGTGTGCGGGGGGTACGGCCGCGGTGAAGCCGGCCAGGGAGAGCAGTCCGGCGAGCAGCAGCCGGGCCGTGCGGGGGGTTCTCCTGGACATGGATGCGTTAGCCCTTCCTGACGAGACGTCTTGACGGGTCTGCGGGCCGTTAGTTAACTCACGGCGTGATCTAAGTCATGAGTGAACTGTGCGATCCCAGAGTGAACCAGAGCTCCAGAGCCGAGGGAAGGTCCATGCCAAGAACCGCCCTGCTCGTTTCCACCGCCCTGTGCGCCGCGCTGCTGTCACCGGCCGCCGTCTCCCAGGCGGTCGCCGCCGCCGATCCGGCCCCCACCCCCGTCGACCGCTTCGAGGGCGAGGTGCCCTTCGCGAGCCAGCCCGCCGAGGGCATCTTCACCTGGGGCGGTGACACCGACGACCCGCCCCAACTCGCCCTGACCGCGAGACCGGACGCCCCCGAGGGCGAACACGTACTCTCCGGCACCTACGACATCAGCGGCTACGGCGGCTTCACCCACGACTACGCCGCGACCGAGCCCGGCCACGACTGGTCCGCCCATCAGGGCATCCGCTTCTGGTGGGACGGCCAGAACAACGGCAAGGCGACCAACTTCGAGATCAAGGACGGCGGCGTCAACGGCGAGGCCTCCGAGCTGTGGACGACGTCCTTCACGGACGACTTCACCGGCTGGAAGCAGATCGAGATCCCGTTCGCGAACTTCGTCTACCGCACGGACTACCAGCCCGTCGGCGGCATCGACCACGTCCTGGGCCTCACCCAGATGTGGGGCTACGCGGTCACGCTCCCGGTCGGCGTCCACGGTCAATTCGCCATGGACGACGTCGAGTTGTACGGCAAGGCGGATCAGTCGTTGCGCGCCTCCGTCGTCACCGACTCGGCCGTCTACCCGGTCAAGGAGGGCGGTACGGCCACGGTCAAGGTCACCGTCGCCACCACCGGCGCCGTCCCGCTCGACGACCCGGTGACCGTCGCCTACGCCTCCGACGGCGGCACCGCCACCGCCGGCAAGGACTACACCCCGGTCTCCGGCACGCTCACCTTCCCGGCGGGCACCGCGTCCGGCGCCACGCAGACCGTCAAGGTCCGCACGCTCAAGGACAAGTCCGCCGAGAACGCCGAGACGATCCCGCTGAAGCTCACGGTCACCGGCGCCAAGGCCCCGGCCGAGACCCCGCAGGTCGTCGTGGACGCGCACGGACTGCCGTACCTGGACAGCAAGTTGCCCATCAAGAAGCGTGTCGCCGACCTCGTCAAGCGCATGTCGCCGGCGGAGAAGGCCGGGCAGATGACCCAGGCCGAGCGCGGCGGCATCGGCACCGGCGGCGACATCGCCACCTACGACCTCGGCTCACTGCTCTCCGGCGGCGGCTCGACCCCGACGCCCAACACGGCAGCGGCCTGGGCGCAGATGATCGACTCGTTCCAACTCCGGGCACAGGCAACGCGGTTCCAGATCCCGCTGATCTACGGCGTCGACGCGGTCCACGGCCACAACAACCTGGCCGGCGCCACGATCATGCCGCACAACATCGGCATCGGCGCGACCCGCGACCCTCAACTCGCCCAGAAAACAGGCGCGGTGACGGCCAGCGAGGTCCGCGCGACCGGCGTCCCGTGGGACTTCGCGCCCTGCCTCTGCGTCACCCGTGACGAACGCTGGGGCCGCTCCTACGAGTCCTTCGGCGAGGACCCGGCGCTCGTGCAGTCCATGGAGACGATGATCCAGGGTCTCCAAGGCGCCGCGAACGGCAAGCAGTTGAAGGACGACGACAAGGTCCTCGCCACCGCCAAGCACTTCGTCGGCGACGGCGGTACGGCCTACGGCTCCTCCACGACGGGCTCGTACACCATCGACCAGGGCGTCACCACCGTCACCCGGCAGCAGTTGGAGGCCATCCACCTGGCGACGTACCAGACGGCCGTGGACCGGGGCATCGGCACGGTCATGCCGTCCTACTCCTCGCTCGACATCGTCGGCGACGGTCTCGGCCCGGTGAAGATGCACGCCCGCGCCGACATGATCAACGGCGTACTCAAGAGCCGGATGGGCTTCGACGGCTTCGTCATCAGCGACTGGAACGCCATCGACCAACTCCCCGGCGACTACGCGTCCCACGTCAGCACCTCGGTCAACGCGGGCGTCGACATGATGATGGTCCCGTACAGCTACAAGGACTTCACCGCGACCCTGATCGCCCAGGTGAAGGCCGGTACCGTCACCGAGAAGCGCGTCGACGACGCCGTGTCGCGCATCCTCACCCAGAAGTTCAAGCTCGGCCTCTTCGAGAAGCCGTACGCCGACACGAGCAACGCGGCCAAGATCGGCTCCAGTTCGCACCGGGCCGTGGCGCGGCAGGCGGCGGCCGAGTCGCAGGTGCTGCTGAAGAACGCGGGTGGCGTCCTGCCGTTGAAGAAGAATCAGAAGGTCTACGTCGCCGGTTCCAACGCCGACGACCTCGGCAACCAGACCGGTGGCTGGACCATCACCTGGCAGGGCTCGTCCGGCACCAACACCACCGGCACGACGATCCTCCAGGGGATGAAGAACGCCGGCGGGAACGTCACGTACTCCAAGGACGCGTCCGCCGCGACCAGCGGCTACGACGTGGGTGTGGTCGTGGTCGGCGAGACCCCGTACGCCGAGGGCATCGGCGATGTGGGCAACGGCAACGACCTGACGTTGACCCCCGCCGACCAGGCAGCCGTGGACAAGGTGTGCGCGGCGATGAAGTGCGCGGTGCTGATCGTCTCCGGGCGCCCGCAGTTGATCGGCGATCGGCTCCCGAAGATCGACGCCGTGGTGGCCTCCTGGCTGCCGGGCACGGAGGGCGACGGCGTGGCCGACGTCCTCTACGGCAAGCGCTCCTTCACCGGTCAACTCCCGGTCACCTGGCCGAAGTCGGAGGCCCAGCTGCCGATCAACGTCGGCGACACGACGTACGATCCGCAGTTCCCCTACGGCTGGGGTCTGACGACCGTGACGAAGGCGCCGACGGGTGGCGCGTCCACCCTGAAGGCGCTGGAGGCCGCGGCGGGCAAGGCCCGGTCGGCGGAGAAGGGCAAGGCGCTCGTCACCGAGGCGCGGTTGATCGTCCAGCAGAAGGTGGGCCAGAACATCACGGCGGCGGTGTCGAAGCCGTTCGCCGACGCGGACCATCTGCTGCTGACCGGGAAGTACGCGGCGGCCGTGAAGAAGCTGGAGGAGGCGTACAAGGCGGCCTAGGACAGACCGCCTGATCCCGCGCCCTCCACGCCTCAACGGCGTGGAGGGCGCGGCTACTTCGAGTGTGGGGCGGGGAGTTCGACCGTGACGTTGAGCCCGCCGCCCGTGCGCGGGGTCAGCGTGAGGGTGCCGTCGTGCGCGCCGGTGATGGTCTTGACGATCGCCAGGCCGAGCCCGACCCCCGCGTGGCCGGTGTGCAGGCGTTCGGTGCCGCGCTGGAACGGTTCGGTGAGGGTCGAGACCTGCTGCGGGGTGAGCGGATCGCCGGTGTTCTCGACCGTGAGCAGCACGCTCCGGGGGCGGACGGCGGTGTGCACCCGGACGGTGCCGCCCTCGGTCAGATTGTGGACGATCGCGTTCTGCACGAGGTTCGTGGTGAGTTGGAGCAGGAGCGTCTGCGAGCCGAGCGCGGGGGTGAGTTCGCCGCTCGTCTCGATGGTGACGCCGTGCCGCTCCGCGAGCGGGAGGAGCGTCTCGGTGGCTTCCTCGGCGAGGAGGGACAGGTCGACGGGTTCCCGGGTGAAGGTCCCCTGATTGGCGCGGCTGAGCACGAGCAGGGCCTCGGTGGTGTCGATCGCCCGCGTGTTGACGGTGTGCAGGCGCTCGATGATCGTGCCGGTGTCCTGGTCCGGGTCGGTGCGGGCCAGTTCGAGCAGCGTCTTCGAGACGGCCAGCGGGGTGCGCAGCTCGTGCGAGGCGTTGGCCGCGAACCGCCGCTGTTCGGCGACATGGGCCTCCAGCCGGGCGAGCATCGTGTCGAAGGCGTCGGCGAGTTCCCGGAACTCGTCGCCGCGGCCCGGCAGTTGGATGCGGTGGGAGAGCGAGCCGTCGGAGGCCGTGCGGGTGGCGTCCGTGATGCGGGTCAGCGGGGCGAGCATGCGACCGGCCAGCAGCCACCCGCCCAGAAGACCGAACACCAGCAGGAACGCCAGCGCGGCGGCGGCGGTCGGCGCGAAGGCGCGGGCCACGGCCAAGCGGTAGTTGGGCACCAGGATGAGTCCGACATGGGGTGCGCGGTCCAGGAACAGCCACGCGGCGACGAGCAGCAGGACACCGGCCAGCAGGAGGAACCCGGCGTAGCTGAGGGTGAGTTTGAGCCGGACGCTCAGCCCGGGCGCCCTAGCCACGGTCCACCCCCTCAAGCGGCTGTACGTCGATGCGGTAGCCGACGCCCGGCACGGTCGCGATGATCCACGGTTCGCCGAGCCGCTTGCGCAGCGCCGAGACGGTGATCCGCACGGCGTTGGTGAACGGGTCGGCGTTCTCGTCCCACGCCCGTGCGAGGAGTTCCTCGGCGCTGACGACCCCGCCCTCGGCATCGACGAGGACGTCGAGCACGGCGAACTGCTTCCTGGTCAGGGCGACATAGCGGCCGTCCCGGTAGACCTCCCGGCGGAACGGATCGACGCGCAGGCCCGCCAACTCCCGTACAGGCGGCCTGTTGTGAGCGCGTCTACGCTCCAACGCCCGCAGCCGGAGCGCGAGTTCCTGGAGTTCGAAGGGCTTCGTCAGATAGTCGTCGGCGCCGAGTTCGAACCCGGTGGTCTTGTCGTCGAGCCGGTCGGCCGCGGTGAGCATGAGGATCGGCAGCCCGCTCCCGGAGGCGACGATGCGCCGGGCGACCTCGTCGCCGGAGGGGCCGGGGATGTCGCGGTCGAGGACGGCGATGTCGTAGCTGTTGACGCTCAGCAGCTCCAGGGCGGTGTCCCCGTCGCCCGCGATGTCGGCCGCGATCGCCGCGAGGCGCAGGCCGTCGCGGATGGCCTCGGCCAGATAGGGCTCGTCCTCGACGATCAGCACACGCATACGGTCGATGCTAGGAGGCGGCACCTATCGTCCGCGTATCGAAAATCCCATACGGGCCGACAACACCGGGCCGCCTTGACTGCCCGGCATGACATGGATCGCTCCTTGGAAACGCGGCCCGGTGCTCGCCGCCC
This sequence comes from Streptomyces sp. NPDC101776, assembly GCF_044766845.1. Lineage (NCBI taxonomy): Bacteria > Bacillati > Actinomycetota > Actinomycetes > Kitasatosporales > Streptomycetaceae > Streptomyces > Streptomyces sp. NPDC101776. The sequence continues at coordinate 266,715 of NZ_JBIWMV010000011.1, read as the reverse complement.
TCGCCCTGCTGCTCGGTCTGGTCCTGCTGCTGCACGCCTGGATCCCGAACGTCGGGGGCGCCGGCAGCCTGGTCGAGAACCTCCTGCCGTGGCTCGGGGTGGGCGTCCCGGTGCTGCTTGCCGGAGCGTGCCGGCGCCGCTCCGCCTCGGCGGCGCTCGCGCTGGTGCTGCCGCTCGCGGCGTGGCTGAGCCTCTTCGGCGGGCTGCTCCAGGACAAGTCCCACCCGGGCGGCGACCTCACCGCCGTCAGCCACAACGTCGGCGCCGACAACCACGACCCGACCGGCACCGCCCGCCAACTCGCCTCCTGCGGCGCCGACTTGCTGGCACTGGAGGAGCTGACCCCGCAGGCCACGGGCACGTACGAGAGGGCGCTGGCGAAGGCGTACCCGTACCGCGCGGTGCTGGGCACCGTCGGGCTGTGGAGCAGGTTCCCGCTGTCGGACACCCGTCCCGTCGACGTCGTACGCGACGATGTCGGACCGCTGGCGAGGACCCGCCCGGTCGACCACGGACAGGACGAGGTGCGGGCGCTGCGCACCACGGCCGCCACCGACCACGGGCCGCTCGCGGTCTACGTGGCGCACCTCGGGTCGGTCCGGGTGCTGCCCAGCAGCGGCTTCTGGACGATCTCCCGCGACTTCGGCGCCCGCGCCCTCGCCAAGGCTGTCGCCGCCGAGCCGAACGGGCGGGTGGTGCTGCTCGGTGACCTGAACGGCACCACGGACGACCGCGCCTTCCACGCCCTGACCACCCGCCTGCGCTCGGCCCAGGACACGGCAGGGAACGGCTTCGGCTTCACCTGGCCCGCGTCCTTCCCGATCGCGCGCATCGACCAGATTCTGGTACGGGGGGTGCGGGCGCGGAGTGCGTGGGTGCTGCCGGAGACGGGCAGCGACCACCTGCCGGTGGCGGCCCGGATCGCTTGGTGAGCACCGGCCGAGGGGACCAACCTCCGGTAGCGTCGAACCATGAAGGTCGTGAAGGTCACGCAGGTCGTGAAGACCGGGATCCGAAGCCTCCCGGTGCTGTTCCTGGCCCTGCTGCTCGCCGCCCTGAGCATGGCGTCCCCGGCCGCCGCGGACACGGGCGTCTCGGCGATCGCCCAGGCCCTGCGCAAGGGCCCGGTCCACGTCGATCCGGGGGCGAGCGGGCAGCTGTCCACGGCGGACGCCGACGCGCTGACCAAGAAGATCAAGGACGCCGACAAACCGGTCTTCGTCGCGGTCCTCCCCGCCGACTACCCGACGGCGAACCTCTTCACGAACCTCCGCACCGCGACCGGCATCACCGGCCTGTACGCGATCCGCCTCGGCGACCGTTTCGACGCCCGCGCCGACTCCCGGGTCCTGTCGAACGCGGCCGTGAAGAACCTGGTCAGCAGCGTGCAGGGCGAGGACGCGAAGGCCCAGCTCGACGACTTCACCGACCGCGCGCTCGCCGCGATGGGCGGCTCGGCGCCCGCGTCCTGGGGCGGCTCCTCGGACGGCGGCGGGGGAGTCTCCGGTACCGCGCTGATCGTCGCGGGCGGGGTCCTGGTGGCCGGTGGCGCGGGGGCGTACACCCTCGTACGACGCTCCCGGCGCCGCAGGCTGGAGGAGCAGCGGGCCGCGCTGGACAAGCTGCGGGTGGTGGTCGACGAGGACATCACGGCGTTCGGCGAGGAACTGGACCGCCTCGAATTCCACCCGGCCGAACCGGGCGCCGACGACGCGATGCGCGCCGACTACGAACGCGCCCTCGACGCCTACGAGCAGGCGAAGTCGTACATGGCGGCGGCCACGAAACCGGAGGACGTCCGTTCCGTCACCCAGGCTTTGGAGGACGGCCGCTTCTCGCTCGCGCAGCTCGCCGCCCGCCGCGAGGGCCGCCCGCTGCCGGAGCGCCGCGCCCCCTGCTTCTTCGACCCGCGCCACGGCCCCTCGGTCGCCGACGCCACCTGGACCCCGGCCGGCGGCGCACCCCGCGAGGTCCCGGTCTGCGCGGCCGACCAGGCCCGCCTCGCCGACGGCCGGGACCCGATGATCCGCGAGGTCGACACCGACTACGGCCGCCGCCCGTACTGGGACGCCGGCCCGGCCTACGGCCCCTGGGCCGGCGGCTACTTCGGCGGCGGCCTCCTCCCCGGCCTCCTCGTCGGCACGGTCCTCGGCAGCATGATGGCCACCCCGTCCTACGCGTCCGACTACGGCACCGGCTACGGCGACTTCGGCAGCGGCGGTTACGACGGCGGCGATGTGTCCGGCGCGAACTTCGACTCCGGGGACTTCGGCGGCGACTTCGGTGGGGGAGGGGACTTCGGAGGGGGCGGAGACGGCGGTGGCGGCGGGGACTTCGGCGGCGGGTTCTGAGCGAGCTGTGGGGGGCGAGCTGTGTGTGGGGGGCGAGAAACACGGGCCCGGCGCGCATGTGGCGCCGGGCCCGCGGAAGAAGGACGTACGTCAGAGCGAAGCCGCCGCCGACGCGATCGCGGAGGCGAACGTGGACACCTCGCTGTACACGCCAGGCGCGTTCGCGCGGGCGCACCCTATGCCCCAGCTGACGATGCCGACCTGGATCCAGGCGTTGGCGCTGTCCCGGCGGAACATCGGACCACCCGAGTCACCCTGACAGGTGTCGACCCCGCCGGCCGTGTACCCGGCGCAGATCTCGTCACTGGCGACGAGTCCGCTGTACCCGCTGTAGGACCGGCAGGTGGCGTCACTGACGAACGGCACGGTGGCCTTGCGCAGATACCGCTGCTGGGCCCCGCCCTCACTGGCCGAACCCCACCCGGCGATGGTGAAGGTCCCGGTGTTGTACTGCGTGGTCGTGGCGATCTTCAGCGTCGGCACGGTGGTGATGGGCGAGGCGAGCTTGATGAGCGCCCAGTCCTTGCCGTTCCCGTTGTAACCGGGCGCCCGGTACACGTACGTCGACTTCACCTGGACCCGCCCGGTGGTGGACTGGAGGTCCACCACACCCGCGGTGGCGGTGATGCTGGTGTTGGCCCCGGTCCCGCTCACGCAGTGCGCGGCGGTGAGCACGATCTGCTGGGTGTAGAGCGCACCACCACAGCCCATCGAGAGCCGGACCATGAACGGGAACTCGCCCTGCGTGGCGGTGGTTCCGCCGACGACGGGCGTGGGGGCGGCCTGTGCGGCCGAGACGGGCTGAAGGGAGGCGATCGCGAGAGCGGCGGCGCCGACGGCCGCGCATCTCTTGAGGGCTGTGAGGAGCTTCTTCAACGTGATGCCTTCCGTGGGGGGTGGGAATGGCGCGCACATGTCAATCCAGGGCATCAAAGAAATGCCCAATTTCTGACATGGGCTGGTCAAATCTGTTGAAGGATTATGGGAACCCTGTGAACGTCCGCACAAGTGGCGTATTTCAGCCATCGGCCGGCCGCTCGTAGGGGTGCGGGGCCTTCGGCGGCGGTTCCTGACGGTGCGGTGGCGGGACCTGCCAACTCCGCCCAGAGCAACCGCCTTAAGGGGCGCGGGGCTGTATTCGATTTGCGGCTACCGCCGCGTGGGCGCGACCAGCCCCCACCGCCCCGCACCCGATCAACGACCCGCCAGCCGCTCCATGATCTCCCCCGCCAACTCCAACACCCCCCGCTCCGTCGCGCTCAAAGACCCCAGCGCCCCCGCCAACCACACATCCCGCTCACCCATGTCCCGGTCCAACGCCCGCCTCCCCGCCGCCGTGAGCGCGAGCACGGACCGCCGCCGATCCGCCGCACTAGGTTCACGCGAGATCAACCCCGCCGCCTCCAACTCGGAGAAGGCCCGGGTCAATGACTGAGGCCGCTGCCGCTCGGCCACCGCGACCTCACCGGGCGTAGCCGCACCATGCCGATGCAGATGCCCCAGCACGATCAACTGGTTCGGGCTGAACGCGCCCTCGCCCCGCTCCTGTCGCAACCGCCGGTTCAGCCGCACGACACCGCGACGGATCCGGGCGGCTTCGGAGAGATGGTCCACGCGATGATCCATGTCGGATATCGTACGCACTTCCTTACTATTCCTGCTCCACTGTGCCAGCTACTGTGGGCCAGTGACCGCCAAACTGATACGCAACGCGTACGAAGCGGCTCTGACGATGACCGCCGTGCTGCTCTGCTGGGGCACCGCCCTCTGGCTGGAGCGCACCGCCGGCCTCCACACCGACGTACTGGTCCTCGCGGTCGCCCTGACCCTCACCCTCGCCTCCACCCAGCGCACCGCCGACACCCGCCGCCGACTCACCGCGCTCGTCCTGCTGCCGGTCACCGCCGGCGCCTCGATCTTCGTCGGCCGGCTGATCGCCTCCCACTACACGCTCGGCGCCGCCGTCTACACGGCGGGCATGGCGCTGGCCATCTGGATCCGCCGCTACGGCCCCGCCGCCACGAAGGCCGGCACCCTGCTGGCCCTCCCGCTGGTGACCCTCCTCGTCGTACCGGGCCCGGCGTTGCCGGCCAAGGCGCAGAGCGGGCTGCTCACTTGGGGCTGGTCGGCGCTGGTAGGGGCGCTCGCGTGCGGCACGGTATGGCTGGTGCAGGGGCTGGGGGACCGCTTCGGCCCCGAGCCCTGGCGGGCCGAACCCACCGCCGGACCACCACCGCGCCGCTCCCGCCTCCACCCCCGCCCGAGCACCCGCATGGCGCTCCAGATGGCGACCGGGATCGCCGCCGCCTTCATCGTCGGACGGCTGTTCTTCGACGACCACTGGCCGTGGGTGGTCCTCACCGCGTACGTCGCCGCGAGCGGCAACCGGGGCCGAACGGACGTACTGCGCAAGGGAGTCGAGCGCCTGGCCGGAGCCACGGTCGGCACCCTGCTGGCGACGGGTGTCGCGGCGATCGGGGTCACCGGCGACACCTCAGTGGCGCTGATGTTCGCCGTCCTCGCGGTCGCGCTGTGGCTGCGCCCCCTCAACTACGCCTACTGGGCGGCCGGGATGACCTGCGCCCTGTCCCTCCTCCTCGGCTACTTCGGCCAGGACGCGCCGCACCTCCTGCCGACCCGGCTCGAAGGGATCGCGGTCGGCGCGGTGTTGTCGGTGGTGTCGGCATGGTGGCTGCTGCCGGTCCCGCGCGCCCGCCGCCGTCAGCCGGTTCCTGTCCCCGGCACGACCAGCCCCGTCTCGTAGGCCGTCACCACGGCCTGCGTACGGTCCCGCAGTCCCAGTTTGGACAGGATGCGGCTGACATGGGTCTTCACGGTCTCCTCGCCGACGTGCAGACGGAGGGCCAGCTCGGGGTTGGACAGACCCTGCGCGAGCAGCCGCAGGACGTCGGTCTCGCGCGGGGTGAGGGCGTCAAGTGCCGTGTGCGCGAGGCCGGTTCGGGGACGCTGCCGGGCGAACTCGGCGATCAGCCGGCGCGTGATGCCGGGCGCGAGCAGCGCCTCACCGGCCGCCACGACCCGCACCGCGTCGAAGAGCCGCTCCGCCGTCACGTCCTTTAGCAGGAACCCGCTGGCCCCGGCGGCGAGCGCGTCGTAGACATGCTCGTCGAGGTCGAAGGTGGTCAGGATCAACACCCTTGGTACGTCAGGAGTGTTCTGGAGTCGCGCGGTGGCCTCGATGCCGTCCATGACCGGCATGCGTACGTCCATCAGCACCACGTCGGGCGACTCCGCCCGGCAGACGCGCACCGCCTCGGCGCCGTCGCCCGCCGTGCCGACGACCGTGAAGTCCCCCTGGGTGGCGAGGAGTCCGGCGTAGCCGACGCGGACGAGCTCGTGGTCGTCGGCGACGACGATACGGATGGGCGTGCCGCTCATGGCAGAACCGCCTCAGCTCGGACGGGAAGCCGTGCCTCGACCAGGAAACCGCCGCCGGGAGCCGCCCCGGTGCGCAGAGTCCCGCCGACCGTCGCGGCCCGCTCACGCATGCCGAGCAGACCGTGACCGGAGGGGGCGGCGGCCGTGGGCCCCGGCCCGTTGTCGCGCACCCGCACCGCCAAGTCCTGCTCGTTGTAACGGAGTTCTACGTCCACGGCGGCACCCGGCGCGTGCCGGCGGGCGTTGGTGAGGGCCTCCTGGACGATCCGGTACGCCGTGACCTCGATACCGGGGTCGAGCGCGGTGACGGGCCCGCTGACGATGAGCCGGGTGCGGGAACCGGCCGCGTCGCGCGACTCGTCGACCAGGTCGATGAGTTGGCCGAGGCCGGGCTGGGGGCGCCGCTGGACCCCTGTGTCGGCGTCCTCCCGCAGGACGCCGAGCAGGCGCCGCATCTCGGTGAGGGCGGTGCGCGCGGTGTCGCCGATGGCGAGGAAACGGTCGGCGCCCTCCGGCGGCAGGCCGCGCGTGGTCAGTCGGCCGGTCTCCGCCTGGACCGCGATCATCGAGATGTGGTGCGCGACGACATCGTGCAACTCCCGGGCGATACGCGCCCGTTCACCCCGGGCGGCGTGTTCGAGGAGGGTGTCCGCGAAGGCCTGTTCCGTGGCGCTGTGGGCCAGGGCGGTGCTGCGCACGTGGTGGGCGATGCCGGTGGCCGCGGCGGCGGAGGCGAGGGTCGCGACGAGGACGGCGACGATCCTGGTCGGTTCCTCGTGGCTGCCGAGCGCGATCACGACGTAGGGGAGGACGAGCAGTCCGCCGAGGCGGGTGGCTCCGGCGCGGCCCAGGACGTACACGCACACCAGTTGGGCCACGACCCCGCCGACGGTGAGGATGCCGAAGGGCACCAGGGACAGCACGCAGGCGGTACTGACCGCGACGGCGGTACCGCTGCGCGCGGGGCCGGCGGATCCCAGGACGAGGGCGAGGGGAAGGGTGGAAGCGAGGGTGAGCAGCAGGAGGACGGCGAACCCGCCGCCCAAGTCGGGTCTGCGGAGCAGCACTTCGGAGACCGAGAGAACACCCAGGACACCTGGGACGACGAGGTTCCCCGACCCACTCCTCTCCACAGCCACCCCCTCATTGTGCCGACCCCCGTCCGGCCCGGCGTCCCCCGCGTGAGGGACCTCCCAGGTGTGACGACGTACGGCACCGGCCGCCCCTAGCCTCCCTCACCATGAGCCACGCAACCGACGCAACCATCGAAGTCCGCGAGCTGCGCAAGCGGTTCGGCCGGACGCTCGCGGTCGACGGACTGTCCTTCACGGTCGCGCCCGGCACGGTGACCGGCTTCGTCGGTCCCAACGGCGCGGGCAAGTCCACCACCATGCGCTCCCTCCTCGGCCTGGACACCCCCGACGAGGGCCGGGCCCTGATCGGCGGCCGTCCCTACCACGCCCTGCGCACCCCGCTGTTGGAGGTCGGCGCCCTCCTGGACGCCGCCGCCCTGCACCCCGCCCGCCGGGGCCGCGACCATCTGCGCTGGCTGGCCCACTCCCACGGCCTCCCGATGCGCCGCGTGGACGAGGTCCTCGAACAGGTCGGCATGGAGCAGGCGTCCCGGCGCCGGGCGGGCGGCTACTCCCTCGGTATGCGCCAACGCCTGGGCATGGCAGCCGCGTTGCTGGGCGACCCACCGGTGCTGCTCCTCGACGAACCGGTCAACGGCCTTGATCCCGAGGGCATTCAGTGGATCCGGGGCCTCCTGCGCCACCTGGCCTCGGAGGGCCGCGCGATCCTCGTCTCCAGCCATCTGATGAGCGAACTCGAAGACACCGCCGACCACTTGGTGGTGATCGGCCGGGGCCGCCTGATCGCCGACACGGCGGTGGCCGACCTCCTCGCGGCGGCCTCCGGCGACCGGGTACGGCTGCGCACGAGCAGTCGTACGGAGGCGATGGAACTCCTGGCCAGGGAGGGCGGCACGGTGGCAGTCGTCGACCGCGATCTGCTCACCGTCACCGGCCTGCCCGCCGAACGGATCGTGGAGCTGCTCGCCGCGTCCCGGGTGCCGTTCGCCGAAGTGGGCGCGCACCGGGCGTCGTTGGAGGAGGCGTACATGGAACTGACAAGGGACGCGGTCGAGTTCACGTCGACGCCCGCCGAGCCGGACGAGGTGACCCGATGACGACTCCCACGAAGACTCGCCCGCCGTACCGCTCGTCCCTCCACCCGGCGCGGGCCGGCTTCGGCCGCCTGTTGCTCGCTGAGTGGACGAAGTTCTGGACGGTCAGGGCCTGGTTGCTGGTACTGGCGGTGGCGGCCGTGGTGACGGTCGTGATCTCGCAGATGGGCGCGAGTGGTTCCAGCACGGGTGGCGGCCCCCCTGTGGTGATCGGCCCGGGCGGCGAGGTGGTCAACGACGCCTTCCGTTTCACCCACCGCTCGCTGACCGGCGACGGCACGATCACGGTCCGGGTGACCGGCTTGAGGAACACCGAGGGCAAGGCGGCACTGGAGCCGTGGGCGAAGGCCGGGATCATCGTCAAGTCGAGCCTGAAGCAGGGTTCTTCGTACGCGGCGGTGGTGGCGACTCCGGACCATGGCGTCCGTATGCAGTGGAACTTCACCCATGACACGGCGGGCCCGAGCAGCGACCTGGCTACGGCGCCGCAGTGGCTCAGGTTGAAAAGGCTGGGGTCTGGACTAACCGGCTATGCGTCGGTAGACGGTGAGAAGTGGACCCGGCTTGGGGAGGTGGGGGTTGGGGGGCTGGGGCGGACGGTTCAGGTGGGGCTGGTGCTGGGGACTCCCGCGCATGATGTGGTGCAGCGTTCTTTCGGCGGCACGAGCGAGCGGGCGGGCCACGGCACGGTCACCGGAACCTTCGACCACCTCACCCTCCAGGGCGAGTCGACCGACACCGCCTGGGCGAGCACGGACATCGGCGCCCCAGACGCCGACGCCCCGAACGCCGGGGACACGCCGGGGACCAGCACCCAGATCTCCGCGACCGGCACGTACACCCTCACCGGCTCGGGCGACATCGCCCCCGAGGAGAACAGCCCCGACCTGGTCCAGATGGGCTTCCAGGGAGTCTTCGTGGGCCTCCTGTTCATGGTCGCCCTGGGCACGCTCTTCGTGACGACCGAATACAAACGGGGCCTGATCCGTACGACGTTCACGGCGACCCCGTCCCGCCTGAAGGTACTGGCGGCGAAGACAACGGTGATAGCGGCCATCACCTTCACAACAGGCCTGCTGGCAACGGCAGTTGGCTACACCCTGGCCCAACGCACCCTGCACGCCAACGGCTTCAAGCCCCCCGAGTTCCCGGACCTGTCCCTCCTGGAGAACCCGTCCCTGAGGGCGGTCGTGGGCAGCGCGGCACTCCTGTCCCTGGTCGCGGTCCTGGCCCTGTCCCTGGGAGTGGTCCTGCGCAACAGCGCCGGCGCGATAGCGACGGTGGTGGTCCTGGTGATCCTCCCGCAGATCCTCTCCTTCGCCTTCCCGCTCCCGGCGGCGCAATGGCTCCTACGAGTGACTCCCGCGGCGGCCTTCGCGATCCAGCAGGGCAAGACGTACTACCCCCAGGTCGCGCACAACTGCCTTCCGGAGAGCGGCTGTTACCCCCTCTCCCCGTACAACGGCCTGGCGGTCCTGGTGGCCTACACGCTGGCGGCCCTGCTGCTGGCGGCCTGGACGGTAAGGAGGCGGGACGCGTGAGGTGGCTGGGTTCCCTGCACGCCGAGTGGACCAAACTCCGTACGCTGCCCAGCACTTGGTGGCTACTGGCGGCAACGGTCGTCCTGACGGCGGCGATCGGCGCGGCGGCGGCCTCGTCGGTGACGACCCGTATCTGCCCGTCCCCGTGCCACGCCCCGAACACGGTCAAACTGAGCCTCAGCGGCATCCAGTTGAGCCAGGCGATCTGCCTGGTCCTGGGCACGCTGTCGATCGGCGGGGAGTACGCGACCGGCACGATCCGTACGACGCTCACGGCGATGCCGGGGAGGTGGCGGGTCCTCGCGTCGAAGGCGGCGACGTTGTCAGCCCTCACGGCGGTGGCGGGAGCACTGGCGGTGCTGTCCGCCCTGGCCCTGGCCCGCCTGATCCTCCCGACCCCACCGAACACCGACGCGTCGCTCCGCGCGGCGGGCGGCTCGATCCTCGTCCTGGTCCTGGTGACACTCCTGGGCCTGTCCCTGGCGACCCTGCTCCGCGACACGAGCGGTGCGATCACTCTTGGCCTGGGCGTCCTCTACGTCGTCCCGCTCCTGTCCCAGCTCCTCAACTCCCCGACCTGGCGCCACCGTTTGCAGCACTGGGGCCCTATGCCGACGAGTCTGCCGACCGATCTCTGGCCGGGGTTGGGGGTGCTGGCGGCGTACGCGGTGGGGTTGTTGGTGGTCGGGGGAGCGGCGTTCAGACTGCGGGACGCGTGACGGCGACGGTGCCGAGGAACGTGGTCCAAGTGCCGGGGGTGACGGTGAGGATGGGACCGGCGGTGACCTTGGAGTCACGGACGTGGATGGCGGAGGGGTGGGCGGCGACCTCGATGCAGTTGCCGCCCTCGCTGCTGCTGTAGCTGGACTTCCGCCAGGCGTAGGCGACTTCGATGCAGTTGCCGCCTTCATTGCTGCTGTAGCTGGACTTGAACCACGCAAGGTTGTCCGAGAACAGGGGCTGCCGTGCTGCGGTGTTCATGACTCTCCTAGCAGTCTTTCCAGGATGCGGGCACTCTCTTCAGGCGAGAGCGCCTGTGACCGCAGCATTCCATACTTCAGTTGGTAGACGCTGACCTCATGGGGATCGTCCACCAGGAAACTCGCGCGCTGTACCTCCAGGTAGACCGCGTGCTCGTGGGCGGGTGTCTCCAGAATCAACATGGGCCCCGCGAGACCGGCGTGCGGTACACGGCCCATGGGCATGATCTGGATGCCTACGTGAATGAGGTCGCAGGCCTCACGCACTTTGCGGATCTGCTCCCGCATCACATCCGGGCCGCCGAGAGCCGTGCGCAGGATCGACTCCTCGAAGATGAAGTGGCCGAACGGCGGTTGCTTGCGCTGCCAGATCTTCTGCCTCTCCATCCGCGAGGACACCCATTGCTCCTCCGTCTCGTCCTCGAAGCGTGGGAACCGGCTCGCGAATGACGCGCGGCAGTAGTCCTCTGTCTGTAGCAGCCCGGGAATCATCTGGGTCTCGTAGGACAGGATGCTGACGGCAGTCTCCTCAATGTCGGCGAGTCCCTGCGCAAACGCCGGCATCCGCTCCCGCACCGGCAACTTCTCCACCAGCGCGAACAACACCCCACCCGTACCCAGCAGTTCATCGAACTGGATGGCCCGGTCGTCCTGTAGCGCAAGCCGCCCCTGCTCAATGGACCTGAGGGTGTCGATGTGTACCTTCGCGCGCTCCGCGAACTGCTCCTGTGTCAGCCCCGCCCTCTTCCGGAAGTGGGCGACCAGCCCGCCGACCGCCTGCCAAGTACCGACCTTCTTGGGCCTCTTCGCCGATTGCATGCGTGTCCCTTTCCCCCGCGCACACCCGAAGTCGTCGTAGTGGGGTCGTAGAGAAACGAAATACGACCTCACTCACTGACCCACGATAGTGACTGCCTGTGACAGTGGCCCCATGAACGAACAACTCCAACAAGCCCACACGCGCGAGGCGTTCTACCGCCGCGACCGCCGCTCCGTCGCGCTGGCCCGCACGTTCGCCCGCGACACCCTCACGGACTGGGGCATCACCGACCGGGTCGACGATGTGCTGCTCTGCGTAAGCGAGTTGGCGACCAACGCGATCCTGCACGGCGCACCGCCGGGCCGGGGCTACGCCCTCCGTCTGTGCGGCCACCGCGACGCAGTCCTCCGCGTCGAGGTCCGCGACAGCGGCACGGGCGACCTCCGCAAGGTCAACACCCCGTACCGGGACCTTGATGCGGACAGCGGGCGCGGCCTGCTGCTGGTGTCGGTGGTCGCGGACAAGTGGGGGGTGGGGGAGCGGGCGCCGGGGAAGGCGGTGTGGTGCGAGTTCGTGGTGGGTCAGGGCTGAGCGTTCAGGATCACGGTGATGTTGTGCTCGGCGATGGCGATGTGGTGGTCGTCGCCGCATGCGCGGAAGAGACTGAGTGCTTGGCGGGCGGCCAACAGAGCCTCCTCGATGCGGTGGAGGCCGAGTAACGCCATGCCCATGTTGCCCCAGGCCGAGGCCTCCGTATGGCGGTCGCCGAGAAATGCGCACCAGTCCCGAGCTCGGGTGTGAGCTGCGACAGCTTCGTCGAGCCGCCCGAGGGCGGTCCAGGTAAGCCCCAGATTGTTCCAGACCACGCCTCGGACGTGCCAGTTGCCGAGTTCGGCACAGAGTCCCAGGGCAAGAGTCAGGGCGGCGGCGGACTCTTCTTGGCGGCCCAGTTTCCGCAGAACGAGCCCAAGTGAGTTCCTGACTCCTGCCTCACTCGCTCTGTCACCGAGTTCCACGTGGGTTGCGAGGGCTTCTTCGAGGGCGATGCGTGCCTGCTCTGAATGGCCCCAGATATTCAGTACAGCGCCGTGATTGGCGCGCACGGTGGCTGCTTGTTGACGCAGGCCCAGTTCGGCATGTAGCCGTGCACTGTGGGTGTAGGCGTCGATTGCTTCGTCATGTCGCCATAGTGCGCGAAGCGTGAGCCCGAGATTGTTCCACACATGGGCCTGTCCATGACGTTCGCCGAGTTGCTCGTAAAGGTCGAGTGCTCGTCCGTGGGCGGCCGTAGCCTCGTCGAATCGCCGCAACTCATGCAAGGCGCTGCCCAGTTGGGCGTGAGCCCTGGCTTCGGCCCCAGTGTTGCCGACTTTGCGGGCGGTGAGACACGCAGCCTCGGTCAGAGCAGCCCAGTCGTCGAAAGCCCGTCGATGACTGAGGTAACTGTCCAGGGCGAGGCCAAACCACAGAGCGCCCTCGGCCAATGCTTCGTCCTCGGTATCGGTCCACCGAGCAGCGACCAGCAGCCCCGCGCGCTCGGAGTCGAGCCATTTCAGGGCGTGATCGCGTCCACTGAAGGACGCGTGGGCTATGTCATCGGGGCACCGCTCGACATGAGCGTTGGCTGAGAGGACGGCCTGGAGGTAGTAGCTCAACAATCGCAGTTGTGCTTCGGTCGCCTCGTCGCGTAGGCCGGGCCCTTCCGTGACGACACTGCGGGCGTAGACCCGTACGAGGTCATGCATCACCCAGCGCCCGCCGCCAGGGAACGCGGTGAGGAGCGAGGCAGCGATCAGTTCGTCAAGCAGCGGTTCCAGACTCTTCAGATCCATGGATGTCAGATTGACCGCCGACCCGACCCCGATGCTGTCCCCCGGGGGCCTGCCCCAACATCCGAAAAGCCCGAGCCAGTTCAGGCTCCAGCCGCGCATACATCACGTCGAGCACGGGTCGCAGGCTCAGATCCTTTCCATACTGATCAACGCCCTTGAACTTCAACGCCCGTACCCGATCGCTCGCGACCTGCAATTTGCTGACCACCGTTGCAATGGGCCGCTGCCGACCTCGCCGTAGCAACGCCGAGACGATCAGCAAGGCAAGTGGCAAGTGCCCACACAGCTCACCGAGTTGCTGTACAGCTTCCGGTTCCTCCGCAACTCGGCGATCACCGGGGTCGAATCGTCGCAACGACCGGTCGATCAACTCCCGTGACGCGTCAGGCGTAAGCTCGTCAACCCTGAACTGCCGTACCGGAAGCGAGTCCTGGACCTCGCGGGACGTCACCAGAACCCGATGCCCGCTCCCCTCTCCCGGCAACAGCGGAGCGATCTGCGCCGGATCAGAGGCATTGTCCAGAACCAGCAACACCGGCTCACGAGAACTCAACTCGCCCCGATACCGCGCGTACTGATCATCAGCCGTCGGCGGCAGATCCGTATCCCCCACCCCCAGCGCCCGCAACAACGCCAGCACCGCCTGATCCGCCGTCACGGGAACCTCGTCGTACCCCCGCAGATCGACGAACAGCGCACCCCCGGAAAACCACCCACGCCCCCGCGCCGCATGCGCAACGCACAACGCCAGCGCGGTCTTTCCGACGCCGCCCAGCCCCGAGACTGCGGAGATGACGACGGACTCGGAGCCACCGCCGACCCCCGGATCGAGGGCGCTCAGCAACTCCACCACCTCGTCCTCACGACCGGTGAAGACCGCGGGCGCGGCCGGCAGCGCGGACATCGCGGTGGGGGAGGGCGCCGCCCGCGGGGACTCCACCTTGCCGGTGACGGGCCCGTAGAACGTACTGCCCCGCAAATCGATGTGATCCCCGTCGTTCACTGGCCCCGCCCGCAACTCGTCCCCGGGCAGCACCGCCCACTGCCGTACCCATAGTGCCCGTCCGGCGGCCACCGTGACCGGGATCCCAGCCCGTCGTTAAGGGAAGCGTATTTCCGGGAAACGTACTTCCCTAAGACTCCGCCTGGAGGCGCCCATGCCCGGCTCTTACTCCCGCCCTCTTCTCAACCTCCCCAAACCTCCCGACATGTTCGCCCGGGACTGGGAATGGAGCGAACTCACCGCCTTCGCGGCCGACGAGGGGCCGGAGGCCACCATGGCTGTGGTCTCCGGGCGGCGCAGGCAAGGGAAATCCTTTCTGCTCGACTCCCTCGCCCGGGCCGCCGGAGGCTTCTACTTCTGCGCGTACGAGGCGACGGAGGCGGAGTCGCTGCGCCGCTTCGGAGAGGAACTGGGCCAGTACACCGGCAGCATCGCCCCCATGCGCTTCGACCGATGGGAGCAGGCCGTCGACGCGCTGCTCGCCCTGGGCAGGGACAAACCTGTCCCCGTGGTCATCGACGAGTTCCCGTACCTCGCCAGGGCCACCCCCTCCCTGCCCTCCATCGTGCAGGTCGCGTACGGCCCCCGCCGCCCCGAACGGCTGGAGTCCCGCACCCGCATTCTCCTGTGCGGCAGTTCCCTGTCCTTCATGGGCAAGCTGCTCAGCGGTACGTCACCCCTGCGAGGCCGAGCCGGTCTCGAACTCGTCGTACAGCCACTGGACTTCCGGCAGGCGGCGGCCTTCTGGGGCATTGAGCGAGACCCCCGGCTCGCTCTCCTCGTACACAGCGTCGTGGGCGGAACTCCCGCCTACCGAAGGGAGTTCGTACGTGATGACGTCCCGGCCGGCCTGGACGACTTCGACGCCTGGGTCTGCCGTACCGCGCTCTCGCCCCGCTCCCCGCTCTACCGTGAGGCCCGCTACCTCCTGGCCGACGAGTCCGACCTCCGGGACCGGGCCCTTTACCACTCCGTACTCGCGGCCCTCGCTTCCGGCAACGCCACGGCGGGCCGGATCGCCGGCTGCCTGGAGCGGCCGACCAGTGACATCACCCACCCCCTCACGGTCCTCCAGGATTGCGGGCTGGTGCGCAAGGAGACGGACGCCTTCCGCCGGAACCGGAGCGTCTACCGCGTCGGCGAACCACTGATCGCCTTCGACCACGCCATCTCCCGGCCCAAACTCCCCTTGCTGGACAGGGGGCTGGCGGATCAGGTCTGGGCGAGTTCCCGGCCCCGGTTTCTTTCCGGTGTCGTAGGACCCCACTTCGAGCAGATCTGCCGCGAGTGGGTCGCCCACTTCGCCGCTCCCGACACCTTCGGCGGCATGCCGATCGACGTCTCGTACGGGACCGTTCCGGACCAGGCGGAGCGCACCGCCCACGAGATCGATGTGGTCGTACGAGGCGCGGTGGGGCAGGACAACGGTGTACTGCTCTCCCTGGGCGAGGCCAAGTGGGATCAGGTCATGGGCATGGGACATTTGGAGCGGTTGCGTCACGCCGCCACCCTCCTCACCAGGCGTGGAGTCGAGACGTCGGCCGTACGACTCGCCTGCTACAGCGGCGCCGGATTCACCGAGGAACTGCGAGCTGCGGGGGACCGGGGAGAGGTCGTACTGGTGGATCTGGAGCGTCTCTACAGGGGTGAGTGAAACGCAATTCAACAGTCACCCGCTACAGGCAGGGCGTCAGAGTGCGTCCGCGGGCTGTGGGGTGACCGGGTGGCGACCTTCGGGGAGTCGCGCCGCAGTCGGCTCGGGGAGTCCCCGGAACAGCAGCCAACTGAACGCCGGCAACACGATGAACGGGGCCAGAGCCGTCCGCAAGGACGTCGCGTCGGCGATCGTGCCGATCAGCGGGGTGACCATGCCGCCGATGCTGACCGTCAGGCCGAGGGTGATGCCGCTGGCCGTGCCGACGCGAGTGGGGAGGTAGTCCTGGCCGAGGGTGACGTGCAGGGAGAAGGGGACGTAGAGGGTGAGGGAGGCCAGCGCCACGAAGACGTAGAACGCCGGGCCGGGGACGAACACCGTGCCCGCGATCGCCGGGATCGTCAGCACGTAGGACCAGCGGGCCACCGTCACCCGGTCCCAGCGGTTGGCGAGACTGCCGCCCACCACCGAGCCCAGCGCACCCCCGGCGTAGAGGACGAACAGCGCCGCCGTGCCGGCCGCCGTACCGCCTCCCATGCGCTGCTGGGCGTAGAGCGAGATGAACGTGCTCAGGCCGATGAACTCTATGGAGCGGAGGATCACGGAGAAGGAGAGGCGGATGAAGGACGCCTTGTCGTCCGTGCCCGCCGCGAGCGTGCCGCCGGCGGCACCCGTCTCCGGCTTTCCCAGCGCGCGCAGCACAGGCAGGCACAGCACGCTGCCGGCCAGGGCGGGGAGTACGAGCAGCGGTGACAGGCGCAGGCCGCCGCCTGCCATGACGCCGCTGACCAGGAGTGGCGCCGCGGCGAAGCCGAGGTTGCCGCCTACCGAGAACCAGCCCATCGCGCTGTGGCTGCCCCCGCTGAGCAACCGGGCGACCCGGGCGGACTCGGGGTGGTACGCGGCGACCCCGACACCGGACACGGCCACGAACACCAGGGTGAGGGGGTAGGAGCCGCTCAGGCCGCTCAGCGCTATACCGAGGCCGCCGACGACCGTGCTCACCGGCAGGATCCACGGCATCGCCCAGCGGTCGGTGAGCAGGCCGAACACCGGTTGCGCGACCGAGGAGAGCAGGGACGCGGCGAGCACGATGCCCGACACCGCGGCATAGCTGTAGGCGCGCTCGGCGACGAAGAACGGGATGAGCGCGGCGACCGCGCCCTGGTAGATGTCCACACAGGCATGGCCGATCGCCAGCAAGGTGATCGCCTTGTTCCGGGACGCGTTGATGCTTGGCATAGCGACATGCTCAGCCCTGGGCAGCCTGTCGCGCTTCCGGTAAACTGCCAATTAATGTCAGAAATCCGCCATGAGCCGGTCGCGCCGACTCGTACCCAGTGGTTGGCCCCCGGCGCCGCCATCGACGCCCACCGCCATGACGACCACCAGATCGTCTACGCGGGGCGGGGCGTGGTGGCCGTGACGACCAGCGCGGGGTCCTGGATCGCGCCGGGTACGCGCGCCATCTGGGTACCGGCCGGCACCGTGCACGCCCACCAGGCCCACGGTGAGCTGGAACTGCGGCTGGTGGGGCTGCCCGCGCGCGACAACCCGTTGGGGCTGGACACGCCTACGGTTCTGGAAGTCGGGCCGCTGCTAAGGGAGTTGATCCTTGCCTACACGCAGTTCGCCGATACGCCCACGCTCGCCCCGGACGACGGCAGTCCCGAACGTGCCCGCCTCCGCGCCGTGTTGCTCGACCAGTTGCGCGCCTCGCCCCAGCAGCCCCTGCACTTGCCCACCCCAACCGCCCCTCTGCTGCGGGCAGTCTGCGAGATCCTGAGCGCGGACCCGGCCGACGACCGCACCCTGGCCGAGCTCGGCAGACAGGTCGGCGCGAGTGACCGTACGCTCTCCCGGCTCTTCAAGTCCGACCTCGGCATGACCTTCCCGCAGTGGCGCACCCAACTGCGCCTGTACCGCGCTCTGGTGCTGCTGGCCGAGGACACCCCGGTCACCGCCGTGGCGCATCTGTGCGGCTGGTCGTCCGCGAGCGCCTTCATCGACGTCTTCCGCCGCACCTTCGGACACACCCCGGGAGCACACCAGCGCCATGCATGAACTCACCCGCCCCCAAGCCCGCCGCATGGCCATCCAGGCCCAACTCCTCGACGCCCACCGCCCCACCGAACTGCACGCCGTCGTACGGCAGTTGACCCTGTTCCAGATCGACCCCACGGCCGCGATCGCCCCCAACGCCGACCTGGTCGCCTGGAGCCGCCTCGGCTCGTCGTACGCGCGGGAAGATCTCACCGCCGCGCTTGCGAACCGCACGCTCCTCGAACTCCGGGCGATGATCCGCCCGAGCGAGGACCTGGTGTTGTACCGCGCCGACATGGCCGTATGGGAGAAGGAGACCAAGCACTACCGGGAGTGGGTCGCGGCCAACGACGGGTGCAGGCGGGACATTTTGGAGCGGCTCGGCGGGCAAGGGCCGCTCACCTCAAGGGAGTTGCCCGACACCTGCGCGGTGCCGTGGCAGTCGTCCGGGTGGACGCACAACCGCAACGTGAGCCAGCTCCTGGAGCTGATGGTGCTGAGGGGTGAGGTCGCGATCGCGGGGAGGGCGGGGCGGGAGCGGCTGTGGGACCTCGCGCCCCGCGTCTACCCGGACGAACCCGCCGTCCCCGTCGTCGAAGCCCGCCGTCTCCGGAACGAACGGCGGCTCCGCGCACTCGGTATCGCCCGCGCCACCGGCACCGCGCTCCCCGTCGAACCCGCCGTCGTCGGCGACGCCGGTGAACCGGCCGTCGTAGAAGGGGTGAAGGGGGAGTGGCGGGTTGATCCGGCTTACCTGGAACGGCCGTTCAGCGGGCGGGCCGCACTGCTGTCGCCCTTCGACCGGCTGATTCACGACCGGAAGCGCACCACTGAACTCTTCGGCTACGACTACCAGTTGGAGATGTACAAACCGGCCGAGAAGCGCCGCTGGGGGTACTTCGCCCTGCCGATTCTCTACGGCGATCAGCTCGTCGGGAAGCTCGACGCCACCGCCGACCGCAAGGCCGGCGTGCTCCTGGTGAACGCCGTCCATCAGGACGTGGAGTTCAGCAGGAGCATCGCCGATGCCGTGGCGGCCGAGATCGATGATCTGGCCGTATGGCTTGGCCTCAGGCGCTCTTGATCGCCGAGATGTCGAAGTTCAGCTTGATCTTCTCGGAGACGAGGACGCCACCGGTCTCCAGCGCCGCGTTCCAGGTGAGGCCGAACTCGGAGCGCAGGATCTCGGCCTTGCCCTCGAAGCCGACGCGCTCGTTGCCGAACGGGTCCTTGGCCGCGCCGTTGAACTCCAGGTCGATGGTGATCGGCTTGGTGGTGCCGAGGATCTCCAGGTCACCGGTGATGCGGTAGTCGTCGCCACCGAGGGCCTCGGCGGAGGTGGAACGGAAGGTCATCGTGGGGAACTCGTCCGTCTTGAAGAAGTCCGCGCTCTTGAGGTGACCGTCGCGGTCCGGGGAGCCGGTGTCGATGCTCTCCATCTTCACGTCCAGGGACGCGGTGGACTTGGCCGGGTCACTGCCGTCCAGGTGCAGCGTGCCGGTGAAGTCGAGGAACTTGCCCTTGACGTTGGTGACCATCGCGTGGCGGGCGGTGAAGCCGAGCGTGGTGTGCGACGGGTCGATGGTGTACTCGCCGGTCAGCGCGGCCAGGTCGGGGTTGACGGCGGCGGGTGCCGAGGTGGCGTCGGTCTCGTCGTTCTTGCGGCCGAAGATGCCCATGACGTGCTCCTAAAGGGGGGACGGGAGTGGTGCGTAGGTGGTGCGAGGTTGGTGCGGGGATGAAGCTGTTGAATGTTCAACGATGCCAACACGAAGGACCGTAGACCTATTCCATTCAATTTTCAACATCATCCGCAGGGTGTTGTGCCAACTACTACGAGTACGCCCTCTCGGTGGGGTCGGCAACGCGGGAATCACTCCGGGGATGGCATCTTCCCGATGTGAATGTGAGGTGGCTCTCAGCTGACGCCTTTGTGTGACTCCTACAACGGGCAAGCCCCTTGAGCAGTCAGAACGGCTGCATGGCGCCCAGGTTCTGTTCAGGGGTACCAGGAAAACGGGCCGGAGACTGTGCAGAGTCGACGGCGCCCTTTCGTTGGTGTCCTTCGTAGGGTCAGTACATGACCGTTTTGGATGAGGCGCCGGGTGAGCCGACTGACGCGCGCGGGCGAGTGGCCGAGCTGCACGAGATCCGTGCGCTGGCACTGGCCGGCCCGAGCGAGAAGGCGACCGAGGCGCAGCACGCCAAGGGGAAGCTGACCGGCCGGGAGCGCATCGACCTGCTCCTCGACCCCGGGTCCTTCCGCGAGGTCGAGCAGCTGCGCCGGCACCGCGCCGTCGGCTTCGGCCTGGAGGCCAAGAAGCCGTACACCGACGGTGTCATCACCGGCTGGGGCACGGTCGAGGGCCGCACGGTCTTCGTCTACGCGCACGACTTCCGGATCTTCGGCGGCGCGCTGGGCGAGGCCCACGCCACGAAGATCCACAAGATCATGGACATGGCCATCGCGGCCGGTGCGCCGCTGGTGTCCCTCAACGACGGCGCCGGCGCCCGTATCCAGGAGGGCGTGTCCGCCCTCGCCGGTTACGGCGGCATCTTCCAGCGCAACACCAAGGCGAGCGGGGTGATCCCGCAGATCAGCGTGATGCTCGGTCCGTGCGCGGGCGGCGCCGCCTACAGTCCGGCGCTGACGGACTTCGTGTTCATGGTCCGCGAGACCTCCCAGATGTTCATCACCGGCCCGGACGTCGTCAAGGCGGTCACCGGCGAGGAGATCACCCAGAACGGCCTCGGCGGCGCGGACGTGCACGCCGAGACCTCCGGCGTCGCGCACTTCGCGTACGACGACGAGGAGACCTGCCTCGCCGAGGTGCGGTACCTGCTGTCGATGCTCCCGCAGAACAACCGGGAGAACCCGCCCCGCGCCGAGTCGGGCGACGAGGCCGAGCGCCGCTCGGACATCCTGCTGGACCTGGTCCCGGCCGACGGCAACCGGCCGTACGACATGACCAAGGTCATCGAGGAGATCGTCGACGACGGCGACTACCTGGAGATCCACGAGCGCTGGGCCCGCAACATCATCTGCGCGCTGGCCCGGCTCGACGGCCAGGTCGTCGGCATCGTCGCCAACCAGCCGCAGTCCCTCGCCGGCGTTCTGGATATCGAGGCGAGCGAAAAAGCTGCGCGCTTTGTCCAGATGTGTGACGCTTTTAACATTCCGATCGTTACGTTCCTGGACGTTCCGGGATTCCTTCCCGGCGTCGACCAGGAACACGGCGGAATCATCAGGCACGGAGCGAAGCTGCTCTACGCGTACTGCAACGCCACCGTGCCGAGGATTTCGCTCATCCTGCGCAAGGCGTACGGAGGTGCCTACATCGTCATGGACAGCCAGTCCATCGGCGCCGACCTCACCTACGCCTGGCCCACCAACGAGATCGCCGTGATGGGCGCCGAAGGTGCCGCCAACGTCATCTTCCGCCGTCAGATCGCCGACGCCGAAGACCCCGAGGCCATGCGGACGCGGATGGTCAAGGAGTACAAGTCCGAGCTGATGCACCCGTATTACGCGGCTGAGCGCGGACTCGTCGACGACGTCATCGACCCGGCCGAGACCCGCGAGGTACTCATCAGGTCGCTCGCGATGCTGCACACCAAGCACGCGGACCTGCCCTCGCGTAAGCACGGCAACCCCCCGCAGTAATCCAGCGGATTCCTCGCGGTACACCCGCGGAAACCTCATCCACGGAGACTGAACCTATGAGCACCCCTGACATTCGTGTCGAGAAGGGCCACGCCGAGCCCGAGGAAGTCGCCGCGATCACGGCGATCCTGTTGGCTCGTGCGGCGGCCGCGCCTGCGGAAGCCCCGACCCATCGTCCGTTGCCCAAGGCTGGGTGGCGGCGGTTGGAGCGCGAGGGTGGGTTTCGGGCGCCGCATAGCTGGCACTGAGGCTTTTGGCGCGTTCGCGGCGGCCCCACTCTTCTTCGGGAGGGTGGGGCCGTTGCAGTTTGGAGGTCAGGTGATGGTGAGGTTCTTGATCGGTAGGTCGAGGGCGGTGATGGGATCGCCGTCGGGAGTCCGGCAGGTCGATATATGTAGTGAGTCGAGGGAACTGAGGTCGCGGTAGGCACGCGAGTCCCCAGGCACGACGCAGTAATCCAATGCGAGCGTCCGCAGTTCGGCCGGAAGGGGTTCTCGCGCTGTCAGCCACTCTGGCAAGCGCATGTCGTTGAAGCTGAGGTCATGGAGCCCGGGCATGGCGGAGACGCTGCTTAGGCCACGCGGCGTACATGTGGCCACGGTCGCCAGAAGAAGGTTTCTGACATCGCGGAAGTTGCTCAAAGCGGTCAGTTCGCTGGTCCCGCTCAGCTCGTAGAGGCCCAACCAAGTCATCGTCGGCCCAAGACGCAGGCTGTCGAGGTCGGACGCGCCCCCGTGGCCGAGCGATAGGTAGAAGAGGCTCGCCAAGTTCTCCACGGATTCAAGCCCGTGCAGTGTCCCTCGCCCCCAGACCGTGAACCCCTGCATCTGGGGGTGAGTCGTTAGCACTGAGAGGTCTCCGGGGCCACGGAGGTCGTAGACAGCCAGAACCTTCATGGGCGGGAGCTGGGCCACGGCGTCGAGCGTCGGGAGGGGGTAATCGATGGACAGCCTCGTGATGGACTTCAACCGAGCCGCCGCGTGCCACTGCTGGGAGTGCGTGAGTCTCACCCGGTGTCCCTCCAGCGGCAGCCCGGCCAGAACCTGCTCGCCGTAGGCGTCCGCGTCGAAGTACGCCCAGGCCTCGATGAGCTCGTCGATGACGAGGTCGCGCCGATCCTCCGCATACCCCACCATCAACGCCAGCGCCGCCTCACCGCCGATCATCGCCACGGTCCGCACCGTGTGCACTGCGGACTTCTCCGTCAACTCGCCCAGCGAACGCGGCAACCGCCGCAGCAAGCTCGTCCCCACAGCCGCCAGAGACGGCGGATCCGTCCGCCGACGAGCCGGTAGCAGCGCAGCCATCGCCCCGTCCAACCGCCCCGCCAGCTCGTCCGAGACCGACGGCAGCGTCTCCTGGCACGAGGCCGCGAGCAACCGCAGCCCCCGCGCATACCGGGGCTCCGCCTCCGCCCGATCCAGGATCCCGTCCAACAACTCCTGCCGCTGACGGGAGTTGGCATGCCCCGCGGCCATGATGATCGTCTCGCGCCACAGGTCCAGATGAGCCCGCCCGACCAGGTTCCCGATCCGGTCCTCCTCCGTGGCCTCCTCGGCGGCCAGGTACTCCTGAAAGGTCCGGTGGACGAAGTCGAGGCGGCCCTCGACGGGGGAGCGGAGGATGCCCGAGCGGTCCCGTAGCTGTTCCAGAACTCCGTGGCCGTCCTGTACCTCCAGGTGCCGCATCGCCGAGAGCTTGGCCGCGACATGGACGGCGGCCTGGTCCAGGGCGATCTCGCTGCGATTGTTGTCCGACAGGCGCCAGGCCAGATCCCGCAGCACGACCAGCTTGTCGCCGAGGCTCAGCTTGCTGTCGAGTGCGCTCGGTACGTTGCGGTCCGCGTCCCGCTCGTGGACCAGGGTGTGGAGCGCGTTGCGGTACAACTCCATCCGGTCTCGGGGGAGTTGACTGCCCCGGTTCAGGTGCATCGCGCAGAGCATGGCCGCGAGCAGCGGGGTCCCCGCCAGGGACTGGAGGTGTGCGCGGTCCTTGAGGCTGTTCAGCAGGGACTGTTCGTAGCGCGGCAACTCGTCGACACCGCAGGGGAGTTCGTCGCCCAGTTCCCGGACGGCCTCGTGCCACTGCCGTACGAACGCCGCCAGGTCCGGTGGTGTCATCCGGTCCAGGTGGAGCGCGGTGAAGTCCTCGCGGCGCAGCCAGTCCGCCCCGGCGGCGGTCGGACGCGAGGTCACCACGACCCGTATGCCACCGTAGGCCCAAAGCAGCTTGCGCAGCCAGTCACGCACCAACCGTCGCTCTGAGCCCAGCAGTTCGTCCATTCCGTCGACCAGCAACAGGACCTTGTTGTCCCGCAGTTGGCGTTCTACCCAGCCCCTGGGCATGATCCCGGTGATGTTTCCGGCGACTCCGTCCAGCAGCTCCTCGGGCTTCTTGGGCAACGAACGGCCGCTGTACTCGCGGAGCTTGACGAAGACGGGCGTGAGGCCGTTCCAGTCGGCGAGTTCGGCGGTGAAGGCGCCCCGGGCCGCCGTGATCGCCAGCCAGCGCAGCAGGGTGGTCTTGCCGGAGCCCGCCTCGCCGCGCAGCAGCACCCTGGACGCCCCGCCGAGCGCCGACTCCACCCGCATCCCGGAGCTCTCGGCCCCGAACTCCTCCCAGCCGCTCAGATCCGGCCTCAGCGGCAGCGCGCGGGCCGTACGGGCCGTGCGGCGGCGGGTCCCGTCGTCCCCCGTGGCCCGCAGGCTGACGTATGCCACCGAGAGCCGTACCTGAGCGGCGGCGCGGTCGGAGGTGCGGCGGAACAGCTCCACCTCGTCGAGGTTGTTGCTGACCAACTCCATGTACCAGCGGCGGAATTCATGGTCACGGTCGCTGCCGTCGGGGGCGAACAGCGAGCGGTCGGGGAGTCGTTCGAGGACGCGGGCCACCCCGTCGCTCAACGAGCTGGTGCGGGCCAGGAGTTCGGCCAGCGTGCGCTCCTCGAAGACCGGCAGGGTGCGCACGATGCTGACGTAGTACTCGCAGCACTCGCTGAAGAGGAGTTCGTAGAGTTGTGTCTCGGGCTCGCTCAGGCCGACCGGTGCGCTCACCGATCGCGTGATGCGGCGGATCAGTTCGGCCGGTTGGGCGTCGGCCGCCAGGATCGACTCGTCGGACAGGTCGGCGTGCGCAAGCGTGTCGCACACCCCGTTGAGCGCGGCTTCCCGGCTGCTCTCGTCGAGACCGCGAAACTTCTGGGCCAGAAACGGCTCGAGCCGTTCGGCCACGGCATCGGCCATCCCCTCGAACTGCCGCTGGACGCTGCGCTGTTGACGTAACCCCGGCACCCGTAGCCGTACGAGATCCTCCATCGGCAGCTGGCGCTCCTGCTCCCGCCGTTTGCCCCCCAGCCACGTCTGCACCGCCGTGTTCGCCACGGTCGTGCCCAGACGTAGTGCGGCCGCCTCCGCGCTCATCCCGCTCCCCCTCGCCGAACCGAAGAGCGACCATTGTGGCAGGGGGCGATACGGCGAAGGGGCCCTCTCCGGAAGGAAAGGGCCCCTCGACACAAGCGAGTTCGGTTACCGCAGGCGTGCCATCAGCGCGTGCTCCACCAGCGTGATGAGCGCCGACTTCGCGTCCGCGCGGTGTCGCGCGTCCGTCGTGATGATCGGGGCGTCCGGGCCGATCTGGAGGGCCTCGCGGACCTCGTCCGGGTTGTACGGCTGCTGGCCGTCGAAGCCGTTGAGGGCGATGACGAAGGGGAGACCCGAGTTCTCGAAGTAGTCGACCGCGGGGAAGCAGTCGGCGAGACGGCGGGTGTCGACCAGCACGATCGCGCCGATCGCGCCGCGCACCAGGTCGTCCCACATGAACCAGAAGCGGTCCTGGCCGGGTGTACCGAAGAGGTACAGGATCAGGTCCTGGTCCAGGGTGATACGGCCGAAGTCCATGGCGACCGTGGTGGTCGTCTTGTCTCCGGTGTGGGTGAGGTCGTCGATGCCCGCGGACGCGGACGTCATCACAGCCTCGGTACGCAGCGGGTTGATCTCCGAGACGGCCCCGACGAACGTGGTCTTACCCACGCCGAAGCCACCCGCCACCACGATCTTCGCCGAGGTCGTGGAGCGGGAAGGACCGCCGCTAGAGCTTGCGAAGTCCACTGAGCACCCTTTCGAGCAGTGTCACATCTGGCTGGCCGCCGGCGTTCTCGTCGCCGCCGGGTTGATGAATGGCGACCAGGCCCGCTTCCGCCAAGTCGGCGACGAGGATCCTGGCCACACCGAGAGGGATCGTCAGGAGGGCCGAGATCTCGGCCACCGACTTGATCTCCCGGCAGAGGTTGCAGATCCGCTGATGCTCGGGCAACTGGCCCTGCAACTGGTGCGGCTGCGCGGTCGTGTGCACCAGCGCCTCGATGGCGAGCTGGTAGCGGGGGCGCGTCCGGCCGCCGGTCATGGCGTACGGACGCACCAGGGGATTGCTCGACGACCCCGCGGGGGCCGCCTCGGGCGAACGTCGGTGCGGCTGCACGGGCTGGATGCGCGGTGCCGGCGGCTGGTCGTACGGTGACGGACCGGGGCCCTGCGGGTACTGAGGGTGACGCGGGGAAGGCGAGGAGGGGAAGTTGTACCGGTTCCCGGAACCGTCGCCCTGCCCCTGGCCGGGGCCGTACGACCAGTTGCCCGAAGACGAACCGCCTGGGGGTGTTGCCACTTTCTCCTCCTCCGACTGTGCCGAGCACCCATCAATGTGGAGCCGCGTCCCGAAACCTTATGGCTCAGGACGCCAAAACGCACCGTCCGCTGGTTAGTTGAGAAGGCTCCCTTGGAGCTCTGATCGAAGGTCCGGGGTCAGGACAGAGCCGGTACGGTCCACCAGAAGGGCCATCTCGTACCCAATGAGACCGATGTCCGCCTCGGGGTGTGCGAGGACCGCGAGCGAGGAACCGTCGGATACGGACATGAGGAAGAGGAATCCCCGCGCCATCTCCACAACCGTCTGGTTCACGCTGCCGCCCTCGAAGATGCGCGAGGCACCGGCGGTCAGTGAGGTGAGTCCCGACGCGACCGCCGCCAGTTGGTCGGCACGGTCGCGCGGGAACCCGTCGGACATCGCCAGAAGGAGTCCGTCGGCGGAGACCACCACCGTGTGGGACACCCCGGGGGTGTTGTCCACGAAGTTGGTGATCAACCAGTTCAGGTTCTGCGCCGCCTGGCTCATCGGGCTCACACTAACGCTCCTGGTTGTAGGTGCTGCCAGAGCCGAAGCCCTGACCGTTCGTTTCGCTGCCTTCGCTGCGTCCCCGCTGGACCCCTCGGCGCAGGTTGCTCAGCCTGCCCCGGATGTCCTCGGGAGCGCGGGAGACCTGGGGGCCGCCCTGGGGAGTGCTCTCGGCGGTGCCCTCGACCAGGTTGGCCTTGGGTACCCGCCGCGGCAGGCCGGAGGAGGTGACCCCGCCCGCCTTGGGCTTCTTCAGTGCCGAAGCCTGCTGCCAGCGCTCGTCGTTCGCCGAGCGCCAGTCCGTCGTGCCGGTGCCGCCGCCCGCACTCGCGGTGCCGAAGACATCGACCTTGCTCTCCGGTGCGGAGGCCGAGTGCCCCTGCTGCGCGGGCTTCGAACCGTTCGTACCGCTCGCGGCCGAACCGCGGCGCGGAAGTCCGGCGTCGGTCAGCGCGTGGACGGCGGAAGGAGCCGGTCCCGGACGCTCGAAGCCTACGTGGTCCCGCTCACTCACGTCAGCGGCCTGCGTCGACTCCGGCTCCGGAGCGTACTGGTCCGAGTACCCGTTGCGGTAACCGTCCTGCTGGGGCCAGTCGTCCTGGTGGGACGGCTCCTCGAAGCCCGTGAAGGTCTCCGAGGCCAGGGAGTGCGCCGACGTGTACTCCTCCTGCGCCGGCTCCGCGTACCCGGGCTCCGGGTAACCGCCGTTCGCCGGGAAGGAGTCGGGGAAGGCGTCGGCCTGCGGCACCGTGCCGTTCGGCGCGAAGTACTGCTCGTCGTACGAGGGTTGGCGCGGCTCGTCGTACGACGTCTGCTGCTGCTCCTCGTACGCCGGCTGGCCGGTGAAGCCCGTCGGCTGGTCCTGGTAGCCCTGCTGGCCGTTGGCGTACGGCTGCTGCTGCGGGTCGTCGAACTGGGGGTAGTCGCCCGCCTCCAGCTCCTGGCCCGGCTTCTGGGACTCCAGGGCCGCGCGGCGCTCCTCACGCATCAGCGAGCGGCCCACCGGGTCCAGCTCGCGGATGTCGTCCGGCACCTCGGAGTAGCGGGTGTCGTCGAAACCGAGCTCGGCGGCCGTGCGCAGCGGGGTCTGGTTGAAGTCCTCGCCCTGGTAATGCAGTTGCGGCTGCTCCGGCATGATCTGCGAGACGGTGAACTCGTCGCGCTGGAGCTGCGACTCGCCACCGCCACCGTGGGTGATCGCGTCCGGCAGCATGACCAGCGAGGTGGTGCCGGCCTGCTCGCCGGAGGGGCGGAGCTGGACGCGGATGCCGTGCCGGTCGGAGAGGCGGCCGACCACGAACAGGCCCATGCGCTGGGAGATCGCGACGTCCACGGTCGGCGGGTTGGCCAGCTTGTGGTTGATGTCCGCGAAGTCCTCGGCGGTGAGGCCGATGCCCTTGTCGTGGATCTCGATCATGACCCGGCCGTCGGGGAGACGGGTGGCCGTCACGCGCACTTTGGTCTGCGGGGAGGAGAACGTCGTCGCGTTCTCCAGCAGCTCGGCGAGCAGGTGCACGAGGTCGGTCACGGCACGGCCGTGGATCTCGGCCTCCGGGACCCCCGACAGCTCGATGCGCTCGTACTGCTCCACCTCGGAGGAGGCGGCGCGCAGCACGTCGACCAGCGGGACCGGCTGGTCCCAGCGGCGGCCGGGCTCCTCGCCGGCGAGGACCAGGAGGTTCTCGCCGTTGCGGCGCATACGGGTCGCGAGGTGGTCCAGGCGGAAGAGGTTCTCCAGCTGGTCCGGGTCGGCCTCGTTGTTCTCCAGGTCGGTGATCAGGGTCAGCTGGCCCTCGATCAGCGACTGGTTGCGGCGCGAGAGGTTGGTGAAGATCGCGTTGATGTTGCCCCGCAGGAGGGCCTGCTCGGCGGCCAGTCGTACGGCCTCGCGGTGGACCTGGTCGAAGGCCCGGGCGACTTCGCCGATCTCGTCGGTCGTGTTGATGGGGATCGGGGAGATCCGGGTGTCGACCCGGCCGGGGTCGGTGCGCGAGAGCTGGTCGACCAGCATCGGCAGCCGCTGCTCGGCGATGCCGAAGGCGGCGTTGCGCAACTGGCGCATCGCGCGGCTCATCTGGCGGGCGACGGCACCGGCCAGGATGAAGGCGAGGAGCAGGGCGACGACGACGGCGGCACCGGTGATGATGGCGTCACGCTTGGCGTTGTCGGCGATGTCCGACGCCTCGCTCACCGCGGTGTCGGCCTTGTCCTCCTCGATCTTGCGGTACGCCTCGTACTTGAGGGTCGTGCCCGCCCACCAGTTCTGCGCGGTGATGCCCTTCTCGGCGAGAGCCGCGCGCGCCGAGGGGTCCGTGGTCTGCAGCTGGGACATCCCCGTGATCATGTCGATCGGGTTGGCCGGCGGCGGCACGTACGTCTCGTTGGCGGCCTTCGCCTGCGCGGCGGCCTGCTTGACCATCGCCGTGCCGTCGGTCTTGACCTTCGCCATCGCCGTGTTCAGCCGCGTGATGTCCGCGTCGGTACCGCCCGCCTGGTACTCCTGGATGGCGATGCCCTCCAGGTAGGCGTACGAGGTGATGGCGGTGCGCTGGGTGGCCAGGCTGCCCTCGCCGGGGCCCGGCTTGATCAGCAGGTGCATGCCGATGGAGCGCTCCAGGGAGAGCGCGCCCTTGGCGAGTGCGATGGCGTAGACCGAGCGGCCGTAGCTGGTGATGTTGCCGGTGCCGAGGCCCAGCTCGTTCGAGAACTCCAGGAGCGGGTGCTCCAGGTTGACGTAGCTCTCCTCGGTCTGCACGCCCGTCAGCTTCGTGGTGTACGCGACGGCGCGCACCGACTGCAGTTGCGGCTCCACCTTGCGGAAGCGGCTGAGCCGGCGCTCCAGGCCCGGCTGGTCCGGCATGTTCTGCGCGGCCTTGTCGAAGGCGTCGGCGGAGTCGTCCGTGGCCTTGCGGGCGGCGACGACCGTCGGGTCCTTCACGCCCTTGCCCAGCAGGAGCGGTGCGGCGGTCACGTCACGCTCGTTGGTGATCGCGTTGCTGTAGGCCAGGGCCGCCTGCACCAGGCGGGCGGTCTTCTCCGCGTCCTCCGCGTTCTGCCAGGTGTCGATCGAACTCCGTACCTGGAAGCCGCCCATGACCAGGCCGACCACCACGGGTATGAGCAGAATCGCGTTCAGCCTGGTCGGCACCCGCCAGTTGCGGGGGGAGAAACGGCTGCCGCTCGGAGCGGGTGGCGCCGTGGGCTCCGAGCCTGGCACAGGGGCGGGCGCCGCTCCGCGCGGCGGCGGGGTGAAGTTGCCCCGGGCCGACGGCTCGGGACCGTTCTTGCTTCGCCTCACTCGACCAACAACCTTCCGGCGGTCGGCACCTATCGTCGTGCCGCAGTGTCTCAAGCCCGTCAACGACCTCTGCTTATCAGTACGTCGTTGACTATTGGGCAGTTCAGGCATTCCAGCACGTCAGCCTGCGCGATTCCAAACAGTCGGAACCGCGGATTCCGAGTGATGTAAGCCCCACATAAAACGGTCATAAAGAGCGAGCCCCGCCAAAAGACGGGGCTTTGCTAGCGCAGTGGCACCGGATGACCGCGACGCGTTGCGGTACCACCCAATACCTCTGCCGAAACGTTATGAACACCGGGGCCGACCGTGTCAAAGGCCACAGCCGGCTCCGGGGCGTCTACGACAACTGCCGTATGGCGTTGCCGACTTGAGAACTGCATACAGAGGCCCGCCGAAAGCTACCGAAGCCGGGCCATGAGCGCGTGCTCGACCAGCGTGATCAGCGCACTCTTCGCGTCCGAGCGGTGCCGGGCGTCCGTCGTGATGATCGGCGCGTCCGGACCGATCTGCAGTGCCTCGCGCACCTCCTCCGGGTTGTACGGCTGGTGGCCGTCGAAACCGTTGAGGGCGATGACGAAGGGCAGCCCGCTGTTCTCGAAGTAGTCGACCGCGGGAAAGCAGTCGGCGAGACGGCGGGTGTCCACCAGCACGACGGCGCCGATCGCGCCGCGCACCAGGTCGTCCCACATGAACCAGAAGCGGTCCTGACCCGGTGTACCGAAGAGGTACAGGATCAGGTCCTGGTCCAGGGTGATGCGTCCGAAGTCCATGGCCACCGTGGTGGTGGTCTTGTCCCCGGTGTGGGTGAGGTCGTCGATGCCCGCGGACGCGGACGTCATGACGGCCTCCGTGCGCAGCGGGTTGATCTCGGAGACGGCACCCACGAACGTGGTCTTGCCGACACCGAAGCCACCCGCCACCACGATCTTCGCGGAGGTGGTCGCCCGCCCTCCGTCAGAGCTTGCGAAGTCCACTGAGCACCCTTTCGAGCAGCGTCACGTCCGGTGCGCCGCCGTTGTTCTCGTCGCCGCCCGGCTGGTGGATGGCCACCAGTCCGGCCTCGGCGAGGTCCGCGACGAGGATCCTGGCCACACCGAGGGGCATGGCGAGGAGTGCCGACACCTCCGCGACCGACTTGACCTCGCGGCACAGATGGCAGATGCGCTGGTGCTCAGGGAGCAGTCCCATCAGCGCTGCCGGGTCGGCCGTGGTGCTGATCAGTGCCTCGATGGCGAGCTGGTAGCGCGGCCGGGTCCGGCCGCCGGTCATCGCGTAAGGACGTACCAGCGGCTGGTCGCCCTCGTCCCCGTACGGCTCGGCGTACGGATCATGAGAGGCGGTGGGCGGGGTCATGAATCCTCCGGGCGGGACAGCAAGTCGGTCGGGCTAGCCGTCTGACAGGGCCGGTGGGGGGATTGTGGCGGCCGGACGGTGATTTGGTGAGACGGGTGGTGCCGGGGCCGGTCAGTGAAGCAGACTGCCCTGGAGTTCGGCGCGCAGGTCCGGTGTGAGGACCGCCCCTGCACGGTCGACGAGCAGTGCCATCTCGTAGCCGACAAGGCCGATGTCGCACTCGGGGTGCGCGAGCACGGCCAGGGACGAGCCGTCCGAGACGGACATGAGGAAGAGGAATCCCCGCTCCATCTCCACGACCGTCTGTGCGACGTCGCCGCCCTCGAAGATCCGGGATGCCCCGGCCGTGAGCGAGGTGAGCCCGGAGGCCACGGCCGCGAGCTGGTCGGCGCGGTCGCGCGGGAAGCCTTCCGACATGGCCAGAAGGAGTCCGTCGGCAGAAACGACGACGGTGTGGGACACACCCGGGGTGTTGTCCACGAAGTTGGTTATCAACCAGTTGAGGTTCTGTGCCGCCTGGCTCATCTGGCTCAAAACTAACGCTCCTGCTGGTGAGTGGGGCTGGGGAAGCTGCCGGTCTGGCCGGTACCCGTACCGGCCTGTCGACCCTGTGCGATGCCCCGACGGAGATTGGTCAGCCGGCCGCGTACGTCATCAGGCGCACGGGAGACCTGCGGACCGGTTTGGTGCTGTTGCTGCTGTGCCGTACCCGGGACGAGGTTCGCCCTGGGCACCCGGCGCGGCAGACCCGAGGTGGTGACTCCGCCCGCGGCCGGTTGCCGTACGCGCTCCGCCTGCCGAACGAGATCGTCGTTCGGCGAGCTGCGCCAGGTACCGCCCGTGGGACGTTGGGGGGGTGTCGCCGGAGCCTGCGGTGCCTGCGACTGCGGGGCGGGAGCGGAGCCGTTGCTCTGGGAGCCGTTGCTCTGCGCTTCCGCCTGCTGGCCGTGGAACCAGTTGGTCTCCAGCGTGTCGTACAGCGGCGTCCTGCCGTCGCCGGGACCCGTGGCAGGCGGCAACGCCTCGGGCTCCTGGCGGGTGGGACGCTGCGGGGCGGGTGGCCGCCGGTCGCCGAGGTCGGCGCCGTTGCGGTTCCCGTTGACCTGCGGCCGCTCGAACTGCCCGGTGTTCGCGGGGTTCTGACGGTTCGGCAGATTGTGCTGACCGGTGGAGCCGTTGTCAAAGCCGGGTGTCGCGAACTGGCCCGTGGAGCTCGGGTCGTACGCCTGCGGGACCGCGAACTGTCCTGTGTTGGCCGGATTCGACGGGTTGTTGGCCTGGCCCGAGGGACCGCCGGCCGGTGCGCCGAAGACGTCCGAGCGGACGAACTGGCCGCCGTTCTGCTGGGAGTTGGCGCCGGGACGCGGGGCGTCGAAGTCCGGCCGCGGGAACTGCCCGGTGTCCTGGGGCCCGCTTGTGCCCGGACGCGGGAACTGACCGCTGTCCTGGGATCCGTTCGCGCCCTGGCGGGGGAACTGCCCGGTGTTCTGCGACCCGTTGGCGCCGGGACGCGGGAACTGGCCCGTGTTCTGTGACCCGTTGGTGCCCGGGCGCGGGAACTGGCCGCTGTCTCGTGCGTCGAAGCCCGGCGGTATCGCCGGCATCTCCGTGGTGGCCGCGGGGCCCTGGTGGTCGTCGATGCGCGGCATCCGCGAGGTCTGCTCGGCGTCGCGCTCGTCGTGACCGCGCGGGGCGTCGAGGTTGCCGCGGCCCAGCGGGGGCTGCGCGTTCTCGTCGCTCCAGCTCGGGCGCTGGTTGTTGCCGCCGGGCAGCTCGGCCCGCGCACCACCGCGCGGCGGGAGCTGCGGCTGACGCCCACGGCGCCGGCCTCCGCCGCGGGGCGGCTCGGGCTCGTCGTTGCTGGTCCGCTGCGGCGGTACCGGGTTGCTCTGCGGCGGCATCCCGCCGAAGGCGTCCTGGCGACCGTCACCGAAGCCCTGCGGGGCGCCCGTGCCGGCGGCCTGGAGACCCTGGGGGGCACTCGGCGCCTGGCCGAAGAGGCCGCCGCCGTTGTTCTGCCGGTTCTGCGGCGCGGAGGGACCCTGGGGGCCACGCGCACCGCCCGGACCACCGGGACCGCCCGGACGTCCGCCGCCCGCACCGGGCAGCGCGGCCCGCGGGCCCTGACCGGCACCGACCTGGCCGCGCGGAGCGGCCCCGGCACCGAGAAGTCCACCGTTGCCACCGGCGGGCGCACCCGCGCCGAGCGCGGAGCCGGTCTGGCCGTTGCCCCGGCGGGCCGCACCGGCACCGGCCGCGGCGGCTGCCGCCGCGGCACCGACGGCGGCCTGACCGGGCTTGCCCGGAGCGGGCTTCTTGCCGCCCTGGGCGACATCGACGGGGAGCATGACCAGCGCGGTCGTACCACCGGAGTCGGACGGGCGGAGCTGGATGCGGATGCCGTGGCGCTGGGACAGCCGGCCGACCACGAACAGACCCATGCGGCGGGAGACCGAGACGTCCACGGTGGGCGGCGAGGCGAGCCGCTCGTTGATCGCCGCGAGGTCCTCGGGGGAGAGGCCGATACCGGTGTCGTGGATCTCGATCAGCACGCGGCCGTCGGGCAGCGCGTGACCGGTGACCTTGACCTTGGTCTGGGGCGAGGAGAAGGAGGTCGCGTTCTCCAGCAGCTCGGCGAGGAGGTGCACGAGGTCGTTGACCACGCGGCCGGCCACTTCGGTGGTCGGCACGGAGGAGAGCTCGATGCGCTCGTACTGCTCCACCTCGGAGGCTGCGGCGCGGAGCACGTCGACCAGCGGGACCGGGCGGGTCCAGCGGCGGCCGGGCTCCTCACCGGCGAGGACCAGGAGGTTCTCACCGTTACGGCGCATGCGGGTCGCGAGGTGGTCGAGCTTGAAGAGCGAGGAGAGCTGGTCCGGGTCGGCCTCGCGGGACTCCAGCTCGGAGATGAGCGAGAGCTGACGCTGGATGAGGCCCTGGGAGCGGCGCGAGAGGTTGGTGAACATCGCGTTGACGTTGCCTCGCAGGAGGGCCTGCTCGGCGGCGAGGCGGACTGCCTCGCGGTGCACGTCGTCGAAGGCCGCGGCCACCTGGCCGATCTCGTCCCGGGAGTGCACACCGACCGACTCCACGGACGTGTCGACGTCCTGCGGGTCGGACTCGGAGAGCTGCTTGACCAGCTCGGGCAGCCGGTCCTGGGCGACCTTGTTGGCGGTCTCCTGGAGGCGGCGCAGCGAGCGGATCATGGACCGGGCGATGACGAAGGCACCGACGAGGGAGACGCCGAGCACGAGCAGGATCAGCGCACCGGAGATGATCGCCTCGCGCTCGGAGGCGGAGCGCAGCTCGCGGGCCTTCTGCTCCATGTCCTCGAGGAGCGTGTGCTCGATCTTCTTCATCTGCTCGATCTTGGTCGAGCTGTCGTCCACCCAGTCCTTGTAGGACCGCTTGTCCAGCGAGCTCAGACCGTTCGCGTTGTCGAGGACACGCTGGGCGTAGGTGTCGGCCGACTCGATGATCGGGTTGCTGTCCTCGATGGGCGTGATGAGCTCTTCGGCGCCCTGGTCGCCGTAGATGTTGCGGAAGATGCTCAGTTCCGACTTCTCGCTCTCCAGGGCCGAGTCGGCGTACAGCCGGTCGTTCGCGGAGAGGTTGCCCTCTTGCGTGTTGTTGTTCGGCAGGGCGGCCGCGATCACGGCGCGCTGCACGGAGGAGAACTCCTTGGCGGCCGAGAAGGCGGCCAGGGCGCGGGTGCGCTGGATCATCTCCGGGTTGCTGGTGGCCTCCGCCATGTCCTGCGAGAGGTCGAGCAGCTGGGTGATCAGGCGGTGGTAGGCGTCGACCGTCTGGGTCGAGTTGTCCTTCGACTGATACGCCGTCTTGCGGATCTTGTCGAGGTTGTTCAGCTCGGTCGCGAGACCGACCAGGCTCTCCCGGACGCCCTGGAGGTTGCCGCTCTTGGCGGCGGTGTCCACCTCTTCGGAGGCGTTGACGAAGTTGTCCCGGGCGCGGTTGGTCTTGTCCTCGTAGCCCTTGACCTCGTAGTCGGTGGCCTTGCCACCGTGCGCGAGGGGGCCGGCCGACATGTCCCGCTCGTCCTGGAGGGCGGTGGCGAGCGCGGTGGCCTGCTTGGTCATGTCCGTCAGCAGCTTCATGTTGTCGAGCTGCTGGATGTCGGTCATGGAGTCGCTGATGCGCAGGGCGCCCAGCGAGGTGGCCGCGACCACCGGGAGCGCGAGCAGCGAGACCAGGCGCGTGGAGATGCGCCAGTTACGCAGAGCGACGCGCGAGCCGGGTCCTGGTGCGCCGGACGGTGGCTTCACCGGCGCCGTGGGGGTCGGGGCTGCGGACACACCGGGGCGCCCGGGGCCTCCACCGTCGCCTGACGGCGCCGGGCCCGGGTTCTGGGCGTGCTGGGGCGAGGAGCTGCCGGTCTTGGGGCCAGCCCCGCCATGCGGCTCCGGCTCCGCCGAAGCACTGCCATCCCTCTTGAAACGTCCCTGCACTAGCGTCGCAACCTCTGGACCAGGCGCCCCTCCGCGCGAACGGAAGGACGGTGTCGGCGTCTTAGGGAGCGCCCTGAACGCGCCCCCCAGTGTGTGGTCGTGAGTGACCGGCGCTGCTCCCCCTTCCGCCGCCCCTGGCGCTGTGTCGCGCCCTCTGAGCGCCGGGCTGATTCTGCGGCGGTCCGTGGAATTCCAGCACAGTGCCGGATCTCCAACAAGGCCCGTAGGCCAGGCTGTGACCTGTGTGACACCGTGTGAGGGCTGCGTCACGAGACGTAGAAAGCTATTCACTCCAAAGGGGGCATATCCCCACGGCCTTCGAGGGCATGGGATGTGCCCCAGTCGCCATGATCAGGAGCGGAATGAATGCTTCAGGGGGTCAATGTCCGTTTCGTCGACCCGAGTTGGGGGTCCGAATTGGACGCTTTGGCCATGGGGTCGTGAGCAAACTCACACGCAGATCAGGGGCTCTCCGCGCCTTCGGCCGGGAATTGGATGTTTAGCCTGACGCTTTACACGAGGGCACAATCTGCCAACCATCCACCGACGGACGACGAGGGTCGAGTACAACAGTGAAGACCACGATGATGTTCCGCAACATTGCCAACCCGCGACGCACGACGCTGGCGCACCTCTCGGACGCCGACGCGCTGCAGACGCCGGAGCAGCAGGAACACTCGCTCGACCTGCCCGCCCAGACCGCCAACCCCCGCCGCACGATCCTCATGGAGATCCCGGTCGCCGCCGCCGCGGAGTAATCGCGCGAGGAGGGCCCCCGCACCGCGTTAGCCTGGAGCGTCAGACTCCAGCCAGCTCAGTGAAGGGTGCCGGGATCCCGTGCGCATCGCCAGATTCTCCATCGACGGGAACGTCGCCTTCGGCGCGGTCGAGGGCGACAAGCCGGACGAGCTCGTCCTCGACATCATCAAGGGCATCCCGTTCGCGGACTTCGAACTCTCCGGTACGAAGGTCCCGCTGAGCAAGGTCAGGCTGCTGCCGCCGGTGCTCCCGAACAAGATCGTCGCCTACGGCCGCAACTACGTCGAGCACGCCCGCGAGCTGGGCAACGAGGTGCCGGACGTCCCCTTCGCCTTCTTCAAGCCGTCCACCTCCGTGATCGGCTCCGGCGACGACATCCAGTACCCGTCCTTCACCGAGGACCTCCACCACGAGGCCGAACTGGCCGTCGTCATCGGCCGGATGTGCCGCGAGGTCCCGCGCGAGCGCGTCAAGGACGTCATCCTCGGCTACACCTGCGCCAACGACATCACCGCGCGGGACGTCCAGAAGCGCGAGAAGCAGTGGGCCCGGGCCAAGGGCTTCGACACCTCCTGCCCGCTCGGCCCCTGGGTGGAGACGGACCTCGACCCGAGCGACCTCACCATCCAGCTCACGGTCAACGGACAACAGCGACAGCTCGGCCGCACCAGCGAGATGATCCACTCGATCGAGGACCTGATCGTCAACATCACCGAGGCCATGACGCTGCTCCCCGGCGACGTGATCCTCACGGGCACCCCGGCAGGCGTCGGACCGCTCACCGTCGGCGACGAGGTCGCCGTCTCCATCGAAGGCATCGGCACTCTCACCAACAAGGTTGTCAAGCGTGGCTAGCGCATCCGCCCCAGCAGTCCGTGTCCGTTTCTGCCCCTCGCCGACCGGAAACCCCCACGTGGGCCTGGTCCGCACCGCCCTGTTCAACTGGGCGTTCGCCCGCCACCACCAGGGCACGCTGGTCTTCCGCATCGAGGACACCGACGCGGCCCGCGACTCCGAGGAGTCCTACGGCCAACTCCTCGACGCGATGCGCTGGTTGGGCTTCGACTGGGACGAGGGCCCGGAGGTCGGCGGCCCGCACGCGCCGTACCGCCAGTCGCAGCGGATGGACCTCTACAAGGACGTCGCGCAGCAGCTCCAGGACGCCGGCCGTGCCTACCACTGCTACTGCTCCACCGCGGAGCTGGACGCCCGCCGTGACGCCGCCCGCGCCGCCGGGAAGCCGTCCGGCTACGACGGCCACTGCCGCGACCTCAGCGCCGAGCAGACGGCCGCCTACGTGGCCGAGGGCCGTACGCCGATCGTCCGCTTCCGGATGCCCGACGAGACGATCACCTTCACGGACCTGGTCCGCGGCGAGCTGACGTTCACCCCGGAGAACGTGCCGGACTACGGCATCGTCCGGGCCAACGGCGCCCCCCTGTACACGCTCGTCAACCCGGTCGACGACGCCCTCATGGAGATCACCCACGTCCTCCGCGGGGAGGACCTGCTCTCCTCCACCCCGCGCCAGATCGCCCTCTACAAGGCGCTGATCGACCTGGGCATCGCGCAGCAGATCCCGTCCTTCGGGCACCTGCCGTACGTGATGGGCGAGGGCAACAAGAAGCTCTCCAAGCGCGACCCGGAGTCCTCGCTCAACCTCTACAGGGAGCGCGGTTTCCTGCCCGAGGGACTGCTCAACTACCTCTCCCTGCTGGGCTGGTCGCTCGCCGCCGACCGGGACGTCTTCGCGATGGACGAGATGGTCGCGGCCTTCGAGATCACCGATGTGAACCCGAACCCGGCGCGCTTCGACCTGAAGAAGTGCGAGGCGATCAACGCCGACCACATCCGGCTGCTCGACGTGAAGGACTTCACCGAGCGCTGCGCCCCGTGGCTGCGGGCCCCGTTCGCGCCCTGGGCGCCGGAGGACTTCGACGAGGCCAAGTGGCAGGCCGTCGCGCCGCACGCGCAGACCCGCCTCAAGGTCCTCTCGGAGATCACGGACAACGTCGACTTCCTGTTCCTCGCCGAGCCGGCCGAGGACGAGGCGTCCTGGACGAAGGCCATGAAGGAGGGCTCCGACGCCCTTCTCCGTACGGCCCGCGAGAAGCTGGAGTCGGCCGACTGGAGCTCGCCCGAGTCCCTCAAGGAGGCCGTCCTGGCCGCCGGTGAGACCCACGGCCTCAAGCTCGGCAAGGCGCAGGCCCCGGTCCGCGTCGCCGTCACCGGCCGCACGATCGGCCTGCCCCTCTTCGAGTCCCTGGAGATCCTCGGCAAGGAGAAGACCCTGGCGAGGATCGACGCGGCGCTCGCCAAGCTGGCCGCGTAACGCACACGCGCGTGGAGGGGCGGCAGCCGCGAGAAGCTGCCGCCCCTTCGGCGTTGTCAGTGCGGGGCGTTAGGGTTCCGGAGCACTGAAGATCGTTCAGGAGAGGCGCCTTTCATGCCGATGACCGCTCGTGACTACACCTGGCTGTTCACGCCGGGCAGCACGTTCACGGAGGACGAGACCGGCACGGTCGGCGTGATCCACCTAGCGGACGGAGGCCGGCTCTGGCTCCCCACCGGCCAGGTGGTGGCCTGCGACCCGTTCGTCTCCCTGGGCGGCGGCGAGGCCGAGCCCTTCACGGTCGCCGTACCTCCCGGCCACTACCGGGTCGAGGCGGCCGTCGCCACGATCACCCACCCCGACGAGCCCCCGGCCGACACCCCGCACCTTCGCGTAGCCGCCGCCCGCCTGGTCATACGGGACGAACCCGCCGTCACCTGGGAACTCGCCCTCCAGCCCGGCCAGGACCTCGCCGAACTCACCGAGGACGAGTTCTACGGCTACGGAGTCGACGCCGGTACGGGCGCGTTCTACGACGCCTCGGTCGACGCCTCGTTCCCGGAGTGCGCGGGCGACGAGGGCCCGCTGTGGGACGCGTTCGAGAAGAACGGCCACGCCCCGGGGCCCTACCTGGTCACGTCCCCCTCCACCGGCCACACCCTGGCCGCCTTCGGCTCCGGCTGGGGCGACGGCGCCTACCCCACCTGGATCGGCCGTACGGCGGCCGGCGAAGTCGGCTGCTTCGTCACGGACTTCTTCGTCGCCCCCCTGTGACGCGGATCGGGGGCAGACGCGGCCCCGGGGCCCGGGTTACCGTCGGATCATGACCATTCGGGCCGTTGTCTGGGACGTCGACGACACCTTGTTCGACTACACCGGCGCGGACCGCGCCGCCATGCGCGAGCACCTGGCGGCCGAGGGGCTGCTCGACGGGCACGCGGGTGTGGCGGACGCCCTGGAGCGCTGGAGGGTGGCCACCGAGTTCCACTGGGCGCGGTTCTCGGCCGGGGAGGTCTCGTTCGAGGGACAGCGCCTGGACCGGGTCCGGCTGTTCCTGGACCGGGAGTTGACCGACACCGAGGCCGACGACTGGTTCCGGCGCTACAAGGCCCACTACGAGCGGGCCTGGGCCCTCTTCCCGGACGTCCTGCCCGTCCTGGACGCCCTCGCGGCCACCCACCGGCACGCCGTCCTCTCCAACTCCAGCATCACCGTCCAGGACCGCAAACTGCGCACCCTCGGTGTGTACGACCGCTTCGAGGTCGTCCTGTGCGCGGCCGAACTGGGCGTCTCCAAGCCTGAGGCCGGCGCCTTTCTCGCGGCCTGCGAGGCGCTGGAACTGCAGCCCCAAGAGGTCGCGTATGTCGGAGATCACCCCGAGATCGACTGGCGGGGTGCGTCCGACGCCGGTCTGCTCTCCGTCTGGATCGACCGCCACGGCGGACACACCCCCGACGAGGCCCTGGTGGGACGGCACCGGATCGCCTCGCTGGCCGAACTCCCCGCGCTCCTCGGTGCCGATACCCGTTTTGGAGCCCCGTCCACCTTCAGGTAATGTTGTTCCTGTCGCCACCGGGGCGCGGGTCGAAAGCCCGGGAACCGGAGGCGTCAACTGGAACAAGATCCTCGCAAGGGATTGCGTTTTAGTGGCCTATGGTGTAATTGGCAACACTACGGTTTCTGGTACCGTCATTCTAGGTTCGAGTCCTGGTAGGCCAGCTCGCAGATGCTATGAATTCTGCAACGCCCCCGTTGTGTAGCGGCCTAGCACGCTGCCCTCTCACGGCAGTAGCGCCGGTTCGAATCCGGTCGGGGGTACAGATCCTTCCCAGGAAGGTGGTCCGGGTCGCACCCGCCACCCTCCATGCAGGATCGCTAGGGCCCCCGTTGTGTAGCGGCCTAGCACGCTGCCCTCTCACGGCAGTAGCGCCGGTTCGAATCCGGTCGGGGGTACGTTTTACCTTGCAATACCTTGGTCTATGGTGTAATTGGCAACACTACGGTTTCTGGTACCGTCATTCTAGGTTCGAGTCCTGGTAGACCAGCTTGGATCTGCGGCAACGCATGATCTGCGCCCCCGTTGTGTAGCGGCCTAGCACGCTGCCCTCTCACGGCAGTAGCGCCGGTTCGAATCCGGTCGGGGGTACGTAGACGAAAGGCCCTCCACTTCGGTGGGGGGCCTTTCGCGTGTCCCGCTCACTTCCCGCTCACTCGAAGCCGTACCGCAGCGCCGACTCCTCCTCCTGGGCCAGCCGGTGCAGTGCCTGGAGCACCGGCTCGACGAAGATCGCGCCCGCGACCGCCGTCTCCACCTTCTCGGCCTCCGAGGGGTGCGTCTCCACGAAGTCCAGGTCGAGCACCGCTGCCTGACGCATCAACTGGGCGTAGTTCACGATGAGTTCGGGAGGCCAGTCGTACCCGAGCCGGCGAAGTGCGGCCACCGCCACGACCAGTGAGCGGTAGGACGGCGAAATGGTCGTCAGGGCCTGGGAGTTGGACCAGCCCAGCGTCTCCAGGAGCCTGTCGACCTCGTGGTGCGCGGCCTGTACGTGCTCGTCCTCCGCGTCCGGTTCCGGAACCTGCGGCAGGGCCCAAAGTGCCGCGCCCAGCCGGATCGTACGGCCGAGGGAGTCGTCGTCGACGTGGCCGAGCACCTCGCGGACCGTGGCCACCGGCAGTCGGCCGACCTGGATCATCGCGCGCACCAGCCGCAGCCGACGCAGGTGCTCCTCGTCGTACTCGGAGTTGGTCGCGTTGACCTGGTGCCCGGGGCTCAACAGGCCTTCGCGCAGGTAGTACTTGATCGTCGCGATGGACACACCGCCGCGCTCGCTCAACTCGGACAGCCGCATGCCTTGCGCCCCTTCTCGGATACCGGCACTATCCAAACACGGGTCATCGGATAGTGCCGGTACCCAACAAGGGGGCGACATGTTCGCGAAGGCTGTCGACGGCCGTACCACCGCTGCGGCCGAGGGGGAGGTGGTGGTGCTGCTGATCGGGATGCGGATCAACCGCTTCTGGGCCGTGCACCACTGGGTGCCGGTGCTCCTCGCGATGCCGCGCATGCTGCGGGAGTTGGGGAAGGATCCCGGTCGCGGACTGCTCGGGCATGTGCTGCTGACGGCGTCGCCGCGCACGTACTACGTCGTCCAGTACTGGGAGTCCAAGGAGA
Source organism: Streptomyces sp. NPDC101776 (assembly GCF_044766845.1). Taxonomy (NCBI): domain Bacteria; kingdom Bacillati; phylum Actinomycetota; class Actinomycetes; order Kitasatosporales; family Streptomycetaceae; genus Streptomyces; species Streptomyces sp. NPDC101776. Next base: position 224,748 of record NZ_JBIWMV010000011.1, on the reverse strand, counting down.
AGCTCTACGCGTACGCGAGTTCGCCCGACATGTTCCATCACAAGGCGTGGGCGATCATCAACCGCAAGGAGAAGGCCGGGAAGGCGCGCGGGCACGTCGGGCTGTGGCACGAGAGCTATGTGGTGCCGGAGGGGTCGTACGAGGCGATCTACGCCGACATGCCGGCCTTCGGACTCGCCGCGGCGCACGGGCAGGTGCCGGTGGAGCGGCGGGGGCGGCGGGCGAAGGACCGGTTCGCGTATCGGTCGGGGAACGTGACGTCCGGCTGAGCGGGGCGGGCGAAATCGCCTGCGCCACGGCAGCGCCCCAGAGGGGCGCGGGGCTGTGTCGATAGGTGGCTCCGCCACGCGGGCGCGACCAGCCATGACGGCGCGGCAGTGGAACGACGGCTGATGTGCCGCCCGGAGCGGAGCGCTCGGCCCCGGACATGACGGAGGGCCTGCCGCGGCGTTGAGGCAGGCCCTCCTTGAGATGTTCCGGGTGGGTCAGCCGGTGCGGCGCAGGGCTTCGGAGAGGCGGGCGGCGGCGTCGATGACCGCCTGGGCGTGCATACGGCCCGGGTGGCGCGTCAGGCGCTCGATGGGGCCGGAGACGGACACCGCGGCCACCACGCGGTTCGAGGGGCCGCGCACCGGCGCGGAGACGGACGCGACGCCCGGCTCCCGCTCGCCGATGGACTGGGCCCAGCCCCGGCGCCGTACGCCCGAGAGGGCCGTGGCCGTGAAGCGGGCGCCCTGGAGGCCGCGGTGCAGGCGCTCCGGCTCCTCCCAGGCCATCAGGATCTGGGCCGAGGAGCCGGCTTTCATCGTGAGCGTCGAGCCGACCGGGACCGTGTCCCGCAGTCCGGACAGACGTTCCGCCGCGGCGACGCAGATGCGCATGTCGCCCTGGCGGCGGTAGAGCTGCGCGCTCTCGCCCGTGATGTCCCGCAGATGCGTGAGCACCGGGCCCGCCGTGGCGAGCAGGCGGTCCTCGCCGGCGGCCGCGGCCAGCTCGGCGAGACGGGGGCCCAGAATGAACCGGCCCTGCATGTCGCGCGCCACCATGCGGTGGTGTTCCAAAGCCACGGCCAGCCGATGTGCCGTGGGTCGTGCCAGCCCGGTCGCCGCGACCAGACCCGCGAGGGTGGCCGGACCGGACTCCAGAGCGCCCAGGACAAGGGCTGCCTTGTCCAGGACGCCGACGCCGCTACTGTTGTCCATGAAACGATACTCGCGTCTCACTCTGTGAAACGCAAGTTCCTTTTTTCGTGAGACGCGCAACTCTTGTAGACACAGCGGCCCGCATATCAAACGGGCCAGGCGGCGGCTGCCCGTGAGCCAGGGGTGCGAGCGCCGTCTCCTCAAGATCTCTAGTTGGGCCGGCGCTGTTTCGCCGGCCGGAGGGAAAGCGATGGGTAGGACACTCGCGGAGAAGGTCTGGGACGACCACGTCGTCCGGCGCGCCGAGGGCGAGCCCGACCTCCTCTTCATCGATCTGCACCTCCTGCACGAGGTGACCAGCCCGCAGGCCTTCGACGGTCTCCGCCAGGCCGGGCGTCCCGTGCGGCGCCTCGACCTCACCATCGCCACCGAGGATCACAACACCCCGACCCTCGACATCGACAAGCCCATCGCGGACCCGGTCTCGCGCGTCCAGTTGGAGACGCTGCGCAAGAACGCCGCCGACTTCGGCGTGCGCCTGCACTCCCTGGGCGACGTCGAGCAGGGTGTCGTCCACGTCGTAGGGCCGCAGCTGGGTCTGACCCAGCCCGGTACGACGGTCGTGTGCGGTGACTCCCACACCTCCACCCACGGCGCCTTCGGCGCACTGGCGTTCGGCATCGGCACCTCCCAGGTGGAGCATGTGCTGGCCACCCAGACGCTGCCGCTGGCCCGTCCGAAAACCATGGCCATCACGGTCGACGGCGAACTGCCCGACGGCGTCACCGCCAAGGACCTGATCCTGGCGATCATCGCCAAGATCGGTACGGGTGGCGGCCAGGGCTACATCCTGGAATATCGCGGCCCGGCCATCGAGAAGCTCTCGATGGAAGCCCGCATGACCATCTGCAACATGTCGATCGAGGCCGGCGCCCGCGCGGGCATGATCGCCCCCGACGAGACCACCTTCGAGTACATCAAGGGCCGCGCCCACGCCCCCGAGGGCGAGGACTGGGACGCCGCCGTCGCGTACTGGAAGACCCTGAAGACCGACGCGGACGCGGAATTCGACGCCGAGGTCGTCATCGACGGTCCCTCGCTGGCGCCGTTCGTCACCTGGGGCACCAACCCCGGTCAGGGCGCGCCGCTTTCGGCGTCCGTCCCCGATCCCGCTTCGTACGAAGACGCTTCGGAGCGCTTCGCCGCCGAAAAGGCCCTGGAATACATGGGGTTGGAGGCCGGACAGGCGCTGCGTGACATCAAGGTGGACACCGTCTTCGTAGGTTCGTGCACCAACGGCCGGATCGAGGACCTGCGGGCGGCCGCCGCGATCGTCGAGGGCCGCAAAGTCGCCGACGGCGTACGGATGCTGGTCGTTCCCGGCTCCGCGCGGGTCGGTCTGCAGGCCGTCTCCGAGGGCCTGGACGTCGTGTTCAAGGACGCCGGCGCCGAATGGCGGCACGCGGGCTGCTCGATGTGTCTGGGCATGAACCCCGACCAACTGGCGCCCGGTGAGCGCTCCGCGTCCACCTCCAACCGCAACTTCGAGGGCAGGCAGGGCAAGGGCGGCCGTACGCACCTGGTCTCGCCGCAGGTCGCCGCCGCGACCGCCGTGCTGGGCCACCTGGCCTCGCCCGCCGATCTGTCCGACGCCCCTGTGCCCGCTGGAGTCTGAGAGCCATGGAAGCATTCACCACGCACACCGGCCGGGCCGTCCCGCTGCGCCGCAGCAACGTGGACACCGACCAGATCATCCCCGCCCACTGGCTCAAGAAGGTCACCAGGGACGGGTTCGAGGACGGGCTGTTCGAGGCCTGGCGCAAGGACGAGAACTTCGTCCTCAACCGCCCTGAGCGCAAGGGTGCGACGGTCCTGGTGGCCGGTCCCGACTTCGGCACCGGCTCGTCCCGCGAGCACGCCGTGTGGGCGCTGCAGAACTACGGCTTCAAGGCCGTCATCTCCTCCCGGTTCGCCGACATCTTCCGCGGCAACTCGCTGAAGAACGGCCTGCTCACGGTCGTTCTGGAGCAGAAGATCGTGGACGCGCTGCAGGACCTCGCCGAGCAGGACCCGCAGGCCGAGATCACCGTCGACCTGGAGGCCCGGGAGGTGCGCGCCGAAGGCATCACCGCCGCCTTCGAACTCGACGAGAACGCCCGCTGGCGGCTGCTGAACGGCCTGGACGACATCTCCATCACCCTCCAGAACGAGGGCGACATCGCCGCGTACGAGGCCAAGCGCCCCTCGTACAAGCCGCGGACGGTCCAGGTCTGACCCCAAGCCCTCCCACGAGGCCTTCTCCCGGTCGAGATTCGGCCACGCGACACCCCGTCTGTACCCCCGATCGCCACGATTGGGGGTACAGCCATGTCTGCACCCGAACGGCCCTGCGCGCCTGCAACGCTTTGCTCAACTCCCTGTGTTAGACAGGGTGTTGACTGGGTAGGCGCAGCTTTGAGCCAAGGCTGCCGCCGGGCTCGGCAACGCTGTTCGAGGGACCAGTTGCTACCCCCGCAGGCGACAACTCGCCCCAGATGGCACAATCTGTGCATGGAACACGACGGCCAACTCAAGCTCTATGCGGCAGTCGCGGACCAACTCAAGGAAGCGCACACAAGAGTGCGCGCACTGCAAGTCCCGGAGGGCGTACGGATGGCGCTGGCCCGGAAGCTGCTGGTCATTACGGCCGCGGCCAAGCACGATCTCGCCGACGCGACAAGGCGGCTGGACCGGTTCACGGCGGACCTCGACGCGGGTCGATTCCCGGAAGAGGAACGCTGAAACAAGTCCAGGACAGCCGAGTTCGTTGCGGCGCACGGGTGATTAGCCCGTTTCGTGTTTGATTTGCGGTATATATCTGCCTAACGTGCGAAAAAGCCGGAGCAGTTTCGTTCCGGCAATGTCTCCGAAGGGGAAGACGTGAACAAGGCGCAGCTCGTAGAAGCGATTGCGGACAAGGTCGGTGGCCGTCAGCAGGCCGCCGAGGCGGTCGACGCGGTTCTGGACGCCGTCGTCCGTGCCGTCGTCAATGGGGACCGGGTTTCGGTCACCGGCTTCGGTTCGTTCGAGAAGGTCGACCGTCCGGCCCGTTACGCCCGCAACCCCCAGACGGGCGAGCGGGTTCGGGTCAAGAAGACCTCCGTGCCGCGCTTCCGCGCGGGCCAGGGTTTCAAGGACCTGGTGAGCGGCTCGAAGAAGCTCCCGCGCGGCGGCGAGGTCGCCGTCAAGAAGGCGCCCAAGGGCAGCCTGAGCGGCACCGCTTCGGCGACGGTCAAGAAGGCCGCGGCCAAGAAGACCACCACCGCCAAGCGGGCGACGGCCGCCGCGAAGAAGACCGTGGCGAAGAAGACGGTCGCCAAGAAGACCACGGCCACCGCCAAGAAGGCCACGGCCAAGAAGGCGACCGCCAAGAAGACCACGGCGACGGCCAAGAAGACGGCGGCCAAGAAGGCCACCGGCGCCGCCAAGAAGGCCCCGGCCAAGAAGGCGACGGCCACCAAGGCCCCCGCCAAGAAGTCGACGGCGCGCAAGACCACCGCCAAGAAGGCCACCGCCACCCGCTAGTCACGGGGCGCAGGGCACTCACGCGCCGGGCCGGACTCCCTCTGGGAGTCCGGCCCGCGGCGTATTCACGGCCCCTGTACGGGCGTTCGCAAGGTCTCGTACGGTCGTGGAAGGGCTCGTACGGTCTCGTACGGGAAAAGGGCCCTCAGAAGGTCTGCAGTGTCACCAGCGTGACCCTGAGCCCGTCCCTGGGCCCCTCGGTCTCGATCCGCACCCGCTGCCCCGGCCGCAGCAGCCGCAGCCCGCCCGCGTCGAACGCGGCGGCGTCGAAGGACACCGGGGTGCCGTCGTCGAGCAGCACACTGCCGGTACGGCTTCCGGCGTCGTAGGTGTAAGCGGTCGCCTGCATGGCCGCAGCCTACTGCCGCCGACCGCGTCTACTGGCCGGGAATCAGCAGCCCCGCCGCCGCTGCCGCCGTGCGCGGCCCGACCCCGAGGGTCAGTGCCGCCCGCAGGTCCTCGCCGGTGTCCACGTCCTGTCGTACGGAATCCACCGCGTCCAGGGTGAGTTCGACCGCCCCGGAGGCGTGATGGCGGGCGCGGGAATCCGTGCCGAAAGCCGGGTGCAATTCGCGGCCCTCTCGGGCGGTGAGCAACGTGGTACCGATTGTGGCCGCGTCCGGGAGAAAAGCGCGGGGGAATTCGGCGGCCGCGTCCAGGACCCGGGCCAATTCCGCGGGGCGCAGCGCCGGCAGATCGGCGTTCAGGGCCGCGACCGCGCTTTCGGGGCGGGAAACCCGCACGACCGCCGCCGCGTGCCGCAGAGCGGCGTTCAGGCCGCCTCCCGGCTCGTCCGCGACGATCCGGGCGCCCAGCGCGGCGAGTTCGCGGCCGGCCAGGGCGTCGTCCGTGACGACTGCCACATCTCGGACCGCCGGGCAGGCCAGCGCGGCTGCCACGGTGTCCTGGGCGAAGGCGAGGGCGAGGCCCGGACGCAGCCCGTCGTCGGCGGTGTCCGAGAGCCTGCTCTTGGCTCGCGCCAGAGACTTCAGGGGTATGACCAAGGTCCACTGCACGAGCGTTCCGTTCCTCTCCTGTGGCGGCCATTGTCACCCGGCACCCCTGGCGGTGTCGGTGGCGGGGCGTACGGTGTTCTCGACAGACCGGCGGCCTGGGGCGACACTTGTGCGGCCCCCCAGGTCCTAGAGGAAGGTGTTCGCGTGCCCCGCCGCAGAATCGGGTTCTGGTACCGCTTCGCAGCGGTCCTCTGCAAACCGCCGCTGGTGCTTCTGATCAAGCGGGACTGGGGTGGAATGGAACACATTCCGGCCGAGGGCGGGTTTATCACCGCGGTGAACCACAATTCACAAGTGGACCCCTTCGCATACGGACACTTTCAGTACAACACCGGACGTGTTCCGCGATTCCTGGCGAAGAGCAGTCTTTTCGGGAAGGGATTCGTGGGTGCCGCGATGCGCGGTACCGGACAGATCCCCGTCTACCGCGAGACCACGGACGCGTTGAGTGCCTTCCGCGCCGCGATCGACGCCGTGGAGCGCGGTGAGTGCGTCGCGTTCTATCCCGAGGGAACGATCACCCGGGATCCCGACCAATGGCCCATGACCGCCAAGACCGGTGCCGCGCGGGTGGCCCTGCAGACCCAGTGCCCGGTGATTCCCGTGGCCCAGTGGGGCGCCAACGAATTGCTGCCGCCGTACGCCAAGAAACTGCGCGTCTTTCCGCGCAAGACCAGCCATGTGCTCGCGGGCCCGCCGGTGGACCTCACGCGTTTCTACGGCAAGGAGATGAGCCCGGACCTCCTCAAGGAGGCGACCGAGGTCATCATGGCCGACATCACCCGCCTGTTGGAGCGGATCCGCGGCACGAAGGCGCCCGAGATCCCCTACGACCCGCGCCGCGAGCGGATCGAGCAACGGCGGCGGACGGCCGCGGAAACCCACGAGTTGGAGTCTCTGGCCGAGTCGGCGAGCGAGCCGAAGGTCGAGCAGGAAGAGGGGCAGGGCACGTGAGCAAGCCGGTCAAGGCGGCCGTATTCAGCGCCGGTTCGTGGGGCACGGCGTTCGGCATGGTGCTCGCCGACGCGGGGTGCGAGGTCACGCTGTGGGGGCGTCGCGCGGAAGTCGTGGAGGCCATCAACTCCACGCGCACGAACCCCGATTACTTCCCCGGTGTCGAACTCCCGGAGAACCTGCGGGCCACCACCGACCCGGCCGAGGCCGCCGCCGACGCCGACTTCACCGTCCTGTCGGTCCCTTCGCAGACGCTGCGCGCCAACTTGGCCGAGTGGGCACCCCTGTTGGCGCCCGACACGGTCCTCGTCTCGCTCATGAAGGGCGTCGAGCTCGGCTCCGTCATGCGGATGAGCGAGGTCATCGAGGACGTCGCCAAGGTCGGCCGGGACCGTATCGCCGTGGTCTCCGGGCCCAACCTCGCGCGGGAGATCGCCTCCCGGATGCCGGCCGCCGCGGTGGTCGCCTGCACCGACGAGGCCGTGGCCCGCCGGCTCCAAGCCGCCTGCCACACGCCGTACTTCAGGCCGTACACCATCACCGACGTCGTGGGCTGCGAGCTCGGTGGCGCGGTGAAGAACGTGATCGGGCTCGCCGTCGGCATCGCGGACGGCATGGGGCTCGGGGACAACGCGAAGGGCTCGCTGATCACCCGCGGTCTCGTCGAGACGACCCGGCTCGGTATCGCGATGGGCGCGGATCCGCTCACCTTCTCCGGGCTCGCGGGCCTGGGTGACCTGGTGGCGACCTGTTCCTCGCCGTTGTCGCGCAACCACACCTTCGGTACGAACCTCGGCAAGGGGATGACCCTCCAGGAGACGATCGCGGTCACCAAGCAGACCGCGGAGGGGGTCAAGTCCTGTGAGTCCGTACTGGACTTGGCCCGCAGGCACGATGTCGACATGCCGATCACCGAGACGGTCTTCGAGATCGTGCACGAGGGGAAGCCGCCGGTGGTCGCCCTCAAGGAGCTGATGTCGCGCAGCGCGAAGCCGGAGCGTCGCTGAGCGCTCCGCTGGGTGGGGCGGTGGGGCGGTGGGGTGAGGGGTGCCTTGTGTCGTCGGGTGGCTGCGGCGCCGTCGTGGCTCGGCGCGCTCACGCGGCGGTAGCCGCATATAGATACAGCCCCGCGCCCCTTCAGGGCGCTGTCCGAACCGCCTGCTTCAGTGGCCGGGCGAACCGCCTGTCGTCAACGGACGCTGACTCGAAGCGGTGCCACCGGGTACTCTCATCGCGATATGAGCACCGAGAACCTCTCCCAGAACCCTGAGCAGCCGCCTCGCAAGCCGCGTGTGGCCGTCGTGTTCGGCGGTCGCAGCTCCGAGCACGGGATCTCCGTGGTCACCGCCGGCGCCGTCCTCGGGGCCATCGACCGGACCAAGTACGACGTCCTGCCGATCGGCATCACCCGCGAAGGCCGCTGGGCCCTCACCGCCGACGCACCGGAACGCATGGCGATCACCGACCGCCGTACGCCCGACGTCGAGCAGCTCGCCGAGTCGAGCGAGGGCGGAGTGGTGCTCCCGCTCGACCCCGGGAACCGCGAAGTCGTCCTCAGCGAACCGGGATCCGTGCCCAAGGCCCTCGGCGAGGTCGACGTCGTCTTCCCCGTCCTGCACGGCCCCTACGGCGAGGACGGCACCCTCCAGGGACTTCTGGAGCTGTCCGGTGTGCCGTACGTGGGCGCGGGTGTGCTCGCCTCGGCCGTCGGCCAGGACAAGGAGTACATGAAGCGGGTGTTCACCTCGTTCGGCCTCAAGGTCGGCCCCTACGTGGTGATCCGGCCGCGCGAGTGGCAGCGGGACGAGTCCGCCGCGCGCAAGAGGATCGTCGACTTCGCGGGTGAGCACGGCTGGCCGCTGTTCGTGAAGCCCGCGCGCGCGGGGTCGTCGATCGGCATCACCAAGGTCGACGACCTGGCCGGTCTCGACGAGGCGATCGAGGAGGCGCAGCGGCACGACCCGAAGATCCTCGTGGAGGCCGCGCTGCGCGGGCGCGAGATCGAGTGCGGGGTCCTGGAGTTCGAGGACGGGCCGCGCGCGAGTGTGCCCGCCGAGATCCCGCCGCCCCAGGAGCACGCGTACTACGACTTCGAGGCGAAGTACATCGACTCGACCCCCGGTATCGTGCCCGCCCCGCTGACGCCGGAGGAGACCGCCGAGGTTCAGCGGCTCGCGGTGGACGCCTTCGACGCGGCCTCCTGCGAGGGGCTCGTGCGGGCGGACTTCTTCCTTACCGAAGACGGCGAGTTCGTCATCAACGAGATCAACACCATGCCCGGCTTCACGCCGATCTCGATGTACCCGAAGATGTGGGAGGCCAGCGGCGTTCCCTACGGGGAGCTGGTGGACCTCCTGGTGCAGGCGGCTCTGCGCCGGTCCACGGGACTGCGCTGAGCCGGTCGCCGCGGTCCGGCTAGTCGGCGATCCCTGCGGGGATCGCCTTCTTCACGGCCTTCGCGAGATCGACCAGGGGCGCCATGCCGTCCCCGGTGCGCTCCTTCGGGATGGTCACCTCGACGTAGGCCTCGCGCAGCGTCGTGGTGAAGCGGAACGAGCCGTCGTCCTCCTTCTGGAGGAGCCAGCCGACCCCGTTCACCTCGACGCCGTCGGCCTCCGGGTCGTTCATCTTCGCGGGTCTGACGACACCGCAGCGCAGTATGATCGCCGGGTTCCCCCAGCCCGCGGTCAGCGCGGACGCGGGCTCGGGATCCCGGCGGCCCTGGTCGTCGACCTTCGACGGCAGCACCTTGTCCAGGTTCCGGCACAGCCCGGTGACCTTCGCGCCCGGCGAGGGAACCGCCGCCGACACGCTGTCGTCTGCTGAGGAGCAGCCCGCGACGGTGATCAACGCGGCGAGCACGGACAGCCCGATGACAGAACGGCGCCGGTGACGGAGAGAGTTCACCGGCCAAGGGTAGACGGGGGCTACAGATGCACCACCGGGCAGGTCAGGGTGCGGGTGATGCCGTCCACTTGCTGGACTTTGGCGACCACCATGCGGCCGAGGTCGTCGACCGTGTCGGCCTGGGCGCGCACGATCACGTCGTACGGTCCTGTCACGTCCTCGGCCTGGATCACTCCAGGGATCTTGCTGATCGTCTCGGCGACGGTCGACGCCTTGCCGACCTCCGTCTGGATCAGGATGTACGCCTGTACCACGGAACCTCCAGGGCGGCCACGAGGATCATGTGGGGAAAAGGAACGCCACGGTATCGCGTCGCCGCTCGCCGCGGGGAGACCCGCGGAGGCGCTTGCCCCCGTGCCGGGGCACGGGCACGACTGAAGTCGACGGTCACCTCGACCGTACCGAGCACACCGACGGCTCGCGACCGGGCGCTGCCGTCACGAGAAGAGGACGAACGATGAAGGGCACCGTCGGTGAGTTGGGGGAGTTCGGGCTCATCAGGGAGCTCACTTCCCGGCTCACCACCACCCCCGCGGTCCGGGTCGGCCCCGGCGACGACGCCGCGGTCGTCGCCGCGCCCGACCGCAGGGTCGTGGCGAGCACCGACATACTGCTGGAGGGACGGCACTTCCGCCGCGACTGGTCCACCGCCTACGACGTCGGACGCAAGGCCGCCGCGCAGAACCTCGCGGACATCGCCGCGATGGGCGCCGTACCGACCGCGCTGCTCCTCGGCCTGGTCGTGCCGGCCGAACTCCCGGTCACCTGGCCCATGGAGCTGATGGACGGCCTGCGCGACGAGTGCCAGGTCGCGGGCGCCTCGGTGGTCGGCGGCGATGTCGTACGAGGCGACACGATCATGGTGTCGATCACCGCGCTCGGCGACCTGCGGGGCCGCGAGCCGGTCACCCGGGCCGGCGCGCAGCCCGGCGACGTGGTCGCGGTGACTGGCTGGCTGGGCTGGTCGGCGGCCGGGTTCGCGGTGCTGTCGCGGGGCTTCCGCTCGCCGCGCGCGTTCGTGGAGGCGCACCGGCGCCCCGAACCGCCGTACCACGCGGGTCCGGCGGCGGCCGGGCTCGGGGCGACCTCGATGTGCGACGTGAGCGACGGCTTGATCGCCGACCTCGGGCACATCGCGGAGGCCAGCAAGGTGCGCATCGACATTCGCTCGGGCGCGATCGACGTGCCGACGCAGATGAACGACATCGGACAGGCCGTCGGCGTCGACCCCATCCAATGGGTGCTCACCGGGGGAGAGGACCACGCGATCGTGGCGACCTTCGCACCGGACGTGAAGCTGCCCGCCCGCTGGAAGGTGATCGGTGAGGTCCTCAACCCCTCCGCGCTGCCCCAAGTGACGGTCGACGGAGCGCCGTGGACCAGCAAGGGCGGCTGGGACCACTTCGGGGACATCGAGTCGTGAAGCCGCTGGTGCTGACCGTGGCCGGCTCCGACTCCGGTGGAGGGGCGGGAATCCAGGCCGACTTGAAGACGATGCTCGCGCTCGGCGTGCACGGCATGAGCGTCGTCACCGCGGTCACCGCGCAGAACTCCCTCGGGGTGCAAGGGGCTTGGGAACTTCCGGCACAGGCGGTGCGCGCCCAGTACCGCAGCGTGGTCGACGACATCGGCGTACAGGCCGTGAAGACCGGGATGCTCGCGTCGGCCGAACTCGTCGAGACGGTCGCGGAGTTGCTCGCGGGGACGGATGCTCCGGCGGTCGTCGACCCGGTGGGCATCTCGAAGCACGGGGACTCGCTGCTCGCGGACTCCGCGCTGGACGCCGTACGGACGAAACTGCTTCCGATGGCGACCGTCGCGACGCCGAACCTCGACGAGGTGGCTCAGCTGACCGGCGTACGGGTCGACTCGGAGGAGCGGCTCAGGGCTGCCGCGGCGGCTGTGCTGGCGTACGGGCCGCGATGGGTGTTGATCAAGGGCGGTCATCTGCCGGGTGACGCGGTGGATCTGCTGACCGACGGTGCCGAGGAACACTGGCTGCGGGCACCCCGCTACGACAACCGGCACACCCACGGCACGGGCTGCACGCTCGCTTCGGCGATCGCCTCACAGCTGGCCAAGGGTGACTCGGTGCCGGAGGCGGTGACGGCGGCGAAGGCGTATGTCACGGGGGCGATCGCGGCGGGGTTCGCGCTGGGGGGCGGGATCGGGCCGGTGGATCACGGGTGGGCGCTACGGCGTGAGGATTCCTGAAGCGCGGGTTGTCTGAGCGCCGGTCTGTCGACTGAGCACGGCAAAAAGCCGGCCCACACAAGATGGACCGGCTCGATGCAGCGAACCAGCAGTGGCCGCGCGCTCAGCAGTGCGTCAGCGCGTGACCTTGCCGGCCTTGATGCACGAGGTGCAAGCGTTCACGCGCTTCGGCGTCCCACTGACCACGGTACGGACGCGCTGGATGTTCGGGTTCCAGCGACGGGACGTACGGCGGTGCGAGTGCGAGATGCTGTTGCCGAAGCTCGGCCCCTTGCCGCAGACGTCGCAGTTGGCAGCCACGGGTCACTCCAAAGACTTCAGATGCACAGATGCACTTATGGATGATCCCGGCATGCCGGGATCGAGATCATTAAGATCTGAAAGTGGCGCTGCCAGGGAGGGATGGCCCGATCGGGATCGGGCAACCGGAGCAGCATACAACGACCGCGCCAGTACAACGAAACTACCATGGCTGGTTGGGGGCCCGCTCCGGCCCTCCTCGGGTCCGGGCCGCCCCGAGGTCTACGCTGCGTGCCAGTCCAGCAGCTCAGGGAGGCGCAGGTGCCGCAGGTGCCGCAGACATTCTTCGATGCTCTCGCGGTGCGCACCTGGTGCGGGCTCGCGCTGCGGGCCCTGGGGCGTGCGCGCGAGGAGATCGACGCGATCAACGTGTACCCGGTGGCCGACGGGGACACCGGCACCAACCTGTACCTGACCATGGAGTCGGCGGTCGCCGCGGTCGAGGCGGTGTTCGACGGACACGGCACCCTGACCGAGCAGAAACCGCCGCTGGCCGACGCCGCCCGCGCGATGGCCCACGGGGCGCTCATAGGGGCGCGCGGCAACTCCGGGACGATCCTCGCGCAGTTGCTGCGGGGCATGGCCCAGGTGCTCGCCGCCGACGGTGAGACGGCTCACACGGACGGCGAGGGGCTACGGCTGGCCCTGCGGCGCGCGTCCGACTCCGCCCGGCACGCGGTGGCCCACCCGATCGAGGGCACGGTCCTCTCGGTCGCCTCGGCGGCGGCGGACGCGGCCGACGGCGGCGGGGACGACTGCGGGACCGTCGCACGGGCCGCCTACGAGGGAGCGTGCGCCGCGCTGGCCGCGACCCCGGGGCAACTGGCCGTCCTGGAGCGCGCGGGAGTCGTCGACGCGGGCGGGCGCGGGCTGGTCGCGGTGCTGGCCGCGCTGGTGGAGACGTTCACGGGGGAGGGGCCGCTCTTCACGGCCCTGGCGACGCACGTACGCGTGGCCGCCGATGTGACGCACACACGCGTTGAGGACGTTTTCGCTTCCCACACCTCTCACGCTTCCGATGCCTCCGAAGCTTCTGGCGCTCTCGATGCTCCTGGTGCTCCCGAAGGCGCCCCGTGCGAAGGCGGACCCGCCTTCGAGGTGATCTACCTCCTGGAGGCCGACGATTCGGCCGTGGCCCGGTTGCGGGAGCGGCTCGACGCCCTCGGGGACTCGCTCGTCGTGGTCGGCGGCGACGGCCTGTGGAACGTCCACGTGCATGTCGACGACGCGGGCGCCGCCGTGGAGGCGGGTGTCGAGGCCGGCCGGCCGCACCGCATCCGGATCACCCACTTCGGGCTCGGCGACGTCCACACCACCGGCGCCGAACGTCCGCCCAGGGAGCGCGCCCAGCGTGCCGTCGTCGCCGTCGTCCCCGGCGAGGGGCTGGCCGGGCTCTACGGCGAGGCAGGCGCGACCACCGTGCTCGCGCGCCCCGGGGAGCCGCCGGCCAGCGGGGAGCTGGTCGCGGCTCTGCGGCGGGCACACGCGCGTGAGGTCGTGCTGCTGCCCAACGACGCCGACCTGCGCCACACGGCCGCTGCCGCCGCCGAGCAGGCCCGTGCCGAGGGCATCCGGGTCGCCCTGATCCCGACGCGCTCCGCGGTCCAGGGGATCGCGGCGCTCGCCGTGCACGAACCGGGGCGCCGCTTCGACGAGGACGTCGTCTCCATGACCTCGGCGGCGGGTGCGACCCGCTACGCCGAGGTCGCCGTCGCCGAGCGCCAGTCCTGGACGATGGCCGGCATCTGCCAGGCCGGGGACGTCCTGGGGCTCGTCGACGGCGACGTGGCGGTGATCGGCGCCGATGTCACCGCCACCGCCCGGGCCGTCCTCGACCGCATGCTCGCGGCCGGCGGCGAACTCGTCACGCTCGTCCTCGGCGACGAGGCACCCGCGAGCGTCGCCGACATCCTGGAGATCCACGTCCGGGAGTCGTACCTCGCGGTCGACACCGTGGTGTACCGGGGCGGGCGGCAGGGTGCCCTGCTGCTCATCGGCGTCGAGTAGGGCCCGTCTGCCGAGCAGGGACTACTTGTGGTCGTTCTGCTCCTCCATGAGCTGGAGGAGCTGCTCGGCCTCGGCGCGACGGGACCGTACCGTCTCGTCGCCGTCGTCGGCACCCTCGTATGCCTTCAGTACGCCACGCGCGCGTGCGGCCGCGTCGGCGGGACGGCTGAGGTCGGCCTCCAGCCAGCCCGCGGCGAGTTCGGCGCCGGTGCGGGTGTGCACCGCGCCCTCCCCGAGGGCGGCGAACACGGTGACCGCCTCCGCGGTCTGCGCCAGGGCGCCCTCGAACGCGGCCTGAATCGCGATGTCCTCGGCCTCCTCGGCGACGGAACGGGCCAGCAGCTCGCCGAACTGCCGGTGCGTGTGGCCCAGTTCACCGGTGAGCCGCTGCCGCGCCTCCTGGTCGTCCGTCACGAGCAGCGCGGCCTCGCACTCCTCGATCGCGCCCGCCATCAGCTCCCGCGCCCGGTCCAGACCCCGGTCCGCGCGGTCCGCGCGCAACGCCAGCCACGCGCGGGCGCGCAGCGAGCGGACGAGCCCGTGCACGTTCCCGAGGGACCGCCACAGGTCGCCCGCGCGCTCGTACGCCTGGTCCGCCTCGGCGGGCAGTTCGGCGTGGCCCAGTGACTCGGCGGCGAGATGGGCGAGCGTCGCGTGGTCGTTCTGCTCGGGCCAGTGCCGGGCGATCTCGGCCGCCTGCAACCGCCGTTCGGCCGCCGCCCGGTGCTCGCCCAGCTCGCTCAGACAGTCACCGAGCCACCACTGCGTCTGGACGATCGCGCCGTCGCCGTGCGTCTCGACGCTCAGGTCGGGCAGCGCCGACTCCAGCACCTCGGCGGCCTCGGCCCAGCGGCCCTGGCGCAGCAGGAAGCCGCCGAGCTGGTGCCGTGCCCAGGCGCCCAGCGTCGGGCCCTCGCCCGCCTCGTCGGACCAGTGCGCGGCCTCCAGAGCGTGTTCCGCGGCCTCCTCGGACCGCCCCCGGCCGCCGAGCACCTCGGCGAGCTGGAGATGCAGCTGAGCCCGTCCAGGGGCCTCCAGATAGGGCCCACCGTGCTCCAGGGCCGCCCGCAGGGCCCGCTCCGCCTCCGCGATGTCGCCGAGGTGATGGGCGAGCCCGGCCAGCCGGGCCTCGTACTCCACCGCGAACCACGGCAGCCCCGCGGCCACGAACGCCGTCGACGCCTTCGAGAACAGCCGGAGCGCCGTCTCCAAGTCCCCGCCGCGCACCGCGAGTTCGGCCAGCATCGCCTGCCCCTCGGCCCCCCGCGCGGCCAGTCGTACGTCAGCCGCACCACCCGGGAGGGGCCGCCCTTCGACCAGCGCCAGCACCTCCCGTACGGCGGCCTCGGCGGCGGCCAGGTCCTCGGCATCGGGGGTGTCCTCGGGGGACTCCCCGTGGACCCTCCGCATCAGGACCCGCGCCCGGCTCATCAGCACGGCCGCCGTCTGCCGTACGCCCGTGCCGTCCTCGGAGTACAGGGCCAGCACCGCGTCGTACGGCTCGACGATCGCCGCGAGGGCCTCGTCGATCTCGCCCGTGAGAGCGCGTACGTACGCTCCACGCGCGCGTGCCGCCCACGCCTCCCCGGGGTCGCCCGCCTCCGCGAACAGCTCGGCCGCGCGCTCGAAGAGGTCGAGGCCCTCGGGGCCCCGGTCCATCGCCTGGTGGTCGGCGATCTCCGCGCGGTCGCGGGCGGACAGCTCGGCGCCCTCGGCGGCACGCGAGACGGCCAACCAGGCCTCTACGGCGTGCGGTTGCAGCGTGTCCGACAGTCGTCGCGCCTCCGCGAGGAGTTCGGCGAGGTTCTTCTCCGGGGCCCGCTCCGGGACCGCCGTGACCGGCACGACGGGTGCCGTGGCCGGCCGGCCCGCCGAACGCACTCCCAGGGGGAGCCGTTCCACCAGCGGCTGTTGGTCCATGCGCGCGCGTGCCCGGTCGCCGACGTGGGTCGTGCCGTTGCGCTCGTCGAAGCGGGTGGCCAGGGAGAGGGTCTCCACGCGTGCGTGGACGGCGAGTTCGCGTGCGGTCCACGCCCGGCCGGCCGGCCCCGGCACCTGCTGGTCGCCGAGCCCCAGCTCGGTCAGCCGGTCCATCAGCAGGGCCACCACGGACAGGAAGTCCAGCCCGCTGCGCGGGTTCCCGGAGTCCGTGAAGTACGCCGGACGCTCCGCGAGCAGCTCAAGACCGCGCGCCTCGTTGCCGCTCAGCGCGCAGAACTCCACATGGTCCGCGTACGCGCCCCGCATGCTCTCCATGGGCCGTACGAGACGGAAGCCCCGGAGGTGATGCGCGCGCGCCTCGTCGGCCCGGCCCAGACGCAGCAGCGGGGCCAGGGAGGACGCGAGGACGGTGTGCGGCTCGTGGGCGCAGGTGAACTCGCCCCCCAGGACCGGCTCCCAGAGGTCGAGGGCCTCGGCGTAGCGCTCCCGCTGGACCTGCCACTCGCCCTGGGTGTGCAGTTCGCACGCGTGGCAGTCGGCCATGGTGTCCCGGTCCGCGGCCAGCCACGCCGTGTACGCGCGCTCGGCCCGCGCCAGGTCACCGACGTGCGAGGCGACGCTGAACTCGGCGCTGCGCACCGCCCGTTCGGAGTGTCCGGCCAGCCGGTAGCGGTGCTCCATCTCGCCGAGCCACTTCTCGATCGACGCGAGCGGGATGTGCGGCTGGCCGAGCATCCCGGACGACATCCACTTGAAGACCCAGTGCAGCGAGTGGACCTCGTACTCGTCGAAGTCCTCGGGCCGCTCGTCCCACATGCGCAGCAGGCGCGCGAAGGGGACGAACATCTTGTCCTTCTCGGAGCTGTAGTTGTAGACCTTCAGTTGGTGTCCGAGCGCCTCGACGACGGCCAGCGGGATGTCCAACTTCTCGGCCTCGCCGAGCAGTTGCTCCGCGCGCGCGTTGCGGGCCGGTCCCTCCGGCTCCTCGGAGTTCTCGGCCATCGCCCGGCGCAGCGCGTCGAAGTCCGTGATCCCGGTCATCAGTGGTCGCCCTCCCCGTGTGTGGCCCACTCCAGGAGGCCGATGAACGCCCGGTTCAGCAGTGCCGAATCGGCGGGGCGCAGTGGTCGCTGCGCCATCAGGAGTGCCTGCCCGTAGAGCGACTCCGTGGCCGTCCCGATCAGGTCCCGGTCCCCCAGCGAACTGATGCGCCGGATCAGCGGGTTGAGATGGTTGAGCACGAGACGCGCGCGTGGAGCACTGCCCCGCAGCGAGCCCAGGATGCCCGCCCACAGGTCGTCGGCCTGCTCCTCGGCCTCCGCGCGGGCCTGCTCGTGCCGGGCCGAGCGGTCGTCCAGGTGCAGCGCGGGCACCGACAGCGGATGGAACGCCCGGAGGACGACATCACAGCCCAGGGGGTCCAACTTGGCCCGCGCGGCGGCCAGGAAGTCCGCCAGCGCCAGCTCCTCGGCCGGGTCGACGGAGTCCAGGTGCGCGGTCACGGTGTCCGGGTCCAGCTCGGCGACCACCGTCCCCGGGCGCACCGAAGGCAGCGCCTCGACCAGCTCGCCGTCGTAGGTGTAACCGCCGTTGATCACCCCGATGCCCTGTGCGGACGCGATCGGGGCGACCTGGCGGTACTCCTCGACGGTCCGCGTGAAGTGCACCACCGGGTGCCGCTGCGCGAACTCCTCCAGGGACACCCGTCCGTCGGTCGTCTCGAACGGGAGCCACGGCAGCATCGTGCGCAGCATCTCCTTGTCGTGCCGCGCCAGGGACTTCACCCCCAGGTGGTGCACCGACAGGAACGCGGCCAGCCGCTCCGGATCACCCGCCGCGAGCCCCGTCAGCCAGGACCGGATCCGCTCCCCGAGCGCCTCCCGTACGGCGGCCAGCGTCTCGTCCTCGTACAGCGACTCGCGCGAGGCCGTGGGCCGCAGACTGTCCGTGTCCAGCACACAGCGCACGAAGAACGCCCAGTCTGGGAGCAGTTGTTCGGCCCGCTCGGTCAGCAGCATGCCCTTGAGGTGCACCCGGTGACTCGCCCGCTGCGCCGGACTCACGGCGCCGGGAAGGACGTAGGCCACCCCCCGGATGCCCGCGAGCGGCACGGAGAGGTCGATCGAGTCCAACGGCGTGAACCCGAACAGCTCGTGGCAGTGCCGCGCGAGTGCCACCCGCCGGGTGCTGGGACTCGGGTACGGCCGGTCCCAGGGCGCGGGCAGATCGGTGATCGCCTCGCCGTCCACCCGGACGTCGTACGGCAGCAGCGCCCCGAAGTCCCGTGCCAGCGCGAGGACCCGCTCCTTGGAGAGCCACTCGCCGGCCCCGGCGCGCGCCACCAGGTGCACGGTGGTGCCCGGTTCGGGGTGCTCGGCGGCGGGCAGCGTCCGCACGGTGTACGAGCCGTCGTCGGCCGCCGTCCACTCCACGGGCGGCGCCTCGGGCGTACGGGCGCTGCGGCTGACGACCCGGATCCGCTCGGCGACCACGAAACAGGCCAGCAGCCCGATGCCGAACTGCCCGAGGAACTCGGAGCGGGCCTCCTGGAGCCCGTCGGCGCGCTTGGAGCTACGGCCGATCGTCGCGAGGAGATTGTGCACGTCCGCCTCGGTGAGCCCGACGCCGGAGTCCTCGACGCGCAGGGTGTCGCCCTCGACGTACAGGCGCACCAGGGCAGGGGAGTCGGGCTGCTCGGCCCGGCGGGCGGTGATCGCGTCCACGGCGTTCTGCAGCAGTTCGCGCAGATAGACCTTGGGGCTCGAGTAGAGGTGATGGGAGAGCAGGTCCACCAGACCGCGCAGGTCGACCTGGAACGTGTGAGGTGACTGGGATGCCTGTGATGACTGTGAGGTCTGGGAGTCCATCGTCGCAGCGCCGAGGTGGGGGGATGTGCGAACGGCGCGAGGGTCGGGCGGTCCCTGTGAGGCGGTGACCGCGGGGGATGGCCGGAGCGCGTCATCCTAGGCCCGAACGACCCGCCTGACCAGGGGTTTCGGGAGACGTATACGGCAATGTCAGTGGCGTGGTGTGGAATGGATCTCGTGCCCGCACTGGAAGAACCACTCAAAAAGGTGCTCGGCCCCGCCACCGCGAAGGTGATGGCCGAGCATCTCGGCCTGCACACCGTCGGCGACCTCCTGCACCACTATCCGCGCAGATACGAGGAGCGGGGCCAGCTCACCCACCTCGCCGAACTGCCGATGGACGAGCACGTCACCGTGGTCGCCCAGGTCGCCGACGCCCGGCTGCACACCTTCGCGTCCAGCAAGGCCCCCCGGGGCAAGGGCCAGCGTCTCGAAGTCACGATCACGGACGGCAGCGGCCGGCTCCAACTCGTCTTCTTCGGCTCGGGAGTTCACAAACCCCACAAGGAACTGCTGCCGGGCACGCGCGCGATGTTCGCCGGCAAGGTCTCCGTCTTCAACCGCCGTCTGCAACTCGCGCATCCGGCCTACGAGTTGCTGATGGCCGACGCCGAGGAAGCGGTGGAGACCTGGGCGGGCACCCTGATCCCCATCTATCCCGCCACCGCCAAACTGGAGTCCTGGAAGATCGGCAAGGCGCTCCAGACAGCGCTGCCCAGCGCCCAGGAAGCCGTGGATCCCCTCCCGGACTCCCTCCGCGAGGGCCGCGGCCTGGTCTCCCTCCCGGAAGCCCTCCTCAAGATCCACCGCCCCCACACCAAGGCGGACATCGCCGCCGCCCGCGACCGCCTCAAGTGGGACGAGGCCTTCGTCCTCCAGGTCGCCCTCGCCCGCCGCCGCCATGCCGACGCCCAACTCCCCGCCGTAGCCCGCGAACCGTCCCCGGACGGCCTCCTCTCGGCCTTCGACGACCGCCTTCCGTTCACCCTCACGGACGGTCAGGTGAAGGTGTCCAGGGAGATCTTCGACGACTTGGCTACGGAGCATCCGATGCATCGGCTGTTGCAGGGGGAGGTGGGTAGCGGGAAGACGATGGTGGCCCTCCGCGCCATGCTCGCCGTCGTCGACGCGGGCGGACAGGCCGCGATGCTCGCGCCCACCGAAGTGCTCGCTCAGCAGCATCACCGTTCCATCACCGAGATGATGGGGGAGCTGGCCGAGGGCGGGATGCTGGGCGGGGCCGAGCGGGCGACCAAGGTCACGCTGCTCACCGGGTCCATGGGGACGGCCGGTCGGCGGCAGGCGCTCCTCGATCTCGTCACCGGCGAGGCCGGGATCGTGATCGGCACGCACGCGTTGATCGAGGACAAGGTCCAGTTCCACGACCTGGGCCTGGTCGTGGTCGACGAACAGCACCGCTTCGGCGTGGAGCAGCGCGACGCCCTGCGCGGCAAGGGCAAGCAGCCTCCGCACCTGCTCGTCATGACCGCCACCCCCATCCCGCGCACGGTCGCCATGACGGTCTTCGGCGACCTGGAGACCTCCGTCCTGGACCAGCTCCCGGCCGGCCGCTCACCCATCGCCACCCATGTCGTCCCCGCCGCCGACAAGCCGCACTTCCTCGCCCGCGCCTGGGAGCGGGTCCGCGAGGAGGTGGGCAACGGCCATCAGGCGTACGTCGTCTGCCCCCGCATCGGCGACGAGGACGACGACCCCAAGAAGGCCGGCAAGAAGAAGTCCGCCGAGGACGAGGCCGAGAAGCGCCCACCGCTCGCCGTCCTCGACATCGCCGCCCAGCTCGCCGAGGGCCCCCTCCAAGGGCTGCGGATCGAGGTGCTGCACGGCCGTATGCACCCCGACGACAAGGACGCGGTGATGCGCCGCTTCGCCGCCGGGGACACGGACGTCCTGGTCGCGACGACGGTCATCGAGGTCGGCGTCAACGTGCCCAACGCCACCGCCATGGTGATCATGGACGCGGACCGCTTCGGCGTCTCCCAGCTCCACCAGCTCCGTGGCCGGGTGGGGCGTGGATCCGCCCCCGGCCTCTGCCTCCTGGTCAGTGAGATGCCCGAGGCCAGCCCCGCCCGCCAGCGCCTCAACTCCGTCGCCTCCACCCTCGACGGCTTCGAACTCTCCCGCATCGACCTGGAGCAGCGCAGGGAGGGCGATGTGCTGGGACAGGCCCAGTCCGGTGCGCGCACTTCCCTGCGGGTGCTGTCCGTCATCGAGGACGAGGAGGTCATCGCGGAGGCGAGGGAGGAGGCGACGGCGGTGGTGGCGGCCGATCCCGAGTTGGAGCGTCTCCCGGGTCTGCGTGTGGCACTGGAAGCCTTGTTGGACGAGGAAAGGGAGCAGTACCTGGAAAAGGGCTAGAGGCCGGCCCGCTTTCTTTAGGGGCGCGGGGAACTGCGCGACCAGCCACACTGATACCTGAAGCCGCCCACCAGCAAGGACCCAAGATGACCCGCGTGATCGCCGGCACAGCCGGCGGACGTCGACTCGCCGTCCCGCCCGGCACCGGAACCCGCCCCACCTCCGACCGCGCACGCGAGGGCCTCTTCTCCACCTGGCAGTCGCTTCTTGGCGCCCCCTTGAACGGCGAAAGGGTCCTGGACCTGTACGCCGGTTCCGGAGCCGTAGGCCTGGAGGCCCTGTCGCGCGGCGCGAGCCACACCCTCCTCGTCGAGGCCGACCCGAAGGCCGCCCGCGTCATCAGGGAGAACGTCAAGAACATCGGCCTCCCCGGCGCCGAGGTCAGGGCGGGCAAAGCCGAGCAGATCGTCCAGACACCGGCGCCGACAGACCCGTACGAGATCGTCTTTCTCGACCCGCCGTATGTTGTCCCAGATCACGATCTTCGGGAGATTCTCCTCACACTCCGGTCTGGGGGCTGGCTCGCGCCGGACGCGCTCGTCACCGTGGAGCGCAGCACCAGAGGCGGCGAATTCGGGTGGCCGGACGGGTTCGACGCGATCCGGGCCCGTCGCTACGGCGAAGGGACCTTTTGGTACGGTCGCGCCGCCTCTACGTGCGAAGACGCACGATGACCGGACCGGAGAGCGAGGGAACTCAAGTGCGCCGCGCCGTTTGTCCGGGGTCGTTCGACCCCATCACCAATGGACACCTCGACATCATCGCCCGTGCCTCCAGGCTCTACGACGTCGTGCACGTCGTAGTGATGATCAACCAGTCCAAAAAGGGCATGTTCACCGTCGACGAGCGGATCGAGCTGATCGGCGAGGTCACCGCCGAGTTCGGCAACGTCCAGGTCGAGGCCTACCACGGCCTGCTCGTCGACTTCTGCAAGCAGCGCGACATCCCGGCCATCGTCAAGGGCCTGCGCGCGGTCAGCGACTTCGACTACGAACTCCAGATGGCCCAGATGAACAACGGACTGTCGGGCGTCGAAACCCTGTTCATCCCGACCAGCCCCACCTACAGCTTCCTGTCGTCCTCGCTGGTCAAGGAGGTCGCGCAGTGGGGCGGCGACATCTCCCACCTGGTGCCGGCCATCGTCCTGGAAGCCCTCCACGAGCGGCTCGGCCAGAGCTGAGGCACTGACAGTGCGTCACCCGGTGTCGGGCGGGGCGGGAGTGGTCGTACAGTCGACCCGTCCGTCTCCAACACGTCGGTAGAGAGTGGCGAGCACACGGTGGACGTGCAGAAGAAGCTCGACGAGATCGTCTCCTCGGTCTCCAGCGCCCGGTCCATGCCCATGTCGGCCTCGTGCGTGGTCAACCGCGCCGAGCTGCTCACGCTGCTCGAAGAGGTGCGCGCTGCGCTGCCGGACTCGCTGGCCGAGGCGCAGGAGCTGATCGGCGGCCGGCACGAGATGGTCGAGCAGGCCCGTCAGGAGGCCGAGCGGATCATCCAGACCGCGCACGCCGAGCGCGGCTCGCTGATCTCCGACACCGAGGTCGCCCGCCGCTCGCAGAACGAGGCCGACCGCATCCTCGCCGAGGCCCGTCAGGAGGCCGAGGAGGTCCGCGCGGAGGCCGACGACTACGTCGACTCCAAGCTCGCCAACTTCGAGGTCGTCCTCACCAAGACCCTCGGATCGGTCGGCCGGGGCCGCGAGAAGCTGCTCGGCACGGGCCCCGGCATCGACGACCAGGGCTATGCGGACGAGGACGCCCCCGAGCGCAGCCACGACCCGGAGACCCTGCGCCGCGACGCCGACGCGTACGTGGACGTCAAGCTCGGCGCCTTCGAGGC
Source organism: Streptomyces sp. NPDC101776 (assembly GCF_044766845.1). Lineage (NCBI taxonomy): Bacteria > Bacillati > Actinomycetota > Actinomycetes > Kitasatosporales > Streptomycetaceae > Streptomyces > Streptomyces sp. NPDC101776. The sequence goes on along the minus strand of NZ_JBIWMV010000011.1, from coordinate 201,618 downwards.
GGTCCTCGCCAAGACCCTGGAGGCCGTGGGGAAGGGCCGGCAGAAGCTGCACGGCCGGCTCGCCAGCGACGATCTCGGTGCCCTCGCCCTCGACGACGACGGCAACCAGGTCCAGCACACCAGCGACGCCGACTACCTCGCCGACCTCGCCACCGTCACGGACACCCCGGTCTCGGCGACCCCGCTCCAGCCCGAGCAGCAGGACTACGCCCCGCAGGCGCCCTACGACTACCAGCAGACCGCCCAGCAGCAGGATCCGTACGGCTACCAGCAGCAGGGTTACGCCCAGCAGCAGGACCCCTACGGGTACCAGCAGGCGGACCCCTACGCCTATCAGGGCTACGACACCGGCCAGCAGCCCGTGTACGACCCGAACCAGATGCAGCAGGCCCAGCTCGACCAGCAGCAGAACCAGCAGGCCCAGGGTCAGCAGGGCTACGCGCTCGACGAGACCAGCCTCTTCGACACCGGCATGATCAGCGCGGAGCAGTTGCGGGCGTACGAGCAGGGTCGAGGCCTGTAAGGGGCCACCGGATTGGGCCGTGAGCGAATGGTCCAGTATCCTGGCTCTTCGGTCGCGTGTATGTCCGCGATCAGCGCTGCCCGGAAGCACCGAAGGGCGGCGTCCTCCTGAGCTCAGCAGACCGAAAGACAGGGATGGCTCTGAACGCCCGCCTCGACCACCGCAACCCTCTCGTGTTCGACACTCACGAGCTGGGTCGGCGTCCTGGTGCGCTGCAGCGCCTGAACCGTTCGATCGAGGCTCCCAAGGATCTCGGTATCCAGGGAGTCGTCGGAGTGCCGGAAGGCGCCCCGGTGGAGCTCGACCTCCGCCTTGAGTCGGTCATGGAAGGGGTGCTTGTCACAGGCACCGCCCGTGCACTGGTCAAGGGGGAGTGCGTAAGGTGTCTGGAGCCGCTGGAGCTGACGCTCGAAGCGGACTTCCAGGAGATGTTCTCGTACCCTGACGCCGACGACCGTGGCCGCGTAAAGGCGGAACCGGTCGACGACGCCGAGGAATCCGCGGAAAACGAGGACAGGCTCTTCATCGAGGACGGCTTGTTCGACCTCGAACCCGTGCTGCGCGATGCGGTGGTGCTCGCACTGCCGATGCAGCCGGTGTGCCAGGACGACTGTCTGGGCCTGTGCTCCGAGTGCGGAGTACGGCTCACGGACGACCCGGACCACCACCATGAAGCCGTCGACATCCGTTGGGCGGCACTGCAGGGACTCGCCGGTTCACTCGAAGACGGCGAGAAGGACGAGATCAGTGGCGAAGCGCCCCGACCGGCGCGCGCCAACGAGAAGCAGGAGAAGTAGCCGTGGCTGTTCCGAAGCGGAAGATGTCGCGCAGCAACACGCGCCACCGCCGGTCGCAGTGGAAGGCTGCGGTCACCCCTCTGGTTGCGTGCGAGCGCTGCCACGAGCCCAAGCAGCAGCACATCGCGTGCCCTTCTTGCGGCACGTACAACAAGCGCCAGGTCCTCGAGGTCTGAGCGGCTGGTGAGAGGTTTCATGTCTGACGTCAAGGCGGACTCAGCCGCCAAGAAACACGCGGACACGGCCTCGTCCCACACGCTGTTGGAAGGGCGGCTCGGGTATCACCTCGAGTCCGCCCTTCTGGTGCGTGCGCTGACCCACCGTTCGTACGCGTACGAGAACGGCGGTCTGCCGACGAACGAGCGGCTGGAGTTCCTCGGGGACTCCGTGCTCGGCCTCGTCGTCACGGACACGCTGTACACGACCCACCCCGATCTGCCCGAAGGCCAACTGGCCAAGCTGCGGGCCGCGGTGGTCAATTCTCGTGCGTTGGCGGAGGTCGGTCGCGGTCTGGAACTCGGCTCCTTCATCCGGCTCGGCCGGGGCGAAGAGGGCACGGGTGGCCGGGACAAGGCGTCCATCCTCGCCGACACCCTTGAAGCGGTGATCGGCGCGGTCTATCTCGACCAGGGCCTCGACGCGGCCTCCGAACTGGTGCACCGCCTGTTCGACCCGCTCATCGAGAAGTCCTCGAACCTCGGTGCCGGCCTGGACTGGAAGACCAGTCTCCAGGAGCTCACCGCGACCGAAGGACTCGGTGTCCCCGAGTACCTGGTCACGGAGACCGGCCCCGATCACGAGAAGACCTTCACTGCTGCCGCCCGCGTCGGAGGCGTCTCGTACGGCACCGGCACCGGCCGCAGCAAGAAGGAGGCGGAGCAGCAGGCCGCCGAGTCCGCCTGGCGGTCCATCCGGGCCGACGCGGACGAGCGAGCCAAGAAGGCGGAGGAAGCGGCCGGACAACTGGCCGTCGAGACCGCCAAGAAGGCGAAAGAGGCGGCCGAACAGGCCGCCGAGCCCGCCACCGAGGCCGCTGAGCAGCCTGCCGAGGAAAGCGCCGACCCGTCGTCGGCGTCCGCCTGACCAAGCAGTACGACCCGAGCGCCCGTCCCCGAGTGGGGCGGGCGCTCGGATCGTTCACCCGTGACCAGCAGGGGATGCCATGCCCGAGTTGCCCGAGGTCGAGGTAGTCCGGCGGGGTCTGGAGCGGTGGGTCGCCCAGCGCACCGTCGCCGATGCCGAGGTGCTGCATCCGCGTGCGGTACGACGTCATGTCGCCGGCGCCGACGACTTCGCGCACCGGCTCAAGGGGCATCGCATCGGCACCCCGAGCCGTCGCGGCAAGTACCTGTGGCTGCCGTTGGAGGACACCCATCAGGCGGTGCTGGCCCACCTCGGGATGAGTGGTCAACTCCTGGTCCAGCAGCACGAGTTCCCCGACGAGAAGCACCTGCGTATCAGGGTCCGGTTCGCGGACGGCCTCGGTACCGAACTCCGCTTCGTCGACCAACGCACCTTCGGTGGGCTGTCGTTGCACGACACCACCCCGGACGGGCTGCCGGACGTCATCGCGCACATCGCGCGTGATCCCCTGGACCCGTTGTTCGACGACGAGTTGTTCCACCAGAACCTGCGCCGCAAGCGCACGACGATCAAACGGGCCCTGCTGGACCAGTCGTTGATCAGCGGGGTCGGCAACATCTATGCGGACGAGGCCCTTTGGCGGGCCCGCGTCCACTACGAACGCCCGACCGCGACCTTCACCCGCCCGCGCACCGCCGAACTCCTGGGCCACGCACGGGATGTGATGAACGCGGCCCTCGACGTGGGCGGCACCAGCTTCGACAGCCTGTACGTCAACGTCAACGGGGAGTCCGGCTACTTCGACCGCTCGCTCGACGCGTACGGCCGCGAGGGACTGCCGTGCCGGCGCTGCGGTACGCCGATGAAGCGGCAGGCGTGGATGAACCGGTCGAGCTATTTCTGCCCGAAGTGCCAGCGGGCGCCGAGGAGTTAGCGGGCGCCGAGGAGTTAGGCGGCGGCGAGGGGGCCGGCGGATCCAGACGCCGTCGCGGGCTTGGCGGGGGCCAGAGGGTTGGCGGGTCGGGATGCCGTTGTGGGCCTGGCGGGAGGCCGGGAGCCGGCGGACGTGGAAGGGCAGGCCAGGCCGGCCGCGAAGGTCAGAGGGTCCTGACTGTCGCGGGCCTGGCGGAGCCAAGGGGAGCAGCGGGCGCTGAGGGGCGGGCTCGCTGGGTTGGGACGGGACCGGCGAGTTTCAAGACGCCTTCGCGGGTTTCGCGGTAGCCACGGCGGAGGCGGGCGGGTGGCGAAGGCCGGCGGATCAAGGCGGCGTCGCGGGCCTAGGGCCCGTCCGGCGAATCAGGTCGCGGGACAGTGACGGTGCCTGATCGGCGCCGGTGAGCGGGGTCGGGTGCGTCCGACTGCAAGGCGGAGGAGCGAGGCGACGCGGTGGGGGCACCTCCCGGCCGAAGGCTGGGGACGTCGGCGACCGACGGCAACGCCGCAGGTGGGCGTGCCGGGCCCCGAGTCTGCGGCATGATCCGCCGGACAGGTCCTAGTGGTCGTCCCGTGTCCCGTCGTAGCGCGTCCGGGCCTTCAGGACCTCGTCCATGCGGCCCTCCACGAAGTCGACGAGTCCCATGAGGCGTTCGGCGACGCCGTGGCCCAGCGGGGTCAACTCGTAGTCCACGCGCGGTGGGTTGGTCGGCTGGGCCTCGCGGTGGACCAGGCCGTCGCGCTCCAGGGCGTGCAGGGTCTGGGAGAGCATCTTCTCGCTCACGCCGTCGACGCGGCGCCGCAGTTCATTGAAGCGCAGCGAGCCCTCGTGCAGCGCGCACAGGGTGAGTCCGCCCCAGCGGCCCGTGACGTGCTCCAGGGTGCCTCGGGAGGGGCAGGCCTTCGCGAAGACGCTGTACGGGAAGTTCTGCTCCTCCGTACGCTCCTGGGTGGTGTCCATAGCGCACAAGCGTACGCGAACGCGGCGCTTACCAGAAGGGAGCACTAACCAGTGGTTAGCGCTCCCTGTCCTGGTCGGTCGGACCGGTACCCGGCCTAGTAGCCGAAGTCCTGCGTCCACCAGGGGCCCTCGGCGCCGAAGTGCACACCGACACCCAGGGTCTTGAAGTCGCAGTTCAGAATGTTGGCCTTGTGGCCGGCGCTGTTCATCCAGGCGTCCATGACCGCGGCCGCGTCGGCCTGGCCGCGGGCGATGTTCTCGCCGCCGAGGTTGGTGATGCCGAGCTTCTCCGCCCGGTCCCACGGGGTGGCCCCGCTGGGGTCGGTGTGGTCGAAGAAGTCCTGGTCGGCCATCTGCTGGCTGAAGTTCTCGGCCAGCGTGGTCAGCGAACTGTTGGCGGCCACCGGGCTGCAACCGACGAGTGCCCGCTGCTCGTTGACGAGCTTGAGCACCTCGGCCTCGGCGGCGGCCTCCGCGGAGACCGTCACCGGGGTGTCCGCGGACTGCGTAGGCGTCGGAGTGGTGGGCTTCGCCGAGGGAGTCGACGTCGTCGGCTCCTCGGTGGGGGTGGCCGCCGGCTTCTTCGCAGGGGCCTTCGTGGCGGGCGCGGTGGCGGACTTGGTCGGAGCCGCCGAGGGAGAGGCCGCGCGGTTCGCGTCGCGGCTCGTGGACGAGCCGTCGTCGCGGGACTCCGCGTTGCCGGAGGTACCGCCCTGCTCGGTTGCCGAGTTGCTCGGTGAACCGGCGGCCTGCACCTTGTCCGAGCCGCCGCCACCGCCGAGCTTGTAGTTGTCCAGCCCCGGCATCGCGCCCGCGGCGACCGCCACCGTGCCGATGGCGACGGCTGCGGAGACACCGAGCAGACCGGACTTGACCGCCGGCGACACGCTCTTGCGCTTACGGCGGCGCCCACGGCCCGAGCGCGAGCCGTCGCCCCGCGCGGAGGCGCCGGCCGCCTCCGGGAAGACCACGGCGTAGTCCTCCTGGGTGGCGAAGAGATAGGCCTCGCTCTTCAGGCTGGACTCGGCCTTCAGCCGGGTCTCCGCCCGCAGCCGGGCCTCGCTCTTCGGCGGGACCTCGTGGTTCGTGTGCACCTCGTGGACCCGGTGGTCCGCGGGGGACTGGTGGTTCTGGTGGAACTCGGCGGGACCCTCCGGGTGGAGATAGGGCGCCATGCCGATCGTCGAGCCGTCGGCCGGGTTCCAGTCGAAGCGGTCGTTGCGGCCGAAGTGGTCGGAGTGGTCGGAGCGGTCGTTCCAGTCGTACGAGTCATGCGGGTCGTAGCCGCTCGTGTATGAGCCGTGCGTCTCTGTGACCCCCGTGGCGCGGCCCGTGGCGGCGCGGCCGGCGGCGGAGCGTCGGTGGCGTCCCATGTCCTTGCCTTTCGTCCTTGCGGTCAACTCGTCCGTGCGGTGACCCAGCTCACTCGATCGAGTGAGTTTCATATGAGATTCATTGGGGCGGACGGTACCGCATGGCGCGAGGGGAGCAAGTGTCCAGAGAGACATTGGCCGGTTAGGTTGCAGCCATGAGCGAGGATGTGCGGTTGGTCGCCTGGGTGCGAGGGCGTGTGCAAGGTGTGGGTTTTCGGTGGTTTACCCGTGCCAAAGCCCTGGAGATCGGCGGCCTGAGTGGTTTTGCTCTCAATTTGGGCGACGGACGCGTGCAAGTGGTCGCGGAGGGATCGCGGGAGGGCTGCGAAGGACTGCTCGGCTGGCTCCAGGGGCACGACACGCCCGGGCGCGTGGACGGCGTCACCGAGATCTGGGACACACCTCGCGGCGGTTACGACGGCTTCGCGATCCGCTGAGCACAATCTGCGAAACCGTGTAAAGCGGCCCTGGCGGACGCGGAGGGACATGCCACCGGCAGGTGCCCACAGCAGAAATGACCTGCTGGTTGCCAAGAACGGCTCGCTCTGGCAGGCTCCGGATCCAAGGATGATCGCCATATCCAGCGAGGCCCGCAGGAGTCGCAGCGCCGCCCGGTCAGGGCCGCGTGCCCCCGGGATGCCCGCCAATACGGGGCGTGATCGTGTTGACCGTCAAACTTTTTGGTGAGACTCTGAAAGCCCCGCGCACCTTAGCTGTTTGGCATGGAAGAACAGCAGAACAACACTCAAGACTGTCAAGCACCGCGGGTGCGATTCCCTCACGACCCACACCGCTTCGGTCGGTCACTCAGTGTGGAGGACCATCCATCATGGCAAAGGCGCTTCTCGGTTACGTCGGCGGCTCCGACCCGCGACTCCTCGCCGAGATGCGACGGCTCCAGCAGCGCGTCCAGGACCTGGAATCCGAGCTCGTTCGGATCCAGGAAGAGAACGACGCGCTGACGGCTGCCGCAACTCACGATTCGCTTCTCGAGAGCATCGACGTACGCCAGGCTGAGCCCGCGCTCACCTGATCACTGCTACGCACCATGACAAGCAGTGGTTGAGCTGCCCGTATCAACCGCTGAGCTGTCAGAGTTTGCAAGGGACGCTTCGGCGTCCCTTCTTTCTTTCCCCCGTATGCCTCCACCCTCTTTAACGTTTGGTGTGCCCTGCACGTTCAAGGGCGAAACCGCGGGGAACCGGACGTTCATGGAGAGAGCGAGCGGCGGGAGGTAGAGTCCAGCGGCGTGCACCTCAAGGCCCTGACCCTCCGGGGGTTCAAATCGTTCGCCTCGGCGACCACGCTCCGGTTCGAGCCGGGAATCACGTGCGTCGTCGGTCCGAACGGCTCGGGCAAGTCCAATGTCGTGGACGCGCTCAGCTGGGTCATGGGCGAACAGGGCGCCAAGTCGCTGCGCGGCGGCAAGATGGAGGACGTCATCTTCGCCGGCACCACCGGTCGCCCCCCGCTGGGCCGCGCCGAGGTGTCCCTGACCATCGACAACTCCGACGGGGCACTGCCCATCGAGTACGCCGAGGTCACCATCACGCGGATCATGTTCCGCAACGGCGGCAGCGAGTACCAGATCAACGGCGACACGTGTCGCCTCCTCGACATCCAGGAACTCCTCTCCGACTCCGGCATCGGCCGCGAGATGCACGTCATCGTCGGCCAGGGCCAGCTCGACTCCGTCCTGCACGCCGACCCCATGGGCCGCCGCGCCTTCATCGAGGAAGCGGCCGGCGTCCTCAAGCACCGCAAGCGCAAGGAGAAGGCGCTGCGGAAACTGGACGCGATGCAGGCCAACCTCGCGCGCGTGCAGGACCTCACGGACGAACTCCGCCGCCAGCTCAAGCCCCTGGGCCGCCAGGCCGCGGTCGCCCGCCGCGCCGCCGTCATCCAGGCGGATCTCCGAGACGCGCGCCTGAGGCTGTTGGCAGACGATCTCGTACGACTGCGCCAGGCGCTGAACACCGAGATCGCCGACGAGGCCGCGCTGAAGGAACGCAAGGAGGCCGCCGAGCTGGAGTTGAGGAAGGCGCTCCAGCGTGAGGGACTCCTGGAGGACGAGGTACGGCAGCTCACGCCGCGCCTCCAGCGTGCCCAGCAGACCTGGTACGAGCTGTCCCAACTGGCCGAGCGGGTACGCGGCACGATCTCGCTGGCCGACGCCCGCGTGAAGAGCGCGACCTCCGCACCCCCCGAGGAACGGCGGGGCCGCGACCCCGAGGACATGGAGCGCGAGGCCGCCCGGATCCGCGAGCAGGAGGCCGAGCTGGAAGCGGCCCTGGAGGCGGCCGAGCACGCCCTTGAGGACACGGTCGCCCACCGCTCCGAACTGGAACGCGAACTCGCCGCCGAGGAACGGCGGTTGAAGGACGTGGCCCGTTCCATCGCCGACCGCCGCGAGGGCCTCGCCCGGCTGGGCGGCCAGGTCAACGCGGCCCGTTCACGCGCCGCCTCCGCCCAGGCCGAGATCGACCGCCTGGCCGCCGCCCGCGACGAGGCCCAGGAGCGTGCGGTCACCGCGCAGGAGGAGTACGAGACCCTCCAGGCCGAGGTGGACGGCCTCGACGTCGGCGACGTCCAACTCTCCGACCGGCACGAGCAGGTCAAGCGACAACTTGCCGAGGCGGAGGCCACGCTGACGGCAGCCCGGGAGGCGACCACGGCGGCGGAACGCCAACGCGCCGCCACCCAGGCCCGCCGCGACGCGCTGGCACTGGGCCTACGCCGCAAGGACGGCACCGGCATACTGCTGGGCGCCCGCGACCGCCTCACCGGAATCCTGGGCCCGGCGGCGGAACTTCTGACGGTGACCCCGGGCTACGAAACAGCCCTGGCGGCGGCCTTCGGCGCGGCGGCGGACGCGATCGCGGTGACGACACCGGCGTCGGCGGCCGACGCGATCAGACTGCTGCGCAAACAGGACGGCGGTCGCGCGGCGCTGCTCCTGGCAGGCGATTCAACGCCGGTGCCTGAGGCGTCCCAAAGGGGCGCGGGGAACGGCGCGCCCAGCCACAACGCACCCGCAGCCGCCCAACAACCTTGCGCGGCAGACCTGGTACGCGCCCCCGCCGACCTCATGCCCGCCATCCGCCGCCTCCTCCACAACATCGTCGTCGTGAACACCCTCGAAGACGCCGAGCAACTCGTATACACACACCCCGAGTTGACCGCAGTGACCGCCGAAGGCGACCTGCTGGGCGCCCACTTCGCCCACGGCGGCTCCGCAGGCGCCCCCAGCCTCCTCGAAGTACAAGCCTCCGTAGACGAAGCCGCCGCCGAACTCGAAGAGCTGGCAGTCCGCTGCGAGGAGTTGGCCCACACCCAGCAGACCGCGGCCGAACTCCGCAAGGAACGCGCCGCGCAGGTCGAGGAGTTGGGGGAGCGCCGCCGAGCCGCGGAACGCGAAAAGTCGGCCGTGGCACAGCAGTTGGGCCGACTGGCAGGACAGGCGCGGGGCGCCGCAGGCGAGGCCGAGCGCTCGACCGCGGCGGCGGCACGGGCACAGGACGCGCTCGACAAGGCCGTAGAAGAGGCCGAGGTGTTGGCCGAACGGCTGGTCGTGGCCGAGGAGTTGCCTGTCGAGGAAGAGCCTGACACCTCTGTGCGGGATCGGCTCGCCGCTGACGGGGCCAATGCTCGGCAGACCGAGATGGAGGCGCGGCTTCAGGTTCGTACGCATGAGGAGCGGGTCAAGGGGCTTGCCGGGCGTGCTGATTCCCTCGACCGTGCCGCCCGAGCGGAGCGCGACGCGCGGGCTCGGGCGGAGCAGCGGCTCGCGCGGTTGCGGCACGAGGCCGCCGTCGCCGAGGCCGTCGCCGTCGGGGCGCGGCAGCTGCTCGCGCATGTCGAGGTGTCCCTCGGCCGTGCCGACGCGGAGCGCACCGCCGCCGATGCCGCCAAGGCGCGTCGTGAGCAGGAGTTGACCGCCGCCCGGAACCAGGGGCGCGACCTCAAGGGCGAGCTCGACAAGCTGACCGACTCGGTGCACCGCGGTGAGGTGCTCGGTGCCGAGAAGCGGATGCGGATCGAGCAGTTGGAGAGCAAGGCGCTGGAGGAGCTGGGGGTGGAGCCGGCGGGACTGATCGAGGAGTACGGGCCGCATCAGCTCGTGCCGCCCTCGCTCGCCGCCGAGGGCGAGATCCTGCCCGAGGACCCGGAGGACCCGCGCAACCAGCCGCGTACCTTCCACCGCGCCGAGCAGGAGAAGCGGCTCAAGTCCGCCGAACGGGCGTACCAGCAGCTCGGGAAAGTGAACCCGCTCGCGCTGGAGGAGTTCTCGGCGCTGGAGGAGCGGCACAAGTTCCTCAGCGAGCAGTTGGAGGACCTCAAGAAGACCCGTGCCGACCTGCTTCAAGTGGTGAAGGAGGTCGACGAGCGCGTCGAGCAGGTCTTCACCGAGGCCTACCGGGACACGGCCCTCCAGTTCGAGGGTGTCTTCAGCCGGCTCTTCCCCGGTGGTGAGGGGCGGCTGATCCTGACCGATCCCGACAACATGCTGACCACGGGTGTCGATGTGGAGGCCCGGCCGCCGGGCAAGAAGGTCAAGCGGCTCTCGCTGCTCTCCGGCGGCGAGCGGTCCCTCACCGCCGTAGCGCTGCTGGTGTCGATCTTCAAGGCACGGCCCAGCCCGTTCTATGTGATGGACGAGGTCGAGGCGGCGCTCGACGACACCAACCTCCAGCGGCTGATCCGGATCATGCAGGAGCTGCAGGAGGCCTCGCAGCTGATCGTGATCACGCACCAGAAGCGCACGATGGAGGTCGCCGACGCGTTGTACGGCGTCTCCATGCAGGGCGACGGGGTCTCGAAGGTCATCTCGCAGCGACTGCGTTAGCCGAACGCGGGTACGTGTTGGCTGCACCGGCTCTACCTGCACCGCTGAAACCTTCAATTCTTGAACACATATTCCTCTCGCCTTGCGTTGAACTCCGTAGGTACCCGGCTGTTTGCTTCGAAACTTGAAGGCATAGTCTCTGTGACGTTGCTTTTACCTTCAGGTGGTGGGCAGCGGGAAGCTGTGCGCCACTGGAAGGGTCGCCCCCCCACCCCGGCAGCGACGCCGGTGGCCCGAGGAGTTACACGTGACCAGCACTGCGCAGGCACCTCAGTCAGGAGCCGGGTCGGCTCACCCCGAACATCTCGGGCACGTCATCTTCATCGCGGCGGCGGCCGCGATGGGCGGCTTCCTCTTCGGCTACGACAGTTCCGTGATCAACGGCGCCGTCGAGGCGATCCGCAGCCGCTACGACATCGGCTCCGCGGCCCTCGCCCAGGTCATCGCGATCGCCCTCATCGGCTGTGCGATCGGCGCCGCGACCGCCGGCCGGATAGCCGACCGCATCGGCCGTATCCGCTGTATGCAGATATCCGCCGTGCTGTTCACCATCTCCGCCGTCGGTTCGGCGCTGCCCTTCGCGCTCTGGGACCTCGCCTTCTGGCGGATCATCGGCGGGTTCGCCATCGGCATGGCCTCCGTCATCGGCCCTGCCTACATCGCCGAGGTCTCCCCGCCCGCCTACCGCGGCCGGCTCGGCTCCTTCCAGCAGGCCGCGATCGTCATCGGCATCGCGATCTCGCAGCTGGTCAACTGGGCTCTGCTGAACGCCGCCGGCGGCGACCAGCGCGGCAAGCTCATGGGCATCGAGGCCTGGCAGGTCATGCTCGGCGTCATGGTGATCCCGGCCGTCCTCTACGGCCTGCTCTCCTTCGCGATCCCCGAGTCCCCGCGCTTCCTGATCTCCGTGGGCAAGCTGGACCGCGCCCACGAGGTGCTGAAAGAGGTCGAGGGCGACGACCTCGACCTGGACGCCCGCGTCGCCGAGATCGAGCACGCGATGAAGAGCGAGCACAAGTCGACCTTCAAGGACCTGCTCGGCGGTGGCGGCTTCTTCTTCAAGCCGATCGTCTGGGTCGGTATCGGCCTCTCGGCCTTCCAACAGCTCGTCGGCATCAACGTCGCGTTCTACTACTCCTCGACGCTGTGGCAGTCGGTCGGCGTCGACCCCACGGAGTCGTTCTTCTACTCCTTCACGACGTCGATCGTGAACATCATCGGCACCGTGATCGCCATGATCTTCGTGGACCGCATCGGCCGCAGGCCGCTGGCCCTCATCGGCTCGGTCGGCATGGTCGTCGGTCTCGCGCTGGAGGCCTGGGCCTTCTCCTACGATCTCGTCGACGGCAAGCTGCCCAGCGCACAGGGCTGGACCGCCCTGATCGCGGCCCACGTGTTCGTCCTCTTCTTCGCCCTGTCCTGGGGTGTCGTGGTCTGGGTCTTCCTCGGCGAGATGTTCCCGAACCGGATCCGCGCCGCCGCCCTCGGCGTGGCCGCCTCCGCGCAGTGGATCGCCAACTGGGCCATCACCGCGAGCTTCCCGTCGCTGGCCGACTGGAACCTCTCCGCGACCTACGTGATCTACACGGTCTTCGCCGTGCTCTCCATCCCGTTCGTCCTGAAGTTCGTGAAGGAGACGAAGGGCAAGAAGCTGGAGGAGATGGGCTGACCGGGCCCCTCTCATGAGCTCGGGGAGGCGGGCTTCATCCCCCGCCGCCCGTCTCCCCGAATCCCTCGGTCACCAGATGAGGACGCCGCCGCCGATGTCCCGGGCGCGCAGGGCGGCCGACTCGATGTTGTCCAGCCGGCTCTCGACGAGGTCGGGACGTTCGCCGACCGCCGCGGCGACCGGTTCGAGATGCGCCCGCAGCAGCGCCAGCTCGCGCAGGAAGTCCGGCACGTCCGAGGCCTCGACGTACAGGTCGCCGGAGGCCAGCACGGGAAGGTACGTGGCGCCCAGCGCGCGCACGGGCGCCGAGCCCCACACGGTCTCGCGCCAGTTCTCGAAGCCGGCCGAGTCGTTGCAGCCCTCCGGAACGTCGAGCACGTTCCACTGGCCGTCCGCGTCACGCAGGAACACATCCACAGCCAAGGTCATGACCGCAGTGGACCACCGGTCGACCGGCCGGTCCACCGGTTGCGGGTAAAGGTCACTCCGCGCTCACTCCCCGCTCACTCCCCGAGCCGCGGCAGCACCCGCTCCGCGAACAGCCGCAGGCTGCGCCATCCCTCGTCGACCGGCATCCCGCCCGACAGCGGATGCAGTACGAGATTGTCGAGGCCCAGCGCCACGCACTCGTCCGGCGTGAGGATCCGGTAGACGCCCTCCGCGCGCAGCTCCGCCACGGTCGTCGCCCCCGACTTCACCGCCGAGCGGATCTCCCCGGACTGCCAGGAGGCGTACGTCCGCGCCTCGTGCAGGAAGTGCGCGCCGTACTCGGCCCAGGCCCGGTCCGGGTCCTCGGCGATGTGCAGCAGCGGGGTCTCCGCGCCCGGCATCATGGTCCAGCCCTCGGTGCCGTACTCCACCAGCCGGTCCTTGTAGTACGCCTCCAGGTCGGGAAGGTGCGCGCTGGGGAAGAAGGGCAGCCCCAGCCGGGCGGCCCGGCGCGCGGCGGCCTTCGAGGAACCGCCGACCAGCAGCAGGGGGTGCGGGTCGGAGAAGGGGCGCGGGGTGACCCGTACGGTACGGCCCCGGTACTCGAACTCCTCCCCGGACCACGCCTTCAGGACCGTCTCCAGCAACTCGTCCTGGAGTGCGCCCCGGCGCTTCCAGTCCACGTCGAACTGGGCGTACTCCTCGGGCCGGTAACCGATCCCGGCCACGGTCACCAGCCGGCCGCCGCTGAGCAGATCGAGTACGGCGATGTCCTCGGCCAGCCGCAGCGGGTCGTGCAGCGGGCCGATGACCGCGGACACGGTCACCGCGATGTGCCGGGTCGCGCCGAACACCGCGCCCGCGAAGGCGAAGGGCGACGGCAGCCAGTTGTTGGCGACACCGTGGTGCTCCTCCGTCTGCACGGTGGTGATCCCGTGCTCGTCGGCGTACGCGGCCATCTCCAGCGCGGCCCGGTAGCGGGCGCTCAGCGAGGCGGGGGTGGCACCGGGTTCGACGAGGTTGAAACGTACGACCGATACGGGCATGGGAGGTCCCCCTTCGTGTGTGGTGGGGGACGGTAGCTGACGGTTCATCAGATGGCCATGGGTGTGACTACGGCCGTCCGGGCGGTCCGAGCTCGTCGGCGCGTACGAGGTCAGGGGTCGCCGACGCCCCGGGCCGCGCCCGCACTGGGCCGCGGCCAGACCCATGGCTGATACTGGGTGGGTTATGGAAACCGTCATCCTTGCTGTAGTCATCGCGGTGGTCGTGCTCGGTGCGCTCGGCGGGCTCGTCGTCGGCAGCCGGCGCAAGAAGCCGCTGCCCCCGCCGCCCACCTCCGTACCCGACATCACCGCCCCGCCGGCCGAGCCGCACGTCGGCGACGAGGCCGAGACGCCGCGCGACGAAGCGCGCCGGACGATAGAGGAGGTGGATCTTCCGGACGGTTCGGCCCCGGTCGCCGTCGAGGAACCCCCCGTACTCGATGTGCCCGAGCCGACCGCCGGACGGCTCGTCCGGCTGCGCTCGCGGCTCTCCCGCTCGCAGAGCGCGCTCGGCCAGGGGCTGCTCACGCTGCTGTCCCGTGAGCACCTCGACGAGGACACCTGGGAGGAGATCGAGGAGATCCTCCTCACCGCCGACGTCGGCGTGGCGCCCACCCAGGAGCTGGTCGACGGGCTGCGCGAGCGCGTGAAGGTGCTCGGCACCCGTACCCCGCAGGAGCTGCGCACCCTGCTCCGCGAGGAACTCCTCAAGCTGGTCGGCACCGACATCGACCGCACCGTGAAGACCGAGCCCGAGGACCGCAAGCCCGGCATCGTGATGGTCGTCGGGGTCAACGGCACCGGCAAGACCACCACCACCGGCAAGCTCGCCCGCGTCCTCGTGGCCGACGGCCGGACCGTCGTGCTCGGCGCCGCCGACACCTTCCGGGCCGCCGCCGCCGACCAGTTGCAGACCTGGGGCGAGCGGGTCGGGGCCCACACCGTGCGCGGGCCCGAGGCCGGTGACCCCGCCTCCGTCGCGTTCGACGCGGTGAAGGAGGGCAAGGAGATGGGGGTCGATGTCGTCCTCATCGACACGGCGGGGCGATTGCACACGAAGACCGGGCTCATGGACGAGCTGGGCAAGGTGAAGCGGGTCGTGGAGAAGCACGCGCCGCTCGACGAGATCCTGCTCGTGCTCGACGCCACCACCGGGCAGAACGGGTTGGTGCAGGCGCGGGTCTTTGCCGAGGTCGTCGACATCACGGGGATCGTGCTGACCAAGCTGGACGGTACGGCCAAGGGGGGCATCGTGATTGCCGTGCAGCGTGAACTGGGCGTACCGGTCAAGCTGATCGGGCTTGGTGAGGGGGCGGATGATCTGGCGCCGTTCGAGCCTGAGGCGTTTGTTGACGCCCTTATCGGCGACTAGTGCTTCGCCGGGGGCGCGGTTTTTGGCTGCGGGCCCCATGGGGGCTGGTCGCGCCCACGCGGCGGAGCCGCAAATGTCACAGCCCCGCGTCCCTAAGGGGCGCGTTGCAGTCAGCCCTGTTCCAAGAAGTGCCCGGTCTCAACTCACCCTTGAGGACGGGCACTTCGTCGTTCTACGGCTATGCCCGCGACCTGTGTGCCACATACGCCAGCGTGCCCAGCAACAGGCGTGCCGCCGGAGGCTTTGTCGCGGAGTCGAGCGCGGGGGAGCGGAGCCAGCGGACCGGGCCCAGGCCTCCCCGGTCGGAGGGCGGTGCGGTGATGTGGGTGCCGGGGCCGAGGCCGCGTAGGTCGAGGGACGTGGGGTCGTCCCAGCCCATGCGGTAGAGGAGGGTGGGGAGTTCGGCGGCGGCGCCGGGGGCGACGAAGAAGTGGGCGCGGTGGTCGGGCGTCGCGGCGACCGGACCGAGCGGGAGGCCCATCCGCTCCAGGCGGGCCAGCGCGCGGCGCCCGGCGGGCTCGGCCACCTCGATCACGTCGAACGCGCGGCCCACCGGCAGCATCACCGACGCGCCCGGCAACTCGGCCCAGGCCGCGGTGACTTCGTCCAGGGTCGCGCCGGCCCGCACCTCGGGCGCGAAGGTCAGCGGATGCGCGCCCGGCGTACGGCATGCCGTGTCGCCGCAGGAGCACGCGCCGCCCGCGGCCCGGGCGCCCGCGACCACGTCCCAGCCCCACAGGCCGGTGAACTCGGCCACCGCCGTGCACTCCGATGCGCGGCCGCGGCGGCGCGTGCCGGACCGGATGTCGCGGATACCCCGGCTGCTGCCGATCGTGAAGCCCATGCCCCCTCCAACGGGTCCGACGCACCGGTGGTTACGAGACGGATGCGGATCGTCACTCTGCGTCCACGCCTACCCGGTGCCGCGGGATCCAGGCGGCGTCCAGGAGCATCTCGGGTGGTGTGCCCGGCGGCACGCGCCCCTGCGTGCACCGCTGCGCCCACCTTCGTCCGTCCTATGTCAAGTGAATCGTGCGCGGGCAACCGTAGGTTCATTCGAAGGGGTGGCGAATGGTGGCGTTTCCGGGATCGCCGTGGCTGGACGGGTGATCGTAGGATTACTTTGAGTGCACAAGTCCTCGGGGCACATGCGCTCGTGGGTATGCCGGAGGCAACTCGTCATCTCGTTCGAAGGGTGACAAGTGCGGGACGGGAAGCCGTATTTACCGGCATTCTGATAGGGCTTGGCGCACAGCGGCGACAAGTGGTTCCAGGGATGGGGGCGTTCCAGTGGGCGGCAACGGCGGAGGCGGGACAACCGCGGCCAGTACGGACAAGCGCCCCAATGAGCTGCTCGGCTCGTGGTTCGTGCGCAGCGGCTGGTCCAAGGGCGAGCTGGCGCGTCAAGTCAACCGCAGGGCACGGCAGTTGGGGGCCAACCACATCTCGACGGACACCTCGCGCGTGCGCCGCTGGCTGGACGGCGAGAACCCGCGCGAGCCGATCCCGAGGATCCTCTCGGAGCTGTTCTCCGAGCGCTTCGGCTGTGTCGTCTCGGTCGAGGACCTGGGGCTGCGCGCGGCCCGCCAGGCGCCCTCCGTGTCCGGTGTCGACCTGCCCTGGACCGCCCCGCAGACGGTGGCCCTGCTCAGCGAGTTCTCCCGCAGCGACCTCATGCTGGCCCGGCGCGGCTTCCTCGGCGCGTCCCTGGCCCTGTCCGCCGGACCGACGCTCATCGAGCCCATGCAGCGCTGGCTGGTCCCCGGCCCCTCGGCCCACCAGCCGGAGCCCGAGCCGGTGAGCGCCTCCCGGCAGGTCGGGCGGCTCTCCCGGCCCGAGTTGGAGCTGCTGGAGTCCACCACGGCGATGTTCCGCAAGTGGGACGCCCAGTGCGGCGGCGGCCTGCGCCGCAAGGCGGTCGTAGGACAGCTGCACGAGGTGACCGACCTCCTCCAGGAGCCCCAACCCGAGGCCACCAACCGCAAGTTGTTCAAGGTCGCCGCCGAACTCGCCGAGCTGGCCGGGTGGATGTCGTACGACGTGGGGCTCCAGCCCACCGCCCAGAAGTACTTCGTCCTCGCCCTGCACGCCGCCAAGGAGGCCGGCGACAAGCCGCTCGGGTCGTACGTCCTGTCCAGTATGAGCCGCCAGATGATCCACCTCGGGCGGCCGGACGACGCCCTGGAGCTGATCCACCTCGCGCAGTACGGCAGCCGGGACTGCGCGAGCCCGCGCACCCAGTCGATGCTGTATGCGATGGAGGCCCGCGCGTACGCCAACATGGGCCAGCCCGGCAAGTGCAAGCGGGCGGTGCGGATGGCCGAGGACACCTTCGGGGACGTACACGACTGGGACGACCCGGACCCGGACTGGATCCGTTTCTTCTCCGAGGCCGAGCTGTACGGCGAGAACTCGCACTCCTATCGCGACCTCGCCTACGTCGCCGGCCGCAGCCCCGCCTACGCCTCGCTGGCCGAGCCCGTCATGCAGCGGGCGGTGGACCTCTTCGCCAAGGACGATGTGCACCAGCGGTCGTACGCACTCAATCTCATCGGCATGGCCACCGTGCACCTGCTGCGGCGCGAACCCGAGCAGAGCGCGGTGCTGGCGACGGAGGCGATGACCGTCGCCAAGAAGGTGCGCTCCGAGCGCGTGAACACTCGTATCCGAAAGACCGTCGATACCGCGGTCCGCGACTTCGGCGAGCTGGCCGTGGTCGTCGACCTCACCGAGCGGCTCGCCATCGAGCTGCCGGAGACCGCCGAAGCGGTCTGAACACCCCGAGCCCCGGCCGCGGCCGGCCTTCCCGAACCGCCCGACTCGGCTCCCCCATGCCAGGTCATCGGAAGGCCGACCGCGGCCGGTTTCCGTTACGGGCAGTGCCGTAGGGGCGGGTGAGGGCCGGGTGGTCGGACGACCGGTCGGCCCCTCGTGACTCGTATTCGAAAGACCGTCCACAGGGCGGTGCGAGATGCCGGCGGTCCGGCCGAAAACGTCGACCTCGTCGAGACGCTCCCGACCGAGCCGTAGGAGAGCGCCCGAGGGCCCCAGCCCCATGCCCCGGCGCCCCCGCGCCGGGCCGCCGGAAGGCCGGGCGCGGCCGGTTTCGGGCCGCCGGGAAAGGTTGCGCCACGATAACGATCGTCCGGCCGGAGATCCGGCGGTTCATCGACGCGTAACACGTACGGCGCCTTCGTCACCCCGGCGAAACATCGAGGGGCTTCGACCGAAACCGCGCTGCGCCAATCTCATGGCGCATAACCGGACCCCCCGCCTTGACCGGACCGCATCCAGGCTTCGCCCGCACGGGGCCGTACAACCGACGAGGAGACGCCGATGGCATCAGCCGCCATCACGCTTGCCGCGGAGGCACCCAAACTGTCCTCCGCGAACACAGGCTTCATGCTCATCTGTTCCGCCCTGGTGTTGCTCATGACACCGGGACTCGCCTTCTTCTACGGAGGCATGGTCCGCGTCAAGAGCACCCTGAACATGCTGATGATGAGTTTCATCAGCATCGGGATCGTCACCATTCTGTGGGTGCTCTACGGCTTCTCGCTCGCCTTCGGTTCGAGCAACGGCTTCATCGGCTACAACTCCGACTGGCTCGGCATGAGCAACGTCGGACTGACGGAACTCTGGGACGGCTACACCATCCCGATCTTCGTTTTCATGGTCTTCCAGATGATGTTCGCCGTCATCACCCCGGCCCTGATAAGCGGTGCCATCGCCGACCGCGTCAAGTTCTCGGCCTGGGCGCTCTTCGTCGCCCTGTGGCTGACGGTCGTCTACGTCCCGGTCGCCCACTGGGTATGGGCCAGCGACGGCTGGGCCTTCAAGCTCGGTGTGATCGACTTCGCCGGTGGTACGGCGGTCCACATCAACGCCGGTGCCGGCGCCCTCGGCGTCATCCTGGTCATCGGCAAGCGCGTCGGCTTCAAGCGTGACCCCATGCGTCCGCACAGCCTTCCGCTGGTCATGCTCGGCTGCGGTCTGCTGTGGTTCGGCTGGTTCGGCTTCAACGCCGGTTCGTGGCTCGGCAACGACGACGGCGTCGGCGCGCTGATGTTCGTCAACACGCAGGTCGCCACCGCCGCCGCCATGCTCGCCTGGCTCGCCTACGAGAAGATCCGCCACGGCGCGTTCACCACGCTCGGCGCGGCCTCGGGTGCCGTCGCCGGTCTGGTCGCCATCACCCCGTCCGGTGGTGCGGTCTCCCCGCTCGGCGCGATCGCCGTCGGCGCCATCGCCGGTGTCGGCTGTGCCGCGGCCGTCGGCCTGAAGTACAAGTTCAACATCGACGACTCCCTCGACGTCGTCGGCGTCCACATGGTCGGCGGTATCCTCGGCTCCCTGCTGATCGGCTTCTTCGCCACCGGCAAGGGCCAGTCCGCCGCGACCGGCGTCTTCTACGGCGACCACTCCTTCACCCAGCTGTGGAAGCAGTTCGCCGGTGTCGGCGCGGTCCTCGGCTACTCCCTGGTCGCCTCCGCGGTCCTCGCCTTCCTCATCGACAAGACCATCGGCATGCGGGTCACCGAGGACGAAGAGGTCGCCGGCATCGACCAGGCCGAGCACGCCGAGACCGCATACGACTTCAGCGGCGCCGGCGGCGGCTTCGGCGGCAGCTCCGTCACCACCGCCACGGAGACGAAGAAGGTGGACGCATGAAGCTCATCACCGCCGTCGTGAAGCCCCACCGGCTCGACGAGATCAAGGAAGCCCTCCAGGCCTTCGGGGTCCACGGTCTGACGGTCACCGAGGCGAGCGGCTACGGTCGTCAGCGGGGACACACCGAGGTCTACCGGGGCGCCGAGTACACGGTCGACCTGGTCCCCAAGATCCGTATCGAGGTGCTGGCCGAGGACGACGACGCCGAGCAGCTGATCGACGTCATCGTCAAGGCCGCCCGCACCGGCAAGATCGGTGACGGCAAGGTCTGGTCCCTCCCGGTCGAGACGGCCGTCCGGGTCAGGACCGGCGAGCGCGGACCGGACGCGCTCTAAAAAGAAACAGAACAGGAGTCGCTGGGTGACGAGTACGGACGTGCGCAAGGATGCAGAGGACTCCGGACCCAGCGGCTACGCGGCGGCCCGGCTGCGCCTCCTCACTGAGGGGGCGCGGTCCGGGCCGCCGCGCCGTGCGGCCCTCGCCGAACTGACCGACGACTGGCTGACCGGCCTCTTCACCGCCGGCAACGAAGCCCTCAAGGGCGTCTCCCTGGTCGCCGTCGGCGGCTACGGCCGCGGCGAACTCTCCCCGCGCAGCGACCTCGACCTGCTCCTCCTGCACGACGGCTCCGACTCCGGCGCGGTCGCCGCGCTCGCCGACCGCATCTGGTACCCGGTCTGGGACCTCGGCCTCGCCCTCGACCACTCCGTCCGTACGCCCGCCGAGGCCCGCAAGACCGCCGGCGAGGACCTCAAGGTCCAGCTCGGCCTCCTCGACGCCCGCCACATCGCCGGCGACCTCGGCCTGACCGCCTCCCTGCGGACGGCCGTCCTCGCCGACTGGCGCAACCAGGCGCCCAAGCGCCTCCCCGAACTCCAGGAACTCTGCGCCGAACGCGCCGAGCGCCAGGGCGAGTTGCAGTACCTCCTCGAACCCGACCTCAAGGAGGCCCGCGGCGGGCTGCGCGACGCCACCGCGCTGCGCGCCGTAGCCGCCTCCTGGCTCGCCGACGCCCCGCGCGAGGGCCTCGCCGACGCCCGCCGCCGTCTCCTCGACGTGCGCGACGCCCTGCACCTCACCACCGGACGCGCGACCGACCGGCTCGCGCTCCAGGAGCAGGACCAGGTCGCCGCCGAGCTGGGCCTGCTGGACGCGGACACCCTGCTGCGCCAGGTCTACGAAGCGGCACGCGTCGTGTCGTACGCCAGTGATGTCACCTGGCGCGAAGTGGGGCGCGTGCTGCGGTCCCGTGCGGTGCGGCCGAGGCTGCGGGCCATGCTCGGCGGGGGCGCCAAACCCGTCGCCGAGCGCTCCCCGCTCGCCGAGGGCGTGGTCGAGCAGGACGGCGAGGTGGTGCTCGCCCGTGCGGCCCGCCCCGAACGCGACCCGGTCCTCCCGCTCCGCGCCGCCGCTGCCGCCGCGCAGGCCGGTCTCCCGCTCTCGCTGCACGCCGTACGGCGCATGGCGACCGCCGTGCGTCCGCTGCCCACGCCCTGGCCCGCCGAGGCGCGCGAGCAGCTCGTGACGCTGCTCGGCTCCGGGCAGCCCACGGTGGATGTGTGGGAGGCGCTGGAGGCGGAGGGCCTGATCACCCGGCTCCTCCCCGACTGGGAGCGGGTGCGCTGCCGGCCGCAGCGCAACGCCGTGCACATCTGGACCGTCGACCGGCACCTCATCGAAACCGCCGTCCGCGCCTCGGAGTTCGCCCGCCGCGTCAGCCGCCCCGACCTCCTGCTGGTCGCCGCGCTGCTGCACGACATCGGCAAGGGCTGGCCCGGCGACCACTCCGTGGCCGGCGAGATCATCGCCAAGGACGTGGCCGCGCGCATCGGCTTCGACCGCGCGGACGTGGCCGTGCTCGCGGCTCTTGTACGGCATCACCTCCTCCTCATCGACACGGCCACCCGGCGTGACCTGGAGGATCCGGCGACGGTCCGTTCGGTCGCCGAGGCGGTCGGTACGACGAGCACCCTGGAATTGCTGCACGCGCTGACCGAGGCGGACGCGCTGGCCACCGGCCCGGCCGCCTGGTCCTCCTGGCGAGCCGGCCTCGTCACCGACCTGGTCAAGCGGGTCGCCGCCGTCCTCTCCGGGGACGCCCCCGAGGAGCCCGAGGCGGGCGCGGCCACCGCCGAACAGGAACGGCTCGCGATCGAGGCGGTGGCGACGGGCGGCCCGGTGCTGGCGCTCCGTGCCCAGACCGAACCCCCCTCCGAGGACGAGCCCGCCGGCGACCCCGAACCCCTCGGCGTGGAACTGCTGATCGCCGTACCGGACCAGCCGGGCGTGCTGCCCGCGGTGGCCGGCGTCCTGGCGATGCACCGCCTGACGGTCCGTACGGCGGAGCTGCGCGCGCTCGACCTCCCGGACGGCGTGGAGGGCTCCGTCCTGCTCCTCAACTGGCGGGTCGCCGCCGAGTACGGCTCCCTGCCGCAGGCGGCCCGGCTGCGCGCCGATCTCGTACGGGCCCTGGACGGGTCGCTGGACATCGCGGGGCGGCTGGCGGAGCGGGACGCCGCGTATCCGCGCCGCCGGGGTGTCGTGGCCCCGCCGGCCCGCGTGACGGTCGCCCCGGCCGCCTCCCGGCACGCCACGGTCATCGAGGTGCGAGCGCACGACGCACCTGGGCTGCTGCACCGGATCGGCCGGGCGCTGGACGAGGCGAAGGTGCGGGTGCGCAGCATGCACGTCAGCACGCTGGGCTCGAACGCGGTGGACGCCTTCTACGTCACCGGGGCGGAGGGGACACCCCTGCCGGGCGAGGAGGCCACGGCGGTCGCGCGCAAACTGGAGGAAACCCTGCGGGCCTGACCCGTGACCCGGTCTTGTGCGACCGGGATACCCTGGAGGGCGATTCCCCAATAGCCACCGACCCCGAGGACCGCGAGCGCCGTGTTCGATACTCTCTCTGATCGCCTCTCAGCCACTTTCAAGAACCTGCGCGGCAAGGGACGGCTCTCCGAGGCGGACATCGACGCCACCGCGCGTGAGATCCGGATCGCGCTGCTCGAAGCGGACGTGGCGCTGCCCGTCGTCCGTACGTTCATCAAGAACGTCAAGGAGCGCGCCCTCGGCGCCGACGTCAACAAGGCGCTGAACCCGGCCCAGCAGGTCCTGAAGATCGTCAACGACGAGCTCGTCACGATCCTCGGCGGCGAGACCCGGCGGCTGCGCTTCGCCAAGAACCCGCCGACCGTGATCATGCTCGCGGGTCTCCAGGGTGCCGGTAAGACGACCCTCGCGGGCAAGCTCGGCAAGTGGCTCAAGGACCAGGGGCACTCGCCGCTGCTCGTCGCCGCCGACCTCCAGCGCCCGAACGCGGTGAACCAGCTCAGCGTCGTCGCCGAGCGCGCCGGTGTCGCGGTCTACGCGCCCGAGCCGGGCAACGGCGTCGGTGACCCGGTCAAGGTCGCCAAGGACTCCATCGAGTTCGCCAAGTCCAAGGTCCACGACATCGTGATCGTGGACACCGCGGGCCGCCTCGGCATCGACCAGGAGCTGATGCGGCAGGCCGCGGACATCCGCGACGCGGTCTCCCCGGACGAGATCCTGTTCGTCGTCGACGCGATGATCGGCCAGGACGCGGTCAACACCGCCGAGTCCTTCCGCGACGGCGTCGGTTTCGACGGCGTGGTGCTCTCCAAGCTCGACGGCGACGCCCGCGGTGGTGCGGCCCTGTCGATCGCCTCGGTCACCGGCAAGCCGATCATGTTCGCGTCGAACGGCGAGAAGCTCGACGACTTCGACGCCTTCCACCCGGACCGGATGGCCTCCCGCATCCTCGACATGGGTGACCTGCTCACCCTGATCGAGCAGGCGGAGAAGACGTTCAGCCAAGAAGAGGCCGAGAAGATGGCCTCCAAGCTGGCGTCCAAGAAGGGCCAGGACTTCACCCTCGACGACTTCCTGTCCCAGATGGAGCAGGTCAGGAAGATGGGCAGCATCAGCAAGCTGCTCGGCATGCTCCCCGGCATGGGCCAGATCAAGGACCAGATCAACAACCTGGACGAGCGGGACGTCGACCGTACGGCCGCGATCATCAAGTCGATGACCCCGGCCGAGCGCCAGGAGCCGACGATCATCAACGGCTCGCGCCGCGCCCGTATCGCCAAGGGCTCCGGCGTCGAGGTCAGCGCCGTGAAGGGCCTGGTCGAGCGGTTCTTCGAGGCCCGCAAGATGATGTCCCGCATGGCGCAGGGCGGCGGGATGCCCGGCATGCCGGGGATGCCGGGCATGGGCGGCGGCCCGGGCCGCAGCAAGAAGCAGCCCAAGCAGGCCAAGGGCAAGCAGCGCTCCGGCAACCCGATGAAGCGCAAGCAGCAGGAACTGGAAGAGGCTCAGCGCCGCGAGGCCGGCGCCGCCCAGGGCGGCAACGCGTTCGGGCTCCCCGAGCAGGGCGGCAAGGACTTCGAGCTCCCGGACGAGTTCAAGAAGTTCATGGGCTGAGCTTCAGAGAGTTCATGGGCCTGCCTTCGGGGAGTTCATGGGCTGACAGCCCGTCTTCCACGTCACCGAGGGCGCCCCTCTCCGGAAGGGCGCCCTCGGCGCATGCCGGGCGTGCCGACGCCTGGCCCGTGTCGTAACTTGCCGGTATGACCAACCCCGCGCCGCCGCGCAAGTCTCCCGACCAGCCCTGGCGTACCGAGGGCACCCCGGACGAGCCTCCGAAGCCGTCGCCGGGCGGGAAGAAGATGCGCGGCGGCTGGTGGAGTCTCATCCTCACCGCGCTGGTCGTGTACCTGGTCGCGAATCTGATCCTGTCGTTCTTCAACGAGGGCGACGAGCCGACGATCTCGTACACGGAGTTCAGCAAGCAGGTCGACGCGGGCAACGTCACCAAGATCTACGCCAAGGGCAACGCGATCCAGGGCCAGCTCAAGAAGGAGCAGAAGAACCCGGACGGCGACGGCAAGTACACCAAGTTCGACACCGAGCGGCCGACCTTCGCGGACGACCAGCTCTGGGAGGACCTGACCAAGCACAACGTCACGGTCACGGCGGAGCCGGTCGTACAACACCGTAGTTTTCTGGCCAATCTGCTGATCTCGCTGGCCCCGATGCTGCTGCTGGTCGTCCTGTGGCTCTTCATCGCGCGGCGGATGAGCTCGGGGCTCGGCGGGGCGGGCGGCATGCTCGGCCGCAAGGCCCCGCCCAAGCCGGTCGAGCTGGAGCCGGGCAAACAGCGCACGACCTTCGAGGACGTCGCCGGCATCGACGAGGTCGAGGGCGAGCTGAACGACGTCGTCGACTTCCTCAAGAACCCCGACGAGTACCGCAAGATGGGCGCCAAGATGCCCCGGGGCGTGCTGCTCGCGGGCCCGCCCGGCACCGGCAAGACGCTGCTCGCGCGGGCGGTCGCGGGGGAGGCGGGGGTGCCGTTCTTCTCGGCCTCGGCCTCCGAGTTCATCGAGATGATCGTCGGCGTCGGTGCCTCACGCGTGCGTGAACTGTTCGCGGAGGCCCGCAAGGTGGCCCCCTCGATCATCTTCATCGACGAGATCGACACCATCGGCCGCGCGCGGGGCGGCGGTTCGGGAATGGGCGGTCACGACGAGCGCGAGCAGACCCTGAACCAGATCCTCACCGAGATGGACGGCTTCTCCGGCTCCGAGGGCGTCATCGTGATCGCGGCCACCAACCGCGCCGACGTCCTGGACCCGGCGCTGACCCGCCCCGGCCGCTTCGACCGGGTGGTCGTTGTCTCGCCGCCCGACCGGGGCGGCCGCGAGGCGATCCTGGAGATCCACACCCGCGAGATCCCGCTCGCGAAGGACGTGAACCTCGCCCAGGTCGCCCGGACGACCCCGGGCATGACCGGCGCCGAACTCGCCAACCTCGCCAACGAGGCAGCCCTCCTCGCGGTCAAGCGCAAGCAGAGCGAGGTCACCCAGGCCGACCTCTCGGAGGCCCTGGAGAAGGTCCAACTGGGCGCCGAACGGCCGCTGGTGATGCCCGAGGAGGAGCGCCGGCGCACCGCGTACCACGAGGGCGGCCACGCTCTCCTCGGCATGCTCCAGCCCGGCGCCGACCCGGTCCGCAAGATCACCATCGTCCCGCGCGGGAGGGCACTCGGCGTGACGCTCTCGACGCCGGACTCCGACAAGTACGCGTACACCGAGGAGTATCTGCGCGGCCGGATCATCGGCGCCCTGGGTGGCATGGCCGCGGAACAGGTCGTCTACGGAGTGATCACCACCGGTGCCGAGAGCGACCTCGAACAGGTCACCAACATCGCGCGCGGGATGGTCGCCCGCTGGGGCATGAGCGAGCGCGTCGGCCGCCTCTCCGCCCTCCCGAACGACGCCCAGCAGGCCTACGGCCTCGCCGCCGCACCGCAGACCCTCGACGTGATCGACGACGAGATGCGCCGCATCGTCGACGAGTGCTACGACGAGGCCGTCCGTAAACTCCGCGACCACCGCGACCAGTTGGACGCGCTCGCCGAAGCCCTCCTGGAGAACGAGACCCTGGAGGAGACGGACGCGTACCGCATCGCGGGCGTGACCCGCCTCTTCAAGGAAGAGCCGTAAGTCATCCTCAGGTCGTACGCGCGATCAGATACCGGAAGACGTTCGGCATCCACACCGTCCCGTCCTGCCGACGATGCGGATGCAAAGCCTCCGCCAACTCCTTGTCCACCTGCGCCTGGTCCGTCGCGACGATCGCCGCGTCGAAGAGTCCCGTCGACAGCAGCCCCCGTACGGCGCTCTCGACGTCGGCGTACCCGAAGGGGCAGGCCACCCGTCCCGAGCCGTCCGGCCTGAGGCCCGCGCGGTGGGCGACCTCCTCCAGGTCGTCGCGCAGGACCGGGCGCGGGCTGCCCGTGCCGCGCAGCGGGTCCGCCAGTCTGGTCGCCACCCGGAGCACGGACGAGGTCGCGCAGCGCTCCGGAGGGCCCCAGCCCGTCAGCACCACGGGTGTCCCGCGCGCGGCGAGCGGTGTCGCGCCGGCCAGCAGGTCGCCGAGCCCCTCCGAGTCGCCCGCAAGACACCCGATGGGCTCGAAGGCGGTCACCAGGGTGTACGCGGGCGTCTCCGCGTCGGCCGCGTCCCTCGGTGAGCCGTAGACGAGCCGGGTGTGGGCACGCGCGCGTGGGGACCAGGCGGCCGGCAGCAGTCGCTCGCGGGCGAGGGCCAGCCGTTCGGGGGAGAAGCGCTCCACACCGGTGACCGTCGCGCCTCTGGAGGCCGCCATCAGCAGGGCGAGCCCGGAGCCGCAGCCGAGGCCGAGGAGCCGGCTGCCGGATCCCACCTCCAGTCGCTCGTAGACCGCTTCGTAGAGCGGCACCAGCATCCGCTCCTGGATCTCGGACCAGTCACGCGCACGTGCACCCAGGTCCACACGGGGCACGGGCCCCGCATGAGGCAGGTAGTGCCGCACGAGCGTAGGTGTCATCGAAAGCGCCCCAATCCGCCGAGAGATGTGGCCGTGCCCGTTTCCGAGGCCCCCGTGATGTGCGCCCGCACTTCCCCCGTAAGCCAGCAAACTCCGCACGCGCTACGGCGTCCAGGGGTTGTGGGGCCCGGCTTGTGGCTTCTCCGTGGGAGTGGCGAGAATTCACATGACGGCAACGTGGGCCCGTACCATCGCGCCATGGCGAAGGCACCCGTACTCACTCCCAGGGCGGACGATTTCCCCCGCTGGTACCAGGATCTGATCAGCAAGGCCGAGCTGGCCGACAACGGCCCGGTGCGCGGCTCCATGGTCATCCGACCGTACGGGTACGGCCTCTGGGAGCGGATGCAGGCCGAGATGGACGCCCGCATCAAGGAGACGGGCACCGAGAACGCGTACTTCCCGCTGCTGATCCCGCAGTCCTACCTCGCCCGCGAGGCGGACCATGTCGAGGGCTTCGCGCCCGAGTTGGCCGTGGTCACGCACGGCGGCGGCAAGGAGCTGGAGGAGCCCGCGGTCGTCCGGCCCACCTCCGAGATGATCATCAACGAGTACTTCTCGAAGTGGGTGCAGAGCTACCGCGACCTGCCCCTGCTGATCAACCAGTGGGCGAACGTGGTCCGTTGGGAGCTGCGGCCCCGTTTGTTCCTGCGCACGAGCGAGTTCCTCTGGCAGGAGGGGCACACCGCGCACGCGAGCTACGAGGAGGCGCGTGACTTCGCTGCGCACATCCATCGTCAGGTGTACGAGGACTTCATGGTCAACGTCCTCGCGATGGACGTCGTACCGGGTCGCAAGACGGTCAAGGAGCGGTTCGCGGGCGCGATCAACACCCTCACCCTGGAAGGGATGATGGGCGACGGCAAGGCGTTGCAGATGGCGACCAGTCACGAGCTGGGCCAGAACTTCGCCAAGGCCTTCAACACCCAGTACCTGTCCAAGGAGGGCAAGCAGGAACTGGTCTGGCAGACCTCCTGGGGCTCCACCACGCGCATGATCGGCGCCCTGGTGATGACGCACGGCGACGACGACGGACTCCGGGTGCCGCCGCGGCTGGCGCACATCCAGGTCGTCGTCCTCGCGATCAAGGGGGACGAGGCGGTTCTGGCCAAGGTCCGCGAGATCGGTGCCCGGCTGAAGGCGGCGGGCGTCCGCGTCCGCGTCGACGACCGCACGGACGTCCCCTTCGGGCGCCGGGCCGTCGACTGGGAGCTGAAGGGCGTGCCCGTACGGATCGAGGTCGGACCCCGTGACCTGGAGAACGGCACCGCGATGCTGGCCCGTCGCATCCCCGGAGGCAAGGAGCCGGTGGCGATCGACTCCCTCGTAGAGCTGCTTCCCGTCGTCCTTGAGGAGGACCAGGCGCTGCTGCTGAAGCAGTCGCGTGAGCGGCGCGAGTCGCGCACCTCCGAGGTGTCGACGATCGCGGAGGCCGTCGAGGCCGCGACCGCCGGCGGCTGGGCACGCATCCCGTGGGCGACCCTCGGCGAAGAGGGCGAGGCCGAGCTGGCCGAGCACGCGGTCACCGTACGGTGCCTGGTCGCCGAGGACGGGTCGGTCCCGGACGCCGATCAGTCACCCGGTAACGTCGCGGTCGTCGCGCGCGCCTACTGAAGCGGCGGGCTCCGGCGGCAGAGCGACCGAAAGGCCTCTTGCGCAACGGCGGACATCAGCTCCCCCGGCGCGCGGACATCGTCTACGCGCCGGGTCGTACGTAGGACTACGCACCAGCTTGGTAGGAGCTGTGAGGCTTCTCCGCAGATCAGCGCACCCGCCCTCCTCCGGACGCATCAGCGGCAACTGACGGGTACGTGCAAATTATTTGGGATGCCCCGGAATCGGAACACAGGGGCACTCCGGCTCGTTGTCATTACGTGAGCACGACACAGACACCACCTGTTCTCGCCGCAGAGCTGGCAGAGGCGTGGGCCGATATTCAGCGGTACCACCCCGAACTGCCCGATCTGGCCGCGCCCGAGTCCCTGATCGGAGAATCGTCGTCCGCCTGCGGACACGAGCTCTCCTTCGAGCGACTGCTCCATGAGGCAGTCCATGGCATCGCCGCTTCGCGCGGCGTGCGCGACACGTCCCGTGCCGGTCGCTACCACAACCGCAGATTCCTCGCGATCGCCGAGGAGCTGGGCCTGGACCACCCCGACGAACCGCATCCCAGCAGCGGTTTCTCGCTGGTCCAGCTCAACCCCGAGGCCAAGCGGCGCTACCGGCCGACGATCGAGCGCCTCCAGCGCGCGCTCAAGGCCCACACCGTCGCCACCTCGGCGGACACCTCCCGCACCTTCCGCGGCCCGGCCGCCCGGCACGGTTCGTCCGGTGGCGGCGTCCGCGTCAAGGCGGTCTGCGACTGCGGTCGTAACGTCCGGGTCGTTCCGTCGGTGCTGGCCCAGGCGCCGATCGTGTGCGGGGGCTGCGGCAAGCCCTTCCGCATCCCGGAGGTCGTGGGCGCGGCCTGAGGACACGGCTGCTCGTGGCAGCCGCATCCCGCGGGTCGGGGTTGCGCACACCCGCGCCGGTCACCTCCCGGCGCCGGGTGTCGCTTCCGCATGGGCGGGGGCATGCGGGGGCATGCTCCCCGGTCGGGCGGACCGCCAGGGTGTGGCACAATGTCTAGCTGTACTCGACAGCCGCACAGGAACCCTCTCGCCTCCGGCTGACGCGTCCATCGGGCACTCGGGTACCGCAACCCCACGCGGCCGTCCCGCCGTGCCCAATCACGTCAAAACCAGGAGAACCCACTCCCGTGGCAGTCAAGATCAAGCTGAAGCGTCTGGGCAAGATCCGTTCGCCTCACTACCGCATCGTCGTCGCCGACTCCCGTACCCGCCGTGATGGTCGGGCCATCGAGGAGATCGGTCTGTACCACCCGGTGCAGAACCCCTCGCGCATCGAGGTCGACACGGACCGCGCGCAGTACTGGCTGAGTGTCGGCGCGCAGCCGACCGAGCCCGTGCTCGCCATCCTGAAGCTCACCGGCGACTGGCAGAAGTTCAAGGGCCTGCCGGCCCCGGCGCCGCTGCTCGTGGCCGCGCCGAAGGCCGCCCGCCCGGTGTTCGACGCCCTCGGTGGCGACGACTCGAGCAAGGGTGAGGCGATCACCCAGAAGAAGAAGGCCGACAAGAAGGACGAGGCTCCGGCCGAGTCCGAGTCGACCGAGGCCTGAGCATGCTCGAGGAGGCTCTCGAGCACCTCGTGAAGGGCATCGTCGACAACCCTGACGATGTGCAGGTCGCCTCGCGCGACCTGCGCCGCGGGCGCGTGCTGGAGGTCCGGGTACACCCCGACGACCTCGGCAAGGTGATCGGTCGCAACGGCCGCACCGCTCGCGCTCTGCGCACCGTCGTGGGCGCCATCGGCGGCCGTGGTGTCCGCGTCGACCTCGTCGACGTGGACCACGTCCGCTGACGTTCATCGCACACCGGCTCGGGCCGGGGAGGGCCTGCGGGCCGTCCCCGGCCCGTCGTCGTAACTGGCCCTCGTAATAGTCGTCGTACTCGTCGCAATACAGGAGAGCAAGCACAGTGCAGCTGGTAGTCGCTCGCATCGGCCGCGCCCACGGCATCAAGGGCGAGGTCACCGTCGAGGTACGCACCGACGAGCCGGAACTCCGGCTCGCCCCCGGAGCCGTCCTGGCCACCGAACCCGCCGCCACCGGCCCTCTGACCATCGAGACAGGCCGGGTCCACAGCGGCCGCCTCCTCCTGCGCTTCGAGGGCGTCAGCGACCGCACCGGCGCCGAGGCCCTGCGCAACACCCTCCTGATCGCCGAGATCGATCCCGAGGAGTTGCCCGAGGAGGAGGACGAGTACTACGACCACCAGCTGATGGACCTCGACGTCGTCACCAAGGACGGCGAGGAGGTCGGCCGGATCACCGAGATCTCGCACCTGCCCTCCCAGGACCTCTTCATCGTGGAGCGGCCCGACGGCAGCGAGGTGATGATCCCGTTCGTCGAGTCCATCGTCATCGAGATCGACCTGGAGGAGCAGCGCGCGGTCATCGACCCGCCGCCCGGGCTGATCGACGACCGCGCGGAGATCGTGTCCTCCAAGGAAGACCCTTCGGATGACGACTCCGTAGAGGGCGACTCTGTGGACGGCGACTCCGTAAAGGACAGCGACGCATGAGGCTCGACGTCGTCACGATCTTCCCGGAGTACCTCGAACCGCTGAACGTCTCCCTCGTCGGCAAGGCACGCGCGCGTGGACAGCTGAATGTGCACGTGCATGATCTGCGCTCCTGGACGTACGACCGCCACAACACGGTCGACGACACCCCCTACGGCGGCGGCCCCGGCATGGTCATGAAGACCGAGCCCTGGGGCGACGCCCTGGACTCCGTCCTGGCCGACGGCTACGAGACGGGCTCCGGTGCGCCCGCGCTGATCGTGCCCACGCCCAGTGGCCGGCCCTTCACCCAGGAACTCGCCGTGGAGCTCTCCGAGCGGCCCTGGCTGGTCTTCACGCCCGCCCGCTACGAAGGCATCGACCGGCGGGTGATCGACGAGTACGCGACCCGGATGCCCGTCTACGAGGTGTCCATCGGCGACTACGTGCTCGCCGGCGGCGAGGCGGCCGTCCTGGTCGTCACGGAGGCCGTGGCACGGCTGCTGCCGGGTGTCCTGGGCAACGCCGAGTCCCACCGCGACGACTCCTTCGCGCCCGGGGCCATGGCCAACCTCCTGGAGGGGCCGATCTACACCAAGCCGCCCCAGTGGCGCGGCCGGGAGATCCCGGACGTGCTGCTCAGCGGCCACCACGGCAGGATCGCCCGCTGGCGGCGCGACGAGGCCCTGAAGCGCACGGCCGCCCACCGGCCCGACCTGATCGAGCGCTGCGAGCCCAGGACCTTCGACAAGAAGGACCGCGAGATGCTCTCGATCCTGGGCTGGGCACCGGACCCGGCGGGGGAGCCGTACGGCCGATTTTGGCGTGGGCCGGACGGCGTGGAAGAATAGGTCGCTGTTGTGCGTCGTCCGGTGTGCGCCCCTGCCACAGGGGGACATGACGCCCGCCCCGACACTCACGGCACCCTTCAGAACACCTATCTCCCGTCGGTGACCTGTGGCATCGATGAAGAAAGCAGACGAAATGTCCCACCTGCTCGACACCGTCGACGGCGCCTCGCTGCGCACCGACATCCCGGCCTTCCGCCCGGGTGACACCGTCAACGTCCACGTCCGCGTCATCGAGGGCAACCGCTCCCGTGTGCAGCAGTTCAAGGGCGTGGTCATCCGTCGCCAGGGCGCCGGTGTCCGCGAGACCTTCACGGTCCGCAAGGTCTCGTTCTCCGTCGGCGTCGAGCGCACCTTCCCGGTGCACACCCCGATCGTCGAGAAGATCGAGCTCGTGACCCGCGGTGACGTCCGTCGCGCGAAGCTGTACTACCTCCGTGACCTGCGCGGCAAGGCCGCGAAGATCAAGGAGAAGCGCGACAACTGAGGTCGCGACGGGGTTCTCATCGGGGCCGGATAGCATCTGGCTCCGATGGACACCGAAGCACAGCCCACGGAGCGCGATCGCTCCTCCAGCCCTTCCGACTCCGAGGACACCTCGGACACCGGAGGACCGGAGGAACGGTCGCGTTTCGCGTTGCTGTCGCGTGTCGCGGAGTGGGTGCCCGGCGGCCGGATCACCCTGACTGCCCTGGTCTGTCTGGTGTTCCTGCTGCTTCTCAACACGTTCTTACTGCAACCATTCCAGATTCCCAGCGGATCCATGGAATCCGGATTGAGGATCGGCGACCGCGTTCTCGTAAATAAGTTGGCGTACCGTTTTGGTGCCCATCCGAGGCGCGGCGACATCGTTGTGTTCGACGGCACCGGCTATTTCGGGGACGCCGACTACATCAAGCGCGTTGTGGGTGTGGGGGGAGACCGCGTGGTCTGCTGCGACGAGAAGGGGAGGCTCGAGGTGAACGGGCGGTCGGTCGACGAGACGGCGTTCCTGTATCCCGGTGACGCTCCGTCCACCGTGGCTTTCGACGTCGTGGTACCCGACGGCACGCTGTTCGTCCTCGGTGACCACCGCGGCGACTCAAGCGACTCCCGGGACCACCTGGGCGATCCGGGCGGAGGCATGATTCCCGTTGGTGACGTCATCGGACGGGCCGATTGGATCGTCTGGCCCGCCGGGCACTGGACCCACCTCGTCCGACCCGGTGCCTACGCGCGCGTACCCGCCGCGGACGGCGCCCATGGGTAATCGCGGCAAGCCGCGCGGCGCTGAGCCGGGCGGCAACTTCGGGAACGAGAACCTGCTGCCGACCGGCTTCCGGCGCGCGGGCGCGGGCGCGCTCGCCCCGGCGGGGGGCGCCGGCCGCAGCCGTGCCGAGCGGCGCAAGCTCCAGCGCAAGGTCAAGCGGCGACGACGACGCGGCGCGGTCCGGGAGATACCCCTCCTGGTCGGTGTCGCGGTCCTCATAGCCCTCGTCCTGAAGACCTTCCTCCTCCAGGCGTTCGTGATCCCGTCGGGCTCCATGGAGCAGACGATCCGCATCGGCGACCGCGTCCTGGTCGACAAGTTCACCCCGTGGTTCGGCTCCGAGCCCAAGCGCGGCGACGTCGTCGTCTTCCACGACCCGGGCGGCTGGCTCGCGGACGAACAGACCACCAAGAAGAACGACCCCATCGTCGTCAAGCAGTTCAAGGAAGGCCTTCAGTTCATCGGCCTGCTGCCGTCGGACAACGAGAAGGACCTCATCAAGCGGGTCATCGGCGTCGGCGGCGACCACGTCAAGTGCTGTGACGCGCAAGGGCGGGTGACCGTCAACGGGGTGCCCCTGACCGAGGGCGACTACCTGTATCCCGGGAACTCCCCGTCCGAAACGGCGTTCGACATCACCGTCCCCAAGGGCCGGTTGTGGGTGATGGGCGACCACCGCGGCAACTCGGCGGACTCCCGCGCACACCAGAACACCAGCTACGGAGGCACGGTCGCGCTCAGTTCGGTGGTGGGACGGGCCAAGGTGATCGCCTGGCCCATGGGCCACTGGACCAGCCTGAACGAACCTAAAACCTTCGCATCGGTTTCCAACTCGGTGTCGGGGACGACCGCCGGTCCCGAACTGTCGCATAGGGTTGCCCCGGTCGATCCGAACGGATCGATCCAACTCCCGAGCCCTGCGGAACTCCCGCTCGTTATGGGAGTGGTGGGCCTGCGCCGAGGATGGCGCGGGCGGCGGCACAGAGTAAGGAGTTGGCGTGGGGGATGTGGCGGTTGGCGCACGGTCCGGACACGACGGCGAGGAGCACCACGGACACCCCGTGGAAGCACCCGTCCCGGCCGCGGACAGCGCCGTGACCTCCGGGAGTGACTCCGGAGCCGACGAGGACGGTACGGCGCCGGGCGGCCCGACCCGCACTGACGATCAGGGGCCGGGCGACCCGACCCCGCAGCCGAAGAAGCCGCGCTCCTTCTGGAAGGAGCTGCCGATCCTGGTCGTCATCGCGCTGGTCCTCGCGCTGCTGATCAAGACGTTCCTGGTGCAGGCGTTCTCCATCCCGTCCGACTCGATGCAGAACACCCTCCAGCAGGGTGACCGCGTCCTGGTCGACAAGCTCACCCCGTGGTTCGGCTCCGAGCCCGAGCGCGGTGAGGTCGTCGTCTTCCACGACCCGGACGACTGGCTGGCGGGCGAGCCCGCGGCCGACCCCAACGCCCTGCAGACGGTGCTCAGTTGGATCGGCCTGATGCCCTCCGCCCAGGAGAAGGACCTCATCAAGCGGGTCATCGGCGTCGGCGGCGACACCATCTCCTGCAGCGGCACCGGCCCGCTGACGGTCAACGGCAAGGCGCTGAACGAGCCGTACGTCTACGCCGGCAACACCCCGTGCACCAACGACGACCAGGGCGGCCAGTTCACCGTCAAGGTCCCCAAGGGCGACATCTGGGTGATGGGCGACCACCGGCAGAACTCGCGGGACTCGCGCTACAACCAGTCCGACAAGCACCACGGCATGGTCCCGGTGAAGGACGTCGTCGGCCGCGCGATCGTCAAGGCCTGGCCCATCAACCGCTGGGGCACGCTGCCGATCCCGGACACCTTCGACCAGGCGGGCATCAACACCCGGGCCTCGGGCTCCCGCCTCCTGACGGCCGCTCCGGAGGGCCTCGCCCTCGTCGGCGTCCTGCCGATCGCCCTGTGGCGCCGCAGGCGGTCCGCCAAGGTCGGGTAAAGGCCTTGTAGAGCTTGTGACCTTGGTCCCGGAGGAAGGGCTGACCACCCTCGGTACCGCCGGGTAGGGTGCGGACCCATGGGTGGCGAGAGCGCAACACGTACGGCCCCGCGTACCGGCGGTGGCACTGGCAAGGGCCCGGTGGGCAGCCGGACCGGACAGCGACTGTCCGGACTGGCCGTCGCGCTGGGCCTTGTGCTGTTCCTCGGGGGATTCGGCTGGGGAGCGGTGGTCTACCGGCCGTACACGGTACCGACCAGTTCGATGACACCGACGATCGACGCGGGCGACCGGGTGCTGGCCCAGCGCGTCGACGGCGACGAGGTGCGCCGCGGCGACGTCGTGGTCTTCACCGACTCGACCTGGGTGACGAACGCCCCCGTGGTCAAGCGCGTGGTCGCCGTCGGCGGGGACACCGTCTCCTGCTGCACGAACGGCAAGCTGGTCGTCAACGGCAAACAGATCGCCGAGAGTTACCTCAAGGGTGGCCCGGCCGAGATCAAGACGATCCCGGCGGTGAAGGTCCCCAAGGGCCGGCTGTTCCTGCTCGGCGACGAACGCCAGGGGTCCCTGGACTCCAGCGCCCACCTCACGGATGTCGCCAGTGGCACCGTGGCGAGCAGCGCGGTGAGCGCCCGCGTGGACGCCGTCGTCTGGCCGATGAAGGGCATGCTGGCCCGCCCCACCGGTTTCGAACCGCTCGGTGCCCTCTCCCAACCCGGCCCGCTGAGCACGATCATCGCCTTGATCGTCGCGGGCGCGGTCCTCGTCCTCGGCGGCGGCGCCTACGGCCCGATCGCCAAGCTGGCGGCCGGCCGCCGCACCCGCACCCGGACGGAGCCCGCCGGTGCCCGCTGAGGCCACCGAGGAGGGCGCGTACGGCGACTCGTACGAGAGCGGGCTGCGCAAGGTCGCCCGGGTCGTCCTCCTCGACCCGCAGGACCGCATCCTGCTGCTCCACGGCCATGAGCCCGACGACCCGTCCGACGACTGGTGGTTCACGCCCGGCGGCGGCCTGGAGGGCGACGAGACCCGCGAGGAGGCCGCACTACGGGAACTCGCGGAGGAGACCGGCATCACCCAGGTCGAACTCGGCCCCGTGCTGTGGACCCGGACGTGCTCCTTCCCGTTCGCGGGCCGCCGCTGGGACCAGGACGAGTGGTACTACCTGGCCAGGACGTCCGCCACGGCCGAGGGCGTGCCCGGCGCCACGGCCCTCACGGAACTGGAGCGACGCAGCGTCTCCGGAGCACGTTGGTGGACGTGCCGGGAACTGGACCGGGCGCATGAGACGGTGTATCCGACCAGACTCGCCGAGCTGCTCCGCAGGCTGCTCGACGAAGGTCCCCCGGCCGGGCCCGTGACCCTTGACACCGAAATCGTCTAGGGGCGTACGGGACTGGCGCACAATGGTGGGATCGCACGGCTGAAGGGGAACATGCCATGAGCGCCGAGGACCTCGAAAAGTACGAGACCGAGATGGAGCTGAAGCTCTACCGGGAGTACCGCGATGTCGTCGGTCTGTTCAAATATGTGATCGAGACCGAACGGCGCTTCTACCTCACCAACGACTACGAGATGCAGGTGCACTCGGTCCAGGGCGAGGTGTTCTTCGAGGTGTCCATGGCGGATGCCTGGGTGTGGGACATGTATCGACCGGCCCGCTTCGTGAAACAGGTCCGCGTTCTCACGTTCAAGGACGTGAACATCGAGGAGCTGAACAAGAGCGATCTGGAGCTGCCGGGCGGGTGACGGCGGCGCGGGTGACGGCGGCCGGCCGCGGGGTGGCCGTCACTCGTGTGGGTGGCGGAGTTCTCCACAATCACTGAACGGTCCACCAAGATCCACTTGGTGGACCGTTCCGCGTGACGGTTGGTGCCGGAGGTGGTGCCGACATGAACGCACGCAACGCACTCGGCAAGTACGGCGAGACGCTGGCCGCACGACGGCTGGCGGAGGCCGGGATGACGGTCCTGGAGCGCAACTGGCGCTGTGGCAGGACAGGCGAGATCGACATCGTGGCGCGGGACGGGGACGTCCTGGTCGTCTGCGAGGTCAAGACACGGCGGGCCGGTGCCTTCGAGCACCCGATGGCCGCCGTGACACCCGAGAAGGCGGAGCGCCTGCGAGGCCTCGCCGAGCGGTGGATCCACGCGCACGGCGGAGCCCCGCCGGGAGGGGTCCGTATCGACCTGGTGGGTGTCGTCCTGCCCCGGCGCGGCGGGCCCGTGGTCGAGCATGCGCGGGGGGTGGCCTGAGATGGGGTTCGCTCGTACGTGTTCGGTGGCGCTGGTGGGCGTCGAGGGTGTGGTGGTCGAGGTCCAGGCCGACCTCGAACCGGGCGTCGCCGCGTTCACGCTGGTGGGACTGCCCGACAAGAGCCTGACGGAGAGCAAGGACCGGGTGCGGGCCGCGGTCGTCAACTCGGGAGCGCCCTGGCCGCAGAAGAAACTGACCGTAGGGCTCAGCCCGGCGTCGGTACCGAAGAGCGGCAGCGGGTTCGACCTCGCCGTGGCGGCGGCCGTGCTCGGCGCGGCCGAGCGGATCGATCCGCGCGTGCTCGCCGACATCGTGATGATCGGCGAACTCGGCCTGGACGGGCGGGTCCGGCCGGTCCGGGGCATCCTGCCCGCCGTACTGGCCGCCGCGGACTCCGGATACGAGCAGGTCGTCGTGCCGGAGTGCGCCGCCGCCGAGGCCTCGCTCGTGCCCGGGGTGTCCGTGCTGGGCGTGCGCACCCTGCGGCAGCTGATCGCCGTGCTCGCCGACGAACCCGTACCCGACGAGGAACCCGACGAACTGGGACGCCCTGACCCGCTGCTCGCCGGACTGCGCATGCCGGGCACGGGCGCCGCCACGGGGATGCACAGCATGGGCGCGGCCCAGCACGACGCGGGGCACGATCTGGCGGATGTCGTCGGCCAGTACTCGGCGCGGACGGCGGTCGAGGTTTCGGCGGCCGGCGGCCATCATCTGTTCCTCGAGGGCCCGCCGGGGGCCGGCAAGACGATGCTCGCGGAGCGGCTGCCCGCCGTGCTGCCCCGGCTCGGCAGGCAGGAGTCGCTGGAGGTCACGGCGGTGCACTCGGTGGCGGGCCTGCTGCCGCCGGGCAAACCCCTGATCGACGTGGCTCCGTACTGCGCCCCGCACCACTCGGCCACGATGCAGGCGCTCGTCGGGGGCGGGCAGGGGATCGCGCGGCCCGGGGCGGTGTCCCTCTCGCATAGGGGTGTGCTGTTTTTGGACGAAACACCCGAATTCAGCGGTCAGGCCCTGGACGCGCTGCGGCAGCCCCTGGAGGCCGGGCATGTGGTGATCGCGCGCAGTGCGGGTGTGGTCCGGTTCCCGGCGAGGTTCCTGATGGTCCTCGCGGCCAACCCCTGTCCATGCGGCCGCTTCTCGCAGGCCGACGACCTGTGCGAGTGCGCGCCGATGTCGATCCGGAGGTACCAGGCCCGGCTCTCCGGGCCACTGCTCGACCGGGTGGACCTCCGCGTGGAGGTGGACCGCGTCACGCGTGACCAGCTCACCGGACGTGGCTCGCGGGGCGAGTCCACGGCGACTGTCGCGGACCGGGTGCGGGCGGCCAGGGAGCGGGCGGCGGCACGGCTCGCGGACACGCCCTGGCGCACCAACAGCGAGGTGCCCGGCCGTGAACTGCGCAGCCGCTGGCACGCCGAGCGCGGCGCGATGGACGAGGCCGAACGCAGCCTGGAGCGCGGTGCGCTCACCGCACGCGGGCTCGACCGGGTCCTGCGCGTCGCCTGGACGGTCGCCGACCTCGTCGGCCACGACCGCCCCGGCGCGAGGGATGTCGCCCTCGCTCTGCAACTGCGTACGGGAGTGCCGCGGGGTGTGCCTATGGCTATCGGGGCGATGACGTGATCGGGGGCGATGGTGTGGGCGGGGTCGATGAGTGGGCCCGGGCTGATGGTGCGGCTGGGACTGATGGCCGGGCGGGGGGTGGTGCCTTAGCGGGGGGCGGTGGCTGGGACGGGAGTCATGGTCCGGCCGGGGTTGATGGCGCGACCGGGGCCGGTGCCCGGGCGGGGGCCGATGACTGGAGGGGGAGCTGTGATCGGGCCGGAATCGATGACGCCGGCGGGATCGACGATCGGGCGGGAGCCGCTGGCTGGGCCGGGAGTCGCGATCGTGCCGAGGTTGATGGCGCGGGCGGGATCGACGATCGGACCGGGACCAATAACGCGACTGGGACCGACGACCGGAGGGGGGCCGGTGCCCGGGCGAGGGCTGGTGGCGGGGACGGGAGTCATGGTCCGGCCGGGGTTGATGGCGCGACCGGGGCTAGTGATCGGACCGGGGTCGGTGGCGCGACCGGGGCCGGTGCCCGGACGGAGGTCGATGGCTGGACCGGGAGCTGGGATCGGGCCGGGACCAATGACACTGATGGGGCCAATGACCGGACCCGGACCGATGGCGCGACCGGAGCCAATGGCTGGGCCGGGACGGATGATCGAGACGGGGCTGATGACAGGGCCAGGGGCAATGGCCTGGCCAGGACCGATGACCGAGTCCGGACCGATGACCGAGTCCGGACCGATGACCGAGTCTGGCCCGATGACCGGACAGGCCCCCCTGACGACGGCGACGACCTGCTCGCCCGTGTCTTTCTGGCCCGGGTTGTCGAACCCGGTGATGAGGTCGCCGGTCGGTGGATTCGGGAGTTCGGGGCCGTGGAAGTGGCTCGGAGGTTGCGGAGCGGAGGGCCGCAACTCGTCGGGGTGACCGACAAGCGGTGGGCCGGGTTGTGTGCGCGGGCCGGACTGGTCGAGCCCGGGCGGGACTTGGCCGTCGCGCGGGACGCGGGGGTTCGGTTCGTGTGCCCCGGTGGTGTCGAGTGGCCCGCTCAGCTCGACGATCTCGGGGACGCGCGGCCCGTCGGGCTGTGGGTGCGCGGGCTGCCCAACCTGCGGGTGTGGGCGCTCGAGTCGGTCGCCGTAGTCGGCGCCCGCGCCTGCACCGAGTACGGCGCGCACATGGCGGCCACCCTCGCCGCCGGCCTCGCGGAGCTCGGCTGGGTGGTCGTGTCCGGCGGCGCCTACGGAGTCGACGGCGCCGCCCATCGCGGCGCCCTCGGCGCGGGCGGGGCCACCGCCGCCGTGCTCGCCTGCGGTGTCGACCGGCCATACCCGCGCGGCCACGCCGAGTTGATCGGCAGGATCGCCGAACAGGGCCTGGTGATGGGCGAGTTGCCGCCCGGCGAGCATCCGACGCCGAGCAGGTTCATCCTCCGGAACAGGGTGATCGCGGCGCTCACGCGGGGCACCGTGGTGGTCGAGGCCGCGTACCGGAGCGGATCGCTCGTCACCGCGCGGGCCGCGCAGCGGTTGGGGCGCCACACGATGGGCGTGCCCGGCCCGGCCACCAGCGGACTGTCCGCCGGTGTGCACGAACTCCTGCGCGGGGAGGCGGTGCTGGTCACCGACGCCGCGGAAGTCGTCGAACTGGTCGGTGACATGGGCGAACTGGCCCCGGACCGACGCGGACCGGTGCTCCCGCGCGACCTGTTGGAGCCGGCCGCCCGGCGCGTCCTCGCGGCACTGCCCGGCAACAGGGCGGCGCCGCCGGGGGAGATCGCGCGTGGTGCGCAGACCACGGAGGACGACGCGGTCGCGAGACTGTACGAACTCCGAGCACTTGGTTACGTCGAACGACACAGCGACGGCTGGAAGTTGACACGCCAGGCGATGATCTCGGTCCGGCCCGGTCGGGGGCGCCGCTGACCGAGTGTGTTCGGCCGTCCGGGGGAACCCCGACACCCTTGGGAATTCCCGCAGTTGGCGCATTCTGATGATCACGCAGAGCGATCGGGGCAACCCGTTCCGGCGCCCTGTCGAACGCGTCCGTGCCCGGTCCGGGCCCCGCCCTTCGCACACCGCGACACTCCAGTCACGCTACGCTCACGGGGATTCCGGCACAGACCGGCATCTCCACATCACTCCGACAGCTCACCCAGGCAACCCCACTTCACAGCAGAACGGCACAAGGCGACGAATGCCCCAGCACACCTCCGGGTCCGACCGGGCGGCGATCCCCCCAGCCGCCCGTGACGGTGGCAGCGTCCGGCCGCCCGCTCCCTCGACGCTCGAGGAGTTGTGGCGGTCGTACAAGACGACGGGCGACGAGCGGCTGCGTGAGCAGTTGATCCTGCACTACTCGCCGCTGGTCAAGTACGTCGCGGGACGGGTGAGCGTCGGGCTGCCGCCCAATGTGGAACAGGCGGACTTCGTGTCGTCGGGGGTGTTCGGACTGATCGACGCGATCGAGAAGTTCGACATCGAGCGGGAGATCAAGTTCGAGACGTACGCGATCACCCGCATCCGGGGCGCGATGATCGACGAACTGCGCGCGCTGGACTGGATCCCGCGCTCGGTACGGCAGAAGGCGCGCAACGTCGAGCGGGCGTACGCCACGCTGGAGGCGAAGCTCAGGCGCACCCCCAGCGAGGGAGAGGTGGCCGCCGAGATGGGCATCGCGGTGGAGGAACTCCACGCCGTCTTCAGCCAGTTGTCGCTGGCCAACGTAGTCGCCCTGGAGGAACTGCTGCACGCCGGCGGCGAGGGCGGTGACCGGCTCAGCCTGATGGACACCCTGGAGGACACCGCCGCCGACAACCCGGTGGAGGTGGCCGAGGGGCGCGAACTGCGGCGGTTCCTCGCGCGGGCGATCAACACCCTGCCCGAGCGGGAGAAGACCGTCGTCACGCTGTACTACTACGAGGGCCTCACCCTCGCCGAGATCGGCAACGTGCTCGGGGTGACCGAGAGCCGGGTCAGCCAGATCCATACCAAGTCGGTGCTGCAGTTGCGCGCCAAACTGGCGAGTTTCGGCCGTTGAACAGAAGTCGTACGACCTCCTCGACCTCGCAGAATCGTGCCTGCATGGCCCCTGTCACTCCCGCCGGGCGTGGACCGTCCGTAGAGTGGTTGACGTGCCAAGGATTCGAGCGGCCTCCGTGGCCGAGCACCGGTCGATGCAGCGAGCCGCCCTGCTGGACGCGGCTCGTTACCTGCTGTCCGAGGGCGGGACGGAGGCGCTGACCTTCCCGGCCCTGGCCGAGCGGACGGGGCTCGCGCGGTCGTCCGTGTACGAGTACTTCCGCTCGCGGGCCGCCGTCGTCGAGGAGCTGTGCGAGGTCGACTTTCCCGTCTGGGCGGCGGATGTGTCGGCGGCGATGGAGCGGGCCGGCTCCGCCGAGGGCAAGGTCGAAGCGTATGTACGGCAGCAGCTCGCGTTGGTCGGGGACCGGCGGCATCGGGCTGTGGTCGCCATCTCCGCGAGTGAGTTGGACGCGGGGGCACGGGAGAAGATCCGGGCCGCGCACGGGGGGTTGGTGGCGATGATCGTCTCCGCGTTGGCGGAGATGGGGCATGCGGAGCCTCGGTTGGCGGCGATGTTGCTGCAAGGGGTTGTCGATGCGGCTGTGCGGCGGATCGAGCTGGGGGCCGCGGAGGAGCCCTCGGTGATTACCGAGGCTGCGGTGAGTATGGCTCTGCGGGGCGTCCTGAGCTGAGTGTTGGCTGCGGGTCTGTGGGGGCTGGTCGCGCCCGGCGGCGGAGCCGCAAATCGATACAGCCCCGCGCCCCTAAAAAGCTCCGAGCATCGGCAGCAAGCGTGACGGGCCCCTGTTCAGCAGCCATGGAGGCAGTAGCTCCAGCGGGTTCAAGTACACCTCCCCTCTCAGCAAGCCCCAGTGCACGCACGTCGTCGCGCAGTGGGAGCCCGTGAGCTCCACGGTTCCCACCACCTGGCCCGGCTCCACCTCGTCCCCCTTCTTCACCGTCGCGCTCACCGGTTCGTAGGTCGTGCGG
The DNA here is from genome assembly GCF_044766845.1 of Streptomyces sp. NPDC101776. NCBI lineage: Bacteria > Bacillati > Actinomycetota > Actinomycetes > Kitasatosporales > Streptomycetaceae > Streptomyces > Streptomyces sp. NPDC101776. The sequence goes on along the minus strand of NZ_JBIWMV010000011.1, from coordinate 158,497 downwards.
AGGTCCGTGCCGGTCAGTTCGACCGCGACCACCCCCCTCCCCGCCACCCGGCCCGCGAAGGAGACCCGGCCCGGTGCCACCGTTCGTACCGGAGCGCCGGCCAGGGTCGACAGGTCCACACCCCGGTGGCCCCGGGCGTAGGGCTTCGGCGGGGGCTCCCAGCCTCGTAGGACCAAGGGGTGGGAGCCGACCGGCCAGGTGCGAGCCAGGGCCGTTACGGGAAGGGGTGGGACCCCTGGTGCCGGTGGTGGGCTGTCGCTCGCGCGGGCCGCGCAGGTCAGGAGGGGCAGCAGCAGGGCCAGCAGTAACGCCAGGGCCGCGTGCACGAGTTGGTCACGTCGTCGCGTTCGCATGGCACAAACCGTGCCGTACCCGTGCCGATCATGGCCGGGACCTGTGGACCGCCGGGTGCTTGTGGACAACGGCGTCACCCGGTACCTCGCGGGTCCCGTACACTTCCTTTGGCGATCCGGGTCACCGGGTCGACTTCGCACGCCCCGACATCTGGTCCTCCGTCGAGAGACGAGAACCGGTGTCAGCGCTCCTCGGTCCTCTGGGCACGCGCACGTGGGCGTCAGGCGCGAGTGCCGTCCCGGTACTCGCGGCACAACCGAGAAAATCAAGGAGAACGGCCATGGCCGTCGTCACGATGCGGGAGCTGCTGGAAAGCGGCGTCCACTTCGGTCACCAGACCCGTCGCTGGAACCCGAAGATGAAGCGCTTCATCTTCACCGAGCGCAACGGCATCTACATCATCGACCTGCTCCAGTCGCTGTCGTACATCGACCGCGCCTACGAGTTCGTCAAGGAGACCGTCGCCCACGGCGGCACGGTCATGTTCGTCGGCACGAAGAAGCAGGCGCAGGAGGCCATCGCCGAGCAGGCCACCCGCGTCGGCATGCCCTACGTCAACCAGCGCTGGCTGGGCGGCATGCTCACCAACTTCTCCACCGTCTACAAGCGTCTGCAGCGCCTCAAGGAGCTCGAGCAGATCGACTTCGAGGACGTCGCCGCGTCCGGTCTCACCAAGAAGGAGCTTCTCGTGCTCTCGCGCGAGAAGGCCAAGCTGGAGAAGACCCTCGGTGGTATCCGCGAGATGTCCAAGGTTCCCAGCGCCGTCTGGATCGTGGACACCAAGAAGGAGCACATCGCGGTCGGTGAGGCCCGGAAGCTCAACATCCCGGTCGTCGCCATCCTCGACACGAACTGCGACCCCGACGAGGTCGACTACAAGATCCCGGGCAACGACGACGCGATCCGCTCCGTCACCCTGCTCACCCGCGTGATCGCCGACGCCGTCGCCGAGGGCCTCATCAGCCGCTCCGGTGTCGCCGCCGAGGCCAAGGGTGACAAGGCCGTCGGCGAGCCGCTCGCCGCGTGGGAGCGCGACCTGCTCGAGGGCGAGAAGAAGGCTGACGAGGCTCCGGCCGCCGACGCCGAGGTGCAGACCTCCGCCGAGACCGAGAAGGTCGCCGACGCCGAGCAGGCCGAGGCTCCGGTCGCCGTCGAGGAGGCCGCTGCCGAGGTCGAGGCGCCCGCCGCCGAAGCCGCTGCCGAGGTTCCCGCTGCCGAGGTCGAGGCCGCTCCGGCCGCCGACGCCGAGCAGGCCTGACCCTCCGGCCAACGGCCTGACCTTCCGGGCCAAAGGGCTGAGCTGAAGTGACGGCGGGTGGTGCCGACCGCGCCACCCGCCGTTCACCTACAGCCCCTAGATCTTCGTAGCCCGTAGATCTTTGGCGGAAGCCCGCTCACCACGCGGCCGCCGCCGACTTCGAGACTTCGAACTCCGAGAAGAGATTTTCAGATCATGGCGAACTACACCGCCGCCGACGTCAAGAAGCTCCGTGAGCTCACCGGCGCCGGCATGATGGACTGCAAGAAGGCCCTGGACGAGGCCGAAGGCAACGTCGAGAAGGCCGTCGAGGCGCTCCGTATCAAGGGCCAGAAGGGCGTCGCCAAGCGCGAGGGCCGCTCCGCCGAGAACGGCGCCGTGGTCTCCGTCATCGCCGACGACAACACCTCCGGTGTCCTGGTCGAGCTGAAGTGCGAGACGGACTTCGTCGCCAAGGGCGAGAAGTTCCAGTCCGTCGCCAACCAGATCGCGCAGCACGTCGCCGCGACCGCCCCGGCCGACATCGAGGCGCTCCTCGCGTCCGAGATCGAGTCCGGCAAGACGGTCCAGGCGTTCGTCGACGAGGCCAACGCGAACCTGGGCGAGAAGATCGTCCTGGACCGCTTCGCCCAGTACGCCGACGGTTACGTCTCCGCGTACATGCACCGCACGATGCCCGACCTGCCGCCGCAGATCGGTGTCCTCGTCGAGCTGGACAAGCCGAACGCCGAGGTCGCCCGCGGTGTCGCCCAGCACATCGCCGCCTTCGCGCCGAAGTACCTGGCCAAGGACGAGGTGCCGGCCGAGGTCGTCGACTCCGAGCGTCGTATCGCCGAGGAGACCACCCGCGCCGAGGGCAAGCCCGAGGCCGCGATCGCCAAGATCGTCGAGGGTCGCGTCAACGGCTTCTTCAAGGACGCGACGCTGCTCGGTCAGCCGTACGCGCTCGACCCCAAGAAGTCCGTCCAGAAGGTTCTGGACGAGGCGGGTGTCACCCTGAAGCGCTTCACGCGCATCAAGGTCGGCATCTGAGTCCGTACCGCGATCGACGCGCGGCGCCCCGCGGAATCCCGCTAGGGTCGTCAACAGTCGGGCCGGTACGCCGTCGCGCACGCGCGCGTGGCGGACGACAGCAGATCTGACGAGGAGGCCATTGCCGAGCATGGGATGCGAACGACACCCCACCGGCAGTGGCCTTCTTCGTATGTGCGACCACGTAAAAGAGGCGAGAACGTCATGACCACCAAGGCCCAGAAGAGCGACGACGGCAAAGTACGCGGCCGGTTCATGTTGAAGCTGTCCGGAGAGGCCTTCTCCGGCGGCGGGGGCCTGGGCGTCGACCCCGATGTGGTGCACAAGATCGCCCGTGAGATCGCGGCCGTCGTACGGGACGGCGCGGAGGTCGCCGTCGTCATCGGCGGCGGCAACTTCTTCCGCGGCGCCGAACTCCAGCAGCGCGGCATGGACCGGGCCCGCTCCGACTACATGGGCATGCTCGGCACGGTGATGAACTGCCTCGCGCTCCAGGACTTCCTGGAGAAGGAGGGCATCGACAGCCGCGTCCAGACCGCCATCACCATGGGCCAGGTCGCCGAGCCGTACATCCCGCTGCGCGCCGTGCGGCACCTGGAGAAGGGCCGCGTGGTCATCTTCGGCGCCGGTATGGGCATGCCCTACTTCTCCACCGACACCACCGCCGCCCAGCGCGCCCTGGAGATCAACGCCGAGGCGCTGCTGATGGGCAAGAACGGCGTGGACGGGGTCTACGACTCCGACCCGAAGACGAACTCCGGGGCCGTCAAGTTCGACGCGCTCAGCTACGGCGAGGTCATCACCCAGGACCTCAAGGTCGCGGACATGACCGCCATCACCCTGTGCCGCGACAACAAGCTTCCGATCCTGGTCTTCGAGCTTCTGGCGGAGGGCAATATCGCCCGCGCCGTCAAGGGTGAGAAGATCGGCACGCTTGTGGGTGACCAAGGCAGCCAGGCCTGATGACCCTGACCGGGGGATGGACAATGTCCTGCCGGTCGGGAACCGTGCAGGAAGAAGACGCGACGCAGCCGGCCGCCGACGCCGACACAGCACAGCAGCCGGGCCTACTCAAGACACGCAGGAGCAAGTGGTGATCGAAGAGACCCTCCTCGAGGCCGAGGAGAAGATGGAGAAGGCCGTCGTGGTCGCCAAGGAGGACTTCGCCGCGATCCGCACCGGCCGTGCGCACCCGGCGATGTTCAACAAGATCGTGGCGGACTACTACGGAGCGCTGACGCCGATCAACCAGCTGGCTTCGTTCTCCGTGCCGGAGCCGCGCATGGCCGTGGTGACCCCGTTCGACAAGACCGCGATGCGGAACATCGAGCAGGCGATCCGCGACTCGGACCTGGGCGTCAATCCCAGCAACGACGGCAACATCATCCGAGTGACGTTCCCCGAGCTGACCGAGGAGCGCCGCAAGGACTACATCAAGGTCGCCCGGACCAAGGCCGAGGACTCCAAGGTGTCCATCCGCGCCGTCCGCCGCAAGGCCAAGGACGCCCTGGACAAGCTGGTCAAGGACAAGGAGTCCGGCGAGGACGAGGTCCGTCGTGCGGAGAAGGAGCTCGACGACACCACGGCGAAGTACGTCGCCCAGGTGGACGAACTCCTGAAGCACAAGGAAGCGGAGCTGCTCGAGGTCTGATGAACGACTCTTCCTGGGGAGCACCGCCACAAGCCGGGTACTGGGGGCCGTCCGACCAGGGGCCTGTCCAGGGGGCTGCCCCGGCGGGTCCCACGTACGATGCGCCTGAGGCGCAGCAGACTCGCCCCATGCCCATCGTGCCCGACGAGCCCGCATACGGCGGACACCAGGATGACGACCGGGGGGCCGCTCGGCTGAGCGGCCCCTTGTTCCGCGACGAGACGCAGCAGCCGCCGTACGACGTACGGCAGTCGCCGTCGTACGACCCGCGGACGCAGCCCTCTGACACGCCGCAGGCGCAGCCCTACGGGGCGGTGCCGCAGAATCCGGAGCCCATGCCCGACGTCCCGCCACCGGCACCCGCCCCGCAGAAGAAGAGCGCGGGCCGGGACCTGGGTGCGGCCATAGGGGTCGGGGTCGGGCTCGCCGTGGTGATCGTGGCGTCCCTCTTCGTGGTGAAGGCCGCGTTCGTCGGAGTGATAGCGGTCGCCGTCGTGGTCGGTCTGTGGGAGCTCACCTCGCGGCTCCAGGAGCGCAAGGGCATCAAGGCGCCCCTCGTGCCCCTGGCGGTCGGCGGTGCGGCGATGGTCGTCGCCGGATACGTCCGGGGTGCCGAGGGCGCCTGGGTCGCCATGGCGCTCACGGCGCTCGCCGTCCTCGTATGGCGGATGACGGAACCGCCGGAGGGCTACCTCAAGGACGTCACGGCGGGCGTCTTCGCGGCGTTCTACGTGCCGTTCCTGGCCACGTTCGTCGCCCTGATGCTCACCGCCCACGACGGCGCCTGGCGGGTCCTGACGTTCCTGCTGCTGACCGTGGTCAGCGACACCGGGGCGTACGCCATCGGCTGGCGCTTCGGCACGCACAAGCTCGCCCCGCGCATCAGCCCCGGAAAGACCCGCGAGGGCCTGTTCGGAGCGGTGTCCTTCGCGATGGTGGCGGGCGCGCTCTGCATGCAGTTCCTGATCGACGACGGCAGCTGGTGGCAGGGTCTCGTCCTGGGCCTCGCGGTCGCGGCCAGCGCCACCCTGGGCGACCTCGGCGAGTCCATGATCAAGCGGGACCTCGGCATCAAGGACATGGGCACGCTGCTGCCGGGCCACGGCGGCATCATGGACCGGCTTGACTCCTTGCTGCCGACGGCGCCCGTGGTGTGGCTGTTGCTGGTGCTGTTCGTGGGATCCGGCTGAAATACGGCCTGACCTGCGGTTCTGTACGTGAGGGGCTCGTTGTCCACAGGGCGGCGAGTCCCTCTTCGTATGTCTGCGACACTGGTAGGGCCATGCCTAAGCCCGGAGAACTCACATTCGTCGCCCCCCGCGGAGCCCAGAAGCCGCCGCGGCACCTTGCCGATCTCACGCCCGCGGAGCGCAAGGAAGTCGTCGCCGCGATCGGGGAGAAGCCGTTTCGCGCCAAGCAGCTCTCGCAGCACTACTTCGCGCGCCTCGCGCACGACCCGGCGGAGTGGACCGACATCCCCGCCGGTTCCCGCGCCAAGCTCCAGGAGGCGCTGCTTCCTGAGCTGATGACCGTCGTACGGCATCTGTCGACCGACCAGGAGACCACCCGCAAGACGCTGTGGCGGCTGTTCGACGGGACGCTCGTGGAGTCCGTGCTGATGCGGTACCCGGACCGGGTCACCATGTGCATCAGCTCGCAGGCGGGCTGCGGGATGAACTGCCCGTTCTGCGCGACCGGTCAGGCCGGCCTGGACCGCAATCTGTCCACCGGCGAGATCGTGCACCAGATCGTGGACGGCATGCGGGCGCTGCGGGACGGCGAGATCCCGGGCGGACCTGCCCGTCTCTCCAACATCGTCTTCATGGGCATGGGCGAGCCCCTCGCCAACTACAAGAGGGTCGTCCAGTCCATCCGCGCCCTCACCGACCCCGAGCCGGACGGCCTCGCGCTTTCCCAGCGCGGGATCACCGTCTCGACGGTCGGACTGGTTCCGGCGATCCACCGCTTCTCCGACGAGGGCTTCAAGTGCCGCCTCGCGATCTCGCTGCACGCGCCTGACGACGACCTGCGCGACACCCTGGTCCCCGTCAACACCCGGTGGAAGGTCCGCGAGGTCCTCGACGCCGGCTGGGAGTATGCCGCGAAGTCGGGACGCCGGCTGTCCATCGAGTACGCGCTGATCCGCGACATCAACGACCAGGCGTGGCGCGGCGACCGCCTCGGCCGCCTCCTCAAGGGCAAGCCCGTGCACGTCAACCTGATCCCGCTGAACCCGACGCCGGGCTCGAAGTGGACCGCCTCCCGTCCCGAGGACGAGAAGGCGTTCGTCGAGGCCATCGCGGCTCACGGGGTGCCGGTCACCGTCCGGGACACCCGTGGCCAGGAGATCGACGGAGCGTGCGGCCAGCTCGCGGCCACCGAGCGGTAATCTTCACCCGTACCACCTGTACGTACACCTTCATATCCGACAGGGGAGCGCGCAGCGCTGAGAGTGCGGCAATCGGGCCGCAGACCCTCTGAACCTCGCCCAGGTCATTCTGGGTAGGAAGTTCGGTCATCACCGTGAACACCAAGAAGTACTGTGCTGTCCTCGTCGGCCTCGGCCTGGTCGCGCTCTCCGCGTGCGGGTCAGGGTCGGACGGGAGCAGCGGAGACTCCAAGACCGTCACCCTCGTCAGCCACGACTCGTGGGCCGTCTCGAAGAGCGTCCTCAAGGACTTCGAGAAGCGGTCCGGCTACACGGTCAAGGTCCTCAAGGACGGCGACGCCGGCCAGGCCGTCAACAAGGCGATCCTGACCAAGGACAACCCCCAGGGCGACGTCTTCTTCGGCGTCGACAACACCCTGCTCTCCCGCGCGCTCGACAACGGCCTCTTCCAGTCCTACGACGCGAAGGGCTCCGCCACCGTCAAGCCCGCGTACCGCGTCGACGAGGCCAAGCACCGGGTCACGCCCATCGACACCGGCGACATCTGCGTCAACTACGACAAGGCCTACTTCAGCAAGCACAAGCTGACCCCGCCGGCCTCCTTCGCTGACCTGGTCGAGCCCGCGTACAAGAACCTCCTCGTCACCGAGAACGCGGCCACCTCCTCACCCGGCCTCGGCTTCCTGCTGGGCAGCGCGGCGCAGTTCGGGGACGACGGCTGGCAGGCGTACTGGAAGAAGCTCCAGGCGAACGGCGTGAAGGTCGTCGACGGCTGGGAGCAGGCCTACGACCAGGAGTTCTCCGGTTCGGCCGGCGGCAGGAAGGCGGGCGGTGACCGGCCCCTCGTCGTCTCCTACGCCTCCTCGCCGCCCGCCGAGGTCATCTACGCCGACCCGAAGCCGACCACCGCGCCCACCGGGGTGTCGTACGGCACCTGCTTTCGGCAGACCGAGTACGCGGGACTGCTCAGCAACGCCAAGAACACCAAGGGCGGCAAGGCCTTCATCGACTTCCTGCTGACCAAGGAGTTCCAGCAGGACATGCCGCTCAACATGTTCGTGTACCCGGTGATCCAAGGCGCCCAGGTGCCGCAGGAGTTCGTCGAGTACGGTCGCCAGGCCCCGGATCCCGAGACCATGGCCCCCGCGAAGATCGCCGCCAACCGGGACCAGTGGGTCAAGTCGTGGACCTCGCTCGTACTGAAGTAGCGGAAGAGGCACCGCGCAAGTCCCTTAAAAACAGGGGTGGTGCGACACGGCTCGGCCTCATGGCCCTGCCCGTCGCGTTCTTCGCGGTGTTCTTCGCCTACCCCGTCGCGGCCATCGTCGGACGGGGTCTCAAGGCCGACGGCGCCTGGCAGTTGGGCCGTATCGGGGACGTGCTGGCCCAGTCCGACATCCGGCACGTCCTGTGGTTCACCACCTGGCAGGCGCTCGCCTCGACCGCGCTCACGCTGCTGATCGCGCTCCCCGGCGCGTATGTCTTCGCGCGCTTCGACTTCCCGGGACGGCAGGTGCTGCGGGCCGTCGTGACGGTCCCCTTCGTGCTGCCCACGGTCGTCGTCGGCACGGCCTTCCTCGCGCTCGTCGGCCGGGGCGGACTCCTCGACGACCTGTGGGGCGTACGGCTGGACACCACCGTGTGGGCCATCCTGCTCGCGCACGTCTTCTTCAACTACGCGGTCGTCGTACGGACGGTGGGCGGCCTCTGGGCCCAACTCGACCCGCGTCAGGAGGAGGCCGCCCGGATGCTCGGCGCCTCCCGGCTGCGGGCCTGGCGGAAGGTGACGCTGCCCGCGCTCGCGCCCGCCGTGGCCGCCGCCGCGCTGATGGTGTTCCTGTTCACCTTCACCTCCTTCGGTGTGGTGCAGATCCTCGGCGGTCCGACCTTCTCGACCCTCGAAGTGGAGATCTACCGCCAGACCTCGGAGATCTTCGACCTCTCCACGGCGGCCGTGCTCACGATCGTCCAGTTCGTCGCGGTCGGCGCGATCCTCGCCGTCCACGCCTGGACGGTACGACGGCGGGAGACGGCCCTACGGCTGGTGGACCCGGCGGTGACCGCGAGGCGCCCGCGCGGGGCCGGCCAGTGGTCCCTGCTCGCCGGAGTGCTGGTCTCCGTCCTGCTGCTGCTCGTGCTGCCGCTCGCCGTGCTGGTCCAACGGTCGCTCGACACACCGGATTTCGGCTATTACCGGGCGCTCACCCACGACGACGGCGGCACCTTCCTGGTCCCGCCGATCGCCGCGATCGGCAACTCGCTGGAGTACGCCGTCGGCGCCACCGCCATCGCCGTGGTGATCGGCGGACTCGCCGCCGCGGCCCTGACCCGGCGCGATGCCGGGCGGCTGGTGCGGGGCTTCGACGCGCTGCTGATGCTGCCGCTCGGGGTGTCGGCGGTGACGGTCGGCTTCGGGTTCCTGATCTCACTCGACAAACCCCCGCTGGATCTGCGGAGTTCATGGATCCTGGTACCGCTCGCGCAGGCGCTGGTGGGCGTTCCCTTCGTCGTACGGACCATGCTGCCCGTGCTGCGGGCGGTGGACGGGCGGCTGCGGGAGGCGGCGGCCGTGCTCGGGGCATCGCCGTGGCGGGTGTGGCGGGAGGTCGATCTGCCGCTCGTGCGGCGGGCGTTGCTGATCGCCGCCGGGTTCGCGTTCGCGGTGTCGCTGGGGGAGTTCGGCGCGACCGTGTTCATCGCGCGGCCCGACAACCCGACGCTGCCGGTCGCGGTGGCCCGGCTGCTGTCCCGGCCCGGTGACCTCAACTACGGCCAGGCGATGGCCCTTTCGACGATTCTGATGGTGGTGTGCGCGGTGGCCCTGCTGGTCCTTGAGCGGCTGCGCACCGACCGGACCGGGGAGTTCTAGATGCCGCCGAAGACGTCGCCGAACATGCTGCTCGGTCTCGCGGGCGCGACCGTACGGTTCGGCGGCCGCCCGGTGCTGGACGCCGTGGACCTCGGGGTCGCCGAGCACGAGATCGTGTGCCTGCTCGGGCCCAGCGGCAGCGGCAAGTCCACGCTGCTGCGGGCGGTCGCCGGGCTCCAACCCCTGGACTCCGGGCGGGTGTTGCTCGACGGCCGGGACCAGTCGACCGTGCCCGCGCACAAGCGGGGGGTGGGCCTGATGTTCCAGGACCATCAGCTGTTCCCGCAGCGGGACGTGGCCGGCAACGTCGCCTTCGGCCTGCGCATGCACGGAGCGTCCAGGCAACAACAAGAAGTCCAGGTCGGCGAGTTGCTCGATCTCGTCGGACTGCCGGGCGCCGCCCGCCGAGCCGTCGCCGGGCTGTCCGGCGGTGAGCAGCAACGGGTGGCACTCGCCCGCGCCCTCGCGCCCCGTCCCCGTCTCCTCATGCTCGACGAACCGCTCGGCCAGCTCGACCGGTCACTGCGGGAGCGGCTGGTCGTCGAACTCCGTGAGCTCTTCGGCGCGTTGGGCACGACCGTGCTCGCGGTCACGCACGACCAGGGCGAGGCCTTCGCGCTCGCCGACCGGGTCGTGGTGATGCGGGACGGGCGGATCGCCCAGTCCGGTACGCCACTTGAGGTCTGGCAGCACCCCGCCGACGAGTTCGTGGCCCGCTTCCTCGGCTTCGACAACGTCGTCGAGGCCACGATCGCCGGAGCGGCCGCCGACACCCCCTGGGGGAAGGTGCCGGTCCCGGAGGACGCCCCCCAGGGCACCCACCCGCTCCTCGTACGCCCCGCGGGCTTACGGCTGTTGCCCGCCGACGAGGGCCTGCGCTGCACGGTCGTCGCCCGCACCTTCAAGGGCACCCACGTCGCCGTACGACTGCGGCCGGATGACGCGCCTCGCCTGGAGGCGGCCTGCGCGCTGCGGGAGGCGCCGGAGGTCGGGAGCGCGGTCGGGGTGGAGTTCGACGCGACCGAGATCGTCGTGCTCGGCGGCTAGCGGACATGCGTGTGGCCCGTCCCCACGAACCGGACGGGCCACAACAAAAGGTGGATCAGCGGCCGTTGGTGGCACCGCGGCGGCGCATGCCGTAGTAGACGGCTCCGCCGCCCGCGACGACGAAGGCGCCCGCGATACCGGCGATCATGCCGGTGTTGGAGTTGGCACCTGTCTCGGCGAGGTTCGAGGAACCGGCCGCCGGGGACGGCGCGTTGTCCGTCGTCGTCGCGGGAGCGGTGCTGCCGCTCTCCGTGGCCGACGGGGTCGGGGTGTCGGACTCGGCCGGGGTCGAGGCGGAGTCCGAGGGGGCCGGAGTGGTCTCGCTCGGAGTCGGGCTCGGGCTGGGCGACTCCGTCGCGCAGGCCTTGGACGGGGTGGTCAGGTTCGGCGAGATGTCCTTGTCGACCTTGTTGCCGGCCTTGACGTGGACGCGGTACGTGGCATTCGGCAGCCAGTCCTCGGAGAAGGAGACCGTTTCGCCCTTGCCCTTGACGGTCTGCGCCTCGCCGACCTGCCGGACGTCGGCGTTGTTGTTCTCCAGGAACACCGTAATGGTCGCCTCGGTACCGCTGGCGTCATCGTCGGTGACGGTGATGACACCCTTGGCGCCGTCACAGCTGGCCGAGGCGGAGAAGTCGCCGATTTCGCAGGCGAGCGCGTTGCCCGCGAATCCGAGCGCGAGAGCGGCCGAGGCGGACGCGACGCCGAGGATGCGTACGGAACGTCGAGATATGGACACGTTTGCCCTTCACGGGATGTGCAACTGCGGGGGGTTTAGGGGGAGATGAGGCAGCAATCGAGGTGAGGCACCACCGCCCCCAGGGGTCTCACTGGTCTATAAGTGCTGCGTAAGCAGTGTCAATGCATATGCGGTGTGCGGCAGTTGGCTTTACCTGCGTTTTACACTGCGAGGCGTTTCAATGCTTCCGGAGCCTCCTCGATCCGGTCAACTAGGGCGATACGGCTCTCCATCGACCGTTCCCGGGCAAGTGCACACAGCAGCGGCCAGGTCGGCAGCCGCTCGGTCCAGTGCTCCCGGTCCACCAGAACCATCGGCGTGGGCTCGCCGCGCGACGCGTAGTAGTTCGGCGTCGCGTTGTCGAAGATCTCCTGTACGGTCCCGGCCGCGCCCGGCAGAAACACCACGCCCGCGTTCGAGCGGGCCAACAGGCCGTCCTCGCGGGTGGCGTTGGCGAAGTACTTGGCGATGTGGGAGGCGAAGGCGTTCGGCGGCTCGTGGCCGTAGAACCAGGTCGGGATGCCGATCGAGTGGTTGCCCTTGGGCCAGCGGGTGCGGACCTCGAAGGCGCGCTGGGCCCAGTCGGTGATCGAGGGGCTGAACGACGGGGAGGCGGCGAGGAGTTCGCAGGCCTCCTCCAGCATCTTGTCCTCGTACGGCGCCGCGTACGCGCCCAGGTTGGCCGCCTCCATCGCGCCGGGACCGCCGCCGGTCGCCACCGTGAAGCCGGCGCGGCTCAGTTCACGGCCCAGGCGCGCGGCACCGCCGTAGGCCTCCGTCCCGCGCGCCATCGCGTGGCCGCCCATGACGCCCACCACCCGTGCGCCGCGCAGGAGTTCGTCGAGGGCGTCGGAGACGGAGTCGTCGTGGACGGCGCGCAGCATCGACGCGTATATGTCGCCGTCCGCCTTGGTCCGCTGGAACCAGGCGTACGCGAGCGCGTCCGGCGTCCGCTCGTACCCCTTGTCGAGCGAGGCGAACAGCTCGTCCGGCGTGTAGAGATGACCGCGGTAGGGGTCGAAGGGGAGATGCGGGACGGGCGGGAAGACCAGGGCGCCGTCGGCGCGGACCTTCGCCGCCGCCTCCTCGCGCATCGGGCAGCCGAGGAAGACGGCGCCCGCGGCGCTCGTGGTGAGCAACTCCCGCGTACGGTCCGTCAGATCGACGCCCTGGACGCGGTGTCCGGCGAGGGTGCCGCGGGCCGAGACGGTCGCGTCGAAGTCCTCGACCGTCTCGATCTCGCGTTCGTCGTGGGAGGCCGCATGGGCCGGGCTCGTCTGCACGGGCCCATGCTAGGCAGTGAGCCGGTCAGTTCTGGACCGCCGCCGGGTCCATCCACATGACCTCCCAGGTGTGGCCGTCCAGGTCGTCGAAGGCGCGGCCGTACATCGTGCCGTGGTCGATGGCCTCCCCCGTGCCCGTGCCACCGGACGCGATGGCCTGGTCGACGAGCTCGTCGACCTTCTCGCGGCTCTCGGCGCTCAGACACAGCAGCACCTCGCTGGTCCTCGTCGAGTCCGCGATCTCCTTCTTGGTGAAGTCGGCGTACCGCTCCTTGCTCAGCAGCATCGTGACGATCGTGTCGCTGATCACGACGCAGGCGCAGCCGTCGGTGCTGAACTGGGGGTTGATCGAGTAGCCGAGCTCCGTGAAGAACTTCCTCGACGCGTCGACGTCGTTCACGGCCAGGTTCACGAAGATCATCTGCTGGTACATGCGGAGTGTCTCCCATCGGGCGTGCGTGCTGTTCGGTGGGTAGACCGGCGGTCCGTGGAAAACTCATCGGCCGGCCAGCGGCAGGGCCGCCAGCTCCGCCACGAACAGGGTCAGCGGGAGGAACAGGGCGAGCAGCGCGCCCGTGCGCAGGGCCGCCGCGCTGCGCAGCATGGTGGCGGGGGCGCCGAGGCGGAGCAGCGCGGCCGTGGTGTCGGCGCGGGCGTGCTTGGCCTCCAGGGCGGCGGTGAGCAGGGTCGCCACCGTGCAGCCGGTGACCAGGAGCAGGCCGAGGGTGGTCAGCGGGCCGAAGGCCGGGGCGTCCGCGTCGTAGAGCGCCGTCATCGCGAAGCCGCCGGACGCCACCGCGCAGACCACGCCCAGCGGGCGGCCGATCCGGGTCGCCTCCTCCATCAGCACCCGGCCCGCCAGCAGCCGCAGCGCGCCCGGGCTGACGGACTGGAGCAGCCGTCCGCACAGGTGCGTGAGCCCGGGACCGGCCAGTGCCAGCCCGATCGCGGTCAGTACCCAGCCGACCAGGACACTCGCGGGTCCGTCGGACAGACCGCCGGGCAGCGACAGTCCGCCGCCGTCCTTCACCCGGCTCGCGTACGCCTCCACGGCGAGCCCGGCGGCCAGCACCGCGATGCCCCAGGGGAGCCCGCGAGGGGCCTCTCGGGGAGCGGCCGGGCGCGAGGGGTCGGGGTGGTCGCCGGGAGCGGTGGCGGTCGTGGCCTCCAACTCCTCGGGCCGCGCGGGCTGTTCGGCCGGCTCGGCCTCCGGACCGCTGCCGCGCCCGGCGCCGCGCAGGTGCGCGCCGAAGCGGCCGTACGTCCCGAAGGTCTCGCGGGACCCCGGGCGGCCCTGCGCGCCGAAGCGGCCGTACGACCTCGAGGGGCCCTTCTCGGAGGCGGGGCGGAGGTCTCGGGGGCGCAGGGAGAGGGCCACCGCGACGGAGGCGATCAGGGGGACGAGGGCGAGGAGGGTCAGTGCGGCCGGGAGGGGCAGGGGCTGGTCGGCGGCCAGGAACTCCGCGGCCGCTCCGTCGAAGGGCATGCCCGTGAGGTCGCCGCGCAGGTGGAGGAAGAAGAGCAGCGCGAGCATGGAGCCGAGGGTGCAGGCCAGCGCGGTCGTGGTCGCCGAGATGGCCATCAGGCGGGCGGGGCCGAGGCCGATCGCGGAGAGGCCGGGGCGGGGTCTCGTCGCCGGGTCGGTGCGGGCGACGGCCATCGCGAAGTAGACGGTGGCGGCCAGCGGGGTCGCGCACCAGCCGAGGCGGAGGGCCGCGGCGGCGGGGGAGTCGGGGTGGCCCATCGCGTAGCCGAGGGTGCAGAGGAGGAGGAAGCCCGTGCCCGCCGAGGCAGACGCGACCAGCAGTCGGCGCAGTTGGACGGCGGGGTGCGAGCCGCGGGTCAGACGGAGAGCGAGCACGCGGCCCGGCCTTCCGACTCGGTGACCGGGGGAAGGTGAACCGTGTTCACACGGCGTCCGTCGAGGAGCGACACCGTACGGTCCGCGAGGGCCGCGGTCTCCGCCTCGTGGGTCGCGAGGACGACCGTGATGCCGTGCGAACGGGCGGCCGTCGTGAGCGTGCGCAGGACCTGGGCGCGGTCCGCGCGGTGCAGCGGGGCCGTCGGCTCGTCGGCGAACAGGACCGTCGGCGCCGGGGCCAGCGCACGGGCGATCGAGACGCGCTGGCGCTCCGCCTGGCGCAGTTCGTGCGGGCGTTTGCGCGCGTGGTCGCCGATGTCGAGGCGGTCCAGCCACTCCAGGGCGGCGGTCTTGGCACGCCGGCGGCTGGTGCCGCGCAGCATCAGGGGGAGGGCCGCGTTCTCCCAGACGTTCAGCTCCGGGACGAGCACGGGCGCCGGGTCGATCCAGCCGAAGCGGTCGCGGCGCAGCCGTTCCCGGGTCATCGGGCCCATGGTGTGCACGGGCACGCTGTTGAACCAGACCTCGCCGCGGCCGGGGCGCTCCAGACCGGAGAGGCAGCGCAGCAGGGTCGTCTTGCCGCTGCCGCGCGGGCCCATGACGGCGAGGATCTCGCCCTCCCGGACCCCGAGCGAGACGCCGCCGAGCGCGGGCGTTCCGTCCTGGTGCTGGAAGTGGAGGGCACGTGCCCAGAGCACGTCGTTGTCCGGCGGGGTCACCATGCGCGTACACCTCGTTCAGATCCGTTTTCCCGTACCGCAATCCCCCAAGCGGGGGAACGAGGACGGGGCCGATCGGTTACCAGGCACGCTAAGGAGCGGGGGACGTGACCCCGGACAGCACACGGCCAGGGGTGCGCCCTTCCCACTCGTACGGGTGCACCCCTGGCCGTATAAACCGTTGAACCGCCGAAGGCTAGAGCTTCGTCCAGGCCTCCGTGAGGACCTGACGGACGATGCCCTCGATCTCGTCGAAGGTCGACTGGTCGGCGATCAGCGGCGGCGAGAGCTGGATGACCGGGTCACCGCGGTCGTCGGCGCGGCAGTAGAGGCCGTACTCGAAGAGCTTCTTGGAGACGAAGCCGTAGAGCACGCGCTCCGACTCCTCGTCCGTGAAGGTCTCCTTGGTGGCCTTGTCCTTGACGAGCTCGATGCCGTAGAAGAAGCCGTTGCCGCGGACGTCGCCGACGATCGGGAGGTCGTGCAGCTTCTGGAGGGTCTGGAGGAAGTTGGCCTCGTTGTCGAGGACGTGCTGGTTGAGGCCCTCGCGCTCGAAGATGTCGAGGTTGGCGAGGCCGACCGCGGCGGAGACCGGGTGGCCGCCGAAGGTGTAGCCGTGCAGGAAGGTGTTGTCGCCCTGGTAGAACGGCTTGGCCAGGCGGTCGGAGATGATGCAGGCGCCGATCGGGGAGTAGCCCGAGGTCATGCCCTTGGCGCAGGTGATCATGTCCGGCACGTAGTCGAACTTGTCGCAGGCGAACATCGTGCCGAGGCGGCCGAAGGCGCAGATGACCTCGTCGGAGACCAGGAGCACGTCGTACTGGTCGCAGATCTCGCGGACGCGCTGGAAGTAGCCGGGCGGCGGCGGGAAGCAGCCGCCGGCGTTCTGCACCGGCTCCAGGAAGACCGCGGCGACCGTCTCGGGGCCCTCGAAGAGGATCTCCTGCTCGATCTGGTCGGCGGCCCAGCGGCCGTACGCCTCCGGGTCGTCGCCGTGGATCGGGGCGCGGTAGATGTTGGTGTTCGGGACCTTGTGCGCGCCCGGGACCAGCGGCTCGAAGGGGGCCTTCAGAGCCGGGAGTCCGGTGATGGACAGGGCGCCCTGCGGGGTGCCGTGGTAGGCGACCGCGCGCGAGATGACCTTGTACTTGGTGGGCTTGCCGACCAGCTTGAAGTACTGCTTGGCGAGCTTCCAGGCGGTCTCGACGGCCTCGCCGCCACCGGTGGTGAAGAAGACCTTGTTCAGGTCGCCGGGCGCGTAGTTCGCGAGACGCTCCGCCAGCTCCACGGCCTTCGGGTGGGCGTACGACCAGATGGGGAAGAACGCCAGTTCCTTCGCCTGCTTGGCGGCGGTCTCGGCCAGCTCGGCGCGGCCGTGACCGGCCTGGACCACGAACAGGCCCGCGAGACCGTCGAGGTAGCGCTTGCCCTTGTCGTCGTAGATGTAGGTGCCCTCACCACGGACGATCGTGGGAACGGGCGCGTTCTCGTACGAGGACATGCGGGTGAAGTGCATCCACAGGTGGTCGTACGCGGTGCGGCTGAGGTCCTTGCTCACGGTTATCGGGTTCCCCACATGTAGGTCTGCTTCTTGAGCTTCAGATAAACGAAGCTCTCGGTGGAGCGCACCCCGGGCAGCGCCCGGATGCGTTTGTTGATGACGTCCAGCAGGTGGTCGTCGTCCTCGCAGACGATCTCGGCGAGGAGGTCGTACGAGCCCGCGGTCATCACCACGTACTCCACTTCCTGCATGGCCGTCAGCGCGTCCGCCACGTTCTCGACGTCGCCCTCGACGTTGACACCGACCATGGCCTGTCTGCGGAAGCCCACGGTGAGCGGGTCCGTGACGGCGACGATCTGCATGACGCCCTGGTCGAGCAGCTTCTGGACGCGCTGGCGCACGGCGGCCTCGGAGAGGCCGACGGCCTTGCCGATCGCGGCGTACGGCCGGCGGCCGTCCTCCTGGAGCTGTTCGATGATGGCGAGGGAGACGGAATCCAGGTGAGGAGTCCCGTTCCTGGACTCGCGGGAGTCCCTGGGTTCTGCGCTGCGACTGGCCACGGCTTCACTGTGCACGACGTCTCGACCGTTCCGCAAGGCCGCTTCGATGAAATTCGTTGTTTACGTGGCCGAGACTTGCGGATTTCGCAGCCTTGGTGCGATCAGGGGTGTTGAAAACGTGGGCCGGGCGATTAGGGTGGGTGTCTCAGTGATTGGACACCTGGACTTGGAGGGCCGGCAGTGAGCACCGAACTGGGACGGCTGCGCAAACTACAGAACTACATCGCCGGTGAGTTCCGGGACGCCGCCGACGGACGGACCACCGAGGTGGTCAACCCCGTGACGGGCGAGGCGTACGCGACCGCGCCGCTGTCCGGCGAGGCGGACGTCGACGCCGCCATGGTGGCCGCCGCCGCGGCCTTCCCGGCCTGGCGGGACGAGACCCCGGCCAAGCGGCAGAAGTTCCTGCTGGACATCGCCAGCGCGTTCGAGGAGCGCGCGGAGGAACTGATCGCGGCCGAGGTGGAGAACACCGGCAAGCCGATCGGGCTCACCCGCTCCGAGGAAATCCCGCCGATGGTCGACCAGATCCGCTTCTTCGCGGGCGCCGCCCGGATGCTCGAAGGCCGCAGCGCCGGCGAGTACATGGAGGGCATGACCTCCATCATCCGGCGCGAGCCGATCGGCGTCTGCGCGCAGGTCGCGCCCTGGAACTACCCGATGATGATGGCCGTCTGGAAGTTCGCCCCGGCGCTGGCCGCGGGTAACACGGTCGTCCTGAAGCCCTCGGACACCACCCCCGCCTCCACGGTCCTGATCGCCGAGATCATCGGCTCGATCGTGCCCCAGGGCGTCTTCAACGTCGTGTGCGGCGACCGGGACACCGGCCGCGCGATGGTCGAGCACCACACCCCGGCGATGGCCTCCATCACCGGTTCGGTGCGCGCGGGCATGGCGGTCGCCGAGTCCGCGTCCAAGGACCTCAAGCGGGTCCACCTGGAACTGGGCGGCAAGGCTCCCGTCGTGGTCTTCGAGGACCTCGACAGCGCGGCCATCGCCAAGGCCGTCGAGGACATCTCGGTCGCGGGCTTCTTCAACGCCGGGCAGGACTGTACGGCGGCGACGCGCGTCCTGGTCCAGGAGTCGATCCACGACGAGTTCGTGGCGGCGCTCGCGAAGGCGGCGGCCGAGACGAAGACCGGGCAGCCGGACGACGAGGACGTGCTCTACGGCCCGCTCAACAACGCCAACCAGCTCAAGCAGGTGACCGGCTTCATCGAGCGGCTGCCGGCGCACGCGAAGGTGGAGTCCGGCGGCCACCGGGTGGGCGAGGTCGGCTACTTCTACGCCCCGACCGTCGTCTCCGGCCTGAAGCAGGACGACGAGATCATCCAGAACGAGGTCTTCGGACCGGTCATCACCGTCCAGTCCTTCACGGACGAGGCCCAGGCCATCGAGTGGGCCAACGGCGTCGACTACGCCCTCGCCTCCTCGGTCTGGACGAAGGACCACGGACGCGCGATGCGGCTGTCGAAGTCCCTGGACTTCGGCTGCGTGTGGATCAACACCCACATCCCGCTGGTCGCGGAGATGCCCCACGGCGGCTTCAAGAAGTCGGGTTACGGCAAGGACCTGTCGGGCTACGGCTTCGAGGACTACACGCGGATCAAGCACGTGATGACCTCGCTGGAGGCGTAGGCAACCGCTGCTGTCGTACGACCAACTGCGCGGCCCCGGACGGGAGTTGACCGTCCGGGGCCGCGCTTTTTACTCGCTCTTCTGATCGTCGCGTGTGAACGGGCGGTTACTTCACAGGCAACCGATCGACAAGGTGTCGGGTCCCTGGGGAGCCGCTCGACGCAGCGTCCATTGATCGGGCGCGGGGCGACGGGTCATGCTGCGCGGGTGCCCAAGACTCCGAAGTCGTACCCGCCCTCCCGTCGCTCCCTGCTGCGCGCGCTCGGCGCTGCCGGCGCGCTCGGCGCGCTCGCCGGGTGCGGTGTGCCCGCCGCGTATGTGAAGGCGAGCGACCGCGCCGGCGCCGATCTGTCCACCACGGACAAGCGGCTGACCTGGGCGAACTGGCCGCTCTACATCGACACCGACGACGATGACGAGACGAAGCGGCCGACGCTGGACGCGTTCGAGAAGAAGACCGGGATCTCCGTCGACTACATCGAGGAGATCAACGACAACGACGAGTTCTTCGGCAAGATCAGCCCGGCGCTCATGAACCACCAGCAGACCGGCCGCGACCTGATCGTCATGAGCGACTGGATGTGCGCGCGGTTCGTCCGCCTCGGCTGGGTCCAGCGGATGGACCGCTCCACGCAGCCCAACGTGGCGAAGTACCTCGACCCGCAGCTCAGCTCGCCCGCGTTCGACCCGGGCCGCCGGTACACGGTGCCCTGGCAGTCGGGCATCACCGGTATCGCATACAACCACCGCAAGTTGGGCCGCGAGATCCGCCAGGTCTCCGACCTCTGGGCGAGCGACCTCAAGGGCCGGGTCACCCTGCTCTCCGGCCTCGACGAGGCGTTCGCGCTGCTGATGCAGGGCAACGGCGTCGACATCACCAAGTGGACCGCCGCGGACTTCCACAAGGTGTGCGACCAGGTGCAGACCCAGATCAGCAGAAAGCAGATCCGCCGCTTCACCGGCAACGACTACACCAAGGACCTGGTCAGCGGTGACGTCCTGGCCTGTCAGGCGTACTCCGGCGACGTGATCCAGCTCCAGGCCGACAACCCGGACATCCGCTTCGTCGTCCCCGAGCAGGGCGCCGAACTCTGGGCGGACTCCCTGATGATCCCCGACCTGGCCCGCCACAAGACCAACGCCGAAAAGCTGATCGACTACTACTACGACCCCGAGGTCGCCGCGGAACTCGCCGCCTGGGTCAACTACGTCTGCCCCGTCCCGGCAGCCCAGGCCGTCCTCGCGGCCTCCAAGGACAAGGACACGGCGGCCCTCGCCGAGAACCCGCTGATCTTCCCGGACGCGACGATGCGCAAGCACCTCGCGATCGCGCGGGACATCACGTCCACGGAACGGGTGGAGTTCGCGAAGGAGTGGAACAAGATCGTGGGGCTGTAGGGGAGGTGCCGCGGATCCGCGGCGT
Source organism: Streptomyces sp. NPDC101776 (assembly GCF_044766845.1). Taxonomy (NCBI): domain Bacteria; kingdom Bacillati; phylum Actinomycetota; class Actinomycetes; order Kitasatosporales; family Streptomycetaceae; genus Streptomyces; species Streptomyces sp. NPDC101776. Next base: position 138,173 of record NZ_JBIWMV010000011.1, on the reverse strand, counting down.
GCGTGCGCTGTCCGTCCGCGTCGGCGTAGCGTTCCGGCAACTCCCTTGCCCGGATTGAGAGTTGTGGCGCGATGTGCGTGGAGTCGGGAAGGGTTCTCGCATGGTTCCGGGGATTCGGTCCCGGGAACGGAAGGGGCGGGGGACCCACTCGGCGTTCGCGAGCAGGCGGGCGCCGCTCCATGCGATGGGAGACCGATCAACGATGTTCACTCCGGTGCGGAGAAGAGTACGGACGGCCGCGCTCGCGCTCTCGACCATGGCGGCACTCGCCTTGGGCGCGACCGCCACGAGCGGCGCGTCAGCGGCCCCCGCTGCCGCGAAACAGGGACCGACCTCGGTGGCGTACGTCGAGGTGAACAACAACAGCATGCTGAACGTCGGCAAGTACACCCTCTCCAACGGCGGCGCCAACGTCTTCGACATCGCCGTGATCTTCGCGGCGAACATCAACTACGACGCCGGCACCAAGACGGGGACCCTGTACTTCAACCCGAACGTGCAGCGCGTCCTCGACAACGCCGCCACGCAGATACGGCCGTTGCAGCAGAAGGGCATCAAGGTCGTCCTCTCGGTGCTCGGCAACCACCAGGGCTCGGGCTTCGCCAACTTCCCGTCCCAGCAGACGGCTTCGGTGTTCGCGAAGCAACTGTCGGACACCGTGACCAAGTACGGCCTCGACGGCATCGACTTCGACGACGAGTACGCCGACTACGGCAACAACGGCACCACCCAGCCCAACGCCGGCTCGTTCGTGTACCTGGTGTCGGCACTGCGCGCCAACATGCCGAACAAGATCATCAGCCTCTACAACATCGGTCCGGCCGCGTCCCGTCTGTCCTACGGCGGCGTCGACGTCTCGTCCAAGTTCGACTACGCCTGGAACCCGTACTACGGCAGCTGGCAGGTCCCCGGCATCGCCCTGCCCAAGTCGAAGCTGTCGCCGGCGGCCGTCCAGATCGGCGGGACCTCGCAGAGCGCGTCCGCCGCACTCGCCGCCCGCACGGTCAGTGAGGGGTACGGCGTCTTTCTGACGTACAACCTCGACGGCGCCGATCGCAGCGCCGATGTCTCCGCGTTCACCAGGCAGTTGTACGGCAGTGACGCCCGCTACACGCCGTAGGCAGACCACACGCCCCGGCGTTCGGTGCCCCCTCGGGGCCCGCCGCTTCCCGTAGCTCCGTGCTTCGGGCAGGCCGCGCTTTCGACAACGATGTCGGAGGCGCGGTCGCGGCCCGACCGGACGGCGGCGGGCGACGGCTCGCTCACCTGGCCCCGGGGAGAGGCGGGTCAGAGGCTGCCTGGGCGGACCAGGCCCGTTCTCTTCACGCCGCTCAGGATGGGGGTGACGTCCAGCGTGGCGATGTGGGGGAGGGCGCCGATGGTGTCGTTCAGGAAGTGGTAGAGGGCGTTGAGGTCGGCGGCGGCGACGGCCACCAGGAGGTTGGACGGGCCGGTGGTGGCCGAGGCGAAGCGGACCTGGGGGTGGCTGCTCAGTCGGCGGCCCGTTTCCTCCAGCCCGCCGGGGGCGACCGTGATCCACAGCAACGCCTCGGTGCGGATGCCGAGGCGGGCCAGATCGACCTCGGTCGCGAGGCGGACGACCTGGCCGGCCGTCAGCGCCTCCAGTCGGCGGCGGGCGGTGAGGGCGGTGGTGTCGACGCGGCGGGCGAGGTCGGTGTACGAGGCTCGGCCGTCCTCGATCAGGGTGGTGACGATCGCGTGGTCGAGGGGCTGGAGGGCTGGGTGGGCGGCCGGGGCGGAGCTGTCCGGGCGCGGGGGCTCCGGCCGTAGGCTCGTCAGTTCCGTTTGCGTGAGCAGGCCGCCGCTCCAGTCGAAGGCCGCCGGGAACACCTGCAGGAGGATGTGCGAGGTCCACGACTGGACCGCCGGGGTGGCCGGAAGGTCGCGCAGCAGCAGGGAGTTGCGCGCGTCCGGGCCGTCCAGGAACAGGATGGTGCAGATCTCGTCGCCGCCGCCGAGGATGTCCACCCAGACGGTGTCGGGGCGGCGGGCCAGGGTCGCGGCGATCGCGCTGATCCGGTTCGGCCGGCAGCGGATGCGCAGGGCCAGCGGGATCAGGTCCGGGAACCACAGCGGGTTGCGTACGGCGGTGGCGCGCAGCGTCCTGTCGTGGAACAGGGGCGCCGCGCGCCGCACCACGGTGCGTTCCGAGATGCCCAGGACCCGGCCGACCGTGCGCCACGAGGCCCGCGGGGACGCCGGCATCGCGGCGGCGATCCGACGGTCCGTCTCGCTCAGCGGGTGGCTTTCTTTCAGCATGCCGGTCCGGTCCTCTGTCCGTCTTCCGCGCTGCGACCATACGTATCCGGCTCAGATCGATGCCGGCAGCCGGAAACGGCCCGGAGCAACCGGTGGATCCACTTTGTTGTGACTGGCCCTGTCCTCGGCGGGCGGGCGCCCGTTGGGATGGACCCGGAATGGATCTGGGACGGCCCCGGGAGGGACCCGCTTCCGCCGCAGTCGATCGAGAGGCCCCTGATGACCAAGCCGCGTACCCGCCCGTTCGTGCAGGTCGACGTGTTCTCCACGAGCCCCTACTCCGGCAATCCGGTCGCCGTCGTCCTGGACGGGACGGACCTGAGCGACGAGGAGATGCAAGGGCTGGCACGGTGGACGAACCTGTCCGAGACCACGTTCGTGCTGCCCCCGACCACCCCCGAGGCGGACTACCGGCTGCGGATCTTCACCCCGCGGGGCGAGTTGCCGTTCGCCGGGCACCCCACCCTCGGCTCCGCGCGCGCGTGGCTGGACGGCGGCGGCACGCCCCGGCACGCCGAACGCATCGTGCAGGAGTGCGCCGTAGGACTGGTCGCCGTGCGGCGCGGTGAGGACACGCTGGCCTTCGCGGCTCCGCCCCGGGTGCGGGAAGGCGCGCTCGACGACGAGTCGCTACGGCGGATCGTGGCCGCGTTCGGTGTCGCGCGGGAGCGGATCCTGGACCATCAGTGGGTCGACAACGGGCCCGGGTGGGCGGTGGTGCGGTTGGCCACGGCCGGGGAAGTGCTGGCCCTCGAACCCGGCTTCTCCGGTTTCCCGGACGCGATGGTCGGTGCGATCGGGGCCCACCCGGACGGGCACCCGCACCGCTTCGAGCTGCGTACCTTCGCCCCCGGCGCCGGTGTGCCCGAGGACCCCGCGTGCGGCAGCATGAACGCCGGTGTCGGGCAGTGGCTCACCTCGACCGGCGCCGCGCCCTCCTCCTACCGGGTCTCCCAGGGCACGCGCCTCGGGCGGGCCGCGAGCATCGAGGTCACCGCCGACGCGGACGGCACGGTGTGGGTCAGCGGGGCCGCCGTCGTGTGCGTCCGCGGGACCATCGCCCTCTGACCGTCACTCGGACTCGGTGTCGGCGGTGAGTGTCTTCATGGTGACGTAGCTGCTCACCGTCGCCACGCCGTGCAGGGTGGCCAGCCGGTGGGCGTGGAAGTCCTCGTAGGCGGGCAGGTCGGCCACCTCGACCTGGAGGAGATAGTCGAAGTTGCCGGTGATGTGGTGGCAGGCGACCACCTCGGGCAGCCGGGTGACCCCGCGCTCGAACGCGACCACGTCCGCGCGGGTGTGCCGCAGCAGCCGTACGCCCGCGAAGACGCGCAGGCCGCGGCCGATCGCGGCGGGATCGATCAGCGCGCGGTAGCCGCGGATGACCCCGGCCTCCTCCAGTTGGCGCACGCGCCGCAGACAGGGTGACGGCGACAGGCCGACCCGGGCGGCGAGCTCGTTGTTGCTGATGCGGCCGTGCTGCTCCAGCACGGCCAGAATCGACCGGTCCACCTCGTCCATGACGGCAGATTATTGTGCGGAGGGCCTCACTACCACAATCGTACGCCCCTACAGAGCGCAATTTGCTGCCAGAGTTGCCGAGAATCGGACACTTCGGGCCGTCGGTCGGTCACGCTTCATGGAGACACGCGTCCTGGAGTCCGGCCCTCTGGAGTCGGGCCTCCCGGAGCCGCACCGCCAGTCCATGGAAGGGCAGCCATGCCGGGCAAGAGCACCGTCACCGTTCACGCCGACCGCGAGGTCCACCCCAGCCGTGCCGTGGCCCCGCCCATCTACCAGACGGCGGCGTTCTCGGCCGAGGACGCGGAGACCTTCGCGCGGGGCGCCGTGGAGTCGCGCGGCAAGGACTTCTACACCCGGTTCGGCAACCCGAACCATGCCCAAGTCGCCGCCGTCGTAGCCGAGTTGGAGAACACCGAGGCGGCCATGGTCACCGCGTCCGGGATGGCCGCGCTCACCACGGCCGTGCTGGCCCTGGTGTCCGCCGGCGACCATGTCGTCGGGCAGCGATCCACCTACGGGGGTACGGCGTCGGTGCTGCTGAACCTGCTGCCGCGGCTCGGGGTGGAGACCACGCTGGTGGACCAGACCGACCCGGAGGCGTTCGCGCGGGCGCTGACCCCGAAGACCCGGCTGATCCTGGTGGAGTCCCCGAGCAATCCGCTGCTGCAGATCACCGATCTCCGTGCGGTGGCCGAACTCGCCCGCGCGCACGGTGTGTTGACCATGGCGGACAACACCTTCGCCACCCCGCTGAACCAGCGGCCGGTGGACTTCGGCATCGATCTGGTCTGGCACAGCGCGACCAAGTACCTGAACGGCCACTCGGACGTCTCCGCCGGAGTGCTGGCCGGGCCGGCCCGACTCCTCGACCGCGTATGGGACGTCGGTCTGCTCACCGGTGCCACGCTCGGCCCGATCGACGCGTGGCTGCTGCTGCGCGGTATGCGCACCCTGCCGCTGCGGGTGCCGCGGCACAACGCCAACGGCCTCGCGCTCGCGAAGGCGCTGAGCGCGCATCCGGCGGTGAGCAAGGTGCACTATCCCGGTCTGGCGAACCACCCCCAACACAAGCTGGCCGTCGACCAGATGAGCGGCTTCGGCGGGGTGCTCGGCATCGAGTTCACGGGTGGATTCGAGACCGCCGACGCCTTTCTCGGCAAGCTGCGCTACCCGCGCCGGTCGGCCGGCCTCGGCGGTGTGGAGTCGCTGGCCGTGCATCCGGCGTCCATGTGGCGCGGCATGCTCAGCGACGAACAGCTCGCGGAATCCGTCCCGTTGGGGCTGGTCAGGCTGGCGGCGGGCACGGAGGACACGGCGGATCTGGTCGCGGACGCGGTCGCGGCGGCGGACGCGGTGTCGGACGCGGTGCCGACCGGAACCGAAGCCTCGACCGCCTGAGCGGCACCGGCTCGGCCGCCCGGCGATGGGCCGCGTCGCTTCACCCGACCGTGCGGCCATGCCTGCGCTGTCCCCAACTTCCCCCCGTTGTCCCCAACTTCCCTCCCTATCCCCAACGCCCCCCGTTGTCCCCAACTCCCCTCGCTATTCCCACCACCTGCCACCACCTCCAACTACCCCCCACCAGCAAGGAGTTACTCCGATGAAGACCCTGCTCCGTGGCGGCACCGTGCTCAGCATGGACCCGGCCGTCGGCGATCTCGAACGCGGTGACGTACTGATCGAGGACGGTGTGATCGTCGAGGTGGCCGAGCGCGTCGACGCGCCGGACGCCGAGGTGATCGACGCGACCGACCGGATCGTCATGCCCGGCTTCGTCGACAACCACCGCCACTCCTGGCAGACCGCGTTCCGGGGCGTCGGCGCCGACTGGACGTTCCTGGAGTGGGCGCTGGCCATGCACCGCACGGTCAAGCCCCACTACCGGCCCGAGGACGTCTACGCGGGCACCCGGCTCGGCCGCCTGGAGGCGCTGCACTCCGGGGTGACCACGATGCTGGACTGGTACCACGTCGCCCAGAGCCACGCGCACGAGGACGCCGCGGTCGCCGCGCTGCGGGACGCGCCGGGCCGGTCGATCTTCTGCCTCGGCGCGGGCTGGGGTACCGCCGACCCCGTCGACGACGACATCCGCAGGGTCCGCGCCGACCTGGCCGGGGACGGGCTCGTCACCATGGCGCTCGGCCTGCGCGGCCCCGACGACACCGGCATGGACACCGTCGCCCGCGAACTGAAGCTGGCGGCCGAACTCGGCCTGCGCACCAGCCTGCACATCGAGGCCGCCGGGACGGTCACCGACCTCCACGAGCACGGCCTGCTGCGGGACACCACCACGTTCGTGCACGCCAACGGGATCAGCGACGAAGAGCTGCGGATGCTGGCCGGCGCGGGCGGTTCGCTGTCGATCAGCCCGGACGTCGAACTGAAGATGGGGTTCGGATCGCCGGTCACCGGACGGGCGTTGGCCGCCGGAGTGCGACCGACCCTGTCCATCGACGACGTCCCGTCGGTGGGCGGCGACATGTTCTCCACGATGCGTACGGCCTTCGCCGTGCAGCGGGGCCTGGACGGCGGTCTGCGTTCCCGGGACCTGCTGGAGTTCGCCACCGTCGACGCCGCCCGGTCCTGCGGGCTGGCTGCCCGGACCGGCAGCGTCACGCCCGGCAAGGACGCCGACATCATCCTGCTGCGCACCGACGACCTGACCGTGTTCCCTGTCACCGACCCGGCCGGCACGATCGTCAGCGCCGGTCACCCCGGCCTGGTCGACACCGTCCTCGTCGCCGGCCGTGTGGTCAAGCGCGACGGCGTACTCCTGGGCGTGGACCTGCCCGCACTGCGGACCCGGCTGCTCGCCTCCCGGGACCGGATCGCGGCGGCGGCAGGCGTTCCGCTGGACGGCACGTGGCGCCCGCGGCCGGAATCGGCGTAGGAACAGTCCCACCCCCGGCCTCTCACCCTCTGTCGCCCCCCTCCAGCGCCGAGGGATTCAGTGAGGCCAACAGCTTGAGCAGCAGCGCATGCGCCTGTTCCTGCTCCGCCGGTGTCAGGGCCTGAAGCGCCTCGGCATGGGCCGCGTCCACCGTCTCGGCGGCCTCCGCCGCGAGCCGTACACCCGCCTCCGTGGCGTGCAGGCGCTGGGTGCGCCGGTCGCCGGGCGTGGTGCGTCGCTCCAGCATTCCCCGCTCGACCAGCCCGTTGACCGCCGTACCCATCGACTGCGGGGTGATCGCCGCCCTGCGGGCCGCGGTCGCGCTGGACACCCCCGGGTCGAGGACGGCCTGCATCAGGGCCCGGTGCTGGGCGAGGGTCAGCCGGAGCGGGCGCAGGGCGCGCTCCATCCGGGCCGCCATGATCTGGCCGATCTGCCAGGTCACGTAGCCGGTACGGCGGTCGGGATGGTTCACAGGGTGGACCTCTTTTGTAAGGCAGCTGATTATGATGTACAAATATTATCAGTTTCCTTCTAATCTAGGGCCGCTCCGATGTCCCAGCAAGTCGCCGTCCGGCAACCTCACAAGCACGCCCTCGACGTGGCCCACCCGCCCCCGGGCCCCGGAAACGTGCGTGCCGTCCTGCTCCCCGTGGCCGTCGTGCTGCTGATCGGCGCCGTGTTCGTCAGCGTCTACCTCGCCGCCTTCCACGCCCCGCGCCCCCATCAACTCCGCGTCGGCACAACGGAGATAGGCACCGCGCAGGCCCGCCTGAGCCAGGACCTCGACCACATCGCCCCGGGCGGCTTCACCGTCGAGACCTACCCCGACGAGTCCGCCGCCCGGAACGCCGTACAGGACCGGAAGGTCTACGCGGCCTACCTCGGCGACGGAACGCTGCTCTACGGCAGCGCCAACGGGGCCGCCGTCACCGCGACCGTGACCACCGCCTTCGGCTCGGTGGCGCACGCCGAGCACCATAAGCTCGCCGTCGAGGACGTCGCCCCGGCGGCGGCGGGGGACACCCGGGGCCTCTCCGTCTTCTACGCCGCCTTCGGCCTGGTCCTCGCGGGCTACCTCTTCGGTATGACCACCTACCAACTCGCGCCCCGCCTCCAGTACCGCTGGCGGATGGCCAGCCTGGCCCTGTTCGGGATCGTCGGCGGGCTGCTGATCGCCACCATCGCCGGAAGCACCGGCTTCGGCGCGCTGCCCGGCTCCTTCCTGCCCCTCGTCGTCGTGATCTCCCTGATGGGCGCGGCGGTCGCGGCCACGACCATGGTCCTGCTACGGCTGTGCGGCCCGGCCGGAGTCACCCTCGCCTCGATCCTCATGCTGATCCTCGGCAACAGCAGCAGCGGCGGCATCCTGCCGGCCGCCTATCTGCCGGGCTGGCTGCGCCCGCTCTCCGAGATCCTGCCGGTCGGCATCGGCGTCCGCGCGATGCAGGGCCTGTCCCGCTTCCAGAACGACGGCCTCTCCCGCGCCCTGGTGATCCTCCCGGTGTGGGTGCTCGGCGCCGCCCTCGTGCTCTACCTGAAGGACGTGTACCGACGCGGGGCGCCACCGGCGGGCGCGGAGGAGCCGCAGCCGTCGTAGCGCCGATGCCGCCGTAACGCACATGCGCCGATGCGCGTGATCGTCGACCGGCGCGGCATCCTGGAGGGCGTGGACTTCCCCGTGGGAAAGGATCTTCCGATGGACCAGCAGGGCCAGCAGGGTCAGCAGGACGCGCAGGGCGGGCCGGACGACCGGTTCGACGTCGTCGTACTCGGCGCGGGCCCCGGCGGCTACGTCGCCGCCATCCGCGCCGCCCAACTCGGCAAGCGGGTCGCGGTGATCGAGGAGAAGTACTGGGGCGGTGTCTGTCTGAACGTGGGCTGCATCCCGACCAAGGCCCTGTTGCGCAACGCCGAGTTGGCGCACATCTTCACCCGCGAGGCGAAGACCTTCGGCATCAAGGTCGAGGGGGAGGTCTCCTTCGACTACGGCGAGGCGTTCCGGCGCAGCCGCCGGGTCGCGGACGGCCGGGTCAAGGGCGTCCACTATCTGATGAAGAAGAACAAGATCACGGAGATCGACGGCCGCGGCACCTTCCTCGACCCGCACACCCTCCAAGTCGCGGGCTACGACGGAGAGTCGCGCACCATCGGCTTCGAGCACTGCGTCATCGCGACCGGCGCCACCCCCAGGCTGCTGCCCGGCACCAAGCGCACCGCGCGTGTGGTGACGTACGAGGAGCAGATCCTCGCCGACGACCTGCCGCGCTCGATCGTCATCGCGGGCGCCGGCGCCATCGGCATCGAGTTCGCGTACGTGCTGCACAACTACGGCGTGAAGGTCACGATCGTCGAGTTCCTGGACCGGGTCGCGCCCCTGGAGGACATCGAGGTCTCCACCGAACTCGCCAAGCAGTACCGCAAGTTGGGCATCGACGTGCTCACCTCCACCCGCGTCGAGTCGATCGACGAGTCCGGCCCGCAGGTCCGCGTCACCGTCACCGGCAAGGACGGGACCCGGCAAGTCCTGGAAGCCGACAAGGTGTTGCAGGCGATCGGCTTCGCGCCGAACGTCACCGGCTTCGGCCTGGAGAACGCCGGCGTACGGCTGACCGAGCGCGGCGCGATCGACGTCGACGGCCGCTGCCGTACGTCCGTCCCGCACCTGTACGCCATCGGCGACGTCACCGCGAAGCTGATGCTCGCGCACGCCGCCGAGGCGATGGGCGTGATCGCCGCCGAGACCCTCGCGGACGCGGAGACGATGGAACTGGACTACGCGATGATCCCGCGCGCCACCTACTGCCAGCCGCAGATCGCCAGCTTCGGCCACACCGAGGCGCAGGCACGGGAGTTGGGCCATGACGTCAAGGTCGCGAAGTTCCCGTTCACCGCGAACGGCAAGTCGCACGGCCTCGGCGACACCACCGGTTTCGTGAAGCTGATCAGCGACGCGAAGTACGGCGAACTCCTCGGCGGCCACCTCATCGGCCCCGACGTCACCGAACTCCTCCCCGAACTCACCCTGGCCCAGCAGTGGGACCTCACCGTCCACGAGGTCGCCCGCAATGTGCACGCCCACCCGACCCTGGGCGAGGCGGTGAAGGAAGCGGTGCACGGCCTCGCCGGACACATGATCAACATGTGAGGCGCCGCCTGGCCCGCCGCTCAACTCGCCGACCCCTCCGGGGACTTTGCCAGCTCTTTACAACCCGCCCTCCCGCTGCCTCGTCTCTCCGCTCGATCAACTGCCCGTCCCGCCGCCGGTCCTGCCCACGGACCCGGCGGCGCGGCCGACGAGAGAGAGCGATTCATGCGCCGAACTGTCCTCAGCGCCTTGGCACTCACCTGCGGCGCGGTCCTGGCGTCCGCCGCGCCCGCGTTCGCGGACGGGGCCTCCGCGGCCCCCACCCGCGCCGCCTCCACCGCGCCGTCCCCGGCGCCGAGCGCCACCAAGGCCCCCACCCCCGAGCCCACCCGGAGCGCGAGCACCGCGCCCAGCGCCGAACCGTCCACCGCGCCCAGCCGGGCACCGAGCCAGGTCGCCGCGGTCCCCGTCGGCGCCCCCGACACCGGTGTCGTACCGGCGGCGAAGTCGTCCGACGACACGTCGACCACGCTGCTCGGCGGGGGAGCCGCCGCGCTGCTCGTCGGCGGCGGCGCCTTCGTCGTCGTACGCCGTCGGAGGGCGACCGGGGCATGACCTCGCTCTCCAGGCGCGCCTTCGTCACCGCGGCGACGGCATCGCTGCTCGCCGGCTGCGGCGGCGGTCACGGGACGACCACCCGGGCCGCGAACTCCGCTCCCGATCAAGGGAGTTCAACACAAGGGAGTTCGACCCGGGGGAGTTCCACGCCGCCCGCCAAGGCCGGCAGCGGCAAGGCGCACGCCCTCGCCCGCTCCGTCCCGGTCACCCTGCGCGTCCCCGCGATCGGGGTCGACACCCCGGTCATGCAGCTGGGGCTGGCCGCGGACGGCACCGTGCAGGTGCCGCCGATCACCGCGCACGACCGGGCGGGCTGGTACCGGCACTCGCCCACGCCCGGCCAGACCGGGCCGTCGGTGATCCTCGGGCATGTGACCGTCGGCGCGTACGGGGACGGTGTCTTCCGTCACCTCACGCGACTGCGCAAGGGCGACCGGATCGAGGCGGGCCTGGAGAACGGCACGACGGCCACGTTCACCGTCACCACCGTACGGACGGTCGCCAAGGCCGACTTCCCGTCGGACGAGGTGTACGGGAACGTGGCCCGCCCCGAACTGCGTCTCATCACCTGCGGCGGGACCCGCACCGGAACGGGATACCTGGACAACGTGATCGTCTTCGCCACGCTGACCGCGTGATGTCCCGGACACCCGTACCGCCCGCACCACATCACGACCATGGAGAGCGTTGAAACGGTCCCGCGAGACGGCAGCGTCCGAACTGTTCGCCGCCGTCTACCCGCGCCTCGCCGGCTGGTGCCGCCGTCTCGTCGACGACGACGAGACGGCCCACGAGATCGCCTCCGAGGCGTTCACCCGGCTCTGGGCGCGCTGGACGAAGGTGGCGGAACCGCGCGGCTTCCTCTACGTCACCGCGGCCAACCTCGTCCGGGACCACTGGCGCAAAATGGAGCGCGAACGCCGGGCCGTGCGCCGCGCCACCACCGAGGAGGCGATCCGGCCGCCGACCGAACAGACCGATCCGTCCGTACGGCTGCTCGTGCAGTCGCTGCCCGAACGACTGCGCGTCCCGATCCTCCTGCACTACTACGCCGACATGCCGATCCGGGAGGTGTCCGTGCTGACCGGACGCAAGGAAGGAACCATCAAGGCCGACCTCCACGCGGCCCGCGAACTGCTCCGCGCCCATCTGAGGAGAAGCCTTGACCACACACTTTGACGAGGGTGACGGGGAACCGGGCCGCGACCTCGACGACCCCCTCACGGTCATCCTGCGCCCCTCCTCCGCCGAGTACCTCGGCCCGCCCCCCGGCCGCTACGAGACCATCCGCCGCGGCGCGAACCGCCGTCGCCTGCTCCGCGCGACGATCGGCGCCGGCGCGACCTGCGCGGTGCTCGTCCTCGCCGCCCTCCCCTTCCGCCTGGCCCACCACGACGCCCCCGTGACCCCCACGGTCCCCCTCGCCCCACCCCCCGCGAGCAGCAGTCCTACGACCCCGCCCGCCCCGTCCGCCTTGCCCGCCTCGCCCGTCCCCTCCGCGACGAAGGCCCCCAGCTCCGCCGCGAGCCAGAGGTCCGCCGACAGCTCCCAGGACCCGAGCCGCACCAACTTCCCCAGCACGGAACCGTCCCGGGCCCCCACGACATCGGCGTCACAGGCCACCCGTACCGACGAACCGTCGGCGGCCGTGCCGACCCACACGCCGTAACTCCCGCGCCCACAGGGGCAATTGCAGCCAATCCTGTCGCGCATCTTGCCGACAATATTGCCAAGCGATTACACACGTGGGTCATGGGAAGGACGATCACACTCCGCAGCAGAGTCCGCACCATCCTGGCGACCGCGAGCGTGCTCGGCCTCGGGCTCTTGTCCCCGATCGCCGTACACGTACTGAAGTCCCCTCCCGCACAAGGGAGTTCGGAACGCACGTCCCTGGTGGTGGCCACCACCGCCGGCAAGCTCGAGGGCCAGGCCCAGGCCGGATACGACGCCTGGCTCGGCATCCCCTACGCAGCCACCCCCACCGCCGCCGACCGCTGGACGGCCCCTCTACCCGCCTCCTCCTGGACCGGCATCCGCGATGCCTCCCGCTTCGGCGACCGCTGCGCCCAGCCCTCCGGCTGGGACCCCGGCTACGAGAAGGCGATCACCACCGAGGACTGCCTCGACCTCAACGTCTATGCCCCGCAGGGGAGTAGAGCGGACACCCCGGTCGTGGTCTGGATCCACGGCGGCGGCTTCTTCGGCGGCGCGGGCCAGGACACCGACCCGCGCAAGTTCGTCCAGCAGACCGGCGCGGTCGTCGTCACCGTCAACTACCGCCTGGGCCCGCTCGGTTACCTGAACCTCCCGGAACTGCGCGCCGAGAACGCCGACGGGGCAGGAAACTACGGCCTGTTGGACCAGCAGGCGGCGCTGCGCTGGGTGCGGTCCAACATCGGGCACTTCGGCGGCGACGCCGGGAACGTCACCATCGCGGGCCAGTCCGCGGGCGGCAGTTCGGTCTGCGACCAGATCGCCTCGCCCGCCGCCAAGGGCCTGTTCGCCCGCGCGGTCGTCATGAGCGGCGGTTGCGCCCTCCAGTCGGCGGCGGCCGGTGAGACACAGAGCCGGGCCTTCGTCCAGGAGATCGGCTGCGCCACCGCCCCCGACGTCCTGGCCTGTCTGCGCGCCAAGCCCACCACATCGATCATCGCGGCCCAACTCAAGGCCCCGGTCCGCCCGTCCCTCGGCGGCACGGCTTTCCCTCTCGACCCGGGAACAGCCGTACAGACCGGACACTTCACCAGGGTCCCGGTCATGCTCGGCCAGACCAACAGCGAACGCGGCCTGTTCACCTTCCAGAACTACGACTACCTCGGCACACCGATGACCGCCGACCAGTACACCCAGGCGGTGAGGTCGACGTACGGCACGAACGCGGCCAAGGTCCTGGCCGAGTACCCGCTCACGGCCTACCCCACCCCGGGCCAGGCCTGGACGGCGGTCCAGAACGGCTCCACCTCCTACGACCGCCGACAGCTGATGGCACGGCTGTCGCGATGGGTGCCGACGTACGCCTACGAGTTCGCCGAGAGCGACACCCCGCACTTCACCTCGATCCACCGCCTCCAGCAACAGAGCGCCACGGCACGGGACTTCCCCTTCGGCGGCGCCATCCACGTCGACGACCTCGGCTACCTCTGGGACTACCTGGGCCAGACCCTCCCCTACGACGACGACCAACTGGAGCTGTCCCGCCAGATGATCACCTTCTGGGACCACTTCACCACCACCGGCGACCCGAACGGCTCCGGCACCCCGACCTGGCCGAAGTACCGCACACAGACAGGGGAGTTGATGTCCTTGAAGGCCTGCGACACGGCCCCCTCGGGCAACCGCCCCCCGGCGGCCTGCTCCCGGTCCACCCGAGACTTCGCCCAGGAACACGACCTGGCCTTCTGGGGGAGCCTCGGGACACCGAGCACCTGACGCGTTTACGGTCGCCGCGTGCGCGGCGGCCCGTCGAGTACGCCGCCGACAGCGGCGCCTGCCTCCCGGACGGCGGGGCCCAGTCGGTACTCCTCGTGCGCGGCGGCCGGCCCCGCCGCGCTACGGATCGAGCCGGCCGCCCTTCCCGCGCCTCGTCATCGCGGTCGCCTCCTACGGCCCCTCCCACGACCCCGAGGCGGTGCCCGCACCGACTTCCGTCCCCGCCCGGCTACTTGAGCGCGGCCAGCGCGATCCGCATCGCCACCGCGTTCATCGATTCGCCCTTCGCGTCCGTGGAGCCGACCGAGTAGACGAGGGTGCGGGACAGATCGCGGGTGGCGGCGACGGCCGTGCTGTAGCCGTACCGGGCACCGGACTTGATCCAGTACACCGTCCCGCCGTACTCGAACCGCTGGAGCCCCGCGCTGTAGCTCGCGCCCTCGATGCCGGCCGGGACGGTGAACATCTCCCGCAACTGCGGTCGCGGTACGATCCGGCCCCGGAACAGCGCCGTGATCAGCCGCTCCAGGTCGGCGGTCGTCGAGATCATGTCGCCGGCCGCCCAGCGGTCCGCCTGGTTCCAGTCGGTGACGTCCACGAACTCCGTTGTGCCGTCGGGCCGTTGGACCGCCTGGTAGCCGTGGTTGTGCGGGCCGAGGATGCGCGGGTCGGTGCCGGGGAAGTAGGTGTCCCGCAGGCCCGCCGGGCGCAGCACGAGCCGGGTGGCCTCCGTGGCGTACGAGTGTCCCGTCACCTTCTCGATCAGCAGGCCGAGGATCGTGTAGTTGATGTTGAGGTAGTCCTGCTGCTCACCCGGCCGGAACTCCGGCCCCTTCGCCACCGCCGACGCGACGACCTGACGAGGCGTCAACGTGTCGAAGCGGTGCGCGTACTGGTCCTCGAAGGCGTCCCCGAAACCGTCACCGGCCCGGATGCCGCTCGTGTGGTTCAGCAACTGCCGTACGGAGACGGGCTCGAAGGCCGTCGTGAGCAGCCCCGGCAGGTAGTGCTGGACCGGCGTGTCCAGGTCGACCTTCCCCTGCGCGGCGAGCCGCAGCACGGTCGCCGCGGTCACGACCTTCGTCGTCGAACCGGCCCGGAAGCGTGCGTCGGGATCGGCCGCGGCACCGCTCTCCAGGTCGTGCACACCGGCAATCCCGCGCCAGCTCCCGTCCGTCCCTCCCACCCGTACGAGAGCCGCCGTCGCGTCCGCGTCCGGCAGCCCGGCGAGCGCGGCGCGCAGTGCGATGGCGTCCGGTCCGGTCGTCTGCCGAGCGGTGGCCGGAGGGGACACGGCGAACGCGGGGGCTGCCAACGGCCCTGCGGCGAGGGCGAGTACGAGGGAGGCGGTGAGGACGGTGGCGGTGCGGTGGCGGGTGCGCATCGGCTGCTCCTGCTGGGATGTCCGGTGGCTGTCGGTGATCAGCCTCGTCCGCCGCGCCCGTCCGCGGATCGTCGGTGAGGAGGGCACACGCCCCTGGTATCGCCAAGGCCAACTCCCTTACCGGGCAAGGGTTTTGCCGGGGTTGCCCCCTACGGGTTTCCCACTCGGAGCCGTGGCGGCCGTAAAAACTGTTATCGCGGAAGCCTTCACCACGTCTCCCCCTGCGTCCGCAGTCTCCTCACGCACCGGAGCCACCCACATGGCCGCCAGCGCCCGCAACCCCCTCAACAAGCACCGCCTCACCCGCAGGGGGCTCTTCACACTCGGCGGTGGAGTCGCGGCGGCGGGAGTCGTCGGGGGCGGGATCGCCGCGCTCTCCGGCGGCGGGGCCGACGCCGCGCAGCCGGGCGCGGCCGTCGGTACCGCGACCGCCCGCCCGCAGGCCCTGGTCCACCCGGGCATGCTGCACAACGCGGGCGACCTGCACCGCGCCAAGGTCCGTGTCGCGGCCCGCAAGGACCCCTGGCTGAAGGGCTGGACGCGGCTCACCGGCAACCGGCACTCCGCGAGCACCTGGCAGCCCCGCCCGCAGGCCGTCGTCGTCCGCGGCGGCACCGGCCAGAACTACGTCACCCTCTACAACGACATCCACGCCGCCTACCAGAACGCCCTGCGCTGGCGGATCGGCGGCACCAAGGCCCACGGCGACACGGCCGTCGCCATCCTCAACGCCTGGTCTGCCACGCTCACTTCGGTCGACGGCAACGCCGACCGCTTCCTGGCCTCCGGGATCTACGGCTACCAGTTCGCCAACGCCGCCGAACTCGTCCGCGACCACCCCGACTTCGAGTTCGCCCGCTTCAAGAAGATGCTGCGCACGGTCTTCCTGCCCATGAACACCGACTTCCTGACGAACCACAACACCGCCAACATCACCAACTACTGGGCGAATTGGGACCTGTGCAACGTCGCTTCCCTCATGGCGACCGGCATCCTGTGCGACAACAGCGCCGACTTCCAGCGCGCGGTGACCTACATGAAGTCCGGCGCGGGCAACGGCTCGTTCAAGCACGCCATCCCCATCGTCTACGGCGGCCAGAACCTCGCCCAGTGGCAGGAGAGCGGCCGCGACCAGGGCCACACCATGATGGGCATGGGCCTGATGGGCGCAGTCTGCGAGATGGCCTGGAACCAGGGCGTCGACCTCTACGGCTACCTCGACAACCGGTTCATGAAGTCCGCCGAGTACGTCGCCAAGTACAACCTCGGCGCGGCCGTGCCCTTCACGACGTACGCCTGGCGCAGCGGCCAGGGCAACGGCCGGTACATGGAACAGCCTGTGATCTCGGACATAGCCCGGGGCGCCGTTCGCCCGGTTTGGGAGATTCTGCACAACCACTACGCGCGACGTCGCCGCCTGACCACCCCCTTCATCAGCCTCATGGCTGAGAAGGTGCGTGCGGAGGGCGGTGGTGGCGACTACGGCCCCAACAGCGGCGGTTTCGACCAACTGGGCTTCGGCACCCTGCTGTACAGCAAGTGACGTCGGGGGACATCGGATGATGCCGGGGAGGGCGGGGAACGACGTGGACGGGCGGCAGTGGGGCTCCACCATCGCGGCGGCGCAGGCCGGTGACCGGCGGGCGCTGGACGAACTGGTCGCGGGCTGGCTGCCGTTGGTCTACAACGTGGTCGGCCGCGCCCTCAACGGCCATGCCGACGTGGACGACGTGGTCCAGGAGACGATGCTGCGCGCCGTCGACCACCTCGGCTCGCTCCGCGACCCCGACAGCTTCCGGTCCTGGCTGGTGGCGATCGCCATGCGGCAGATCCGGGACCGGGCGCGCCGCCGCAAATCCCCCGACCAACTCCCGGACGGGCTACCCGGGGACGCCGCCGACTTCGCCGAACTCACCGTCCTCCGCCTCCAGTTGGAGGGCCAGCGGCGCGAGGTCGCGGAGGCGGTCCGCTGGCTCGACGACGAGGACCGTCAACTCCTCTCCCTGTGGTGGCTGGAGGTCGCCGGCGAACTCACCCGCCGCGAACTGGCGTCGGCGGTCGGCATCAGCCGCCAGCACGCGGCGGTCCGCGTCCAGCGCATGAAGGAACGCCTGGAGACCGCCCGAGGCATCGTCCGCGCCCTCGACGGCGCCTGCCCCGACCTCCGCGACGTCACCACCCGCTGGGACGGCCGCCAGGACTCGGTCTGGCGCAAACGCCTGGCCCGCCACCTACGAGGCTGCACCTACTGCGGCGACCCCCGCGAATCCGTCGTCCCCGCGGAACGCCTCCTCGTCGGCATCGCCCTGGTCCCCCTCCCGATCGGCTTCACCCTGTCGCTCGCCTTCGGCGCGAAGACGGCTGCGGCTGCGACGGGGTTGGCCGGGGCAGCGGGGGCGGCTTTCGCGGCGGGGACGGGTGGGGTGGGCGGGACGGCGGGGGTGGTTGGGGCGGCCGGGGTGGCCGGGTCCGTGGGTTCGGCGGGGTTTGCCGGTTCGGCCGGGGCGGGGGGTGCTGCGGGTTTCGCCGGTTCGGCCGGGGCCTCGGGCGTCGCAGGGGCGGCGCATGCGGCCGGGGCTGCGGGTTCGACGGGGGTTGCGGGGGCTTCGGGTTCGGCAGGCGCGGCCGGTGCCGCGGGCGCGGTGCATGCTGCGGGGACCGTGGGCGCTGCGGGAGCTTCAGGCGTCGCGGGCACTGCGGGCGTTGCCGGCTCTACGGGATTTGCCGGGGCCGCAGGTGCTGCGGGTTCGGCCGGGAGTGCGGGAGTTTCGGGTGTTGCAGGGGCCGCGGGTTCGGGGGCGGCCGGAGTCTCCTCCGGTGCCGCAGGGTCCGCCGGGATCGCCGGCTCGGCCGGGGCGCCGGTCGGGTGGGTGGGGAAGGCTGTCGGGGTGTTGACCAAGCCCGTTGTCGCCGTGGCGGCCGGTGCGACGATCGCCGCCGGGGGTGTGTATGTCGTCACCCACAGCCCGGACGCCCCGGTCCCGAAGGCCGTCAGCCCCTCGGTGACGGCCGGTACGTTCCTCACCCCGTCCGCGAGCGCAGCGCCCTCGCGGACCACGTCCTCCTCGCCGACTCCCTCGCCCTCCCCCTCCTCGTCGAAGACGAGCACCACGGCGACGCCCTACGGCTCGGTCGTCGACGCCGTGGACCGGGCGCCGGACCCCGACAGCCCGCCCGCCGCGCTCCCGCACCGCCCCGCGTCCGGCGTGACCAGCACCGGTGGCGCGCACGCCACCATGAACCACCGCGGTGACAACGTGACGCTCAGCGGCCAGGGTTACGTCCTCGTCCGCTGGCAGGTCTCGCCGCAGTACCGCTCCGGCGCGCTGGTCATGCCTAGTTGGACCGCGTTGAAGGGCAAGCTCTTCCACGTCGCCTCGGGCGGTGGCCGCCGTATGGACGACCCGGTCAGCACCACCGACACCACCGCCACCGGCATGGGCAACAAGACCACCGGCTACGACGTCCTGCCCACCGGCACCCAACAGATGTGGCAGAACGAGTACTTCTACGTCGACGGCAGCGTCACCCTCACGGTCAACGAACGCGGCGCCGACTACGGCCTCAACGTCTTCCCCACCACCTGGGACGCGGTGGAGCAGGACATCACCACCAGCCCCGCCCAGGGCGCGACCCGCTACGGCCTCACCCGCGACACCGGCAAGGACAACAGCCCGGTCCCCCAGTACCTCACCCGCGCCACCCCGGCCGACCCGGCGACGGTGGCTCAGGCCTCCCGGGTCTGACCGTCCCGTACGGAGGCGTCCTGCGCGGCCATGACCTCGTCCCCGTGCTCGAAGGCCCACGCCCCGAACGCGTCGATCGGTTCGAGCAACGTCCGCCCCAGCGCGGTGAGTTCGTACTCCACCCGCGGCGGTGAACCACCGTAGGACCGCCGCGCCACCAGCCCGTTGAACTCCAGCCGCCGCAGTGTCTCGGTCAGCACCTTCTGACTGATCCCGCCGATCCGCCCACGCAGCTCACCCGGCCGTCGCGGACCGTGCCGCAGCGCCCACAGCACCACACAGTTCCAGGTGTTGCCCAACAGGTCGAAGGCGAGCCGGGCCCGGCAGTCGGCGAGAAACACGGGGTCGGAGGTCACGCACCACATGGTGCCCGAGCCGCTTCCTACTGTCGTGGCATGCGGATGCGGATAGGAATTCTCGGTACCGGCGGCATGGCGGACGCCCTGGGTACGCAGTGGATCAGAGCCGGACACGAAGTGCTCTTCGGCGGACGGGACTTGGGGCGCGCGGAGGCGCTGGCACGGCGAAGGGGCGGCGCGTCCGGCAGCCTTCGCCAGGCCGCCGACTTCGGCACCGACGCCGTACTGATGGCACTGCCGTGGCAGGCGGCAGTGGAAGTGGCCCGCCAACTCCCGTGCACCGGCCGCGTGTTGATCGACTGCACCAACCCCGTCGGCGAAGGCTTCCGCCTGCTCACCGCGGGCGGCCCGCCCGCCGCCGTACAACTCGCCACCGCCACGGGCCCCCAGACCCACGTCGTCAAGGCGTTCAATCTCTGCCACGAGGACGTCTGGCGCCTGACACCCCCGGTGTTCGACGGCCGCCCCCTGGGTGTCCCCGTGAGCGGAGACGACGCCGAAGCCCTCGCGGTCGTACGGCAGTTGGTGCGGGACGTGGGCTGTGAGCCTTTCGCGGCGGGGGAGTTGGACCAGGGCGCGGGGCTGCTGGAGGCGACCGCCGCGCTGCTGATCCGGCTGTGGGTGGGGGAGGGAGTGGACGCCCAATCCATCGCCCCGCCAAGGGAGTTGGCTGGGCCACGTGCCGAGGAGGCCGCCCTCAGCCCTAGCCCTGCTTCCTGAGTCCGCACAGGACGCCGACGCGGTTCGTGGTGATCGAGTCGACGCCCATGTCGAGGAGCCGGCGCATCGAGCGACGGGTGTCAGGGGTCCAGACCGACAGCAGGTAGCCCTCGCGGTGGACATGTGCGGCGAGGTCCCGATCCACCAGTGTGAAGCGGTAGTTGAGCCAGCGCGGCCGTACCGCTTTGAGCACGGCGGGGCGCGGGGGCGCGAGCGAGGTCCAGGTCAGGGCGATCTCGGCGGACGGCTCGGCCGCGCGGACGGCGAGCATGGCGTCGGCGCCCGCGCAGTAGTACGCCCGGTCGTCCGCCCCGTACTCGCGGATCACGTCCACGATCCGGCGCACGGCCCGCGGGTCGGCGGGCCCGGGCAGATCGACCATGATCCGGCTGCCCTCGGTCGCGGCGAGCGCCTCCACCAGCGTCGGCACCGCGTCGCCCGTGAGCCCGCGTACCTCGTCCAGCGACAGCGACTTCAGCGGCCGGTCCACTTCCCACAGCCGGGTCAGCGTCTCGTCGTGCAGCAGCACGGGGACGCCGTCACGGGTCAGCCGTACGTCGAACTCGACGGCGTCCGCGCCCTGGTCGAGCGCGGAACGCAGCGAGTCGGTGGTGTTCTCGCGGACACGGTAGGGGTCGCCGCGATGGCCCACGGCGGTCACGTTCTGCATGGGGCCATTGTGCTGGTTGTCAGGGAGCGCCGTCGGTCAGGGGGCGAGCCACGTCGAGGTGTAGGTGTCGATCTCGTCGTTGATGCGGGCCTTGCCGGCCGGGTCGAGGAAGGAGGCCGTCACGGCGTTCTTCGCGAGCTCGGCGACACCGCGTTCGTCGAGGTCGAGGAGGCGGGCGGCGACCGCGTACTCGTTGTTGAGGTCGGTGCCGAACATCGGCGGGTCGTCGGAGTTGATCGTGACGAGGACCCCGGCGCGGGTGAACTCCCTGATCGGGTGCTCGTCGAGCGTGCGGACGGCGCGGGTGGCGATGTTGGAGGTCGGGCAGACCTCCAGCGCGATGCCGTGCTCGGCGAGATGGGCGAGCAGCTTCGGGTCCTGGGCGGAACTGGTGCCGTGTCCGATGCGCTCGGCGCGCAGGTCGTTCAGGGCGTCCCAGACCGTCCCGGGGCCGGTGGTCTCACCGGCGTGCGGCACGGAGTGCAGGCCGGCGGCGATGGCCCGGTCGAAGTGGGGCTTGAACTGCGGCCGGGGCACGCCGACCTCCGGGCCGCCGAGCCCGAACGACACCAGCCCCTCGGGCCGCAGCCGCTCATCGGTGGCGAGCCGCGCGGTCTCCTCGGCGGCCTCCAACCCCGCCTCACCGGGAATGTCGAAGCACCACCGCAGCACGGTCCCGAAGTCCGCCTCGGCCGCCTTGCGGGCGTCCTCGATCGCGTCCATGAAGGCCCGCTCGTCGATCCCGCGCCGGGTCGACGAGAACGGCGTGATGGTCAACTCGGCGTACCGCACCTGCTGCCGGGCCATGTCCCGGGCGACCTCGTACGTCAGCAGCCGTACGTCCTCCGGCGTGCGGATCAGATCCACCACCGACAGGTACACGTCGATGAAGTGCGCGAAGTCCGTGAAGCTGAAGTAGTCGACCAGGGCCTCGGGGTCCGTGGGCACCTTGGAGTCGGAGTGCCGGGCGGCCAACTCCGAGACGATCCGCGGGGAGGCGGAGCCGACGTGATGGACATGCAGCTCGGCCTTCGGCAACCCAGCGATAAAGGCATGCAGGTCACGGGCCTGACCGCCGGCGATGACGGCACTGTGGTCGGACAAGGTTCCTCCCCGGAACGGCGCCCGGGCCCTGCCGGGCGGGACGCGGGTGATCGGCTGATCGATGACTCGGGATCATCGTAGGCCGGGGTGGGGGGTATGGCGGGTCGGGGGCGGCGGGGGTGCGGGGGCCGGCAGTGCCGGGGCGGTGGGCGGTGGTTGGCCAGCGGTTGGCGGGGGTCAGCGGTGGCGCTGGGGGTGCGGGTCGGATTGGCGGGACGTGGGGCGTGGGGCGTGGGGTGTGGCGGGTGGCGCGGTGCGGGTGATGCGGGGACGGTGATTGCGGCGGGGGCTTTCGGGCAGCGGGCACGGCAAACAGGTACCGGGCGGCTGACAGTTGGCGGCGACCAGTGGCCAACGGCCAGTTGGGCGGCCCGACCTCGACGGCGATGCCGGTGCCGGTGCCGCACCGAAGAGGGCGACCATGCTGTCAGCCGGGTCAGCCGGGTCAGCCGGGTCAGCCGGGTCAGCCGGGTCAGCCGGGTCAGCCGGGTCAGCCGGGTCAGCCGGGTCAGCCGGGTCAGCCGGGGCAACCAACCCGGCCCGGAACCGGTGGCGCCGGCGCCGACGTCATCCGTAACAGCCCGCGTGGCGGAACCGTCACCGGCACGCCTTAGCATGGTCGCTCTGACGATGGACCGACGGGGACGGGGACGGGGAAACGACGTGGGGGACCAGACACAGCCGGACGCCGGTGCGGGAGCGGGCGCGAGCAGCGACCCGTGGGCACCGCCGGAGAACAGGACGTCGCTGGAGAAGGGCGCCTCGTCGCCCGCCCCCGGCAACCAGCCTCAGCCGCAGGACCAGCCCCCGCCCACCGCGGTGCCGCCGCAGGCACAGTCGCAGTCCGTGCACAGCCAGGCCACCGTGACCTCCATGCCGGCCGACGGCTTCGCCGCGCCCGGCTCCGGAACCCCTTCAGGCGCCCCCGGCTACGGTCACCCCGGCACACCCCCGGGCCTCCCCACCTACGGCGCTCCCGGCTACGCCCAGCCCAACGCCCCCGGCGGTTACGCCCAACCCGGTCCCGGCGTGGGCCCCGGCGCCCCCGGCGGCTACGGCTACCCCGGTTACCCGCAGGGCTACGGCTGGCCCGGTATGCCGATGGCCCCGCAGAACAACATGGGCACCGCGGCGATGGTGCTGGGCATCCTGTCGTGCTGCCTGTTCTGCATCTACGGCGTCGTCTCGCTGGGCCTCGGCATCACCGCGATCATCCTCGGCGTCAAGGGCAAGAGGCGGGCCGACCGGGGCGAGGCCACGAACCGGGGTCAGGCCCAGGCCGGGCTGATCACGGGGATCATCGGAACCGTCCTCGGCGTCATCACGGTCACCCTGATGATCATCTTCATCGCGTTCGCCGTGAAGCACGGCGACGACACCGACACCACGGACTCCGACCCCTTCTACAACTCCGCGCCCAGCCTGACGGCCCCCTTCCTGCTCCAGGCCTGACGGGCCCGACGTACCCCACGGTCCGTCCCGCCGTCCGTCAGCCCTGGCTTACGACGTCCCTGCCGGGCCCCCGTCCAACTGGTCCGGTCCCGACCCGCCGTACAACCTGTCGTCGCCCCGGCCCCCGGGGGCAGGCGGCCCGACTCAGCCCGCCCGCAGCCGCTCCCGCGCCGCCATCAGCGCGAACCCCAGCAGATTCGGCCCCCGCCACCGCTCGGGATCCTCCGCCGCCGCGTCGTCCGCGGCCAGCCCGATCCCCCACACCCGGTCCACCGGACTCGCCTCCACCAGCACCCTCCCCCAACCTTCGGCCGGGGGGACCCCCATCTCGCTTCGCTCGCCCGTGCCCAGCAGAAACGCCCGCATCTCCGCGTCCGCCGCGAACTTGTGGACGCTCCCCTCGACGACGATCCCGAACCGCTCCCGCGTCCAGATCTCCTCGTCGAAGCCCCGCACCAGGCGCCCCGCCTTCTTCGCCACGGACGGATGACCGGCGGCCAACACCCGCGCGAGCGCCTCCGTGTCGCCGAACAGCCGCGCCTTGCCCGCCATCATCCAGTGCTCGGCGGTCGCATACGTCACCCCGGCCACGGTGAACGGCGACGGCCACCACTGGCTCAGACAGCTCGCGCCCACCCGTCCGTCCGGGCGTGGCCGATGGCCCCAGAAGTGCAGATACTTGACCCTGACCCCCGCGCGCACTTCCCTGATCAGGGCTTCCTGTGAATCGATCGCTCCGGCGAGCTTCCCCGTGATCTTGTCCATACACGCGAGTCTTGCAGGCACCACTGACACTCCGTCCCCCCTTTTCCATACGGACTCGACACCTGGTCGAAGGATTCCGTCGCGTAACCAAAAGGCAACAACGGAATCACTTGTTGGAGTCCCTTTGCTCTGTCAGGATCGGCATTCAAATCGAGCTGGAGCTACGCCACCCGCCAGCGGACGAAGCGGGGCGAAGGCGGAGGAGAGCGACATGCACCACCCGGGCAGCGAGACCCCGGAACGATTCCCCGCACAGGAGTTCTTCGCGGACGGCGCGCAGTTCATCGCGGGCCGCCTGACCAAGGGCACCTCCGGCCGCACCCACGCGGTCGTCGACCCCGCCACCGGCGAGGACGTGTACACGTACGAGCTGGCCGGCACGGCCGACGTGGACGCGGCCGTGGCCGCCGCCCGCGCCGCCTTCCCGGGCTGGTCGGGCGCCACGCCCGGCGAGCGCTCCGACGCGCTGCACCGCTTCGCCGCCGTGCTCGCCGAGCGCGCGGACGACCTCGCCCGCGCCGAGTCCCTCCAGTGCGGCAAGCCCCTCAAGCTGACCCGCGAGTTCGACATCCCCGGCACCATCGACAACACGGCCTTCTTCGCCGGTGCCGCACGGCACCTCCAGGGGCAGTCCGCCGGTGAGTACTCGGGCGACCACACGTCGTACGTACGCCGTGAACCCATCGGTGTCGTCGGCTCCATCGCGCCCTGGAACTATCCCCTCCAGATGGCCGCCTGGAAGATCCTCCCGGCGATCGCCGCAGGCAACACGATCGTCCTGAAGCCCGCCGAGCTGACCCCGCTCACCTCGCTGATGTTCGCGCAGGCCGCCACCGAGGCCGGTATCCCGGACGGTGTCATCAACATCATCACCGGCACCGGGAAGGTCGCCGGTGAGCATCTCGTCGGTCACCCGGACGTCGCCATGACCTCCTTCACCGGCTCCACCGCCGTCGGCAAGCGCGTCGCCGAGATCGCGACCGCCACCGTCAAGCGCATCCACCTGGAGCTCGGCGGCAAGGCGCCCTTCGTGGTCTTCGACGACGCCGACCTCGAAGCCGCCGTCAACGGAGCCGTCGCCGGTTCGCTCATCAACTCGGGGCAGGACTGCACGGCCGCCACGCGCGCGTACGTGCAAAGGCCCCTCTACGAAGCGTTCGTCCAGAAGACCGCAGCCCTCATGGCAGGCGTTCGGGTCGGCGATCCCTTCGCCCCGGGCACCGATCTCGGGCCGCTGATCTCGCACGTCCAGCGCGACCGCGTCGCCGGCTTCGTCGACCGTGCGCGTGGCTACGCGCGCGTGGTGACCGGCGGCGAGGCTCCTCAGGGAGACCTCAAGAACGGCGCGTACTATCGCCCCACCCTGGTCGCGGACGCCGCCCAGAACAGCGAGATCGTGCAGTCCGAGCTGTTCGGACCGGTCCTCGTGGTGCTGCCCTTCGACACCGACGACGAGGGCATCGCGCTCGCCAACGACACCCCGTACGGCCTGGCCGCCTCGGCGTGGACTCAGGGCGTCTACCGGGCCAACCGCGCGACCCGCGAGATCAAGGCGGGCTGCGTGTGGATCAACGACCACATCCCGATCATCAGCGAGATGCCCCACGGCGGCTACAAGGCGTCCGGCTTCGGCAAGGACATGTCCGCCTACTCGTTCGAGGAGTACACCCAGATCAAGCACGTCATGTTCGACAACACCGCGGTCGCCAGGAAGGACTGGCACCGCACGATCTTCGGGGACCGATAGCAGAACTGACGGCCGCCCGAGCCGCGGCCGTCTCCTCCCGAAAGGGCAGCACGCGCATGAAGCAGTACGAGCCCGACCGCCTGACCCCGGCCGAAGTGGCCGCCGTGCGGCGCAGCTTCCGCAAGAGCAGGTCCGCGATGACGACCCGCCGTTCGGTGCTGCGCGCCTCCGCGGGCGGCGCGCTCGCGGTCGGCGGACTCGGGGCCCTGAGCGGCTGCGGGATCCCCGCGGCAGGCAAGACACAGGGCGGCGTGTCCGCCGACGACCACTCGGCCAAGGAGAAGGAGGTCGACTTCTCCAACTGGCCCGAGTACATCGACACGGACGACAGCGGCAAGCACCGTCCCACGCTGGACGCGTTCACCAAGCGGACCGGCATCAAGGTCAAGTACACCGAGGACATCAACGACAACGACGAGTTCTTCGGCAAGATCCAGCCGCAGCTCGCCGCCGGCCAGTCCACCGGCCGCGACCTGATCGTCCTCACCGACTGGCTGGCCGCCCGCATGATCCGCCTGGGCTACGTCCAGAAACTGGACGCGTCCAACCTGCCGCACGCCTACGCCAACCTGTCGGACCAGTTCCGCAGCCCCGACTGGGACCCCGGCCGGGCGTACTCGTACGTGTGGCAGGGCATCTCGACCGTCATCGCCTACAACAGGAAGGCGCTCGACGGCGTCGAGGTGAAGTCGATCTCCGACCTGCTCGACAACGCCAAGCTCAAGGGCCGCGTCGGCTTCCTCACCGAGATGCGCGACAGCGTCGGCATGACCATGCTCGACATGGGCAAGGACCCGGCGAAGTTCACCACCGACGACTACGACGCGGTCATCGCCCGCCTCCAGAAGGCCGTCGACAAGGGCCAGATCCGCCGCTTCACGGGCAACGACTACACGTCCGACCTCACCAAGGGCGACTTCGCCGCGTGCGTCGCCTGGGGCGGCGACATCGTGCAGCTCCAGTCGGACAACCCGGACGTCGGCTACGTCATCCCCGAGGCCGGCTACATGACGTCGACCGACAACATGCTGATCCCCAACAAGGCGCGCCACAAGACGAACGCCGAGCGGCTGATCGACTACTACTACGAGCCCGAACCGGCCGCCGAACTCGCCGCCTACGTCAACTACGTCAGCCCGGTCGCGGACGTGAAGCCCTACCTCGCCAAGATCGACAAGTCGGCGGCGAACAACCCGCTGATCCTTCCCGACAAGGCCATGGCGGCCAAGTCCCACGCCTTCCGCTCCCTGAGCTCGAAGGAAGAGACGGCCTACCAGCAGAAGTTCGCAAAGCTCACAGGGGCGTGACGACGATGAACACCAAGGACACCAGCGGCGACGTCCGCCTCTCCGGGATCAGCAAGACCTACGACAACGGCTTCACCGCCGTACGGCCGCTCGACCTGACCGTGCCCCAGGGCTCCTTCTTCGCCCTGCTCGGTGCCTCCGGCTGCGGCAAGACCACCACCCTGCGCATGATCGCGGGTCTGGAGGAACCTTCCTCCGGCACCGTGTTCCTCGGCGACCAGGAAGTCACCAACCTCCCGCCCTACAAGCGGCCGGTGAACACCGTCTTCCAGTCGTACGCCCTCTTCCCGCACCTCGACATCTTCGAGAACGTCGCCTTCGGTCTGCGCCGGCGCGGCATCAAGTCGGTGAAGCAGCAGGTCGTCGACATGCTCGACCTGGTCCAGCTCGGCGAGCAGGCGCGCAAGAAGCCGCACCAGCTCTCCGGCGGCCAGCAGCAGCGGGTCGCCGTCGCCCGCGCCCTGATCAACCACCCCAAGGTGCTGCTCCTCGACGAGCCCCTCGGCGCCCTCGACCTCAAGCTGCGCCGCCAGATGCAGCTGGAGCTCAAGCGCATCCAGACCGAGGTCGGCATCACGTTCATCCACGTCACGCACGACCAGGAGGAGGCCATGACCATGGCCGACACGGTCGCCGTGATGAACGCGGGCCAGGTCGAGCAACTCGGCTCGCCCAGCGATCTGTACGAGAACCCGAACACCACCTTCGTCGCCAACTTCCTCGGCACCTCCAACCTCATCGAGGCCGAGGTCGACTCCAAGAGCGGCGACGAGATCATCCTCAAGGCGGGCGGCGGCAAACTCGTCCTCCCCGAGGCGCGATGTTCCGCGCCCACGACGACCGGCGGCAAGGTCCTGGTCGGCGTACGCCCGGAGAAGATCACGCTCACGCACGCGGACGACGCGGGCGAGATCCCGGCCGGGCGCAACCGCATCACCGGCAAGATCGCCGACTCCAGCTTCATCGGCGTCTCCACCCAGTACGTCATCGACAGCCCGGTCTGCCCCGAGTTCGAGGTCTACGCCCAGAACATCGACCGCGACGCCCGGCTGCGGCCCGGCACCGACGTCGTCCTGCACTGGAACCCGGCCCACACCTTCGGCCTCGACGCGGCGCAGGACATCGACGCCGGCGTCGACATCGTGGAGGAGGCCGCCTGATGGCCGCTGTTACCGAGGCGCCGCCCCTGGCGCCCGCGCCGGAGGAGAAGCCCCCGGCGCGCAAGAAGCGGGGCCGCTGGACGCCGTACTGGCTGCTGCTGCCCGGCATTCTCTGGCTGATCGTCTTCTTCGCGCTGCCGATGATCTACCAGGGCTCCACGTCGATCCAGACGGGCTCCCTGGAGGACGGCTACAAGGTCACCTGGCACTTCGTCACCTACTGGGACTCGCTGTCCGAGTACTGGCCGCAGTTCCTGCGCTCGGTCCTCTACGCCGCCGCCGCGACGATCCTGTGTCTGCTGCTCGGCTACCCGCTCGCGTATCTCATCGCCTTCCGCGCGGGACGCTGGCGGAACCTGATCATGATCCTGGTGATCGCGCCGTTCTTCACCAGCTTCCTGATCCGCACGCTCGCCTGGAAGACGATCCTCGCGGACAGCGGCCCGGTCGTCGGCGCCCTCAACACGCTGCACGTCCTGGACGTCACCAACTGGCTCGGCTGGACCTCGGGCGACCGCGTCCTCGCCACACCACTCGCGGTCGTCTGCGGACTGACGTACAACTTCCTGCCGTTCATGGTGCTGCCGCTCTACACCTCGCTGGAGCGCATCGACGGACGGCTGCACGAGGCGGCCGGCGATCTGTACGCCAAGCCGTTCACCACCTTCCGGAAGGTCACCTTCCCGCTGTCGATGCCCGGCGTCGTCTCCGGCACCCTGCTGACCTTCATCCCGGCGGCCGGTGACTACGTCAACGCCGAACTCCTCGGCTCCACCGACACCCGCATGATCGGAAACGTCATCCAGACGCAGTTCCTGCGCATTCTGGACTACCCGACGGCGGCGGCTCTTTCCTTCATCCTCATGGCCGCCATTCTCGCCATGGTGACCATCTACATTCGCAAGTCCGGGACGGAGGATCTGGTTTAAATGGCCGTCGTACGCTGGTTCAAACGCCATCTCGTAGTCATCGCGGGCCTGGTGACCCTCGGATATCTCCTGCTCCCGAACGTCATCGTCACGGTGTTCTCCTTCAACAAGCCGAAGGGGCGCTTCAATTACGAGTGGCAGCAGTTCTCGCTGGACGCCTGGAAGCAGCCGTGCGGAGTCGCCGACATGTGCGGCTCGCTGAGCATCAGCCTCCAGATCGCCGTCTGGGCGACCATCGGCGCCACCGTCCTCGGCACGATGATCGCCTTCGCGCTGGTCCGCTACCGCTTCCGCGCCCGCGGCGCGATCAACTCGCTGATCTTCCTGCCGATGGCGATGCCCGAGGTCGTCATGGCCGCCTCGCTGCTCACCCTGTTCCTCAACATGGGCGCCCAACTGGGCTTCTACACCATCCTGATCGCCCACATCATGTTCTGCCTCAGCTTCGTCGTCACCGCCGTCAAGGCCCGTGTGATGTCGATGGACCCGCGCCTGGAACAGGCCGCCCAGGACCTCTACGCCGGCCCGGTGCAGACGTTCCTGCGCGTCACCCTGCCCATCGCGGCCCCCGGAATCGCGGCGGGCGCGCTGCTTTCCTTCGCGCTCTCCTTCGACGATTTCATCATCACCAATTTCAACGCGGGTTCGACCGTCACCTTCCCCATGTTCGTCTGGGGTTCGGCACAGCGCGGGACACCCGTCCAGATCAATGTCATCGGTACGGCCATGTTCCTCGTCGCCGTATTGTTGGTGCTCTTCTCGATGGCTGTCACCAACCGCCGCAACAAGGTGAAGGCATAACCGCTAGCGCCCTGTAGGGAGTTGAAATCATGGCCCCAAGCGCCATGAGCCGTAACACCAATCGGACGAAGTCCCTTTCCGAAGCCCGGCCGGTCCCGTACTGGCTGGACGATCCCGGCAAGCCCCACCCCGAGCCCGCGCTCACCGGCGCCGAGACCTGCGATCTGCTGGTCGTCGGCGGCGGCTACAGCGGACTGTGGACCGCGCTCATCGCCAAGGAGCGCGATCCGGAACGGGATGTCGTCCTGCTGGAAGGCCGCGAGGTGGGCTGGGCCGCCTCGGGCCGCAACGGCGGCTTCTGCGCCGCCTCCCTCACCCACGGCCTGTCCAACGGCCTCACCCGCTGGCCCGACGAGATCCACCAACTGGAGGAGCTGGGCGCCCGCAACCTCGACGCGATCGAGAGCGCGGTCGCCCGCTACTCCCTGGACTGCGAGTTCGAGCGCACCGGCGAGATCGACGTCGCCACCGAACCGCACCAGGCCGAGGAACTCCACGACTGGTACGGCGAGTTGGAGAGCAAGGGCCTCGCCGACGGTACCGAGTTCCTGGACGCCGAAGCGGTCCGCGAACAGGTCGACTCCCCGACCTTCCTGGCCGGCCTGTACGACAGCCGGGGCGTCGCGATGCTCAACCCGGCAAAGCTCGCCTGGGGGTTGAAGCGCGCCTGCCTCCAACTCGGCGTCCGCGTCTACGAACACACCCCCGCCCTCGCCCTCAAGCCGCACGGCGCCGGCATGGCCGTACGCACCTCGTACGGCTCGGTCCGCGCCCGGCGGGTCGCGCTCGGCACCAACATCTTCCCGAACCTGGTCAAGCGCGTCCGCTCGTACACCGTCCCGGTCTACGACTACGCGCTGATGACCGAGCCGCTCTCCGCCGACCAGTTGGCGTCGATCGGCTGGAAGAACCGCCAGGGTCTCGGCGATTCGGCGAACCAGTTCCACTACTTCCGCCTCTCCGCCGACAACCGCGTCCTGTGGGGCGGTTACGACGCGATCTATCCGTACGGCGGCCGGGTGCGCGCCGAGTACGACGACCGGCCGGAGACGTACGCCAAGCTCGCCGAGCACTTCTTCACCTGCTTCCCGCAGTTGGAGGGGCTCAACTTCAGCCATGCGTGGGGCGGGGCGATCGACACCTGCTCGCGCTTCTCGGCGTTCTTCGGCACCGCCCACCAGGGCAAGGTGGCGTACGCGGCGGGCTTCACCGGACTCGGCGTCGGCGCCACCCGCTTCGGCGCGGACGTGATGCTGGACCTGCTCGCGGGGGAGCGCACCGAGCGCACGGAGTTGGAGATGGTCCGCAAGAAGCCGCTGCCCTTCCCGCCCGAGCCCTTCGCCTGGACCGGCATCGCGCTCACCAAGTGGTCGCTGGCGCACGCGGATGCGCACGGCGGCCGGCGCAACCTGTGGCTGAGGACGATGGACAAGCTGGGCCTCGGCTTCGACAGTTGAGCCCCGCGCCCTTCTACGGGTGTGATCCGGTTCACTCCTTCGGGGCGCCGGAACCCGCGTAATGCCTGGCGGAGACCTCCCTCTCTCCTGTGACGCGACCAGCGTCGACATGAGAAAGGGAGGTCTCCTCATGACTGGGGCGAAGACGGCCGTCGAGTGGCTGGCATCCGTGGCTCCGGATCCGGAGGCCTGCCGCTGGGAATGGGAGCGCAACCCCCTCGGGGTCGCGCTGCTGCCCGCCGGCAAGGCCTGGGACGTACTCATCCTGCCGGGTGAGCTCGGCTATCCCACACTCGATGTGCTCACCAGGGTCATCGATCAACTGGGCCCGGTACTCGTCGACTTCGGCGACGCACGGATGGGTTTCCTGGTCCCGCCGGGCACCGCAGCCCGCTGGCTGGGCACCGGTATCCGTACGGCCGGACTCGGCACCTGGATCGTCGTGCCGTACCCCGGCCGGGCCACCGGCGGGGTCCGCTGGCTGGTACCGCCGGACGGCTCCGGCACCCTCACCGATCCCGCACTCCTCGAACTCGCCATGCACGAGGCGGCGGCGGGGCTGGCGACGGAGGGGGAGCAGTGATGGACGGGTAGCCGACAGACGCTTCGACATACGAGGTCCCGGCACCGGCAGGCCTTGACAAGCGAATTGGTCTGGACCAAATTGGGCGCGCTCCACCCCTCCAATTCCCCCATGCCCGGAGGCACTTGTGGATCGCTCCAGACCTGTCCTTGCCGTGTTCGTGACCGCGGCCCTGGCCGTGTCCGGCATCACCGCGCTCTCGTCGGCCGCCCGTGCGGCCGACGCGGACCTGGCGAAGAACGGAGGCTTCGAAGCGGGCCTCGACAGTTGGTCCTGTTCCGCGAACAGCGGTACGACGGTCAAGTCGCCCGTGCACGGCGGCAGTTCGGCGTTGCAGGCGACCCCGGCCGGCAACGACTACGCCCAGTGCGCGCAGACGGTGACCGTGAAACCGAACTCGTCCTACTCGCTCGCCGGTTACGTCCGCGGCAGCTACGTCTACCTCGGCGCGAGCGGCACCGGCACCACCGACGTCTCCACCTGGACCCAATCGGCCCCCGACTGGCAGCGGTTGACGACCAGCTTCACCACCGGCCCGTCCACCACCAAGGTCACGATCTACACGCACGGCTGGTACGCCACCGGCGCCTACTACGCCGACGACATCTCCCTCACCGGCCCGGCGGTCGACCCGGGCCAACCGCCAACCACCCCCACCGGCCTCGCCGTCGGCACGATCACCTCCTCCTCCGTCGCCCTCTCCTGGTCCGCCGTCACCGGCGCGACGAGCTACGCCATCTACCGCGGCGGCGTGAAAGTCCAGACGGCGAGCGGCACTTCGGCCACCGTGAGCGGACTGTCGGCCGCGACGGCGTACAGCTTCCAGGTCACGGCGGTCAACGACGCGGGCGAGTCCGCGAAGTCGACGGCGGTCACCGCGACCACGTCCACCGGCTCGGGTCCCGGCACCGGCCTGCCCACCCACGCCCTGGTCGGCTATCTGCACGCGAGCTTCGCCAACGGCTCCGGCTACACCCGCGTGGCCGACGTCCCCGACAGCTGGGACGTCATCGACCTGGCCTTCGGTGAACCCACCTCCGCCACCTCGGGCGACATCCGCTTCAACCGCTGCCCGGTCAGCGAATGTGCGAACGTCGAGAGTGACGCCGACTTCAAGGCCGCGATCAAGGCCAAACAGGCAGCGGGCAAGAAGGTGTTGATCTCCATAGGTGGCGCCAACGGCCAGGTCCAACTGACCACGACAGCGGCGAGGGACACCTTCGTCTCATCCGTCTCGAACATCATCGACACCTACGGACTCGACGGCCTGGACATCGACTTCGAGGGCCACTCGCTCTCACTCGACGCGAGCGACACGAACTTCAAGAGCCCCACAACTCCCGTGGTGGTCAACCTGATCGCGGCCCTGAAGACCCTGAAGGCCAAGTACGGCGCGAAGTTCGTGCTGAGCATGGCGCCCGAGACGTTCTTCGTGCAGATGGGCTACCAGTTCTACGGCACCGGAAAATGGGGCGGCCAGGACCCGAGGTGCGGGGCGTATCTGCCGGTCATCTACGCCCTGCGCGACGACCTGACGCTGCTGCACGTCCAGGACTACAACTCGGGCCCGATCATGGGTCTCGACAACCAGTACCACACCATGGGCGGCGCCGACTTCCACATCGCGATGACGGACATGCTGCTCACCGGCTTCCCGGTGGCGGGCGACACGAACAACGTGTTCCCGGCCCTGCGCCCCGACCAGATCGCCATCGGCATGCCGGCGTCGGTCAACGCGGGCAACGGTTACGTGGCTCCCGCCGAGGTCACGAAAACCCTGGACTGCCTGACGAGGAAGGTGAGTTGCGGCTCGTACGCGACCCACGGCACCTGGCCGGCCCTGCGCGGCCTGATGACCTGGTCGGTCAACTGGGACCGCTACTCGAACTGGGAGTTCCAGAAGACGTTCGACGGCTACTTCGGCTGAGGCTCTCTCGTCGGGCGGCCGAGGAACAGCAGTAGCGACGCGAGCAACACGGTCCCGAGGCACCAACTGGCCACCACGTCCAGTGGCCAGTGGTAGCCACGCCTGACGAGCCCGAAGCTGACGCAGGCGACGAGGAGGACGCAGACGGCGACGGCTCCGCGGCGGGCGTACGACGTCCGGATCCAAGGGAGGAGGACCAGGGCCGAGGCGCCGTACGCGATCATCGCGGTGGCCGTGTGGCCGGAGGGGTAGTAGCCGGTGCCGGGCGGCACCGCCGGGGTGCCGCCGCGGGCGATCAGTTCCTTGACGGGGACGACCAGCGCCGGGACCAGGGCCATCAGCACGGCCGCCGCGAGGGACGGCAGCCACCAGTGGTCCGTACCACTGGCACGGGCGCGTCGGCCGACGTAGACGATGACTACGACGAGGACGGGTACCGCGACCTGGATGTTGCCGAGGTCGGCGAGGAGTTCGGAGAAGCGGTCCGGGTGGACGAGTGCGCGGCTGAGGCGGGTGTCCAGGCGGAGGAGGGGGCCGTCGGCGGCGACCTGCCAGGTGATCAGCGCGAAGAGGAGCGCGGGAAGGGCGAGAAACAGCCAGAGAAAGGAGGTCGGCCGACCTGGAACAGGGGGGGTAGTTCCAGGCCGGCCGTCCGGATCGGCGGGTCGGCCGCCCCGGGGGGTTTGGGGCGGGCGACTGTCCGATCGGTGAGGAGATTCGGAGCCAGAGGCTCCTGTTGTGTGCGCGAGGGCACGACCAGGTCGAAGCTGGGGAGGCCCCGGCCTGATGTCGCCCACAGTCCCCTGTGGGCGGGGTGTATCTCTCATCTGGGTAGAACCTACGGCAGTGGCTGCGGGTACGACAGGCGGAATCGCGTCCCGTCATGCACCCCGCACACCTTCTTCACACGGCCTGACGCCCGCCGCCCCAGCCTGTGAATCACTGTGGATGAAAGGGCTGGGGCGGATGGGGCGCGTGGGGTGCGACTTCTGTGCGGGAGCCGCGGGTTCCGTGTGGCCGGGACGCACTCGTGGGGCGGCTCGGACACGGCTCGGACATGGCTCGGACCCGGCTCGGACCCGGCTCGGACATGGCTCAGATACGTGCGAACGCCTGCTCGATGATGTCGAGCCCCTCGCTCAGCAGGTCCTCCCCGATGACCAGCGGGGGCAGGAAGCGCAGCACGTTTCCGTAGGTGCCACAGGTCAGGACCAGCAGCCCCTCCTGGTGGCAGGCCTTGGCGAGCGCGGCCGTCGCCTCCGGGTTCGGCTCCTTGGTCGTACGGTCCTTGACGAGCTCGATGGCGATCATCGCGCCGCGCCCGCGGACATCGCCGATGATGTCGAACTTCTCCGCCATGGCACCGAGGCGGGCCTTCATGACGGCCTCGATGTTCTTCGCCTTGGCGTTGAGGTCCAGCTCCTTCATGGTCTCGATGGCGCCGAGCGCTCCGGCGCAGGCGACCGGGTTGCCGCCGTACGTACCGCCCAGGCCACCGGCGTGCGCGGCGTCCATGATCTCGGCACGCCCGGTGACGGCGGCGAGCGGCAGCCCGCCCGCGATCCCCTTCGCGGTGGTGATCAGGTCCGGGACGACACCCTCGTCCTCACACGCGAACCACTGACCCGTACGGCAGAACCCCGACTGGATCTCGTCCGCGACGAACACGATGCCGTTGTCGGCGGCGAACTTGCTGAGCGCCGGCAGGAAGCCCTTCGCCGGCTCGATGAATCCGCCCTCGCCGAGGACCGGCTCGATGATGATCGCGGCGACGTTGTCGGCCCCGATCTGCTTGTTGATCATGTCGATGGCCTGCGCGGAGGCCTCGGCACCCGCGTTCTCCGGACCGGTCGGCCAGCGGTAGCCGTAGGCCACCGGCACGCGGTACACCTCGGGCGCGAAGGGCCCGAACCCGTGCTTGTACGGCATGTTCTTCGCGGTGAGCGCCATGGTCAGGTTCGTCCGGCCGTGGTACCCGTGGTCGAAGACGACGACGGCCTGCCGCTTGGTGTACGCCCGCGCGATCTTCACGGCGTTCTCGACGGCCTCGGCGCCGGAGTTGAACAGGGCCGACTTCTTGGCGTGGTCACCCGGGGTCAGCTCGGCGAGCGCCTCCGCGACCTCCACGTACCCCTCGTACGGCGTGACCATGAAACAGGTGTGGGTGAAGTCGGCGAGCTGGGCCGTGGCCCGGCGGACGACGGCCTCGGCGGAGGCGCCGACGCTCGTCACCGCGATACCGGAACCGAAGTCGATGAACCGGTTCCCGTCCACGTCCTCCAGGATCCCGCCGCTCGCGCGCGCGGTGAACACGGGCAGCACGGAGCCCACACCGGCCGCGACCGCGGCGGTACGGCGGGCCTGCAGCTCCTGCGACTTCGGGCCGGGGATGGCGGTGAGAACGCGGCGCTCCTGCGGAAGTGCGGTCATGAGGGGCTCCTGGGGTGGTGCGGACGCTTACGCGCTTTCGTATTCCTTCTTTTCTCGCAGGCTAGGACGGAGGACGGGGGGTGGGCATGCTCCATGTGGGCGGTGTCGGCGACGCGGGTTGTCCGCCGTGGACAGTGCCGGGTTCGCGGAGCTTGCGGTGGGCCCGGCCGCGTAAACGGTGAACTCCCCTTCTGGGCGCGTTAGATTGACTCGCTGACGGTGTACGGAACGGCTGGTCAAGGGGCGAGGGCGAGGACGACGACGATGGACAGCGACGGGACGCGGGACGCGCGGGGTACGCATGCGAATCCTGTGCCGCGTCCGGGGGGGCCGGCGGACGTGCCGGCCATGCCGCCG
Organism: Streptomyces sp. NPDC101776; assembly: GCF_044766845.1. NCBI lineage: Bacteria > Bacillati > Actinomycetota > Actinomycetes > Kitasatosporales > Streptomycetaceae > Streptomyces > Streptomyces sp. NPDC101776. Next base: position 101,443 of record NZ_JBIWMV010000011.1, on the reverse strand, counting down.
CGGCCACCGCGGACACCGGGTGCGGCGCCCGCGCCCGAACAGCCGCCGCGGTTCGCCCCGGCCGTCGCCGACTGGCTGAACGAGCCCCGGCCGGCCGCCGCGCCCGGCATCTGGCGCTACGGATATCGGCCGCCCAAGGCCGACCGCGCGGCGACGCGGCTCTCCAAGGTCGCGATCCTCGGTCTGCTGATCCCCCTCGTGGTGGCGCTGATCGTGTGGTCCTTCTGGCGCCACGGCGCCGTGCCGTACCAATGGGCCCTGCTCAAGCTGTTCACCCCGAGCGACTGGTGGTGGGCCGGCACCGTGTCTCCCAAGGGGACCGAGGGCGTGGACGCGATCAGCGTCTACGACGGTGCCTTCTTCGCCCTGCTCGTCTATGCCGTCGTCAAGCTCGGCGGCTGGCTTGAGGTGGCCCGCCATGTCGTCGGCGGTCGCCCCCAGCCCGCTCGTGCTCTGCTGGCGCTCGTCGGTGGCCTCATCGCCCTCAGCTTCGTGTTCCCCTCCGCGTTCCCCGGTGTCGGCTGGGCGCCCCTCCCCGTCCAGGACCCGCTGTTCTCCCTTGTCGTCCTGATCGACGGTGGCCCCGATCTCTTCCAGTCGGTGCTCTTCACCGACACGCTGTACACGCTCATCACCGCGGCGGTCCTGTGGCCCTTCGCCCGCCTCGGCGGCTGGTGGGCGCTGGCGAAGGAACGACTCGTCGCGCGGAACCGTACGGGAGAGGGGGAGATCCGCCCGGCTCCCGCTGTTCTCGTGCCCGCCCAGTGGCCCGAACTGCGTGAGGCGGGCCAGTACGAAGCGGCCGAGCTCCTCACCGCCGAAGTCCTCACCGGCCGGATGAACGACGTGGACTGTTCCCGGGTCGGGTACGCGTGGGAAACCGCCCGCAGGGAAGCCCAGTTGGCGGTCTTCACCGACACGGTGCTGCGCACGGGGGCGGTGGCCTGGGTCCACCCGTCCGGCGCCCGGGACCTGCCCGGCCGTGTCGCACCGCACGACCTGCTCGAAGGGCAGGTCCGCATCGGACAGTGGACGGCCGGGGACCGCACTCCGTCGGCCTACCGAGGTGCGGGCACGGCCCTCGGCCCCGACGCGCTCGGCACCTCGCTCCTCGTCGTGGGGCCGTCCGGCTCCGGCAAGACCAGGCACGTGGTCGCCCCGGTCGTCGAGTCCCTCGCCCTGCGGGCGCTGACCGGACAGTGTGCCGTCGTGGCGGTCTGCGCGGCCGGTACCCCGCTCGGCCCGGACTCCGCGTTCGACGTCGTGGTGCGGATCGGGGACCCCGCCTCCGTCTACGACCTGGACCCCTACGCCGACACCACCGACCCCGACGCGGCCGCCGCGTTCCTCGCCGAGGCACTGGCCGGAGACCTCGACACCGTCGGTGCCCAACGGGCCACGACCGCGCTCGCCCAGTTGCTCGGGCCGTACCGGGCGGTGCACGGCACCTTCCCGTCGCTGCCCGTGCTGCGGGAACTCCTGGAGGGCGAACCCTCGGCGCTCGCCGCCTTGCGCCAAGCGCTGTCGGCGCCGGAGCACGCGGGCCTGCGCCGCGATCTCGACGCCCGTGCCCGGCAGACCGGAAGCGCCGCCGACCCGGGCCCCGTGCTCGCCGACCGGCTCGCGCTGCTGGACCGGCCCGTGTTCGCCGAGTTCTTCGGCACCGGCGACGCGGCAGCCCGGCCGTTCTCGCTGCGAGCCGTCGCGCACCACCCCCTGCGGGTCCGCATCGACGTGCCGGCCCACGGGCACGAGGAGGCCGCCCGGCTCATCACCCGGCTGGTCCTGGCCCAGTTCGACCATGTCGTGCACGACACCGGCCGCCGTCACTTCGCGTGTCTCGTCCTCGACGACGCCACCGGGACGGTGACCACCGAGTCGGTACGGCACATGCAGCGGCTGCGCTCGCAGAACGCGGGCGTGCTGCTCGCCCTGCGCACGCTCGGCGATGTCCCCGAGGCGCTGCACGGACCGCTGCACGGGGCGGTCGGCTGCCGGATGGCCTTCTCCGGAGTCACCACCTGGGACGGCAGCCGCTTCGCGCACGCCTGGGGCACGGAGTGGGTGGAGACCCGGGACGTGGCCCAGCACACCGTCTTCGCGGACCAGCCGATGACCCGCGCCATCCACGCCCTGCGCAAACTGGTGACGGGCCGGGCGGTGACGACGGAGGCCGTGACCGTACGGCAGGTCGAGCGGGAGCGATGGTCCGCGTCGCAGCTCGCGCACGAGGTCCCGCCGGGGCACGCGGTGCTGTCGCTCACGACGGTCGAGGGCAAGCACACACCACCCTCCCTCGTGGACCTACGCCCCCCAACCCCCTGAACCGGACATACAAGGCCCTGACGCCCATACGGTGAGGCAGAATCGGCACAGGCCGTTCATACGCGGCGGCCAAAAGATCGCGCCGATCACCCGCTCTCCTCCCCTCTGATCCCGTCTGAAGGCCCCATGCCCCCCACCCTCGCCTCCCTCGCCCACCACTCCGCGCTCAAGCTCACCGTCCGCGCCGGCGAGGACCGGCTGGACGTGCCCGTCCGCTGGGCGCATGTCAGTGAGCTGGCGGATCCGGTGCCGTACATGGAGGGCGGGGAACTGCTGCTGACCACCGCGCTGAAGCTGGACGCGGAGGACGCGAAGGCCATGCGGCGGTATGTGAAGCGGCTGGTGGCGGCCGGGGTCGTGGGGCTGGGGTTCGCCGTCGGGGTCAACTACGACGAGATTCCGAAGGTGCTCGTCGACACGGCCGAGGAAGAGGGGCTGCCACTCCTCGAAGTGCCCCGGCGCACCCCCTTCATCGCGATCAGCAAAGCCGTCTCCGCCGCGATCGCCGCCGATCAGTACCGCTCCGTGACCGCCGGGTTCGCCGCACAGCGCGAGCTGACCAAGCAGGCCCTCACCGACGGCCCGGAGGGGCTGCTCGCCGCACTCGCCGCGCAGGTCGACGGCTGGGCCGCGCTCTACGACGCGTCCGGCGCCCTCGTCGCCACCGCACCGGACTGGGCGGGCCGCCGCGCCGCCCGGCTCACCCCGGACGTGGAACGGCTGCGGGACCGGCCGGCGCCGGCCTCGTCCGTGGTCGGCGGGCCCGACAACCCCGACAACGAGGACCGGGTCGAACTGCACACCCTCGGCACCGGCCGCCGCCCGCGCGCCGCACTCGCCGTAGGGACGGCGTCGGCGCTCGGGACGGCGGAGCGGTACGCCGTGCACTCCGCGATCGCGCTGCTCACCCTCACCACGGAACGCTCGCGCTCCCTCCAGGCCGCCCAGGACCGGATCGGGGCGGCGGTGCTGCGGCTGCTGCTCGCCGGGCATCCGGACCACGCGCGGGCGGTCGCCGGGGAGCTGTACGGCGGGCTCCTCGACGCGCCGTTCCGGGTGATCGTCGGCGAGGGCGGACCCGCGGAACGCGATCCCCTGGGCGGGCTCGCCGAGGTCGTCGAGTCGGCGGCGGCAAGGGCTGGCGAGGCCGTGCTCGTCGTGGCGGAAGGGCCGCGGCGGCTGGTGGTGCTGGCCGTCGACGGCGGTGCCGCGGTCGAGGCGTGCGGGGAGTACGCGGCGACGCTGGAGGCCGCGCGGGCCGCCTCGGACGTACGGGCCTCCTCGGACGTACGCGAACAGGGCGGCGAGGGCGACGAGTTGGTCGTCGGGCTCTCCGCGCCGTCCGGCCCCATCGCCGCGGCCGCCGCCTACAAGCAGGCCGAGCAGTCGCTCTCCGTGGCCCGGCGGCGCGGACGAGTGCTCGTCGAGCACGAGCAACTCGCCGCCGGGTCCGTGCTGCCGCTGCTCGCCGACGACGCGGTGCGCGCCTTCGCGGACGGTCTGCTACGGCCGCTGTCCGAGCACGACGCGACCGGGCGGGGGGATCTCGTGGCCTCGCTGCGGGCGTGGCTGTCCCGGCACGGGCAGTGGGACGCGGCGGCTGCGGACCTCGGGGTGCACCGGCACACCTTGCGGTACCGGATGCGGCGGGTCGAGGAGATCCTCGGGCGGTCGCTCGACGATCCGGACGTACGGATGGAGCTGTGGCTGGCGCTGAAGGCGACGACTGCGGCCGAGTGACGGGATCTGCCGATCTGTAGTGTTCCCGTCCGGTACCACTACGACTCGGCTAAACGCACCGCGCTCTCCCCGCACCTACGGTTGACCGAGAAGCCCCAAGACCACCCCCAACGCGGAAGGGCCGGGACATGACTTCCACCCACGCCTTCTGGCTGGCCGGCCGCCAGGCCACCGGCGAGGACACCTTCGACGTCACCTCACCGTGGGACGGACGCCTCGTCGGCAAGGTCAGCCTGCCGACCGATGCCCAGGTCGAGGAGGCGGTGGCCGCCGCGTACGCCGTACGGGACGAGTTCGCCGCCACCCCCGCCCACGTCCGCGCCGCCGCCCTCGACCACGTCAGCCGGCGTCTCGCCGAGCGCGTCGAGGAGATCGCGCAGCTCATCTCCGCCGAGAACGGCAAGCCGATCAAGTGGGCCCGCGGCGAGGTCGGCCGCGCGGTGTCCGTGTTCCGGTTCGCCGCGGAGGAGGCCCGGCGCTTCAACGGCGGCGAGGCCCAGCGCCTCGACACCGACGCCGGCGGCCAGGGCCGGCTCGCCCTCACCCGGCGCTTCCCGAAGGGCGTCGTCCTCGGCATCGCCCCCTTCAACTTCCCGCTGAACCTGTGCGCCCACAAGATCGCCCCCGCCATCGCGGCCGGCGCCCCGATCATCCTCAAGCCGGCCCCGGCCACCCCGCTCTCCGGCCTGATCATCGGCGACCTGCTCGCCGAGACGGAACTGCCCGCCGGCGCCTGGAGCATCCTCCCGGTCGCCAACGACCACATGCCCGCCCTCGTCCAGGACGAGCGGCTGCCGGTGATCTCCTTCACCGGTTCGGAGAAGGTCGGCTACGCGATCATGGACTCGGTGCCGCGCAAGCACTGCACCCTGGAGCTGGGCGGCAACGGCGCGGCCGTGGTCCTCGGGGACTACGCCTCCGACGCCGACCTCGACTGGGCCGCGACCCGTATCGCCACCTTCTCCAACTACCAGGGCGGCCAGTCCTGCATCTCCGTGCAGCGGGTCATCGCGGACACCGCCGTCTACGACCGGCTGCTCCCGCGTATCGTCGCGGCGGTGGAAGCCCAGGTCACCGGTGACCCCGGTGACGACAAGACCGACGTCGGGCCGCTGGTCAGCGAGGCCGCCGCGCAGCGCGTCGAGTCCTGGGTCCAGGAGGCCGTGGAGGCGGGCGCCACCCTCCTCACCGGCGGCAAGCGCGACGGCGCCTCGTACGCGCCGACCGTGCTGACGGACGTCCCGGCCGACACCACGATCTCCTGCGAGGAGGTCTTCGGACCGGTGCTGACCGTGACGAAGGTGGACGGCGAGGCAGCGGCCTTCGCCGCCGCCAACGACTCCAAGTACGGCCTCCAGGCAGGGGTGTTCACCCATGACGTGCAGGTCGCCTTCCGCGCCCACCGCGCGCTGGAGGTCGGTGGCGTGATCATCGGCGACGTCCCGTCCTACCGCGCCGACCAGATGCCGTACGGCGGCGCCAAGCAGTCCGGTGTCGGCCGCGAGGGCGTGAAGTTCGCGATGGACGACTACACCTACGAGCGGGTGCTGGTGCTCACGGGGCTCGCGCTCTGACCGTTCTCTCACCGAGCGACACTAGCTAATGGGAACCATTTTCATGTAGTCTCCCCGTAGGGGCCCGGCACCGATGCCTTCCGGTGCCGGGCCCCTACTTTGCTGCCGGTTCCCCGGACCGGCGTCGGCCTTCCCCGGACCCTCAGCCGGAGAAGCCGACGTGCGCGAGCCGCAACGAACCACGCAGCCCGATGTGCACGTCGTGCACGCCCTCGGCGACGATCCCGGCCACGAGCGTGGTGTAGTCGTACGGCCCGGATGTGGGCGCGGGCAGGGCGAGTTGGGCGAGGGTCGGGCCGCCGTCCAGGGACAGTTCTACGACTCCCTCGCCCGCCACCTCCACGGTCACCTCCGTGACGCCGGCGCCGAAGTCGCAGTGCCGGTAGACCAGTTCGGCCGTGCCGCCGCCCGCCGGGGTCACCGCGTCGCCCGTCACCTTCGTCCGGTCGACGATCTCGCCGCCCGACTGCTCGTCGAAGTCGGCCGCCGCCAGGCCCTGTTGGAGGACGGTCCGGGGTGCGGCGGGTTCACCGGCGAGCGTCACCGTCGTCCGCACCCGGATGTCCTCGCTGGACGCGCCGACGAGGAGGTCGTAGGCGCCCGGTTCGAGGCGGTGGCCACCCCGGGCCACGTCCCAGAACTCGAAGGCGGAGAGAGGGAGTTCGAAGGAGAGGTCCGCCGTCTCGCCCGGGGCGAGGGTCACGCGCCGGTGCGCGGCCAGTTCGCGGCGCGGGCGCGGGACCGAAGGGTCGGCGGCGCGCGTGTACAACTGCGCGACCTCGTCGGCCGTCACGTCCCCCGTGTTGGTGACCGTGAACTCCACCTGTACCGCGCCGAGTTCGACCCGCGCGCTCAGGTCGCCGTAGGAGAAGGACGCGTACGACAGGCCGTGGCCGAACGGGAACAGGGGTGTGCCCTCGAAGTACAGGTACGTCTGTCGGCCGCCGATCACGTCGTAGTCGAGGAGGTCGGGCAGATCGGAGTCGGCCGCGTACCAGGTCTGGGGGAGGCGGCCCGCCGGGGAGACGTCGCCCGCGATGACGCGGGCCAGGGCGGTGCCCGCCGCCTGGCCGCCGTGGGCCGTCCACAGGATCGCGGGGAGGCCGGGGAGGTCGGCCGGGTCGACCGTGTACGGGTACGCGGAGACCAGCGCCAGGACCGTGTTCGGGTTCGCGGCGCGGGCCGCGCGCAGCAGGCGCCGCTGGTGGGCGGGGAGTTGGAGTGTCGTACGGTCCTCGGTCTCGCGGCCGTTGATGTGCGGGTCGTTGCCCGCGACGACGAGCACCACGTCGGCCGCCTCCGCGACCCGGGCCACCGCGTCCTCGCCGCGCTCGGCGACCAGCAGCTCGAAAACTTCCCCGTCCTCCTCGGCAACCTTCACGCCGTCGGCGGCGACAGAGACGTGGCGACCCGTACCGATGTGCAGCAGGAGGTGACCGTTCTCATGGGGTTCCAGGCGGAATGTCTCCTGGACGACCCAGCCGCCGGGCTGGTCGGCGGCGGCGCGCACGTAGCCGTCCTCGGCGACCGAGAGGTAACGGCCGTCGGGGGCGCGGAGGGTGAGGATGCCCTCGCCCCAGTCGACGAGGGCGAGTTCGGTGCCGGTGGGGTCGGTGGTGAGCGGCGGGAGGTCGGTGCGGCCCGCGAGGAGGGCGGGGTCCAGCGCGCCCTCGGCGCCGCGTACTTCGTCGGGTACGTCCGCCAACGGGACGTACAGGTAGGCGCCTTGGGAGGTCTTCAGCCTGACCCGGTCCACGCCCTCCGCGAACTCGACGCGCTCGGCGCCGAACCGCTCGTACAGGCCCTCCAGCGGAGTGGAGCGGTGGATCAACGTGCCGCTGTACCAGTCGAGTTTGCACTCGTCGGCGAGCAGACCGACCACGGCGAGACGGGTGTCGTGGGCGAGGGGCAGCAGGTCGTCGGCGTTCTTGAGGAGGACGACCGCCTGTTCGGCGGCCTCCTGGGCCAGGGCCCGGTGTGCCGGGGTGTCGAAGTCCTCGATGTCCGCGTGCGGGTCGTGCGCCGGGTCGAACTCGCCGAGCCGGAACCGGACCGAGAGCTGCCGGCGAACCGCCGCGTCGAGGTCCGCCTCCGTCAACAGGCCCTGGTCAAGGGCGCCTTGGACGCGCGCCACGATCGTCGAGCCGTCCGTGCCGTGGTCGGTGAAGCTGTCCACACCGGAGAGCAGCGAGGCCGCCGTCGCCTCCTCGTGGGTGTCGAAGTAGTGCTCGGAGTCGACCAGGTTGGAGGGCGCGCCCGCGTCCGAGCAGACCAGCAGGTCCTCGTCGGTCCAGGTGCGCAGGTGCTCGCGCAGATACGGCGAGACGTGGTTGGGGCGGCCGTTGACCAGGTTGTACGCGGGCATCACCCCGGCCACCGCGCCCGCCTCGACCGTCTCGCGGAACGCCCGCAGGTCGTACTCGTGCAGCACGCGCGGGCGGACGGAGGACGACGAGACGTCGCGGCCCGTCTCGTTGTTGTGCGCCAGCCAGTGCTTGAGGACGGGCGCGGTGCGCCAGTACGTCGGGTGGTCGCCGCGCAGGCCGCGCGTGTACGCGGTGGCGATCGCCGAGGTCAGTTTCGGATCCTCCGAGTAGCCCTCCTCGTTACGGCCCCACAGCGGGTGGCGCAGCAGGTTCACCGTGGGGGACCACACGTTGAGGCCGACGCGGTCGTCGCGGGCGCGCATCGCGCGGACCTCCTTGGACACCGCGTCGCCGACCCGCCGCAGAAGCTCCTCGTTCCAGGTCGCGCCCAGGCCCACAGCCTGCGGGAAGACCGTCGCCGGGCCCATCCACGCGACGCCGTGCAGGGCCTCCTGGCCGGTGCGGAACGCGGCGACGCCCAGACGGTCCACGGCGGGCGCGTACTGGTGCAGAAATCCGATCTTCTCGTCGGGGGTGAGCCGTGCCAGCAGATCGTCGATGCGCTTCGCGAACGGCAGGTGCGGATCGCGGAAAGGCGGCGTAGGCGGCGTTTGTGCGGTCACGTGGGGTTCCCCTTGCGATGGAGCGGCGCGGCGCTTTCGAAGCGCTTCGATGCTGATTCGACGAACGCCGGGTGTCAAGAGACCTTCACCGTAATTTCAAGCAGCGCATACGGACAGGTCACCTCACACACCTCGGAGGAATCTTGGGAGCGACCCTTGTGCACCCTTGGGTGTTCACTTAACCTCGCAGCAACATCGAAGCGCTTCGACTAAGTGCTCTGTTCCACTCAAGACACCGCAGCCGACGGCTCCACCGCCGGGTGTCCTGGTGCGCCATGAAGGGTTGACGCAATGACGCCGAACGCCTCCGCCGCCTCCGCTCCCAGCCGGAGAAGCTTCCTCGCCTCCACGGCGGTCGTCGCCGCAGCGGTGGCGGGAGGGGTACCGCTGCTCTCCGCCTGCGGCGCCTCGGACAGCGGTTCGGGCGGGGGCAGTTCGGAGGGCAAGGGAGTCAAGAAGCTGCTGCCGGCCTTCGTCGCCGGCAATGTGGTGACCCCGGACATCGCCTCCAAGAACGGCTCCTCGGTCGGCTTCACCAGCAAGCTCGACCTCGCCGGCCTGAAGACCTCGGTGCCGAAGCAGCTCGGCAAGGGCGGCAAGGTCTCCATCATGTCGCCGTTCTGGGGCTCCCCGCCGAAGAGCGACAACGCCTACTACAAGGCGATGAACGCGCTGATCGGCGTCGACGTGGCCTGGCAGAACCAGGACGGCAACACCTACGACCAGAAGCTCGGCGCGGTCCTCGCCTCCAGCGACCTCCCGGACATCGTGGTCGTCCCCGGCTGGAACATGGGCGGCAAGATACCCAGCGCCATCATCGGCAAGTTCGCCGACCTCGGCCCCTACCTCTCCGGCGACAAGGTCAAGGACTACCCGAACCTCGCCGCGATCCCGTCCGACGCCTGGCAACGCTGCATCTTCGGCGGCAAGTTGCGCGGACTGCCGATGCCGTCCTCGTACGTGCCCAACATCGTGCCGCTCTACCGCAAGGACATCTTCGACAAGGAGGGGTACGAAGTCCCCACCTCCGCCGACGAGTTCATGGCCCTGGCCAAGGAGATCACCAACGCCAAGGCCAAGCGCTGGGCCTGCCTGGACATGAAGTGGACCGCGTTCAATGCCTGGGGCGTGCTCTCCGGCAGCGAGAAGTCCCTCGGCTGGAACCTCGTCGACGGCAAGCTGGTCAACCGCATCGAGACCCAGGAGTACCTCGAAGCGCTGGAGTGGACCCGCAAGCTGTTCGCCGCCGGATACGTGCACCCCGACGCCAAGTTGGGCAAGAGCGCGGCCACCGACCCGGGCCCCAAGTTCGCCGCCGGCGAGTTCCTCATCTACAACCAGGACATCTCGCAGTGGTGGAGCCGCACCGCCGAACAGGCCACCCAGAACCCGGACTACAAGATCTGGGGCATGGACATCTTCGGCCACGCGGGCGGCGCCCCGACCCTCTGGGCCGGTGAACCGGCCGGCATCTTCGCCTTCATCAGCAAGAAGGCCTCCGAGTCCGTGATCCATGACGCGCTGGCCGTCGCCAACGTCACCGCCGCGCCGTACGGCACCAAGGAGTACATGCTCACCAACTACGGCGTGGAGGGCACCCATTACACCGTCAAGGACGGTGTGCCCACCAAGACCGACCAGGGCAACAACGAGGTCATCAACGCCTACGTCATGGTCGCCAGCCCCGCCTCCACCATCGCCCACCCGGACTTCCCCGAGGTGGCGAAGGCGCAGGTCGAGTGGCAGCAGCGGATGGGCGCCTTCACAAAGAAGTCGAGCTTCTACGGCCAGCAGATCACCGAACCGAGCCGCTACACCAACCTCTCCAACGACTTCGAGCAGTTGGAGGACGACATCACCCGCGGCCGCAAGAAGATCAGCGACATGCAGCAGGCCGTGTCGGACTGGAAGAGCAAGGGTGGCGACCAACTCCGCGCCTGGTACCAGAAGTTGCTCGACGACAACGGCACCGCGACGAGCTGACCGGGTACCGAGGCAAGGAGAACGGCCGTGTCCCACAGCACGGTGCCTCGGAGCAGGACCGAGGCCGACACGACGGGCGGGACCCCGGTGGCGTCCGGCGACATCAAGGGTTCCCAGCACAACCAGCCCAAGGCGAAGGTGAGCCTGCGGCTCAGGTTCAGACGCGACCGCGTCCTGCTCCTGATGACCCTGCCGGCCGTCCTGCTCATCCTGGTCTTCAACTACCTGCCGATCCTCGGCAACATCGTCGCCTTCGAGGACTACGACCCCTACGTCAGCGACAACGGCATCGTCTCGATGCTGCACAGCCCCTGGGTCGGCGTGGAGAACTTCCAGCAGATCTTCGCGGACTCCTCCTTCTGGAGCGCCGTACAGAACACGCTGGTCCTGTTCTTCCTCCAGCTGATCCTGTTCTTCCCGATCCCGATCCTGCTCGCGCTGCTCATCAACAGCGTGGTCAGGCCCCGGGTCAGGGCGCTGTCGCAGGCCATCCTCTACCTCCCGCACTTCTTCTCCTGGGTGCTGGTCATCGCCGTCTTCCAGCAACTGCTGGGCGGGGCGGGCCTGTTCTCGCAACTCCTGCGGCAACACGGCTTCGACGGCCTCGACGTCATGACCGACCCGAACACGTTCAAGTTCCTGATCACCGCGCAGAGCGTGTGGAAGGACGCGGGCTGGGGGATCATCGTCTTCCTCGCCGCGCTGTCCTCCGTCAGTCCCGACCTCTACGAGGCCGCCGCGATGGACGGCGCCGGGCGCTGGCGCCGCATGTGGCACGTCACGCTGCCCGCGCTGCGGCCGGTGATCGCGCTGCTGCTCGTGCTGCGCGTCGGTGACGCGCTGACGGTCGGCTTCGAACAGATCCTGCTCCAACGCGACGCCGTGGGACCGGGAGCGGCGGAGGTCCTCGACACCTTCGTCTGGTGGAACGGCGTCCGCAACCAGGACTTCGGCTACGCGGCCGCCGCCGGACTCGTCAAGGGCGTGATCAGCCTCGGCCTGGTCCTCGCCGCGAACAAAGTGGCCCACCTCATGGGCGAGCAGGGGGTGTACAAGAAGTGACCGCCGTCATCGAAAAACCCGTCAAAGCCGTCAAGGCCACCAAGTCCCCACGACAGCCCGGTCGTTGGGCCGCGCCGCCTCGTCCCACCTGGGAGGAGGAACCCGGCAGGGCCGGCCTCGCGGGCAAGGGGCTCGTCCTCACCCTTGCCTGCTTCGCCATTCTCTTCCCGCTGTGGATCGTCCTCGTCACCAGCCTCTCCTCACGCAAGACCATCGACCAGGCCGGCGGGCTTGTCATGGTGCCCAAGGGCATCACCTTCATCGCCTACAAGGAACTCCTCAGCGGTGGCCAGGTCACCCGCGCGGCGGTCATCAGCGTCCTCATCACCGTCGTCGGCACGGCGTTCTCCATGGCCGTGTCTGTTCTCTGCGCCTACGGCCTCTCGCGTATCGGGTCGCTCGGGCATCGGTGGATCCTGATGATGATGCTCGCCACGATGTTCTTCAGCGCCGGGCTCATTCCCACGTACCTGCTGGTGCAGTCGCTCGGCCTCACCGACAGCTATCTCGCGCTGATCCTGCCGAGTGCGCTCAGCGTCTTCAACATCCTTGTGCTGCGCGGGTTCTTCATGGGGATCTCGCAGGAACTCACCGACAGTGCGCGGATCGACGGAGCCGGTGATTTCCGGATTCTGTGGCAGATCGTGATGCCGTTGTCCCGTGCGGTGCTGGCGGTTATCACGCTGTTTTATGCCGTGGGGTACTGGAGTGCCTGGTTCAACGCGTCTCTGTATCTGAATGACCAGGACATGATGCCGTTGCAGAACGTCATGATTCAGCTGGTACAGAAGCAGGAGGCTCCCGTGGGGCTGGGGCAGGCGATCAAGACGGGGGAGTTGTCGGGGCTGGCTGTGCAGATGGCGGTCATGGTGATGGCTTTGTTGCCGGTGGCTGTGCTTTCGCCGTTTGTGCAGCGGCATTTTAAGAAGGGGATGCTGACGGGTGCCGTTAAGGGCTGATTCGTTTTTGTCTGCGGGCGCGTTGGGGCTGGTCGCGCAGTTCCCCGCGCCCCTTAGGTAGGACTCCTCACCCCATCTCATAGAGCGAGGTATGTCTCATGCGTGCGTCCCGCCCGAGTCGGCGTGTCGTTCTCGCCAGTACCGCAGCCGTCGCCGCCCTCACCGGCTTGCCGGCACTCACAACGAAGGCGCACGCAGGGGAACTTGACACCGTCAGCTCCTCCTACCGCTGGCGCAACGCCGTAATCGGTGGCACCGGATTCGTCACCGGAGTGTTGTTCCATCCCGCCGTCCCCGGTCTCGCCTACGCCCGTACCGATATCGGCGGCGCCTACCGCTGGGACGACCGGACCGCCCGCTGGACCCCCCTCACCGACCAACTCGGCTGGGACGACTGGAATCTGCTCGGGGTGGAGGCCCTCGCCGTCGATCCGGTGCATCCGAACCGGCTGTACCTCGCCGTCGGTACGTACGCGCAGTCCTGGGCCGGCAATGGTGCGGTACTCCGTTCCGAGGACCGAGGCACCACCTGGACCCGCACCGACCTCACCGTGAAGGTCGGTGGCAACGAGGACGGGCGCGGCACCGGAGAGCGGCTGCTCGTCGATCCGCGTGACAGTGACACCCTGTGGCTCGGCACCCGGCACGACGGGCTGCTCAAGTCGGCCGATCGGGGCGCCACTTGGGCAGCCGTCAGCGGCTTCCCCGCTACCGCGAGCGCGTCCGGCCAGGGCGTCACCTTCCTCGTCGCCGCCGGCCGTGCCGTTTATGCCGGGTGGGGTGACGGCGACGGCAGCGCGAGCGCCGTCAACCTCTACCGCACCACCGACGGCACCACGTGGACGGCCGTACCCGGTCAGCCCACCGGCACCTCCGCCAAGGTCCCGATCCGTGCCGCCTACGACCGTCACGCGCGCGAGCTGTATGTGACGTACGCCGACGCGCCCGGGCCCAATGGGCAGTCCGCCGGCAGCGTGCACAAGGTGGCTACCGTCACCGGTCGTTGGGCGGACGTCACCCCGGTCCAGCCCGGTGGCAGCGACTCCTTCGGTTATGGCGGGGTCGCCGTCGACGCCCGCCGCGCGGGAACCGTCGTAGTCTCCACCAACAACCGCTGGGCGGCCGTCGACACCCTGTACCGGACCACCGACGGCGGCCGTACCTGGACCTCCCTCAAGGACACCGCTGTCTTCGACGTGTCCGAGACTCCTTTCCTCAAGTGGGGTGCGGATCAGCCGAAGTTCGGCTGGTGGATCCAGGCCGTCGCCGTCGACCCGTACGACTCGAAGCATGTCCTCTACGGCACCGGCGCCACGCTCTTCGGCACGCGTGACCTCACCCACTGGGCACCGCGGATCCGTGGCCTGGAGGAGACGTCCGTGATCCAGCTGATCTCGCCCCCGGTCGGGGAGGCGCACCTGATCAGCGCCTCGCGGGACATCGGGGTGATGTACCACGAGCGGCTCACGGCGTCTCCGTCGCGCGGCATGGCGACGAACCCCGTGTTCGGGTCGGCGACCGGGATCGCGCAGGCCGCGGGCAGGCCGTCGTACGTCGTCCGCACGGGCTGGGGCGACAACGGCAACGGTGCCTACTCGGGCGACGGCGGCCGGACCTGGGCGCCCTTCGCTGCCCAGCCCTCCCTCGCCCACGACGCACCGGGGCCGATCGCCACCAGCGCCGACGGCAGTACGCTGCTGTGGTCCTTCGTGCACTGGGACGGCACGAAGTACGCGGCCCACCGCTCGGCGGACAACGGCGCGACCTGGTCCGAGGTCTCCTCCTTCCCGAAGGGCGCCACGCCGGTCGCCGACCCGGCCGACCCGACGCTCTTCTACACATACGACACCGACACAGGAACGCTATACGCCAGCACTGACAGTGGCCTTTCGTTCACTGCGCGTGCGGGTGGGCTGCCCGCCGGGGACAGCCAGTTCCAGCTGGTCGCAGCGCCTGGGCGCTCCGGTGACCTGTGGCTGAGCGTCAAGTGGAACGGCCTCTACCGGTCCGTCGACGGTGGTGCGAGCTTCAGCAAGGTCGCCAGTTGCTGGGCCTCCTACACCCTCGGCTTCGGCAGGCCCGCCCCCGGCGCCGACTATCCGGCGATCTACCAGGTCGGCTCGACCGAGACCATCACCGCCGTCTACCGCTCCGACGACGAGGCGAAGACCTGGGTGCGCGTCAACGACGACCGGCAGCAGTGGGGTTGGACCGGACAGTGCATCGTCGGTGACCCGCGCGTCTACGGCCGTGTGTACCTCGCCACCAACGGGCGCGGCATCCAGTACGGGGAGCGCGTCTGATGCCTCAGCTCAGCGACACCACCCGTGGGCGCATCCTCTTCGGCGGTGACTACAACCCCGAACAGTGGCCCGAGGAGACCTGGGCCGAGGACGTCCGGCTGATGCGGGACGCCGGCGTCAACTCCGTCACCCTCGGCGTCTTCTCCTGGGCCAAGCTCGAACCCGAGCCGGGAGCACGGGAGTTCGGCTGGCTCGACCGGCTGATGGGCCTCATGCACGCGGGCGGGATCGGGGTCGTGCTCGCAACCCCCACCTCCTCCCCGCCGCCGTGGCTGGGGCGCCTCCACCCGGAGACGCTGCCGCGTGACGCGGAGGGTCGTATCGAGTGGTGGGGCGGACGGCAGCACTTCTCCCACTCCAGCGCCGTCTACCGCCACCACGCCGCCGCCATCACCGAGGCCCTGGCCGCCCGTTACGCCGGCCACCCCGCCCTCACGATGTGGCACATCAACAACGAGTACTGCACCTTCGACTACGGCGACGAGGCCGCCGTCGCCTTCCGCCGCTGGCTGCGTGCGCGATACGGCACGCTCGACGCCCTCAACTCGGCCTGGGGCACGGCATTCTGGAGCCAGGGCTACGACACCTGGGACGGCGTCCTGCCGCCGCGTCACGCCCATTACCTCAACAACCCCACCCACGTGCTCGACTTCCGGCGCTTCACCTCCGACATGCTCCTGGAGTGCTACACCGCCGAGCGCGACATCGTCCGCCGGCACACCCCGCACCTCCCGGTCACCACCAACTTCATGCCGCTGTGGGTGGGGCAGGACGGCTGGCGCTGGTCCGAGGAGGAGGACGTCGTCTCGGTCGACCTCTATCCCGATCCGCGCGATCCGCTGGCCGCCCAAAGTGCCGCCCTGATACAGGACTTGACCCGCTCCCAGGCGCGCGGCCCCTGGATGCTCATGGAACAGGCGGCCGGACCGGTCAACTGGCGCGGTGTGAACCACCCGAAGCCCCGCGGCCTCAACCGCCTCTGGTCCCTCCAGGCCGTGGCCCGCGGCGCCGACGCCGTCTGCTACTTCCAGTGGCGTCAGTCCCGGCAGGGCGCCGAGAAGTTCCACTCCGGGATGCTCAGTCACGCGGGGGAGCGGGGCCGCACCTTCCAGGAGGTGAAGCAGCTCGGCGCCGAACTCGCCCGCGTGGGCGGGGAAGTGGCGGACAGTCACATCACGTCGGACATCGCGATTCTGCATGACTGGCACGCCTGGTGGGCCGGCGCGCAGGACGGTCGGCTCTCCACCGAGGTCGACCTTCCCGAAGTCGTCCGTGCCTGGCACCGCGCCCTGTGGGAGTCCCACCTCACCACCGACTTCGCCCACCCCGAACGCGACCTGTCCGCCTACAAGTTGGTGATCGTTCCGCAGCTCTACCTCCTCACGGACACCGCGATCGACAACCTCCTCGCGTACGTCCGTGGCGGCGGCACCCTCGTCTCCGGCTTCCTCACCGGCATCGCCGACGAGGACGACCGGGTACGCCCCGGCGGTATGGACGGCCGCCTCCGCGAACTGTTCGGCATCCGCACCCTGCACGAGTGGTGGCCGCTGGACGCGGGGGAGACCGTCGAGTGCGAGGGCTTCCGCGGGACGCTCTGGTCGGAGGAGATCGAGCCCGAGGAGGACACCGTCGACGAGGCGATCCCTTACAAGGGCGGCGAGTTGGACGGCCTCCCCGCCGTCCTGCGCACGGGCCGTTCCTGGTACGTCTCGACGCTCCCGGAGCCGCACGCGCTGCGCGCCCTGCTCGCCCGGATCGCCGACGGCGCGGGCGTCCGTCCGGTCCTCGACGGGGTTCCCCCGGGCGTCGAGGCCGTACGGCGCGGGGAGTCGCTGTTCCTGCTCAACCACGGGCGCGACCCGGTCACCGTCGAACTCCCGGGAAGTCACCGTGACTTGCTCACCGGAGTGACCGTCGAGGGCGAGATCACCCTCGGCCGCTACGGCGTGGCGGTGCTGCGACCATGACAGGCGATACGGGGCCCGGCGGTCCCACGCACGGCACCTGGGAACCCCTCCCGGCAACCCGCTGGGAGGACGCCTACCTCAGCGGCAACGGCCACCACGGCGTCCTGGTGTTCGGCGATCCGAGCGATGACCGTGTCATCGTCACCCATCACACCCTCGTCCGCCCGAACGGCGCCGAACACGCCCGGCCTCCCCGCCTGGCCGCCGAACTCCCCGCACTCCAGGACCGGTTGCTCGCCGGTGACCTCACCGCCGCCGAGGAGTTCACCGACGGCCGCCCGCTCCAGTGGGTGCAGCCCTTCCACCCGGCCTTCCAGCTACGGCTGCGCAGGCCGGCCGGCGAGACGGGGAGCGACTACCGCCGATCCGTCGACTTCGCCACCGGCGAGGTCACCGCCCACAGCGAGGGCTGGCGCAGCCGCGTCTTCGTCTCCCGCGCCGACGACGTGATCGTCCAGCACGTCACGGCCCCCGACCTCACGCTCGACCTCGCCCCGGACCATCAACTCCCGGGCGGTCCTGCCGGGTTGGGTGTCGGCCACGGCACCCTCCTCACCCCCGACGGCGCCGTCCTCACCCTCCGCGTCCGCTATCCCGACAGCGATCGCGCGTACACCGGGGTCACCTTGGCCGTAGTCACCGGCGGATCAACACGGCTCACCTCGCCGGGAGTTCGCGTCGCCGGGGCCACCGACGTCCTGCTCCTCACCCGAGTCCGACGCCACACGGGCGAGCTGGACGTCGTAGCGGAGACGCGTGCCCTACGGGAGTTGCTCGCTGACCAGCAGCCCTTCGACGCCCTCCTCGACCGGCACCTCGCTCTCCACCGCACGGCCTACACCCGCGTCACCCTCGATCTCCGCGCGGGCAAAGCTGACGACGCCGACAACGACCGTGACGCCGGCGTCGCCGAACGCGCCCTCCCCGGCTCGGAGTTGCTGAAGCGCACCCGCAGCCCCGCCCTCCTCGAACGGCTCTTCGCCGCCGGCCGCTATCACCTCCTCTCCGCCAGCGGCCTGCTCCCACCCCGTCTCACCGGCCTGTGGACCGGCGACTGGAACACTGCCTGGTCCGGGGCGTTCACCAACGACGCGAACCTCAACCTCCAGACCGCCTCCGCCGCGAGCGCGGCCCTCCCCGAAGTCGCCGACTCCCTCGCCTCCCTGATCCACCGTCAACTCCACGACTGGCGGGAGAACGCCCGTGCCGTCTTCGGCGCCCGGGGTGTCGTCGCCCCCGCGCACACCGACGGCGAGTCCGGGCTGTCGTACCACTTCAGCCGTGAGTACCCGCTGCACCTGTGGACCGCCGGGGCCGACTGGCTGCTCAAGCCACTCGTCGACCACGACGAGACGCGCGGCGCACGCGACCCCCGCACCGCCGCCGCGCTGGCCGAAGTCGCCCTGTTCTACGAGGACTTCCTGACCCGCACGGATACGGAGGGCCGACTCGCCGTCGTCCCCTCCTACTCACCCGAGAACCGCCCCGCGAACGCCAGTTGGGGCGCGATCAACGCGGCGATGGACCTCTCGGCCGCGCGCCACGCACTCCACACCGCCGCCGACTACCACCCGGGCCCCGACGCCGACCGCTGGCGCACGCTCGCCGACCGGCTGCCGCCGCACCGGGTCAACTCCCAGGGCGCGCTGGCCGAATGGGCCTGGCCGGGTCTCGACGACAGCTACGACCACCGGCACCTCAGCCACCTCTACGGCGTCTGGCCGCTCGACGAGATCAACCCCTACGACACCCCGGAACTCGCGGCGGCCGCCCACCGTGCCCTCCAACTCCGCGGCGCCGAGAACGACTCCGCGCACGGCCACCTCCACCACGCGCTCGTCGCCGCCCGGCTCCGCGACGGCGAACGGGTCGCGCACGCCCTCGGCCAGGTCCTCGACGGCGACTTCTTCCACGCCTCGCTGATGAGCGCGCACTACCCGAACCGCGATGTCTACAACGCGGACGCCGCGCACACCCTCCCCGGCGTGCTGATCGAGGCGCTCGTGCAGTCCACCCCGGACCGGCTGGTCCTGCTGCCCGCGCTGCCGGCCGCGTATCCGCACGGTCAACTCACCGGCGTCCGCACGAGGTTCGGGGCGGAGATCGACCTGACCTGGACGCCCCGAACCGTCACCGCACTCATCAGACCGTCCCGTACGCACCGCGTCGAACTCCGGACTTCCTCCGGCACGGAGCCGCTCCACCTCGTCGCCGGAGAAGACCGCGTCCTCACCCTGGGGGCGCGGTAGCCACTCGCACCTCCCCCCACCCATGGAAGGGACACCATGGCAACACGCACCCGCAGGCTCACCATGGCGCTGCTCGCCCCCGCGCTCGCGCTCGGCGCCACCGTAGGACTCGCCTCGGCCCCCGCCTCCGCCGCCGTCTGGAGCTCCTGCGACCAGTGGGGCACCACGACCCTGAACGGCTACACGCTCTACAACAACATCTGGGGCTCCGGCGCCGGCAGCCAGTGCATCTGGGCCAACTCCGGTACCAACTGGGGCGTCACCGCCAACCACCCCAACACCGGCGGCATCAAGTCCTACCCCAACGCCAAGAAGGTGATCAACAAGTCGATCACCTCGCTCGGTTCGCTCAAGAGCAGCTACAACGTCACGGTGCCGTCGTCCGGTTCGTACAACACGTCGTACGACATCTGGGACACCAACTACGACTACGAGATCATGCTCTGGGTCAACAGGACCGGAGCCGTCGGCGCCCTCGGCACCTCGCAGGGCACCCTCACGCTGGGCGGTTCGACCTGGACCGTCTACAAGGGCAACAACGGCAGCAACGACGTGTTCTCGTTCCTGCGCACCTCCAACTCGACCTCCGGCACGGTCGACATCCTGCCCATCCTCAAGTGGATCAAGGACACCAAGGGCTGGTTCGGCAACGTGACCATCGGGGACCTGCAGTTCGGCTTCGAGATCACGTCCTCGTCCGGCGGGCTCGCCTTCACCACCAACAGCGAGAGTGTCACCAGTAGTTGACCCACCCGGCACGACGGCACCTCGCTCAGCCGCCCGGTCCCCGCACTCCGCGAGGGCCGGGCGGCGCCATGACCAGGGCGGCGACCCAGCAGCCGAGGGCGGTCAGGACGAGGCCGAACACGGCCGGGTTGACGTAACCGGGAACCGTGCCGGAGACGAAGCTGCCGCCGTCCTTCGTCTTGCAGACGAACCGCAGCGGGACGAAGTCCACCGAGTAGCCGGTGACGCTCAACACCCGTTGGTCGTACTGCCAGTCGGCCGTGCGGCACGGCCGCAGGGGGGAGGAGTCGTTGCCGCCGTCCCCCACCTCCAGCAGGGCGCCCATGATGTTCAGCAGGCCCCAGAGGTACAGGGCGAAAGCGACCAGGCCCGCCGCGCCGGCGAGCTTGCGTAAGACCATCGGAGGAGTCCAGCAGAACAAGATCGGCACGGCTGTGACGGAGGCCACAGTTCCGCGCAACGGAAGCGTCACGGCCCGGAGGGGAGGCCCAACTCCCCTCCGCGTTCGACTACTCCGCCACCGGCAACGTCGCCCCGTCCCGCAGGAACAGCGGGATCCGGTCCAGCGGCGCGTCGACCGTGACCGCCGTGCCGCCCTCGTACGCCGTGCCCGTCCACGCGTCCGTCCACCACACGCCCGCCGGGAGATAGGCCGTGCGGACCGTGGCGCCCGCCGTGAGCACCGGCGCGACCAGCAGGTCGGGGCCGAAGAGATACGCGTCGTCCACCGACCAGGCCGCCGGGTCCTCGGGGAACTCCAGGAACAGCGGCCGCATCACCGGCAGCCCCTCCTCGTGCGCGGCGCGCATCACGTCCAGCACATAGGGCTTCAGGCGCTCGCGCAGCCGCAGGTACTTCTCCAGGATCGGCAGGGCCCGATCGCCGTACGACCAGACCTCGTTGGGGCCGCCGGTCATGTCGGGGCCCAGCGGCATGCCCGGGTCGCGGAAGCCGTGCAGCCGCATCAGCGGGGACAGTGCGCCGAACTGGAACCAGCGGACCATGACCTCCTGGTACGCCGGGTCGTCCGGGTCGCCGCCGTGGAAGCCGCCGATGTCCGTGTTCCACCAAGGGATGCCGGAGAGCGCGGTGTTGAGGCCCGCGGCTATCTGGCGGCGCAGGGTCGGGAAGTCGGTGCCGATGTCACCCGACCAGAGCGCGGCGCCGTGGCGCTGACTGCCCGCCCACGCCGAGCGGTTGAGGGTGATGATCTCCGACTCGCCCTCGGCCAGCAGGCCTTCGTGGAACGTGCGGGAGTTCTCGGCCGGGTAGAGGTTGCCGACCTCCAGGCCCGGGCCCGCCCAGTAGCGCAGGTTCTCCGGGAAGCCCGGCTTCAGCTCGGGCTCGCAGGCGTCCAGCCAGAAGGCCGTGATGCCGTACGGCACAAGGTAGTTGTCGCGGATCTTCGACCACAGGAACGCACGGGCCTCGGGGTTCGTGGCGTCGTAGAAGGCGACCTGGACGGTCGACGCGACCCCCTTGTCCGGCCAGTCGGCGTGGGCCATCGGGCCGTACTGGGTGCCGATGAGGTGGCCGCGCTGTTCCAGCAGCGAGTGGTTCTCGCTGAGCGGGGACACCGACGGCCAGACGCTCACCACCAACTTCACGCCCATGTCGGCCAGTTCGGCGACCATCGCCGCCGGGTCGGGCCACTCGGCCGGGTCGAACTTCCAGTCGCCCAGATGCGTCCAGTGGAAGAAGTCGCAGACGATCGCCGAGAGGGGCAGGCCCCGGCGCTTGTACTCCCGTGCCACGGCGAGGAGTTCGGCCTGGGTGCGATAGCGCAGCTTGCACTGCCAGAAGCCCGCCGCCCACGCCGGCAGCATCGGCGTACGGCCCGTCACCGCGCTGTAGCGGCGCTGGCCGTCGGCCGGGTCGCCCGCGGTGATCCAGTAGTCGAGCTGCCGGGCCGAATCGGCCACCCAGCGTGTGCCGTTGCCCGCCAGCTCCACGCGGCCGATCGCCGGGTTGTTCCACAGCAGGGTGTAGCCGCGGCTGGAGACGAGCACCGGGATGCTCACCTCGGCGTTGCGCTGGACCAGGTCGAGGACCAGCCCCTTCTGGTCCAACTGCCCGTGCTGGTGCTGCCCGAGGCCGTACAGCTTCTCGTCCTCGTAGGCGGCGAAGCGCTGCTCCAGGCGGTGATGGCCGTTGCCGACCGCCGTGTAGAGGCGCGAGCCGGGCCACCAGAAGTGGGCGCGGGCCTCGGCGAGGAGCTCGGCCGAGTCCTCGGTGCGCAGGAAGCGGACCAGGCCCTCGGCGTCGACCTCGACCGTCAACCTGCCCACGGTCAGGGTCGCTTGACCCTCCTCGATCTTGACGGTGGCCCCGGTGGGCGGCGCCGAGTCCAGGAGCGCGCCCGGCAGCCCGTCGAGCAGCGGACCGCCGAGCCGGGCCCTGACCCGGACCGCGTCGGGCCCCCACGCTTCGATCCGCAGGGTCTCCTGACGGCCGCTCCACTCCAGCGCGCCGTCCCGCTCACGGAAGGTGCCGACGGTGGGGGAGGACTGCGCGAGGCTGACCTTGGGCTGGGTTTCGACAGGCTGATTCACGAGGAGTGCTCCTGGAGGAAAACAGACAGGGGTGACCGCACAAGCACGTGGAACGTGGCTGTTCAGGACGTGGACGGAGCCGGTCCTGTACTCGCCCGCATCGTCAACTCCGGCGCGATCAGCACGACTTCGTCACTGCCGCGCCCGTCCAGCTTGGCCACCAGGTGCTCCACGGCGTAACGACCCATCTCCTGCGCGGGGATGGCGACGGACGTCAGCCGCACCGAGGCCTGGGTGGCGACCTGGTCGGGGCAGACCGCGACCACCGACACGTCCTCCGGTACGGCCCGGCCCTGCTGGCGCAGCAGCGCGAGCAGCGGCTCGACCGCCGACTCGTTCTGCACGACGAAGCCCGTGGTGCCGGGGCGCTCGTCGAAGATCCGGGCCAGGGTCGTCGTCATCGCGTCGTACCCGCCCTCGCACGGGCGGTGCAGCACCCGCAGGCCCAACTCCCTTGCCCGGGACCGGAGTCCGTCGAGGGTGCGCTCGGCGAAACCGGTGTGCCGCTCGTAGACCGCGGGCGCCTCGCCGATGACAGCGATGTCGTGGTGACCCAGCTTCGCGAGGTGCTCGACGCACAGCGCGCCGGTCGCCCCGAAGTCGAGGTCGACGCAGGTCAGTCCGGTGGTGTCGGCGGGGAGGCCGATGAGTACGGAGGGCTGGTCGGTGCCGCGCAGCAACGGCAGCCGCTCGTCGTCGAGTTCGACGTCCATGAGGATCATCGCGTCGGCGAGCCCGCTGCCGGTGACCCGGCGTACCGCGTCGGGACCCTCCTCGCCGGTGAGCAGCAGCACGTCGTAGCCGTGCAGCCGGGCGGTGGTCGCCACCGCGATGGCGATCTCCATCATCACCGGTACGTACATGTCCGTGCGCAGCGGCACCATCAGCGCGATGATGTTCGACCGGCTGCTGGCCAGGGCGCGGGCGCCCGCGTTCGGGTGGTAGCCCAGCTCGCGGATGCTCTGCTCGACCCGCTGCCGGGTGGCTCCGGAGATGGACCGCTTGCCGCTGAGGACATAGCTCACCGTGCTCGCCGAGACTCCGGCGTGCTGGGCGACCTCGGCGAGGGTGACCATCCAGCTCTCCAAGCTTTGTGAAGCGCTTCGACAGTGCGCGTTGCTGACAAGGGCGAGTGAGGGTGGTTCGACATTAGCTTCAGGCGGTGTGGGTGTCCATAGGTTGTCGAAGCGCTTCGACACTTTCTCGTCGGGGTCGGCCCCGAGGTCGGTTCCGAGGCCGCTTCGGCGAGATTCTCCGCGAGGGAAGGCAACCTCCGGGCGGGTCGGCGGCCACTGAGAGGTCGTAGCGGCCGCTGGTGGGCCGTAGACGAACCGTCCCTCGGAAGGACCCCCGATGCAACACCGCAGACCCCGCCTCTCGAAGAAGGCGAAGGTGCTGGCCGCGGGCGCGGTCGCGCTCACGGCCCTCGCCGGCGTCACCGTCGCCCAGGCGGGCGAGTCGGCCAAGAAGTGCGGGGCCTTCGACACCGTCACGCTCGGCAAGTACTACGTGAACAACAACCTCTGGGGCCAGGACAAGGCCACCGGCAGCCAGTGCGTCTGGGACAACTCCCGGTCGGGGTCCACCATTTCGTGGGGTACGTCCTTCGGCTGGGCCAACAACAGCAAGGGCACCGACGCCGACGTGAAGTCGTATGCCAGTACCGTCCTCGGCTGGCACTGGGGCTGGAAGGCCGACAAGGCGACCACCGGACTGCCGATCCGCGTCGGCGACCGCAAGCCGGTGAAGACGACCTGGGACTTCACGCTCAGCTCCAATCCCGGCACGCTCGACGTGGCCTACGACCTGTGGCTGCACTCCAGGAACACCGCCGACTGGGCCGACCAGCCCACCGACGAGATCATGATCTGGCTCAACCGGCAGGGCGGCGCGGGCCCGCTCGGCACCAAGTACGGCAGCGTCAGCCTCGACGGCGCCATGTGGGACATCTACCAGGGGAACATCGGCTGGAACGTGTACTCCTTCGTGCGCCGGACCAACACCACGAAGGCGAGCCTGAACATCGACGACTTCACCCAGGCCCTGGTCCGCCGCAAGCTGCTGAGCAACGACAAGTACCTCTCCGGCATCGAGTCCGGCACCGAGGTCTTCAAGGGCTCGGGACGCCTCGACACCAAGGCGTACTCCGTCGACATCGGCTGAACGGACGCGCGAAGGGTGGCCGCTTCGCGGCGGATCGGGTACATACGAACGGGTAGCACCCATCGGTAACCACACGGCACCGAGGGTCCGATTCGCGGCGAGGTGAGCCTCATGTCCGCTCCATCCAGCAAACCCACCGTCACCGAGCGAGAGGCCCGGCAGGTGGCGGAAGCGGCCCGGGAACAGGACTGGCGCAAGCCCAGCTTCGCCAAGGAACTGTTCCTCGGTCGGCTCCGTCTCGATCTGATCCATCCCCATCCCCTCCCGGCCGACGAGGACGCCCGGCGCGGCGAGGAGTTCCTCGCGAAGCTGCGCGTCTTCTGCGAGACGGAGATCGACGCGGCCCGCATCGAACGCGAGGCGCGCATCCCCGACGGGGTCATCTCCGGCCTCAAGGAGATCGGCGCCCTCGGCATGAAGATCGACACCAAGTACGGCGGCCTCGGCCTCACCCAGGTGTACTACAACAAGGCGCTGGCGCTGGCGGGTTCGGCCTGCCCGGCGGTCGGCGTGCTGCTCTCGGCCCACCAGTCGATCGGCGTACCGCAGCCGCTGAAGCTGTTCGGCACCGACGAGCAGAAGGCGGAGTTCCTGCCCCGCTGCGCCCGCACCGACATCAGCGCCTTCCTGCTCACCGAACCGGACGTCGGCTCCGACCCGGCCCGCCTCGCGACCAGCGCGGTGCGGGACGGGGACGCGTACATCCTCGACGGCGTGAAGCTCTGGACCACCAACGGCGTGATCGCCGACCTGCTGGTCGTGATGGCCCGGGTGCCGAAGCCCGAAGACGGCAAGGACAGCAGGGGCGGCATCACGGCCTTCGTCGTGGAGACCGACTCGCCCGGCATCACCGTCGAGAACCGCAACGCCTTCATGGGCCTGCGCGGCATCGAGAACGGCGTGACCCGCTTCCACCAGGTCCGGGTCCCGGCCGCGAACCGCATCGGTCCCGAGGGCGCGGGCCTCAAGATCGCCCTCACCACTCTCAACACGGGCCGTCTCTCCCTCCCCGCGTCCTGTGTCGCGGCCGGCAAGTGGTGCCTGAAGATCGCCCGCGAGTGGTCGGCGGCCCGTGAGCAGTGGGGCAGGCCGATCGCCGAGCACGAGGCCGTGGGCAAGAAGATCTCCTTCATCGCGGCGACGACCTTCGCCCTGGAGGCCGTACTCGACCTTTCCAGCCAGATGGCGGACGAGGACCGCAACGACATCCGTATCGAGGGCGCGCTGGCCAAGCTCTTCGCCTCCGAGATGGGCTGGCTCATGGCCGACGAGCTGGTCCAGATCCGCGGCGGGCGGGGCTTCGAGACGGCCGAGTCCCTCGCGGCCCGCGGCGAACGGGCGGTCCCCGCCGAACAGGTCTTGCGCGACCTCCGGATCAACCGCATCTTCGAGGGCTCGACGGAGATCATGCACCTCCTCATCGCCCGCGAGGCCGTCGACGCCCACCTCAAGGTCGCCGGTGACCTCATCGACCCCGACAAGTCCCTTGCCGACAAGGCGAAAGCGGGTGCCGGCGCGGGCGTCTTCTACGCCAAGTGGCTCCCGAAGCTGGTCGCGGGCAGCGGCCAACTCCCGCGCACCTACGGCGAGTTCCGCCACGGCATCGACCTCTCCAAGCACCTGCGCTACGTCGAGCGAAACGCCCGCAAGCTCGCCCGCTCCACCTTCTACGCCATGTCCCGCTGGCAGGGCCGGATGGAGACCAAGCAGGCTTTCCTGGGCCGGATCGTCGACATCGGCGCGGAGCTCTTCGCGATGAGCGCGGTCTGTGTACGGGCCGAACTCCTGCGCACCCAGGGCGATCACGGCCGCGAGGCCTACCAACTCGCCGACGCCTTCTGCCAACAGTCCCGCATCCGCGTCGAGGAACTCTTCGGCCGGCTGTGGACCAACACCGACGCCGTCGACCGAAAGGTGGTCAAGGGAGTCATGGGCGGCGCGTACACATGGCTGGAGGAGGGCATCGTCGACCCGTCGGGCGAGGGCCCGTGGATCGCCGACGCCTCCGCCGGTCCGAGCAAGCTGGACAATGTGCACCGGACCATCGACTGACCCTGGATCAGCAGTACTTGTCGCTCGGATCCCGTGTCGTCCAGGAGCAGGTGTCGACCTTGCTGCCGGTCGCTCTGGTCAGCGTCGCCGTGTCGCTGGTGTTGTTCCAGACATAGGCGGCACGGCCCTGGTACGTGTTCGACGCGGTGTCCGAGCCCTTGCCGGTGTGCACCTTGATGTACTTGCCGGCGCCGATCTTGATGTTCTTGAAGACGTACCGGTGGTTCGAGACGTCCTTGAGGACCCACCCCTTGAGCGAGATCGCCGACCTGCTGGTGTTCTTGATCTGCACCCACTCGCCGTTCAGGCTCGTGTTGGACCGGTTGTCCGAGCCCGGGCTGTCGAACCAGACGTGGTAGATCGTGACCCCGCCGGCGGCCTCGGCCGGAGTGCTCAGCAGGGTGCCGGTGAGTATCGCGGCGCCCGCGAGCGCGGGCAGGGCAGCGCGTATCCGCATGGAGAATCCCCCCAGGATGTCGTCCACTCGTCGGTCGTCCACCGACGTAGGACAGAAGTGTTATCACAAGACCTTCACGCCTCATTCACAAAGGGGGATTTCCCTTCAATCACCGACGAGAGCCGATAAGCCACCCGCCCGAGGGAACCGCTGTCCCCCCGGGCACCCGTTGCGGCAACAATGGAGGGATGAGCGACAGTCCAGCACCCCTCGCCGACCCACATCTCGTCTACGACCCCGTCGTGGGCGACGGTCCCAAGGCCCTGGTGATCCTGGGGTCCACCGGGTCCATCGGCACCCAGGCCATCGACCTGGTACTGCGCAACCCGGACCGTTTCCGGGTCACCGCGCTCTCCGCGAACGGCGGCCGGGTCGGGCTCCTCGCCGAGCAGGCGCACCGGCTGGGGGTACGGACGGTCGCGGTCGCCCGCGAGGACGTCGTACCGGCACTGCGCGAAGCGCTCGCGGCGCGGTACGGGAAAGGGGAGCCGCTCCCCGAGATCCTCGCCGGTCCCGACGCGGCCACCCAGGTCGCCGCCTCCGACTGCCACACCGTGCTGAACGGCATCACCGGGTCCATCGGCCTCGCGCCCACCCTCGCCGCCCTGGAGGCGGGCCGCGTCCTCGCGCTCGCCAACAAGGAGTCGCTCATCGTCGGCGGCCCGCTGGTGAAGGCGCTCGCCAAGCCCGGCCAGATCATCCCGGTGGACTCCGAGCACGCGGCGCTCTTCCAGACGCTCGCCGCCGGTACCCGCGCCGATGTCCGCAAGCTGGTCGTCACCGCGTCCGGCGGCCCCTTCCGCGGCCGTACGAAGGCGGACCTGGCGCGGGTGACCGTAGAAGAGGCTCTCGCGCATCCCACCTGGGCGATGGGCCCGGTGATCACGATCAACTCCGCGACCCTGGTGAACAAGGGTCTCGAAGTGATCGAGGCGCATCTGCTGTACGACATTCCCTTCGATCGCATTGAGGTGGTCGTGCACCCGCAGTCGTATGTCCACTCGATGGTGGAATTCACGGACGGTTCGACACTCGCCCAGGCGACGCCCCCCGACATGCGCGGGCCGATCGCCATCGGGCTCGGCTGGCCCGAGCGGGTGCCCGACGCGGCGCCCGCGTTCGACTGGAGCAAGGCGTCGACATGGGAGTTCTTCCCGCTCGACACCGACGCGTTCCCGTCGGTCGGCCTCGCCCGGCATGTGGGACAGCTCGCGGGTACGGCCCCGGCGGTGTTCAATGCGGCGAACGAGGAGTGCGTGGAGGCGTTCCGCGCGGGCGCGCTGCCGTTCAACGGAATCATGGAGACGGTGACAAGGGTGGTCGAGGAACACGGGACACCGGCCACGGGAACTTCCCTGACCGTGCCGGACGTCCTCGAAGCGGAGACCTGGGCACGCGCCCGGGCCCGCGAACTGACAGCGCAGACGACCACGGCGAACGCGGAGGCGCGTGCATGACAGCCCTGATGATGATCCTCGGCATAGTCGTCTTCGCGGTCGGCCTGCTGGTCTCGATCGCCTGGCACGAGCTGGGGCATCTGTCCACGGCCAAGCTCTTCGGCATCCGGGTGCCCCAGTACATGGTCGGCTTCGGCCCGACCATCTGGTCCCGGAAGAAGGGCGACACCGAGTACGGCTTCAAGGCCATCCCGTTCGGCGGCTACATCCGCATGATCGGCATGTTCCCGCCCGGCCCCGACGGCAGGATCGAGTCCCGCTCCACCTCGCCCTGGCGCAGCATGATCGAGGACGCCCGCTCGGCGGCCTTCGAGGAGCTGGAGCCCGGCGACGAGACCCGCCTGTTCTACACCCGCAAGCCCTGGAAACGGGTCATCGTGATGTTCGCGGGCCCCTTCATGAACCTCATCCTCGCGGTGGCGCTCTTTCTCACCGTCCTGATGGGCTTCGGCATCTCGCAGCAGACCAACACGGTCAGCTCGGTCTCCCAGTGCGTGATCGCGCAGAACCAGAACCGCGACACCTGCAAGGCGACCGACCCCGCCTCCCCGGCCGCCGCGGCGGGCCTCAAGGCGGGCGACAAGATCCTCAGCTTCAACGGCGTCAAGACGACCGACTGGAACAAACTCTCCGACCTGATCCGCGCCGCGCCCGGCAAGACGGTCCCGATCGTCGTCGAGCGCAAGGGCCAGGACGTCACCCTGCACGCGAAGATCGCGAGCAACCAGGTCGCCAAGAAGGACTCCGGCGGCCAGATCGTCCAGGGCCAGTACGTCACCGCCGGCTTCCTCGGCTTCAGCGCGGCCACCGGCATCGTCCGCCAGGACTTCGGCGACTCGCTCACCTGGATGGGAGACCGGATGGGCGAGGCCGTCGACTCCATCGCGGCCCTCCCGGGCAAGATCCCGGCCCTGTGGAACGCGGCCTTCGACGGCGCGCCCCGCCAGGCCGACTCCCCGATGGGCGTGGTCGGCGCGGCCCGCGTAGGCGGCGAGATCTTCACCCTGGACATCCCGCCGACCCAGCAACTGGCCATGGCCCTGATGCTGGTGGCCGGCTTCAACCTCTCCCTCTTCCTCTTCAACATGCTCCCGCTGCTCCCGCTCGACGGCGGGCATGTCGCGGGCGCGCTCTGGGAGGCGCTGCGGCGGAACCTGGCGAAGGTGCTCAAGCGCCCGGACCCGGGCCCGTTCGACGTGGCGAAGCTGATGCCGGTCGCGTATGTGGTGGCGGGGATCTTCGTCTGCTTCACGTTGCTGGTCCTGATCGCGGATGTCGTGAACCCGGTCAAGATCACATAGGCAGTGGATGTGAGTGCTCGTCCGCTGTCGCGGTGACCTCGGGGCGCGCTGCCCGCTCGCGTTGTGCGCGAGTGGGCAGCGCGTCTTTGTCGTGTTGGTGACGACGTACCTTTGTCCCGCTGGTGGCGATTGGTGGCCTTGAGCAAGCGCTTCACCCCGCTCGCGACGGTCTTTGCGCTTTGGTCGGCTCTTCCGTCAACTATGGGGAAAGTTTCGGGTCCCCTCGTCGTCCCGGCCGCGTCTCGTCGTACCCGGCCGAGCCGAAACGGAAGTGCTCGATGAGGGGCGATTCACCGCATTCGGCGCGGTGGTCGAGAAGAGGAATCACCCAGTCCTTGGCCTCGACTTGGGATTGGCTTGGGACCTCGTGCTGCCTCCACGATCGCGATCTAAGCCCTCTGTGAAGATCGGTTCGTTTTTCCGCGCCCCCAGTCGCGGGGGTGCCAAAACGACGGAGGGGGATTCCGATCGTGCGTCACAGAACCCTGCCCCAGGGCAGATCGAGACCGAGCCGGCGAGACCGGGCCAGGTGGCTGCGGCAGATAGCCGTCGGCATCGTGATGGTCATGGCCGTCGAGACGGCACTGGTGGCCGAGGACAGCGGGCTGGCGTTCGCCGCCCCCGCGACGAGTACCGGTTCCGCGTCCACAAAGGCCGATTCCAAGAGCGCGCAGGGCCCTGCCGAGGCGCAGGACGAGGCGTCGGCGGTGTTGATGGCCCGCCTTCAGGGCCGGAAGATCGAGGTGCTGTCGGAGCGGGCGTCGGATTCGACGACGTACGCGCTGCCCAGTGGGGAGCTGGAGACAGCCGCGTACGCCGGACCGATCCGGACCAAGGTCGACGGCACGTGGAAGAACATCGACACCGCGCTGTCCGACACCGGCGCCGACCTCACCCCGGCCGCCGCGGCGGCCGACATCGCCGTGTCGGACGGCGGGGACAAGCAGTTGGCGTCGGTGGCCAAGGGCAAGGAGTCCTTCGGTCTGGGCTGGCAGGACAAGCTGCCCACGCCCAAGGTGGCCAAGAACACGGCCACTTACGACCTGGGCAGCGGCCAGAGCCTGTCCGTCAGCGCGCTCGCGCAGGGCTTCTCCGAGAACATCCGGCTCACCCAGCAGCCGACGGGTGACGCGGTCTCCTACCGCATCCCGCTGAACCTGGACGGACTGAAGCTCTCGCAGGCCGCCTCCGGGCATCTGCTGCTGAAGGACTCGGCCGGGAAGCTGGTCGCCGAGGCGCCCGCCCCGATGATGTGGGACGCCAGCAAGGACAAGGCGTCCGGCGAGTCGGCGCATCAGGAGCAGGTGGCGACGAAGGTCGAGACCGCCGCGGATGGCGCGCAGGCCCTCGTCCTCACCCCGGACAGCACGTTCCTGGCGACCGCGACGTACCCGGTGACGGTCGACCCGACCACCACGCTCGCGGTGACCACGGACACCTGGGTGCAGAACCCGGACTATCCCGACTCGCAGATCTCCTCGGAGGAACTGAAGTCGGGGACGTACGACGCGGGGACGGACACCGCCCGCTCGTATCTGAAGTTCGACGCGTCGAAGTTCGCCGGCAAGCACATCACCTCGTCGGTGATGTCGCTGTACAACTACTACTCGGCGACCTGTGACACGAGCGGTTCGCCCACGCTGGCCAAGCGGATCACCTCGACGTGGACGTCCTCGGCGATCACCTGGGGTGCGCAGCCGTCGACGACGACCACGGGCCAGTCGAGCAACACCGGTCACTGGGGCGGTTCCACCTGCGCGGCGAACTGGTCGAACTGGAGCCTCCAGACGATCACGCAGGCGTGGGCGGACGGTTCCGCCAACTACGGCCTCCAGATCCGAGGCGACAGCGAGACCGACTCGACCACCTGGCGGCGGTTCCGCTCGGCGAACTACTCGACCGCCGGGTACGCGCCGAAGCTGGTGGTGACCTACAACTCGTACGCGACGACGAGCGCGTCGGCGATCTCGCCGAGCGCGGTCAACGCCTACAACGGCAAGCGGTACGTGACCTCGCTGACCCCGACGCTGTCGGCGAAGGTCACCGACGCGGACGGCTCCACGGTCAAGGGCCAGTTCGAGATCACGGCGGACCCGGTGTACGCGGACACCACGTACACGTACACCGGCACCTCCGCCTCGGTGGCCTCCGGCGCGAGCGCGACCTTCAAGATCCCCTCCGCGTCCGCGTTCCCGGCCGGCACGCACCTGCGGTTCCGGGTGCGCGGCTACGACGGCACGGACTACGGGGCCTGGTCCGGCTACACCACGTTCGTGATGAACACCGCGCTGCCCGCCGCACCCACCATCAGCTGCGACCCGTACACCGCCGACACCTGGACGGCGACGGCGACCGGCGGCGCGACCTGCACCCTGGACACCACGTCCACGGATGGTATGGGCTTCGCCTGGGGTCTCGACGACTCCTCGATCCCCAACCGGGTCTACGACACCACGGACGGCAACGGCGGCGACCCGCTGACCATCACGGTCACCCCGGGCGAGGACTGGCACAAGCTGTACGCCAAGACCGTCGACTCCGGCGGCAACCTCTCCACGGCCACCACCACGTACGCCTTCGGCGTCGGCGACGGTGCGGGCCTGCTCACCCCGGGCGCGGGCGACAGCGCGGCCCGCCGCCTCAGCCTGACCTCGACCGGCAAGTCCACCTACACCGGGGTCACCTACCAGTACCGGCGTGGCGAGACGGACTCCTGGACCAGTGTCCCGGCCGCGGACGTCACCAAGTCGGCGGACGGCTCGGCGATTTCGGCCTGGCCGATCGCGGTCACCGGCGGCTCCCCGGCGGAGCTGACGTGGAACGTCACCACCTCGTTGTCGCAGGACGGCCCGATCGACATCCGGGCGGCCTTCACCGACGGCACCACCACGGCCTACTCCCAGCCACACACGATCACTCTCGACCGCAATGCCGGCACCGCCCCGAGCACGGACGTCGGCCCGGGTTCCGTCAACACCCTCACCGGCGACTTCACGCTCTCGGCGACCGACGCGTCGGGCTTCGACCTGTCGGTGTCGCGTACGGCTTCGTCCCGCCGCCCGACGGCGGGCGCGGATGCCGAGGGCCAAGTGGCGATCTTCGGCCCGCAGTGGACCTCGGGGACGACGGCGGAGATCACCGACTCGGACTGGGTGGACGTGCGCCGGACGTCGGCGACTTCGGTGGCGCTGGTGGACGTCGACGGGGACGAGACCGGCTTCACCGCCACCTCGGCGGGCGGTTGGAAGTCGGAACCCGGTTCGGAGGACCTGACCCTGACCGGGTCGCTGACCGGTTCCTTCACGCTGAAGGACGACGCGGGCACCACGACGACCTTCGTGAAGGTGGACCCGACGGCGACGACCTGGCAGGTGTCCAGCACCTACCTGCCGACCGACAACTCGACCACCAAAGTGGTCTCGGAGAAGGTGATTTCGGGCAGCAGCACCCTGGCGCGTCCGAAGTACGTCATCGCCCCCGCCTCGGCGGCCACGGCCTCCACCTGCCAGACCACACCGTCCACGGCGGGCTGCCGGCTGCTGGAGTTCGTCTACGCCACCTCCACCACCGCCACGTCCAGTGCGCTGGGTGACTACACCGGACAGGT
The DNA here is from genome assembly GCF_044766845.1 of Streptomyces sp. NPDC101776. Taxonomy (NCBI): domain Bacteria; kingdom Bacillati; phylum Actinomycetota; class Actinomycetes; order Kitasatosporales; family Streptomycetaceae; genus Streptomyces; species Streptomyces sp. NPDC101776. The sequence continues at coordinate 67,953 of NZ_JBIWMV010000011.1, read as the reverse complement.
CCAGCAGATCAAGGAGTGGGCCACCGACCCGGGCGCCTCGGCGGCGACCGCCACCGTGGTCTCGCAGTACGCCTACGACACCACCGGCCACCTGCGCGAGCAGTGGGACCCGCGGATCAGCCCCGCGCTGAAGACCGCCTACACCTACGACAGTTCGGGCCGGATCACGACGCTGACCCCGCCCGGCGAACTGCCCTGGACCTTCACCTACGGCACGGCCGGCAGCGCCGCCACCGCCGGTGCGGGCATGCTGCTGTCGGCTTCCCGCCCCAACCTCACGGCTGGCACGAAGAGCACCACCGACGGCACCACGGCCACCACCAGCGTGGTCTACGACGTGCCCCTGACGGGCTCGAAGGCGCCCGACGCCATGGGCACTTCGGACGTCGGAGGCTGGGGGCAGTCGGACGTACCGACGGACGCGACCGCGGTCTTCCCCGCCGACTCGGTACCGACGTCCAACACGGGCTCGGACCTTGCGGCCTCGGCCTACACCCGGGCGACCGTCACCTACACCGACGCCTCCGGCCGGGAGGTCAACACCGCCACACCGGGCGGACACCTCACCACCACCGAATACGACCGCTTCGGCAACACCGTCCGGCAACTCACGGCGTCCAACCGCGAGTTGGCCCTGACCACCAGCGGTGCCGGGCTGGCCGAGCAAGTCGCGCTCAGCATCGACCAGTTGACCTCGGCCGACCGGGCCGAGCTGCTGTCGACCCGCTCGGTGTACTCCTCCGACGGACTGCGCGAGACCGACGAGTACGGGCCGCTGCACCAGGTGACCCTCACCTCGGCGCTCGCGGCGGGCACCGCCGGCACCGACCTGCCCACGGGCACGGAGATCCCGGCCCGCGAGCACACCGTCAACACCTACGACGAGGGTCGCCCGACCGACGGCACGGCCACCGTCGCCAACCAGGTCACCACTTCCACCGTCGGCGCGTACGTGGACGGTTACCCCTCCGACGCGGACACCCGCACCACGAGCACCGCGTACGACTGGGTCAAGGGCGTGGCCACCAGCACCACCACCGACCCGTCCGGGCTGGCGCTCAAGTCCACCACGTCGTACGACTCGCAGGGCCGGGTCATCAAGACCACCCTGCCGAAGTCGTCCGGCTCGGACGCGGGCGCCACGGTTACCACCTACTACGCGGCCACCGGCACCGGAACGTGCAACGGCAGACCGGAATGGGCCGACCTGCTCTGCTCCACCGGCCCGGCCGGCACCATCACCGGCGGCGGCTCCAACCCCGCCCAACTGCCCACCAAGACCATCGAGTACGACCGCTGGGGCAATACCGCCAAGACCACCGAGACCGCGAACTCCGTCACTCGCACCACCACCGACACCCATGACGCGGCAGGCCGGTTGACGACCACCGCGGTCAGCGGCGGAGTGGGCACCGCGGTACCCGACACGACCACGACCTACGACGCCGGCAGCGGTGACGTGGCCACGGTCACCTCCAACGGGCAGACCGTCACCCACACCTACGACCAGCTCGGCCGGGAGATCTCCTACAACGACGGCGCCGGCAACACCGCCGCCACGTCCTACGACGCACTCGGCCGCGTGACCAGGACCACCGACTCCGCCCCCTCGACGACCACCTACACCTACGACACCACCAAGGACCCGCGCGGCCTGGAGACCTCCCGCACCGACTCCGTCGCCGGCTCCTTCGCCGCGACCTACGACGCGGACGGCGACCTGAGCACCGAGTCCCTGCCGGGCGGCTACACCCTGACCACCGGCCAGGACGAGACCGGCGCCGAGATCTCCCGGGTCTACACCCAGGACAGTGACGGCACCGTCGTCGCCGCCGACAGCACGGACGAGAGCGTCCAGGGCCAGATCGTGGCCGACACCGACACCGCCGGCCAAACCCGGGCGCGCGGCTACACCTACGACGCGGCCGGACGCCTCACCAGGGCGGACGACACCGACCCGGACGGCGCCTGCACGCGCCGCGACTACACCTTCGACAACAACACCAACCGCACGGCGTTGGCCACCGAGACCGCCGACATCGGCGCGGCCTGCACCTCGACGGGCGGAACGACGACGTCGTACTCCTACGACAGCGCGGACCGACTACAGACCACCGGCACGGTCTACGACGCCTTCGGCCGCACCACCACCCAGGCCTCCGGCGCCACCATCGGCTACTACGCCAACGACCTCGTCCGCCAGCAGACCTCCGGCACCGGCCGGCAGACCTGGAACCTGGACGCGGTCGGCCGCCTCGCCGCCTGGACCACCGAATCCGACACCAGCGGCACCTGGATCCAGACCGGATCCAGGACCAACCACTACGGCTCCGACAGTGACAGCCCCGACTGGATCCAGGAGACCAGTTCAACCATCACCCGCAACGTCCAGGGCAGCGGCGGCGATCTGGACGCGACCACCACCGCCACCGGCGGCACGATCCTGCAACTGACCGACATCCACGGCGATGTGACGGTCACCCTGCCGCTGGACACCTCGCAGGCCGCGACCGCACTCGCCTACGACGAGTACGGAAGCCCGGAGGGCACCGCCACCACCGCCCGCTACGGCTGGCTCGGCGGCAAGCAGCGCTCCACCGAGACGGTCACCGGGGCCACCCTCATGGGTATCCGCCTCTACGACCCGACGTCGGGTCGGTTCCTCCAGGTGGATCCCGTCCCCGGAGGATCGGCCAACGCCTACGACTACGTCGGCGCCGATCCGCTGAACAAGTTCGACCTCGACGGTCGCTGCTGGCGGCACTGGGGCTGGGCGTGCCGTAGCGCCAGAGCGGTCGGGCACCACTTCAGGAACCATTGGCGCGACTACGCCGCGGGCGCCTTCGGCGTGGCCGGGTTCATCGGCGGTGTCGCCTGCGCCGCGAGCGTGGTGTGCGGTGTAGCCGTGGGCATGGCTGCCGCGGCGGCCGCTTATACGGTCTCCAATTACCACACAGGGCATTGGAGCTGGGGTTCCTTCGGCATCAGTGTCGCCGCCGGCGGGATAGGCGGCGGGCTAGCGGCTCGCCTTTCCGCGGGCAGCAGTTTCGGTACCCGGGCGGCCCTATGGCGACTCCGGATGCGGCTGCGGATTGCCCGAATCAGGATGAGGTGGCGCTGGAGGAGGTTCCGGTAGCGCACTAGACTGGGCGCCGGCGCGGCCGTCAACAGGCCGCGCCGGCGCGGCCGGTATCAGATTCGATCGGAGAAGGAACTCGAAATGCAGAAGAGTGCCGGTAGGACGAAAGCCGCCAGCCTCCTCGCACTGACCGCGCTCGCACTGCTCGCCGCTGCGTTGATCGGTCGGTCCTGGGCCTGGGTCGCCGCGACGGTCTTCGCGGTTGTGGCGGGCATATTCTTTGCCCAAGTGCGGGGCACCGGCCGGGAGTCGACGGTGCGTGTCGCCGAGATGTCCGCCGGAGAACTGTCCCGGCTACAGGATGCGGCCCTCGCGCGCGGCCTGCGCAGCATCGCCCCGGATCCGGTTGGCCCGCATCTGGATCAGACGCACAAGCACTTCGCGATCGTCCAGTCGTCCCGTCGCGACAGGACGAGTCAGACCGAAATCCTTCGCTGCATTGTTGTCCTGTACGTCAGCAGCGAGGACAGCAGGATCGGGGAATTGGATATCGATGCCGAGGAATTCGCCGGTCTCACGAAAATAGACGATCCCGGGCAGGCCGAGGAAATTGTGAGAAATCACGCCAGCGCGCCGATTTACAGCGGTTGATCATCAGGTCTGTCATCAAGTCTGTCATCGGAGTTGCCATCCGGGCAGAAATTTGCCTCGCCGTGCGGTACGTTCCGCGCCGCACGGCGAGGCGCAGGCCGTCGGCCGCGAGGACGAATCCCGCCGTGCCGAGGAGCACCCGACGGTCGGCCGCTCGGAGCCACCGCGTCCGCGACCCTTCCGCCGCGCGGCCTGCCCTGCTCTCCCTGGGCCTGCGGCCCGACCGACAGCCGTCACTCTTCAGTGCACCGTCAGGAGACTGTGTGCCCTCGTTCACGGCCGTGCCGTAATCTCGAATATTGGAGCCCGCTGTTCCGGGACCAGGCCTTGAACCACGACTTGGGGTTGCACAGCACATGACTGCGATTTCTCTCGGCATGCCGTCCGTTCCCACCCGGCTCGCCGAGCGCCGCAAGAGCCGCCAGATCCAGGTCGGATCCGTGGCGGTCGGCGGCGACGCGCCGGTGTCGGTGCAGTCCATGACGACCACGCGTACGTCGGACATCGGCGCCACGCTCCAGCAGATCGCCGAGCTGACCGCGTCCGGCTGCCAGATCGTCCGGGTCGCCTGCCCCACGCAGGACGACGCGGACGCCCTCGCGACCATCGCGCGCAAGTCGCAGATCCCGGTCATCGCGGACATCCACTTTCAGCCGAAGTACGTGTTCGCCGCGATCGAGGCGGGCTGCGCGGCGGTCCGTGTGAACCCGGGCAACATCAAGCAGTTCGACGACAAGGTCAAGGAGATCGCGCGGGCCGCGAAGGACCACGGCACGCCGATCCGGATCGGCGTGAACGCGGGCTCGCTGGACAGCCGACTGCTGAAGAAGTACGGCAAGGCGACCCCCGAGGCGCTGGCCGAGTCCGCCCTCTGGGAAGCGTCCCTCTTCGAGGAGCACGGCTTCCAGGACATCAAGATCTCGGTGAAGCACAACGACCCGGTCGTGATGGTCGAGGCGTACCGCCAGCTCGCCGCGCAGTGCGACTACCCGCTGCACCTCGGCGTCACGGAGGCGGGCCCCGCGTTCCAGGGCACGATCAAGTCGGCCGTCGCCTTCGGCGCCCTCCTCTCGCAGGGCATCGGCGACACGATCCGCGTCTCGCTCTCCGCCCCGCCGGTGGAGGAGATCAAGGTCGGCCTCCAGATCCTGGAGTCCCTGAACCTCAAGCCCCGCCGCCTGGAGATCGTCTCCTGCCCCTCCTGCGGCCGCGCCCAGGTCGACGTCTACAAGCTGGCCGAGGAGGTCACGGCGGGCCTGGAGGGCATGGAGGTCCCGCTGCGCGTGGCCGTCATGGGCTGCGTGGTGAACGGCCCGGGCGAGGCCCGGGAGGCCGACCTCGGCGTCGCCTCCGGCAACGGCAAGGGCCAGATCTTCGTCAAGGGCGAGGTCATCAAGACCGTCCCCGAGTCGAAGATCGTGGAGACCCTCATCGAGGAGGCCATGAAGATCGCCGAGCAGATGGAGGCGGACGGGGTCGCCTCCGGCGAGCCGACGGTGGCTGTCGCGGGCTGACGTGTTTGGGGCGGGCCTGAGGGGCTGGGGCGGGCCGGATGGGGCCGAGGCCGGCTGAGGGGTCTTCGGCGGGTTGATGTGTCTGAGGCGGGCCAAGGTCTGAGGTCGGCCAAGGTCTGAAACGGGCCGATGGGTATGAGGCAGGCCAAAGTCTGAGGCGGGTCGATGGGCCTGAGGCGGACCAAAGGCCTGAGGCGGGCTGAGGGACCGAGGCGGTTTGAAGGGGCTTCGGCGGGGCGATTGGTCTGACGCCGGCCAAAGGTCTGGGGTGGCTGAAGGGACCGAGGCGGGCCGGTGGGTCTGGCGCCGGCTGAAGGATCCGAGGCGAGCTCAACGGTCTTGGCCCGCACCGGTCGAGGTCTTGGGCTCCACTCGCGAAGGGCTGGAGGCTCCACTTCTCAGCGCAGGCCGCATCCCCAGCCCGTCCGGCGTTTGAGGACGAGGCCGTCCAGGCCGACAGCGGGGGCCTGGGGGCGGCAGCCCCCAGAGACGCCCACACCCCCCACCCCCACGGAAAAGCCGGCGGCACGGTGCGGCACCGCTCAGCTTCCGCAGGTACAGTGCGGAGATCAGCAGACCCTCAGGGTGAGGCCCCGCACGTGTTGACCCAGACCACCTCTCGGGTGCTCGAACCGAGCGACCTGGACGCCGCGCTCGCCGTACTCGACCGCGAGCCGGTCACCAACGCCTTCGTGACGTCACGGGTGCAGGTCGCGGGCCTCGACCCCTGGCGGCTCGGCGGCGAGATGTGGGGCTGGTACGAGGACGGCATGCTGACGTCCCTCTGCTACGCGGGCGCCAACCTCGTCCCGATCTGCGCCACGCCCCGCGCGGTCCGCGCCTTCGCCGACCGCGCCCGCCGGGCAGGCCGCCGCTGCTCCTCGATCGTCGGCCCCGCCGACGCCACGGCCCAGCTGTGGCGGCTCCTCGAACCGAGCTGGGGCCCGGCCCGCGAGGTCCGCGCCCGTCAGCCCCTCATGGTCGCCGACCGCATGCCCACCGACATCGCCCCCGACCCGTACGTCCGCCGTATCCGCAAGGACGAGATGGACACGATCATGCCGGCGTGCGTGGCGATGTTCACCGAGGAGGTAGGGGTCTCCCCGCTGGCAGGCGACGGCGGCCTCCTCTACCAGGCCCGAGTGGCCGAACTCGTGGGCGCCGGGCGTTCGTTCGCCCGCCTCGACGAGTACGGCAAGGTCGTCTTCAAGGCGGAGATCGGCGCGGCGACACCGAAGGCCTGCCAGATCCAGGGCGTCTGGGTGGCCCCCGAGTACCGGGGGATGGGCGTGGCGGCCCCCGCGATGGCATCGGTACTGCGCTTCGCCCTCGCGGACGTGGCCCCCATGGTCAGCCTCTACGTCAACGACTTCAACACCCCAGCGAGAAGGGCGTACTTGAGGGTGGGCTTCCAAGAGGTCGGCGCCTTCATGAGCATTCTCTTCTGAGCCACCTAAGGGCCCACCCCCCAGAGGCGCGGGGAACTGCGCGAGCAACCACGACAGACCCGCACCCGAACAACAACCAAAACTCCCCTGTACTCTCCCCACATGCGATTTCCCGGTCACGGCCACCGCCACCCCGAAGACGTCGTGATCGCCCCCCTGGACCTCTCGACCCACGTAGACGAAGCCCTCGCCGTACAGGCCCTCGCCTTCGGCCTGGGCGCGGACGAGGTAGCGGTAAGACGCCAGATCGTCCTGCGCCACATGACCTACCCCGGCGCCCGCGCCCTCGGCGCCACCACGGAAGGCCGCCTGGTCGGCTTCGTCTACGGCATGCCGAACAACCGCGCCCACTGGTGGTCCACGGTCGTAGAGCCGTACCTCCGGGCCCGGGATCACGACGAGTGGCTCGACCACTCCTTCGTGATCACCGAGCTGCACGTCCACCCGCACTACCAGAACCGCGGCGCCGGCCGCTCCCTGATCACCACCATCACGGACGCCGCCACCGAACCCCGCTCGATCCTCTCCGCGATCGACACCGACAGCCCGGCCCGGGGCCTCTACCGCTCCCTCGGCTACGAGGACCTCGCCCGCCAGGTCCTGTTCCCGAGCGCCCCCAAGCCGTACGCGGTCATGGGTGCCCCGCTGCCCCTCCGCCGTCGCTAACCGATTTCCACCGGCACAGCACGCCCGGCTAACCTCCTAGCCATCACCCTTTCCCGGCAGGAGTACAGGAACCATGGCGAACGTACCGGTCCAGCGCATGTCCCAGTTGATGGCGAAGACGCTGCGCGACGACCCGGCGGACGCCGAGGTCCTCAGTCACAAGCTGCTCGTGCGGGCCGGCTACGTCCGCCGTACCGCGGCCGGCATCTGGTCCTGGCTGCCGCTGGGCAAGAAGGTGCTCTCCAACGTCGAGCGGATCGTGCGTGAGGAGATGGACGCGATCGGCGCCCAGGAGGTGCTGCTCCCCGCGATCCTGCCCCGCGAGCCGTACGAGGCGACCGGCCGCTGGGAGGAGTACGGCCCCGAGCTGTTCCGTCTCCAGGACCGCAAGGGCGGCGACTACCTCCTCGGCCCGACCCACGAGGAGATCTTCACGCTGATCGTGAAGGACCAGGCGTCCTCCTACAAGGACCTGCCGGTCATCCTCTACCAGATCCAGCACAAGTACCGCGACGAGGCCCGCCCCCGCGCCGGCATCCTCCGCGGCCGCGAGTTCCTGATGAAGGACTCGTACTCCTTCGACACGGAGGACGAGGGCCTCGCCCACTCCTACGCCCTGCACCGCCAGGCGTACCAGAAGGTGTTCGCGCGCCTGGGCCTCGACTACCGCATCTGCGCCGCGACCGCGGGCGCGATGGGCGGCTCCAAGTCGGAGGAGTTCCTCGCCCCGGCCGAGGCCGGCGAGGACACCTTCGCGGACTGCCCGAACTGCGACTTCGCCGCCAACACCGAAGCGATCACGTATGAGTTGACGTCCGTGGACGCGACCGACGTGCCCGCGCTCGAAGAGATCCCCACCCCCGACACCCCCACCATCGAGACCCTCGCCGCGCACCTCGGCGTCGAGGCCTCCGCCACCCTGAAGAACCTCCTCGTGAAGGTCGACGGCGAGATCGTGGCCGTAGGAGTCCCCGGTGACCGCGAGGTCGACCTGGGCAAGGTCGAGGCCCATTTCGCCCCCGCCGCCGTGGAGTTGGTGACGGCGGAGGACTTCACCGGCCGTCCCGACCTGGTGCGCGGCTACGTCGGTCCGCAGGGCCTGGGCGACAAGGTCACGTACATCGCCGACCCGCGCGTGGCCCCCGGCACCTCCTGGATCACCGGCGCCAACAAGGCGGGCACGCACGCCAAGTACGTCGTCGCGGGCCGGGACTTCGAGGTCGGCGCGTACGTCGACGTCGTGGTGGTGCAGGAGGGCGACCCCTGCCCCAAGTGCGGCACCGGCCTCAAGCTGGACCGCGCCATCGAGATCGGCCACATCTTCCAGCTCGGCCGCAAGTACGCCGACGCCCTCAAGCTCGACGTGCTGGGCCGGCACGGCAAGCCCGTCCGCGTGACCATGGGCTCCTACGGCATCGGTGTCTCCCGCGCGGTGGCCGCCCTGGCCGAGCAGACCGCCGACGACAAGGGCCTGTGCTGGCCCGCCGAGGTCGCCCCGGCCGACGTGCACGTGGTCGCCGCGGGCAAGGCCCTCCAGACCGAACTGGCCCTGGACGTCTCGGAGAAGCTGCGCGCGGCCGGCCTGCGCGTCCTGGTCGACGACCGCGCCGGGGTCTCCCCGGGCGTGAAGTTCACCGACTCGGAGCTGATCGGCGTACCGAAGATCCTGGTCGCGGGCCGCCGCTCGGCCGAGGGCGTCCTGGAACTCAAGGACCGCAGGACCGGCGAGCGCGAGGAACTGACCGTCGACGAGGCGATCGCCCGCCTGGCCACCGCGCCGCCCGCCCTGTAAGAGATCTCTCAGGGAGTTCTGCGCAGGCGTATGGGCGCCTCACAGACTTCTCTCAGGCTGGTCCCCGACCGTAGTACGTGACAGAGCGTCACTGCGGAGGGGAACGGTCATGACAGTCAAGGAGCGTGGGGCCGCTACGGCGGTCCGCAGAGGCAAGCGGCGCGTCGCGGCCGCCACGGCGGCGGTCACGCTGGCGGCGGCGGCCGGGGTGTTCGCCCTGGTCGGCACGATGCAGTCGGACGCGGAAGCGGACACGGCGACGGGCAGCACCGGCACGACGAGCACATCGTCCCCGTCGCCGTCGGCCTCTTCATCCAGTTCCTCTGCGTCGGACAGCTCGACCTCTTCGTCCTCCTCATCCTCCTCCTCATCTTCTTCGTCCTCGTCCTCGTCGGACCTCCAGTCGTCCTCGTCCGGTGTGACGTCCTCCTCCGGCGGCTCCACCGACTCCACGTCGGGGGCGTCGTGATGACCACAACGACCCTGCGTACGACCGCCGCCGCCGACTGGCGTGCCCTCGGCACCGGCGTCCGCCTGGTCGTCACCGACCCGGCTCTGCTGGACTCCTGCAACCTGCTCCTCGCCCGGCACCTCGCCGAGGTCGACGCGGCGTGCAGCCGATTCCGTACCGACTCCGAACTGGCCGCGCTGGACGCCTCGTTGGGCCGCCCGGTGATCGTGAGTCCGCTGCTCGCCGAAGCCCTCGCGGTCGCCCTGCGCGCCGCCGAGGCGACGGACGGCGCGGTCGACCCGACGGTCGGCTCGGCGATGAACGCCATCGGCTACGACCGCGACTTCACCCTCGTCCGCGAGGACGACTGCCCGGTCCGGCTCACCGTGAAGCGCGCCCCGGGCTGGCGCACGATCACCCTCGACCGTACGACGGGCACGGTCACCGTCCCGGCCGGCGTCCGTCTGGACCTCGGCGCGACGGCGAAGGCCTGGGCCGCCGACAAGGCCGCCGCGATGCTCGCCGACGTGGCCGGCTGCGGAGTGCTGGTGAGCCTCGGCGGCGACACGGCGGTGGCGGGGGAGCCCCCGGCCGGCGGCTGGAACATCCGCGTCCAGGACGTCACCGGCTCCGTCGACGAGACGCCCGCGCACGGCACGTACGCCACGATCGGCCTGCGCTCCGGCGGCCTCGCCACCTCGGGCACCTCCGCCCGCAACTGGCGCCGCAGCGGCCACGAACTGCACCACATCGTCGACCCGCGCACCGGCCTGCCCGTCCGCAGCCCCTGGCGCACCGTCTCGGTGGCCGCCGCCACCTGCGCCGACGCCAACGCGGCGAGCACGGCGTCCCTGGTCAAGGGCGCGGGCGCCGAACGCTGGCTGACCCGGCTCGGCCTGCCGGCCCGCCTGGTCGCCCAGGACGGCACGGTCGTCACGACCCCGGGCTGGCCGACCTCCCCGGCGGTCGCCGCATGAGCTCCGAAACCCTCTGGTACGCCAACCGCGCCACCGGAGCCGTCTGCCTGGTCCTGTTCACGGTCGTGGTCCTGCTCGGCATCGCGGTCCGCCTGCGCACCCGGCTCCCCGGCCTGCCACGCTTCGGCACGGTGAACCTCCACCGCACGCTCTCCCTCTCCGCGACCGCGTTCCTGGCGCTGCACATCGCGGTGGCCGTGATCGACGGATACGTGAACATCACCGTCCTCGACGCGGTCGTCCCCTTCGTCTCCGACTACCAGCCGTTCTGGCTCGGCCTCGGCACGGTCGCCCTCGACCTGATGCTCGCGGTCCTGGTCACCAGCCTCCTGCGGGAACGCCTCGGCCACCGCACCTGGCGGGCCGTCCACTGGCTGGCCTACGCCTCCTGGCCGGTCGCCCTGATCCACGGCATCGGCATCGGCTCGGACACCGGCACCGACTGGATGACCTGGCTGACCGTGTCCTGCGTGGCCGCCGTGGTCGCCGCCTTCGGCATCCGCACGGCCCACTCCGCCCGCGCCTCCCGCCGCACCCCCGCGGCCCTGCTCCGCACAGCCGAAGGAGCCCGCTCATGACCACGACCACGACGACCTTCACCGACGTCTACATGTCCCCCCGCCTCCTCGCCCCCGGCGGCACCGCGGCCGACCTCGCCACCCACGAACTCCGCTACGGCCCACTGTCGTACGGCGATCCCGACGGCCTGCTGAGAACCGTCGCCGAATCCGGCCTCACCGGACGCGGAGGCGCCGCGTTCCCGACGTACCGCAAGCTCGTCGCGGTGGCCGACGCGAGCCGCCGCACGGGCCGCGCACCCGTGGCCGTGGCGAACGGCGCGGAGGGCGAACCGGCCAGCCGCAAGGACAAGACGCTCCTGCGCCTGTCACCCCATCTGGTCCTGGACGGGCTGCAGTTGGCGGCCCGAGCGGTGGGCGCGGGGGAGGCGCACCTGGCGGTGGAGGACGGCGCGTCCTACCTGGAATCGGCCCTGGCACAGCGAAACGATCCGCTTGAGGTGAAGGTCGTTCGCCTCCCCAAACGCTTCCTGTCCGGCCAGGCGTCGGCCCTCGCGCAGTACGTCTCCGGGAACGCCCCACTGCCCCGCCACCAGCGCCCGCCGGTCCGCGAACGCGGTGTGCACAAGGCCCCGACACTCGTCCAGAACGTCGAGACCCTGGCCCACCTGGCCCTGGTCGCCCGCTACGGCGCCGACTGGTTCCGCAGCGCGGGCACCCCCACCCAGCCCGGCAGCACGCTGTGCACCCTGCACGTGCCGAACCGTGAAGTCCGGGTCGTAGAAGCCCCGTTCGGCCTCCCCCTGAACCGACTTCTGCCCCTGCGGGGAACATCGGCGGTACTGGTCGGCGGCTATCACGGCACCTGGATCCCGACCGCCGAGGCAGCCCAACGCACCCTGGACGCAGGAGACTTGGGAGCGGGAGTCCTGGCCGCACTCCCGACAGACCGCTGCGGGGTAGCCGAAACCGCCCGTATCCTCCGCTACTTGGCGCTGCAATCGGCCGGCCAGTGCGGCCCCTGCCTCAACGGCCTGCCGCGCATCGCCTCCGCCTTCCAGACCCTGGCCACCCCCGGCCCCCAGGCCAACACCCGCCAGGACGTGGCCCGTTGGTCCGGCCTGGTGGACGGCCGAGGCGCCTGCCACCACCCCGACGGCACGGTCCGCCTGGTCCGCAGCGCGCTGACCACCTTCGCGGCCGAACTCGACGCCCACGCAAGGGGCTTGTGCACGACAACGGACCGCACCCCCTTGCTCCCGATCCCGAACGAGGCCCACTGACCATGGACCAACAACAGCTCGACATCGACTGGACGTCCTGCCAGGCACACGGCCTCTGCGCGGAACTCCTCCCGGACCACATCACCTTGGACGAGTGGGGCTACCCGCTACTGGACGGCACCCCGATACCGCCGCGCGCAACGAAACGAGCTCGCCAAGCGGCTTCCGACTGCCCGGTCCTAGCTTTGAAGCCAACGCCCACTGTCTAGGGGCGCGGGGCTGTTTGGATTTGCGGCTCCGCCGCGTGGGCGCGACCAGCCCCCACGCACCCGCAGCCAACACACGACCTACAGCCACCCGGCAAACTCCAGCAACAACTCAGCATCCCGGGGCCGCCCCACGCGCAGTGCCCGCACCCCGGACTCCACCGCCCGGAACAACGTCCACCCCCGCAACCGTTCCTGATCCACATCCAGCGACTCAGCAAGTCGCTTGACCCGCCGCCGAGTTGTGGACGCCCCCGAGGGTGTGGCGATCAAATCCTCGACCCGGTCCCGCACCAACCGAGCCAGATCAAACGCACACTCACCAACAACCGGATCCGGCCCGACGGCAAGCCACGGCACCCGCTCACCCGCCAGCACCTTGCTCTGCCGAAACGTCCCGTGCAGCAACCGAACTTCCGGCGGCGCGGCCAACAACGCCTCCCGCGCATCCAGCGCGGCCGAGACCAACGAGGCAACCTCCGCCCCACTGTCACGCATCACCAGAGCCTGTCGCCCCGTCCGCTCGGCGACGGTCTCGAACGTGTGATCACCGGGCGGCTCCACCCACAGCCGCCGCAACGTCCCCGCCGCCTCCAGCAACGCCTTCGCCTCGGGCAACGACCGCACCGACACATCCGGCTGCAACCGCTCCAGCACCAGCACGCCCTCGGCGCCGAACGGCTCGACGAGCTGCACGGCACCCAGCCCGCCCCAGCGGGCCAGCGCGGCCCGCTCGCTCTCGGGACGCGCCCGGCGCGGGGCCAGCTTCAGCACCGCCGGGGTCCCGTCGGGCCGCCGTACGAGCACGACCAGACTGCTGCGCCCACCGGGAACCTGCACCCGTTCCACGGTCAACTCGCGTAGATCAACAGCCTGTTGGGCCAGCTCGGGCAGCTTCTCCAACCAGTCGTCACCGCTCGGTGCCGTCTCCCCGAGCGCCCTCACCAGACGCCGCGGCGGTTCGAAAGCCATGCGCGAGTTGTTCCCTTCCTACGGTCCTGCCGTCTGCGTCCCCGTACGGATCACGCCGTGGGTGTCGCCGAGGCCGTGGGAGTCGCGGCCCGCTCGGCGAGACCAGGGAAGGGTACGCTCCCGCCGCGCCAGCGCACCGCCCGCACCGCCGCTTCCCGCAGCGCTTCGGTCGCCGTACCGCGTACCCCGTCCGTCGACGCCCGCACCAGGTCCGAGTAGACCCCGGCCACCCGGTCCTCCAGCTCCGCGGCGAGCCGTACGGCCGCCGCCGAGTCCGGCACGGGGAAGGGCAGCGCGTATCCGGCGGACGCGGCCACGGGCTTGCCGCCCAGGTCCCGCACCTCGCGGACCAGCGCGTCGCGCCGGGCGCGATGGGCGTCGTAGGCCGCCTTGGCCTCGGTGCGCCGGCCCTCGCGGATGCGGCCGCCGACCACGCCGTAGCCGTACACCGCCGCGTGCTCGGCGGCCAGGGCCGCCTGCAGGGCGGTCAGTTCCGCGGCCTTCTCCTCGCTGCTCACTTGGCACCCTCCGTCAGCAGATACGCGTGCGCGGCCCCCGCGGCGGCCACCGAGGCCAGCAGGCGGGCCAGTTCGCCGGGCAGGTCGATCAGTGCCTTGGCCCGTCGGTCGGCGAGAGCCCGCTCGGCGGTGGCCAGATCGGCCAGGGCATCACCAGGGGTCGCCGCGACGGGGGCGGGCGACGCGGACGCCGACGGCGACGGCGACGGCGAGGAAGAAGCCGTAGAACCGCCGCTTCCGCCCCCGAAGGCCGTCGCGTGCCGGACGACCTCCGCGCGCAGGGGGTTCAGGCGCTCCGCGAGGGTCGGGTGCGCGGTGAGTACCGCGTCGTAGCGATCGAGGAGGGTCTCGCTGTCGGTGGCCGCACGCGCGCGTGCGTGTTCGGCGGCGGACTCGCTGCCGCCCGTGGTCCCGGAGTCGTCCCCGTCGGTGGAACAGCCCACCAGGAGGGCGGCTCCGGCGGCCGAGGCGAGCAGGCTCCTTCTGCGCAGCCCCGGAAGGGTGCGCGGAGGTGGGGGGAACGGCACGGCAGATCGTCCTCGGGGGGCTCGTACGAACGAAAAGGCGGGCGAAAAGAGGGAGGGGCGGCATGCCCGTGATCACGGTACCCGCGCACCCGCCCGAGGGCAGTCACCGGCACCGGTCCAGCCGCACGTGGACGGCAACACACCCTCGGACCGGATACCCTTTGAGCAGACACACGCCCTACCCACAACAGCACACGCGGCCGAGGAGTCACCCGGATGAGCACGACCCAGAGCGAGAGGCTGCGAGAACTGCTGGAACCGCTCGTCGGCTCCCAGGGACTCGATCTCGAAGAGGTCGCGGTGGACTCGGTGGGACGCAAGCGGGTGCTGCGCGTGGTCGTCGACTCGGACACGGGTGCCGATCTGGACCAGATCGCGGATGTGAGCCGCGCGCTCTCCGCCAAGCTCGACGAGACCGACGCGATGGGCGCGGGCGAATACACCCTTGAGGTCGGGACACCCGGTGCCGAGCGCGAGCTCACCGAACACCGTCACTACGTACGCGCCACCGACCGACTGGTGAAGTTCCAACTGGCCGACAGCGGTGAGCTGGTGGCCCGGATCATCACCGTGGACGACGACGGTGTGGACGTGGAAGTGCCCGGCGTGAAGGGACGCAAGCCCACCGCCAAGCGGCTCGCGTTCGCGGAGATCGTCAAGGCCCGCGTCCAGGTCGAGTTCAACCGCAAGAGCAAGAACGACGACATCGCGGACACCGGCATCGCGGACACCGATGTCGAAGACACCGAAGACACCGAAGACACCGAAGAGAACGAAGAGGAGGCGTAGCCGTGGACATCGACATGAGTGCCCTGCGGGGCTTGGTGCGGGAGAAGGAGATCTCCTTCGACCTGCTGGTCGAGGCGATCGAGTCGGCGCTCCTCATCGCCTACCACCGCACCGAGGGAAGCCGCCGCCACGCGCGCGTGAAGCTCGACCGGGAGACCGGTCATGTGACCGTGTGGGCGAAGGAGGACCCCGAGGACCTGGAGGAGGGGCAGGAGGCGCGCGAGTTCGACGACACCCCGTCCGACTTCGGCCGGATCGCCGCCAGCACCGCCAAGCAGGTCATCCTGCAGCGCCTGCGGGACGCGCAGGACGACGCGACGCTCGGCGAGTACGCGGGCCGTGAGGGCGACATCGTCACCGGAGTCGTCCAGCAGGGCCGCGACCCGAAGAACGTGCTCGTCGACATCGGCAAGCTGGAGGCCATCCTGCCGGTGCAGGAGCAGGTCCCCGGCGAGACGTACCCGCACGGCATGCGCCTTCGGTCGTACGTCGTCCGGGTGGCCAAGGGCGTGCGCGGTCCGTCCGTGACGCTGTCCCGTACGCATCCCAATCTGGTGAAGAAGCTGTTCGCCATGGAGGTGCCGGAGATCGCCGACGGGTCGGTGGAGATCGCCGCCATCGCGCGCGAGGCCGGCCACCGTACGAAGATCGCCGTCCGCTCCACCCGCAGCGGTCTGAACGCCAAGGGCGCCTGCATCGGCCCCATGGGCGGCCGGGTGCGCGCGGTGATGGGCGAGCTGAGCGGCGAGAAGATCGACATCGTCGACTGGTCGGACGACCCGGCCGAGATGGTGGGCAACGCGCTCTCCCCGGCCCGGGTCTCCAAGGTCGAGGTGGTGGACCTCGCGGCCCGCTCCGCGCGCGTGACGGTGCCGGACTACCAGCTGTCGCTGGCGATCGGCAAGGAAGGGCAGAATGCCCGGCTCGCGGCCCGGCTCACCGGGTGGCGGATCGACATCCGTCCGGACACCGAACAGCCGTCCGACCAGGGCGGGGAATAGATCTCGGCCGCGAGTGGCTTAGATCACGACAACAACCGTTCGATTCTTCCCCCGCAGGGGTGAGGTCGGTGCGGGGAGGTAGACTTAGCAGTGTCTGGCCGGACGCGAGCCCGCGCATGCCCTGAACGCACCTGTGTGGGGTGCCGGGAGCGAGCGGCCAAGAGAGAACTGCTGCGGATCGTGGCGGTCGAGGGCGAATGCGTCCCCGATCATCGCGGTACGCTGCCCGGCCGGGGTGCGTATCTGCATCCCGCCCTGGTCTGTCTCGACCTGGCGGTACGTCGCCGGGCTTTCCCACGGGCGCTGCGTGCCCAGGGAACGCTCGACACAAAGACGTTGCGTCTCTCCGTCGAGCAGGCAACACCGTAAGAGCGAGTCGTACGGAACCTCCGTGCGGCCCGGTATTCCGCGAGTTGGAAGTAGGTCGAGATTGCGATGAGCACTCGATGAGCACGCGATGAGTACGCCCATGAAGTAGCGACGGTCCGGACGCACCCGGACCTAAAAGGAGCGAAGTGGCTAAGGTCCGGGTATACGAACTCGCCAAGGAGTTCGGGGTGGAGAGCAAGGTCGTCATGGCCAAGCTCCAAGAACTCGGTGAATTTGTCCGTTCGGCGTCCTCGACGATCGAGGCGCCCGTTGTACGCAAGCTGACAGACGCCCTCCAGCAGGGCAGCGGAGGCGGCAAGCCCGCCCCCGCGCGCAGTGCTGCCCCGGCCCGTCCGGGAGCCCCCTCTCCGGCGCAGGGTGCCCGTCCGGGTCCTGCCGCCCCGCGTCCGCCGGCCCCGAAGCCGGTCGTCGCCGAGAGTGCCGCCGCGGCTCCCGCAGCCCCGGCCGCGCCCGCCGCACCGGCCTCCGCCGGTGGTTCCGGCCCCCGTCCGGGCCCGCGGCCCGCGCCGCGTCCGGCCCCGGCCTCGCCGGCGCCGACCACGCCCGAGTTCACCGCGCCTCCGGCGGCACCCGCGGCGGCTCCCGCCGCCCCTGCCTCCACCGGCGGCTCCGGTTCCGCTCCCCGTCCGGGCGCCCCGCGTCCGGCGAGCCAGGCCCCCCGTCCGGGCGGTGCCCGTCCGGCCGGTCCCGGCCAGAGTGGTCCCGGTCAGGGTGGTCAGGGTCGTGGCGACCGTCCCGAGCGCGGTGACCGCGGCGACCGTCCCGGCGCACCCCGACCGGCCGGTCAGGGCGCGCGTCCCGGTGCTCGTCCGGCCGGTCCCCGTCCGGGCAACAACCCGTTCACCTCCGGCGGTTCCACCGGCATGGCGCGCCCCGGCGCTCCCCGTCCCGGTGCTCCGCGGCCCGGCGGCCAGGACCGTCCGGGCGGTGCTCCCGGCGGCGCTCCGCGTCCGCAGGGTGCAGGTCAGGGCGGTCCCCGTCCCCAGGGTGCCGCGGGCGGTGCCCGTCCGGGCGCTCCCGGCGGCTCGCGTCCCTCCCCGGGCGGCATGCCCCGTCCGCAGGGCGGCGCTCCGCGTCCGGGCGGTGGCCCCGGTGGCAACCGTCCGAACCCCGGCATGATGCCGCAGCGTCCCGCTGCGGGCAGCCCCCGTCCCGGTGGCGGCCCCGGTGGCCGCGGTCCCGGTGCGGGCGGCGGTCGTCCCGGCGGTCCCGGTGCCGGTGGCGGCGGTCGTCCCGGTGGCGGCGGCGGTTTCGCCGGTCGTCCCGGTGGCGGCGGTGGCGGTTTCGCCGGTCGTCCCGCGGGTCCCGGTGGCGGTGGCGGCGGTTTCGCCGGCCGTCCGGGTGCCCCCGCCGGTGGCGGCGGTGGCCGTCCCGGCTTCGGCGGTCGTCCCGGTGGTCCGGGTGGCCGTGGTGGCACACAGGGCGCCTTCGGTCGTCCCGGTGGTCCCGCGCGTCGTGGTCGCAAGTCGAAGCGGCAGAGGCGCCAGGAGTACGAGGCCATGCAGGCCCCGTCGGTCGGCGGTGTGATGCTGCCTCGTGGCAACGGACAGTCCGTCCGTCTGTCGCGCGGTGCGTCCCTCACCGACTTCGCCGAGAAGATCAACGCCAACCCGGCGTCGCTCGTCGGCGTGATGATGAACCTCGGCGAGATGGTCACTGCCACGCAGTCCGTCTCCGACGAGACGCTGAAGCTCCTCGCGGACGAGATGAACTTCGTCCTCGAGATCGTCAGCCCCGAGGAGGAGGACCGCGAGCTGCTCGAGTCCTTCGACATCGAGTTCGGCGAGGACGAGGGCGACGAGGAGGACCTGGTGGTCCGTCCGCCGGTCGTCACCGTCATGGGTCACGTCGACCACGGTAAGACCCGCCTCCTCGACACCATCCGCAAGACGAACGTCGTCGCGGGCGAGGCCGGTGGCATCACCCAGCACATCGGTGCCTACCAGGTCGCGACCGTCGTCAACGAAGAAGAGCGTCGCATCACCTTCATCGACACCCCGGGTCACGAGGCGTTCACCGCCATGCGTGCCCGTGGTGCCAAGTCGACCGACATCGCGATCCTCGTGGTGGCGGCCAACGACGGTGTGATGCCCCAGACGATCGAGGCGTTGAACCACGCCAAGGCGGCCGGTGTGCCGATCGTGGTCGCGGTCAACAAGATCGACGTCGAGGGCGCCGACCCGACCAAGGTGCGCGGTCAGCTCACCGAGTTCGGTCTGGTGGCCGAGGAGTACGGCGGCGACACGATGTTCGTCGACATCTCCGCCAAGCAGGGCCTCAACATCGAGAGCCTGCTGGAGGCCGTGATCCTCACCGCGGACGCCTCGCTCGACCTGCGGGCCAACCCGGAGCAGGACGCGCAGGGTATTGCGATCGAGTCCCACCTGGACAAGGGCCGCGGCGCCGTCGCGACCGTCCTGGTCCAGCGCGGCACCCTGCGGGTCGGCGACACCATGGTGGTCGGCGACGCCTACGGCCGTGTCCGCGCGATGCTCGACGACAAGGGCGACAACGTGGAAGAGGCGGGTCCCTCGACCCCGGTCCTCGTCCTCGGACTCACCAACGTCCCGGGCGCCGGCGACAACTTCCTCGTCGTCGACGAGGACCGCACGGCACGTCAGATCGCCGAGAAGCGCGCGGCGCGCGAGCGCAACGCCAACTTCGCCCGGCGCGGAGTCCGGTTCTCCCTGGAGAACCTGGACGAGGCCCTCAAGGCCGGTCTGGTGCAGGAACTCAACCTCATCATCAAGGGCGACGCGTCCGGTTCGGTGGAGGCTCTCGAGTCCTCGCTGCTCCAGCTCGACGTCGGCGAAGAGGTCGACATCCGCGTCCTGCACCGCGGCGTGGGTGCGGTCACCGAGTCGGACATCGACCTGGCGACCGGCTCCGACGCGATCGTCATCGGCTTCAACGTCCGCGCTGCGGGCCGCGCGGCGCAGATGGCGGAGCGCGAGGGCGTCGACGTCCGGTACTACTCGGTGATCTACCAGGCCATCGAGGAGATCGAGGCGGCCCTCAAGGGCATGCTCAAGCCGGAGTACGAGGAGGTCGAGCTCGGTACGGCGGAGATCCGCGAGGTCTTCAAGTCGTCCAAGCTCGGCAACATCGCCGGTGTCCTGGTTCGCTCCGGAGAGGTCAAGCGCAACACCAAGGCGCGCCTCGTCCGCGACGGCAAGGTCATCGCGGAGAGCCTCAACATCTCCGGTCTGCGTCGCTTCAAGGACGACGTCACCGAGATCCGCGAAGGGTTCGAGGGCGGTATCAACCTCGGCAACTTCAACGACATCAAGGTCGACGACGTCATCGCGACGTACGAGATGCGCGAGAAGCCTCGCGGCTGATCGTCACAGCACGCGATCGGGGCCGGTCGGCGGGGAGAGAATTCCGTCGATCGGCCCCGGCCGTTGCGTGTACGGTTCCTGTATCGGCGTCCAAGACCGGCGCCCATACCCCGAACCGGCGGGACATCCGGACACACATGTATGTGGGGACTCTGTCCTTCGACCTGCTCCTCGGCGACGTCCACTCGCTGAAGGAGAAACGCTCTCTCGTCCGTCCGATCGTGGCCGAACTCCAGCGCAAGTACGCGGTGAGCGTGGCCGAGACGGGCAGTCAGGACCTGCACCGCAGAGCCGAGATCGGGCTCGCGGTGGTCTCCGGGGACACGGGACACCTCACCGACGTACTGGACCGCTGCGAGCGACTCGTCGCCGCGCGGCCCGAGGTGGAACTGCTCTCGGTTCGACGCAGGCTCCACAGCGACGAAGACTGAAGCAAGCAGCACGAAGTAGTTACTAAGGAGACGGACCAGTGGCCGACAACGCGCGCGCCAAGAGGCTGGCGGACCTCATCCGAGAGGTGGTGGCCAAGAAGCTGCAGCGCGGGATCAAGGACCCGCGGCTCGGCACCCACATCACCATCACGGACACCCGCGTCACGGGTGACCTGCGGGAGGCGACCGTCTTCTACACGGTCTACGGCGACGACGAGCAGCGCGCCGAGGCGGCCGCGGGTCTGGAGAGCGCCAAGGGCGTCCTGCGCTCCGCGGTGGGCACGGCGGCCGGCGTGAAGTTCACGCCGACCCTCACCTTCGTCGCCGACGCCCTCCCGGACACCGCCAAGACCATCGAGGGCCTCCTCGACAAGGCCCGGCAGTCCGACGAGAAGGTGCGCGAGGTCTCGGCCGGCGCGGCCTACGCGGGCGACGCGGACCCGTACAAGAAGCCCGGCGAGGACGACGACGAGGACGACGCCTCCGAATGACCGAGAAACCCCGGACGCCCGACGGCCTTGTCATCGTCGACAAACCGTCGGGCTTCACCTCGCACGACGTGGTCGCCAAGATGCGCGGCATCGCCCGCACCCGCCGCGTCGGGCACGCAGGCACCCTCGACCCCATGGCGACGGGCGTGCTCGTCCTCGGAGTCGAGAAGGCGACAAAACTCCTGGGCCATCTCGCGCTCACGGAGAAGGAGTACCTGGGCACGATCCGCCTGGGCCAGACGACCCTGACCGACGACGCCGAGGGCGAGATCACGGGGTCGACAGACGCCTCGAAGGTCACCCGGGACGCCGTCGACGCCGGGATCGCCAAGCTCAGCGGCCGGATCATGCAGGTCCCGTCCAAGGTCAGCGCCATCAAGATCAACGGCGTGCGCTCCTACAAACGGGCCCGCGACGGCGAGGACTTCGAGATCCCCGCCCGCCCCGTCACCATCTCCTCCTTCGCGGTCTACGACGTCCGGGACGCCGTCGCCGAGGACGGCACCCCCGTCCTGGACCTGGTGGTCTCGGTGGTCTGCTCGTCCGGCACCTACATCCGGGCCCTGGCCCGCGACCTGGGCGCGGACCTCGGCGTGGGCGGCCACCTCACCGCTCTCCGCCGTACCCGCGTGGGCCCGTACAAGCTGGACACGGCCAGGACCCTGGACCAGCTCCAGGAGGAGCTGACCGTGATGCCGATCGCCGATGCGGCCGAAGCGGCGTTCCCGCGCTGGTCCGTGGACGACCGGCGGGCCAAGCTGCTGCTCAACGGTGTCCGCCTGGACATCCCCGAGGAGTACACGGGCGTCGGCGCGGTGGGTGTCTTCGACCCCGAGGGCCGTTTCCTGGCGCTCGTGGAGGAACAGAAGGGCAAGGCCAAGAGCCTCGCGGTCTTCGCCTGAGAGTCAGTCGTCGGGCCGGGCGGGTTCTCAACTCCCGCCCGTGGAGCGGCGGTCACGGGGTCTACGTTCCCGCCGCTCCACGGTCCCCCCTCGGTTCCCCCACCCCTAGGGTGTATCCAACCCTCCGCTTCTATTCACCCGTCCGGGCAGGCGCTCGGAGTGAACCGAGGGAGCGGAAGGGGGCGCGTTCACCACGCGATCTGTCCCGCTGATCACGCCACGCCTACCGTCGAACACAGGGCACGGGTACGGCGGGGAGGTTCGACCATGGCGGGACGTGGCCCGCGGACGGGCGGCGGCCGTCGGACGCGGGAAGCGGTACGGGAAGAGCGGCCGACGCAGGCCGCCGCACCGCCCGTCGACGACGCGACCGGTGACTCCGCCCTGGTGCGCATCCGCGACCTGGCCGGGCGCCCGCGCGGCACCGGATTCGTCGCGGACCACCACGGCACGGTGATCACCAGCCACGAGGCGGTCGACGGCCTGCCCCGCCTCCTCCTGCACGCCGCCGGCGACCGCACCTGCCTCGTGACCGCCGACGCGGTGACCCCGCTGCCGGCCCTCGACCTGGCCCTGGTCCGCACCGAGGGCCTCGGCGTCGACCCGCTCCCCGTCACCGTCCGGGACCGCGTGGAGACCGGCACATACGTCCGTGTGGCCGCGGACCGCTGGCGCGAGGCACGCCTCCTGGGCGCGACCTCCGTGACGTACACGGCCACCGACCGCTTCCATCTCCTGGACGACGCCCTGGAGTTGGCGATCGGCACGGCAGGCCGGGACGCGCTGCGCCTGGGCGGCGGAGCGGCCGGCGGACCGGTCCTGGACGCCGAGACCGGCGCGGTGATCGGCATCCTCGGCACAGCCCTGCAATCCGGCCAACGGGACACGGGTTTCGCGGTCCCGCTACGCCAACCGCCCACCTCCGACTCGGCGTTGACCGCCCTCCTGACCCGCAACGCGGCGACCGTCCCCGCCTACGGCGCCGACCTCAACCTGGCCGGGGTGCTGGAACTGACGGCGACCTCGGTGGGCTCGGACGGCCCACCCGGGGCGCTCGCGGGCTTCGTCGGTTCGGGCCGCGACGTCGACGGGGCATACGTGATCGAGCCGGTGGAACGCCCCGAAGTGGCACGGGAGTTCGCCCGCTTCACATCGAGCCCGGCCACCGTCCTCGCCCTCGTCGGCCCACCCGGCAGCGGCCGTACGACGGAACTCGCGGCGCTGGCCGCCCGACGCAACGGCGGTACCGAACCGGCCCCCACTCTCTGGCTGCGCGGCGCCGACCTGCGCGACGGCGACGACTCGGTGGCGGACGCGGCCCGCAGAACGCTGGAACGAGCGGCCCGCATCCTGGCCGCCTCCGTCGCCCTCCCCGGCGGCCTCGGCGACGTGACCCCCGAACGACTGGCACGCGTCGCACGCGACGCCGGGCGCCCGCTGCTGCTGTTGCTGGACGGACCTGAGGAGATGCCGCCGGTGCTCGCGCATCGGTTGGGGGAGTGGACCGGGGGGACGGGGGAGTGGTTGCGGGGGAGTGGGGCGCGGTTGGTGGTGGGGTGTCGGGCGGAGTATTGGGAGGGGGCGGGGGCGGGGTTTTCGGGGGAGTTGTTGTACGACCCCGGTCCGCATGCTTCAGCCCGTCCGGCGGTTGAGGACGAGGCCGTTCAGGCCGAAGGGGGGTCTGGGGACGCAGCCTCCGGGGCGGTGCGTCCACCGTGCGTTCACCTCGGAGACCTGGGCCAAGGCGAAGCCCGCCGAGCCCGCGCAGCGTACGCCGTTCCGGACGGTGTCCTCGCCGACACCGATGCCCGGCATCCCCTCGCCCTCCGCCTTCTCTCCGAGGTGCTTGCCGCGCTGCCCGCCGCCCCGGGTGTCCGACTCGACCGCGACGACGTGTTCTCGGCCTACCTGGACCTCATGTGCCTGCGGATCGCCGTTCGGCTCGCCGCCGAGAACGGCCTGCGCGGCACCTCCGTTCGGCGGCTCGCCGCGAAGGTGTCCGGGCAGGTGCACGAGGCGGCGCGGCGCAGTCTCGGCCCGGGGCAGGGGGAGTTGGACCGGGAGTCGTTCGAGGCGGTGTTCCCGTGGGGACTCGCACCGGCGCGGCTCGGCGGCGGTACCGGGTGGGCCTCAGCCGTCCTCACCGAAGGGCTGATCGTGCCCGCCGGTACCGGATACCGCTTCGCCCACGAGGAGTTGGCCGACTGGATCCAGGGCACGCACCTCGACCTCGACGAGGCACTGAGGGCCCTGGTCCACCGCTCCAGGACGCCACGCGCGGGACATCCACTCCCCGTACCGCACCACCGCATCGGCCCGGTCGTACAGGCCCTGCTGCTCCTCGCCCGGCACCACGGGACTCGCCAACTGGCGCTACGGCTGGAGGAGTTGGCGGACTGCCTGGCCGCCGACCCGGACTCCTGGTGGGCCGCGCGGCTGCTCGCCGAGGTGGTGCGCCGCGTGCCCGACGCGACGCCGTACAGGGGAGCACTGCGGCTGCTGGCCGACCAGTTGGTGCAGAGGAGGGAGCAACAGGCAGCCGTACCAAAGGAGTTCGCGCCGGAGTTCTGGACCGCGCTGAATCTCCCGGCGGCCGAGCGCTTCGCGTTGCTGCGCCGACTGGTCCTCGCCGACGGCCCCCCGCAGGACCGCACCGGGCCCCGATTCCTGGACACCGCCGCCGAGTTGCTCGCCGCCGACCCGGTCACCGTACAGCCGCTGCTGACCCGTTGGTTCGAGGACGAACGGCCGTTGCCCGCGACGCCCGACGCGACCGTGGCGACGGCCGCGCAGGCGCTGCTGCACACGCACAGACGGCGGGCGCTGGACGATCTGACGGAGGTGCTCGTCGGCTGTGCGCACGGGCGGGCCGACGAACTCCTCGCCGTGCTCGCCGAGGAGGAACCCTCGGCCGTGTGCCGGGCCGTGGACCGGTGGGCGCACGACGAGCGGCCGGGCCGCCGGGTGGCGGCGGTGGCGTACGGACTGCGGGCCGCCCCGCACGTACGGACCGAGGCCGACCGCGAACTCCTGCGCTACGCGGCCCAGTTCCTCCTCGCCCGTCCCGCCGACCGCTCGCTGCACGGCGGCGCCCTCGCCCTCCTCGTCCGCGATCCGCACACCCGCGCCCGCCATCTCCCGCAGGCGCTACGGCACTTCGCGTCCGGCGACCCGCAGTTCCCGCCCGGCGCGCTGGCCGCCGCCCTGACCACCGACCCCGAACCGGTCCTGGAGGCCTTCCGCGCCCGCCTGCACGGACCGCACGCGAGCGAGGCGGTCCGCACCCTCGCCGACATCACCACGCCCGCCCTCGCGAACCGGGCCGCCGTCCTGGTGCGCGAGACCGCCGTACGGTGGCCGGAGACGGTCGGGTACCTCGGCGTCTACGTCGACCGCTGCCTCGACCACGGCCCCGCCGCCCGGGCCCTCCTCCTCCCCTTGGTCACCGGCCTCCTGGACGGCGGCCCGGCCTCGGCGCGGACGGCTCTCGCGGCCGTACTGGCCGCCCCCGGCACCACCGCCTCCCGCCCCCTGCGCCGCGAACTCCTGGAGTTCCTGCTGACGCACGAGCACGACCCCGCCGTACTCGACGCACTGCTGCACACGGCAGGGCGGCGCGACGACGACGAGATCCGTGACCTCGTCCACCGGACCGGGCGGCTGCTCGTCCGCACCCCCGCCGGAGCGACCCGTTTCGACCGCGGGCTCGTCGATCTGGGCCGCCATGTGCCCGGCTTCGCGGCCCTGATGGCCCGCTGGCTGGCCGACACCCCGGAGGACTGGGCCGCGGTGGTCGGACCCAGCACCCGGCGCATGATCGAGAACCTGGCGGGGGTGGGGGTTCCCGTATAACGGGCTCGGTACGTGCGCCCGGTCACAGCCTCCATGCCGATGCGGGTCACAGGCCCCCGGCATGGCACCCTTAGACCTGCGTAAGAGGTCGACGACACAGGTCTACATACGGACACGGGTTCGATGAGGAGCGGTCACAGTGCAGCGCTGGCGTGGCTTGGAGGACATCCCTGAGGACTGGGGGCGCAGCGTCGTCACCATCGGTTCTTACGACGGGGTCCACCGCGGGCACCAGCTGATCATCCGGCATGCCGTGGAGCGCGCCCGTGAGCTGGGCGTTCCCTCCGTCGTCGTCACCTTCGACCCGCACCCCAGCGAGGTCGTGCGCCCGGGCAGCCACCCGCCGCTGCTCGCCCCGCACCACCGCCGCGCCGAACTGATGGCCGAGCTGGGGGTGGACGCGGCGCTGATCCTGCCGTTCACCAAGGAGTTCTCGAAGCTGTCCCCGGCCGACTTCGTGGTCAAGGTCCTGGTGGACAAGCTGCACGCGAAGGCGGTCGTCGAGGGCCCCAACTTCCGCTTCGGCCACAAGGCCGCGGGCAATGTGGCCTTCTTGATCGAGCAGGGCAAGACATACGACTTCGAGGTAGAGGTGGTGGATCTTTACGTGAGCGGTGCGGCGGGCGGTGGTGAGCCCTTTTCCTCCACACTGACCAGGCGTCTGGTCGCCGAGGGCGACGTCGAGGGCGCCCGCGAGATTCTCGGCCGCCCGCATCGGGTGGAGGGTGTCGTGGTCCGCGGCGCCCAGCGCGGTCGCGAAATGGGCTTCCCGACGGCCAACGTCGAGACCCTGCCCCACACGGCGATCCCGGCGGACGGCGTCTACGCCGGTTACCTCCACGTCGAGGGGGAGGCCATGCCGGCCGCGATCTCCGTCGGCACGAACCCGCAGTTCGACGGCACCGAGCGCACGGTCGAGGCGTACGCCATCGACCGCGTCGGCCTCGACCTGTACGGCCTGCATGTCGCCGTCGACTTCCTCGCGTTCGTGCGCGGCCAGGCGAAGTTCGAGTCGCTGGAGGGCCTTCTGGAGCAGATCGCACAGGACGTGAAGCGCTGCCGCGAGCTGATCTCGGCGGACACGGACACGGACACGGGCACGGGCACGGGCGAGACCGGGGACGCCGGGTAACTGTTCTTGTTTCTACGACGCCGAAGGGCGGCCGGTGCCTGTGGGCACCGGCCGCCCTTCGCGTTCGGCGGTGGGTTACTGCTGCGGGGGTGCGGACGGCGGGGGCGGGGTGCCCTCCGGCGGCTGGGCATGGCCCGGGTGCTGCGGGTAGGACTGAGCCTGCTGCCCCGGGTGCTGGGGGTAGGGCGGCGCGGGCTGCTGGGCGGGAGGCTGACCTTGTCCCTGCTGAGGGGGGTAAGGCTGCTGGCCGTAGGGCTGCTGGCCCGGCTGAGGCTGCGGTTGGTGTTGCCGCGGGGGGTACGGAGTCTGCTGACCCGGAGCGGGCTGGCCCGGGTACGGCTGCTGTTGCGCCGGATAACCCTGCTGCCCGGGATGACCCTGCGCCCCCGGGTATCCCTGTGTTCCGGGGTAACCCTGCTGGCCCGGCATCGGCGGAGCCGCCACGGGGGGCGGGTTGCCGTCGCTCGTCCACAGGCCGTGCATCTGCTGGTGGCGGACGAAGTCCTCGGCGACCAGGGCGGCGAGGTGGAAGTACGACTCCCGGACCTTCGGCCGCATCATGTCGAGGTCGACCTCCGCGCCGGCGGCGAGATGCTCGTCGAACGGCACGACCACGACACCCCGGCAGCGCGTCTCGAAGTGGCTGACGATGTCCTCCACCTTGATCGTCTTGCCGGTCTCGCGGACACCGGAGATGACGGTGAGGGAGCGCGAGACGAGGTCCGCGTACCCGTGCGCCGACAGCCAGTCCAGCGTCGTACTCGCGCTGCTCGCACCGTCCACGGACGGCGTCGAGATGATGATGAGCTGGTCGGCGAGGTCGAGCACACCGCGCATGGCGCTGTAGAGCAGACCGGTACCGGAGTCGGTGAGGATGATCGGGTACTGGTTGCCCAGCACGTCGATCGCGCGGCGGTAGTCCTCGTCGTTGAACGTGGTCGAGACGGCCGGGTCGACGTCGTTGGCGATGATCTCCAGACCGGAGGGCGCCTGGGACGTGAACCGGCGGATGTCCATGTACGAGTTGAGGTACGGGATCGCCTGGACCAGGTCGCGGATGGTCGCGCCGGTCTCGCGGCGCACGCGACGGCCGAGCGTGCCGGCGTCCGGGTTGGCGTCGATCGCGAGGATCTTGTCCTGGCGCTCGGTGGCGAGGGTGGAGCCGAGCGCGGTGGTGGTCGTGGTCTTGCCGACGCCGCCCTTGAGGCTGATGACCGCGATCCGGTAGCACGACAGCACCGGCGTCCGGATCAGCTCCAACTTCCGCTGCCGCTCGGCCTCTTCCTTCTTGCCGCCGAGCTTGAAACGGGAGGACGCGGCACCGGGGCGGCCACTCTTCGCCCTCTGCTTCTTGTTGCTGAGCAGCCGGTCGGACGACAGCTCGACGGCAGCGGTGTAACCCAGTGGCGCCGCACCGGGGTTGGTCGGCTGCCGATGGTCGTGCTGCATGGGCTGCGGCCAGGCGGCGCCGGTGCGGGGATCGATCGGGGGGTGAGCGGGGGGCTGGGGTTGAGGGTGCGACTGTGCCTGCGCCTGCGGCTGCGGCTGCGGCTGTTGAGCCTGCGGGGGCAGGTCGGGGCGGCCCTGGGGACCACCGGGCTGCGGGTGCGGTGCGCCGCCGGGTCCGCCTTGCGGGAAAACGGGCGGGTTGCCCGCGGGTCCCGCTTCAGGACCGGGAGTACGGGGGAAGCCGTAGCCGCTCTGCTGGTTGGGCGGAGCCTGTTGTGCAGGCGGCTGCGGGAAGCCGTAGCCGTCTTGGTGGTTCGGGGCGGTGGGGCTGGGCTGACCCTGTTGCGCGGGGGCAGCGGGGAAGTCGTAACCGCCTTGCTGGTCTGGGGTGTTGGGGTTGGGCTGGCCCTGTTGTGTCGATGGCGGTGGGAAGCCGTAACCCCCCTGTGGGGCGGGTGTGTTGGGGGTCGGCGGCCCGTGCTGTGCGGGCGCTTGAGGGAAGTCGTAGCCGCCCTGCTGGTTCGGGGCGGCAGGGTTGGGCTGGCCCTGAGGTGCGGGTGGTTGCGGGAAGCCGTAACCGCCTTGCTGGTCCGGGGTGTTGGCGGCGGGCTGGCCCTGTTGTGTCGATGGCGGTGGGAAGCCGTAACCCCCCTGTGGGGCGGGTGTGTTGGGGGTCGGCGGCCCCTGCTGCGCGGGCGCTTGAGGGAAGTCGTAGCCGCCCTGCTGGTTCGGGGCAGCGGGATTGGGCTGGCCCTGTTGTACGGGGGCCGGGGGGAAGCCGTAACCGCCTTGCTGGTCCGGGGTGTTGGCGGCGGGCTGGCCCTGTTGCGCCGATGGCGGCGGGAAGCTGTAGCCGTCCTGCGGCGGTGCGGTCCAGGAGGCGGCCGGGGCGGGTTGCGGTGCCTGTGGCTGGAACGTGGGCTGCTGTTGGGGCGGCAGCGGCGGCTGCGTCGGGGGCGCGACGGGCTGGTGCGGCACGGGATGCGGGGGTGCCATGGCGCTCAACGGCGCGGGCTGCGGCTGGACTTGGGGTTGCGGCTGGTCCTGGGCCTGCCCCTGGGGCTGTGCGGGCCACTGGTCGGCCGAGGGCGGCGCGGCGGGCTGGTAGGAGGGCGGCAGCGGCGGGACCCCGGTCTGCGGGGTCGGCGGGCGGGTCCAGGCCGGCGGAAGGGGCGGTACGCCAACGGCGGCACCCGTGGCCGGAGTTGCTCCCTGGGGGGAGTCGGCCTCCGGCGTGGACGGGGGCGCGGGTGTCGTGGCGTCGGGGTTGTTCGGCTCGTCGTCCGGGGCGCCTGCCTGGTCGCCCGCCGGGGTGTCGGCCGAGTCGGCGGGGTCCGGCGTCGACTCGGAGGATGCTTCGCCGCTCTCGTCGGTGGGCGACTCCGTGCCGTCCTCGTCCTGAGCGCTCACCTCGGCGCCGTCGGTGCCTTCGGTGTCGCCGTCCTCCGGTGCTTCACCGTCGGCCGGAACCGGCTCACCGGCTGCCGCGACCTCCGGGTGCTGCCCTCCGGTGCCCGATTCCGCGCCGTCGGTACCTTCTCGGGGGCCCTCGGCCGGGGCCGGGGCCGGGGCCGGATCGGCCGGGGTCTCCGCGGGCCCTGATGCCGCATTCGGGACCACACCCCACTCCCTGGCCTCCCGCTTCAGCGAGGCCGCGGAGATCCGCATGGTGGAGCCGCTCACGAGGTCGCCGTGCTCCGCGTCCTCGTCGTCCTCCTCGTCGGGGAGCGAGGGAGCCCAGCCGGACTGGAAACCGGCACTCTCGGGCAGCGTCGGCACCGCGAACGGGAGGCCGATCGGCGGCGCCGGAGGCGGTGGCGGGGTGGCCGTGCCGCTCGGCGGGGTCGGAGCCTGGGGCGTCTGGGCAGTCGCGCCCGAGGAGTTCTGCGTGTACCAGGCCGGCGGCGCGTAGTCGATCGTGAACTCGCCCGTCATCTCGATGGCGGACTCGTCGTCGGGCTGGTCATCGCCGGGCGTGGCCCAGCCCCCGCGGATCCCGTCCCGATCGCTGCTCACAATTCCTCCTGGTGTGGTCGAGCACCCTCATGCCGTGCCGGGGCGACGGTTCGCACCGTCCGATGCGCCGGGTTGTCCCCCTGGGGCCCCTGGGCCACGCACCACCCGCTCGCGGATACTCGTGACGTGCCCCGTCCCAGCCTAATCACCAAAACCGTGGACTCGGCAGGCCCGCCCACCCCTTCGTGCGCGCACGGCTGACCGAGACCGGCGATAGCGGATCAAATCCCCCTGGAAAACGGCCAAATGGGACGGTCGGGGTATCTCGTTCTGTTCGCTCGGTGCTGTCGGTCCGCTGGGCAACCGGTCGGTCCGCCCGTCAGTCCATCCGGCGGGCCACGCCCAGCAGACCGACCTCCGCCTCCGTCGGCTGGGTCAGCACGTACTGCCGGTCCCGCTCCGTGCACCACAGCGTGACGCCGTCCGGCAGCGTGGGCAGTGCGTCGAGCTCCGTGCGCGGCAGGCCGATCACGCGCCCGATCTCCGCCGCCTCGTCCGGCGACACCCGCTGCACACCCACCAGCCGCGCCTGCCGCATCAACCGCGGTGCGACCGGGCTGAGATACGGCAGCAGCGTGAGCACGGACTGCCACGGCGCCGACGTCACCCGCCCGCGCGGCGGCCGCATCCCGCAGTCCCGCACCACCAGCACCGGCGTACCGGCGGAGGCGCCCTGCGGGGGGACGCGGCCGACGTCGTACACCGCGAGGCCGTTCTGTCCGCCGCCCATCGCGTGCACCATCTGCATCCAGGCCTGCGGGCGTCCCGTCTCGACGGCGACCCGCGCTCCCGTGGCCGCGGCGCGCAGCGCCAGCACCTGGGCCGTCCAGAGGCCGCTGATCAGCAGGATGTCGTACGGCGTCGGGCGGTTGACCCCGAGCACGGCGGGCCGGCCCTCGGGGTCGATGCCGACCACCACGCCGTCGTCCCCGATGGGCAGCGACAGCGCCTCGACCTGGTCGACGGGCAGCGTGTGCCGGGGATGGCGCGGGCCGAGCAGGCCGATGCCGGCGCGCAGCCGGGAGGTGAGACCGGTGGCCCGGGGTTCGGTGGGTGTCATGGTCATCAGCGGGCACCTCCGAGGGGCAACGTGGCGAGAACGCCGGGGAGTTGTTCACGGTCCAGGCGGGCGAGGCCGGTCCGGGCCTGCCGGGCGGCCTGCTCCAACTCGCGCCGCGCGTCGGTCAGTTCCTGGTTGCTGCGGCCGGTGATGCGCAGATGCCCGGTGAGCGCCACGTCCTGTCGCTCGCCCCGGGCCAGCGTCAGACTGAACGTCGTCGCCAGCGCGGGGACGGCGGTCAGCTGCGCCACCAACTGCGCCAACGAGGCGCCGGAGTCGCCCAGTTGGGGCCAGCGGCGCACCCAGTAGGTGGTGTGCCGGCGGTTGTCGCAGCGCCAACTGCGGCTGGACTCCTCGGTCCGCCGCTGCGGCGCCTCGCTCCGCCCGGCCTGCGCGGTCACCATCGGGTTGGCGCACGCGGAGGTGGCGATCGCGGCCGTCAGCTCCTCCTCCGAGAGCACGGTGGCCCGTAGCCCGGCACCGGACAGCCGGCTCGACAGATGCTCCGCCGAGCGCGCCAGGCACTTCTGCGCGCCGATCAGTCCGCCGCCGCGCGCGGCCACCGCCTCGGGGCACAGCTCGGGGTCGAGCTTCAGCGCGATCCAGGTGATACGGACGGCGGGGGAGCCCGTCTGGGCCTGCAACGGCGCGTAGTTGCTCACCACGACCGACTGCTGCGGCAGATGCAGCGCGGGCGCGGGCTGTGTGTGCACCACGATCTGCGCGGATTCGAGATGGATTCCGTCGACTTCGAGGGTGTCCCGTACGAGACCCACGGGCAGCGGTCTGCGCCCGCGCTCGGCACGCAACGCGCCCGCGTCCGACTCCACTTGGAGCACCGCCGTGAGGAAGTCGCCGTCGCCGACCATCCCGACCGGCCGCTGATCGCGGTCGTCGCCGCGGTGGTAGCTGTACGTCCGCAGGTTCGGGTCGCACTCCACGGCGGGCGCGAGACCGGCGTCGGTCCCCGGCGGCACCGGGGTGCTCGCGGCCCGCCGGGTCCGGGCGCGCAGCGCGAGCAGCGTGCCGAGCCACTCCGGCAGGGAGCGCCCCCGGCGTCGTACGACAGCGAGGAGGACGAGCAGCGCGGCGAGCGCGATCGCGGGCACGAGCGCCATCGGACCGACGAGCCAGCCGGACACCACGAGCGCGGCGGCGAGCTCCAGCAGCACCAGCCGCTGGGTCGTGAACGAACCCCCGCGCCCCGAGCGCGACTTCAGACGCGGCGTGAAGGAACCGGATCCCGAAGCCGATGCCGATCCGGAGGTCGACGCAGATCCGGAGGCCGGTGTCGATGTCGATCCGGATGTCGGTGCCGATTGCGATCGCGACCGGTTCCGCGTTGCTGAAGCCATCACTCCAAATCCCCCGAACTCTCCCGAACTTCCCTGCTCTCCGGTCTCCGCAGAGCCAGAGCACCCTACCCGTGACACAAGCACACCCGCGCAACAGGCATAGTAGGGGGCGGGTCTGACACCAGAGGTATCAGAGGCAATCGGGGGCAGGGACCGTATCTCCACAGGTCCTCCACGGCTCCGCACGGGGAGAGAGCGGACACAGATGGCATCACGGCGCGACGAACTCAACGCCTACACCTTCGCGAAGCGCCGCACGCTCGCGTCCTTCCTCCAGCCGTCGCCGTCGGGCTCGGACGAAGGGGCCCCGAAACCGCTGAGCGCGCTGGTGCCCGGTCTCGTCGTCGGCGTGGTGATCCTCGCGGTGTTCGGCGGCATCGGCATGTTCAAGCCGACGGCCCCGAAGGGCTGGGCCACCCCCAACGAGCACGTCATCGTGGCGAGCAAGTCGACCACGCGGTATGTGGTGTTGGAGACCGACAAGGAGGTCCAGCTCCACCCGGTGCTCAACATGGCCTCCGCCAAGCTCCTCCTGGACCCCGGCAAGGACACCGTCATCACCGTCGACGAGAACGTCCTCGACAGTGGCAAGCCCCCGCACGGCGCGACCATCGGCATCCCGTACGCCCCCGACCGCCTGCCCTCCGACGGCGAGGCCGAGGCGGCGAAGCGCTGGGCGGTCTGCGAGAGCCCCTCCGCCGGCGGCCGGTCCATTCAGAAGGCGGCGTTCGTCCTCGCCGAGAAGGACTGGTCGAAGACCGAGGGCGGCGGCAGGCTCTCCGGCGGCGACCTGATGTACGTCGTCGGTCCGGACGGCAAGCACCAGTACGTCGTCGACGCCAAGGGCACCGCCTACCCGCTGGCCGATCCCTCCGACAAGGAACTCCTCAAGGCCCTCGACACCCAGAGCCGCGCCCCGCAGCGCGTCTCCCAGGAGTGGCTCGACACCCTGCACAAGGGTGACCCGGTCGAGATCCCGAAGATCACCGGCACCCCGGGCGCGGGGGCGAACGCCCTCGCCGCTCCGGAGGTCCGGAAGTACGACAAGGTCGGCGAGGTCATCAGCGCCAACGACGGCCAGGCACGCAGGTATTACGTGGTGCTGCCTGGCAAGGTGGCGGGCATCTCGGAGTTCGTCGCCACGCTGCTGCTCAACAGCAGTGACCTCCTCCAGGCCGGACAGACGGGCGAGGCACAGCCGGTCAGCCCGGGCGCGGTCACCGACAGCACGACCTTCGAGGCCGACAAGAACTGGCCGACGTACGCACCGAGGATGGTCAACGACGGCGGTAGCGCCGCGAACGGCCGCAACACCGTCTGCAATGTGCTGCGTTCGGTCGGCAAGAGCAACAGGACGACCCTCTCCACCTGGGTGGGCACGGACTTCCCCGCCTCCCTCCCCACCGGTTCCTCCAGTGCGTACGTCACGGCCGGCTCGGGTCAGCTCTACCGCCAGGTCATGGGCACCGAGGCCGACGCGGGCCCGGTCTTCCTGGTCACCGACACGGGCCTGCGCTACGCCCTCCAGTCCAACAGCGACAGCGCCACCGTCGACAGCGGCATCGGTACGACGGCCAAGCAGCGCAAGGAAGAACTGAACGAGGCCAAGATCGCCCAGACCCGCCTCGGCTACGAGAAGGTCGTCCCGGCCCCCGTCCCCGCGGAGTGGTCGACGTTCCTGCCGACGGGCCCACGCCTGTCGGAGGCGGCGGCACGGCAGCCGCAGGGTTCGTAGGCGCGACACGGGAAGGGCGGGCAGGGTGGGGCAGGTCAGGGTGGGGAAGGGTTTGGAAGGGTTCAACTCATGCTGATCTCGCGGACGTTGAGGGTCACGGCGGCGACCTCGATGGTGGCCGTACCGCTGTTGGTGTCGCCGTTGTCGGTGACCCCGGCGTGGGCGGACGACGGCCAGTGCACGTTCCCGTCGAAGCTCTACGCCAGCCGCCCCTGGGCGCTGCAACGCGTCAACCTGGACGAACTGTGGGCGCAGTCCACCGGCAAGAACGTCAAGGTGGCGGTCATCGACACCGGGGTCGACGTCAAGAACCCGCAGTTGAAGAAGGCGGTCGACGCGTCGGCGGGGGAGAACCTGCTGCCCCCCAAGAACGCCAAGGGCGAGAAGATCGACCGCGGCAACAACCAGGGCACCACCGACACGGTCGGCCACGGCACGCGCGTGGCGGGCATCATCGCGGCCCGCCCCGCCAAGGGAACCGGCTTCGTGGGCCTGGCCCCCGACGCGACGATCATCCCGATCAAGCAGAACGACGCGGAGGGCGACGGCACGGCCGCGACCCTGGCGACGGCGATACTCGACGCCGTCAAGAAGGGCGCCGGCGTCATCAACATCTCCCAGGACACGGCGAACGCCGTAGCTCCCGCCGACAGCCTCGAACAGGCTGTGAACTACGCCCTGAAGAAAGGGGTCGTGGTCGTCGCCTCGGCCGGTAACGACGGCCTCGGCGGCAACGTCCAGATCACCTACCCGGCCTCCTACGACGGCGTCCTCGCCGTGGCGGCCTCCGACCGCAACAACGAACGCGCCTCCTTCTCCCAGTCCGGCGAGTTCGTCGGCGTGGCGGCCCCGGGCGTCGACATGGTCTCCACGGTCCCGGGCAACGGCCACTGCTCCGACAACGGTACGAGCTTCTCGGCGCCCTATGTCGCGGGCGTGGCCGCCCTGTTGAAGTCCAAGTACCCCAAGTGGTCGGCCCAGCAGATCGTCGCCCAGATCGAACAGACCGCGGAACGCTCCATCTCCGGCCACGACCGCCTCGTCGGCTGGGGCGTCGTGGACCCGGTCAAGGCCCTGACGGACGTGGACCCCGAACACCCCGTGGCAACCCCCGAGCCCGAGGGCGGCGTGGCCAAGGGCGAGGCGCCCTCGGTCGCCCCCCTCCACTTCGGCGAGACGGCGGACGAACGGGATCTGCGGCTGGGGACGTATGTGGTGGTCGGGGGGCTGGTCGTGGTGGCGGGGTTGGGGGGGACGGCGGTGGCGGTGCGGGATGTGCGGCGACGGCGTGGACGGGTGACGGGCGGGACGGGCAGTTGACGGTCCGGTGCCTGGTCGTTGTCGGTCCGTGGTCGGTGTGCGCCCCCAACAACCTCTACCTGATGGGCAGTTGACGGAAGTGAACACCAACGACCTGGTGACGGGCGGCCGATGGACACGCTGACCAAGCTGAACGTGTTCGTCCTCGTCCTGTCCGCCGTACTCCTGGCCATGGCCTGTGTGAAGGCGGACCGGGTGCGGGCCTGGCGGGAGGGCATCAACCCGTCGGCCCCCGAAGTTCCCGACGCCTCCTTCACGGTGGCCCGTGTCGTCCTCGTCGCGATGGCCGGCCTCGGTGTCTACTCGGCCCTCCAGGGGTTCGGCGTCTCCGACGACCTGGCGTGGAGCGAGGGCGAGTTGACGAGCGCGGTACGCGGCGCGACGGACGACCTGGACGGCTTCACGTTCCAGGTCGACCAGGCGGACACCCCGCTCTACTTCGACGACTACAAGTCGCTGATCGAGGACAAGGTCGCCGAGAACGGCGGCGGCGACGCCCCGCAGACCGGCGTCTCCGCCGAACCGTCCGACACCGACACACCCACCGAGGCCAACCTCACCGTCACGGCACACGGCACGGACAAGGCGTTCTGCGCGCATGTCGTCCGGGTGCGTTCGAAGGCGCACGACTACACGCCGCCGGGGATCACCGGCGGCGTGGGGACGTTGACGTATCCCGGGTATCGGTTGACGGTGGAGACGCGGGAGGGGGCGTGTTGACGGGCAGGACGGTGGGGGCGTCAGTCCCGGCAGACGTCGGTCTTCGCGACGGTGGCCGCGTACTGCTCGACGAGCCGCCGCAGGTCCGACGCGGCTGAGGCATGGGTGGCGCGCGCCGTGACCCACAGCGAACTGTCCGACGACGCGGAAGCGGGGCACCCCACCTTCGCGACGGCGCCGGTCTTCGAATAGATCAACTGCCCGTTGTCCGCGGTGGAGTCATTGGGATCGACACCGATCGCGGACATGGCCACGTCCCTGGCGGAGGCGCCGGCCGCTCGTTTCTCCGTGCTGACGGAGAGCACCGTTTTCCCGTCGACCTGGAGTCGGCAGCGCTGCACTCCGACCGAGGACGTCGGCTGCGCGCTGATCTTCTTCCCGGGCGGCAGTACGGGTTCCAGCGTCGTACTGGAAATCCTGGTGCCGCACAGATCCTTCGGTACGGCGTACTCGCGTGTGGGGGACGGCGAAGAGCAGGCAGCCGATACCACGACGAGGAGCGCCGCTCCGAAGGCGACAACGGCATGACGTCGTCCGCTGCCCGAGAGTCCCTGCATCGCGTTGTCCAATACCGTTGGTGATTCTGCCGGTGGGTGGGGGAGTCGTGGATCGGTCACGGATCGGTCAGCCATCAGTCGGGGATCTCGGTGTCCATGTCCTTGGCCATCGCGTGAATGTCGGTATTCGCGTCGCTGAAGCCGGTCGCGGTGCCTTCACTCACCCAAGTGTCGATCTTGTCCGTGTAGTTCGCGTGATGGGCCTTGGCCGCTTCGCTGGCTGCCAGGTAATTCACGTTGGTCGTCGTGTCCTTCACGGTTTCCCAACGCGTCGCGATGTCACCGCCCACCTCTGAACGGTATTGACCGGATTCATCCTTGTAGAAATCCTCCAGTACCACCGACGTCACGGTTCCCGCGACGCCGCCGACCACGCCGCCGACCACGGGACTGGCGATGAAGCTCGTACCGATGCCGACTCCGGTGCCGACAATGCCTGAGATCGTGTTCTTCTTCTGATTCACGGCGTTGTCGAAATCGCCGTCCTTCTCGTTGGCCGGGCCGAGGACGGCCTCCTGTCGTCCCTGCGCGAGAAGACCGCTGAACTCTCCGGACTTGCGCGAGATGCTCGTGATCGTTTCCTGCGCGTCGTGCGGGTAGCGATGTGCGTTGGGAAGATCGGGATTCAGGTGATAGTCCATCAAGCTGGCCGTATAGGCCTTTTCACCCACGCTCAGAGCGCTGTAGCCCTCGGGATTCTGGCTGACGGTGACGAGGAATCGGGTCACGGCACTGTGGTCCAGCTTCGCGTCCTCACCGGCGAGCGGGAACAGCAGGTTCCACCCGGATGTCCCGTCCCTCACCTCCGGGCCGTCGGCCATCGCCCGGTGGATGTCGGGAAGATACTCGGACCCGATCTGGCCGATGCTGTCCGACATGTAGGAGTGGTCCTTCAGCCGAGCGGGGTCGTCGGCAATGGAGTTGACGATCTCCCTCATCAGGCCGGCCTGTGCCGCGGTATGGGCCGACGTGTTGTCCGCCGTGGGCATCTCGCCGGCCGGATGCCCCGTGGTGGCCGCCTCCAACGCCTGGGCCAGATTGTTCTGACCGGTGTGGATGTCGTCCCCATGGAGGTCGGTCTCCTGGGGCCAGTCCCTTTCCTCGAACAGGTACTGGAAGTTGGAGAGCGAGACCTTGCCCTTGTAGTCGTTCTCGTCGTCCGAGTCCCGCTCGAAGGGGTTGTCCGGGTTGTCCTTCGAGACGTACTCCTGGTTGAAGAACGAGGTAGCCGCGTCAGGGCTGTTGGACAGGCCCTTGAGGTAACCGGTCAGCGGATCGGAGCCGCTGTCGTCCCCGATCCGGTTCAGCCAGGGATCTCCGCCCATGAGCTGCCAGAACCCGTTGCGGTGCACGCCGTTGCCGGTGAGCTTGCGTTCGGTCTCCATGAGCTTGGTGCCGTAGTCCTGAAGGAACCGGTCGTCGTAGTCGCCGGCCCGCATGAGGTTGCTCATGACCTGGAAGCCCATCGGGCCACCGCGGTCGCCGTACAGCGGCTTGTCGCCGAGGGCGATCATCGTGCGCTTCCAGTCGGCCATCGCCGCCGAGTCGCTCTGCGACGCGTGGGCCAGCGTCATGCTCAAGTTGCGCTGCAGATCGTCGAATTGATCGAGCCGCTCGCGCCCCAGTTCGTAGTTCCCCCTGTTGGCGTCCGTGATCCCGGTCCAGAACTCCAGCGTCTTCTGCGGCCCCAGATGCGTGGCGAACCGCTCCGCGAAGAGTTCGTCGCCGCCGTACTTCTTGAGCCCGGCGTTGAGCCGGTCGAAGTCCGCGACCGTCAGATCGTCGGGGTTCTTCTTCGCGAGCTCGGCCAGCTCGTCGGCTTCCCTGACGGCCGCGGCGGCGTCGTCCCGGTTGGCGTAGTCGGCGTCCGTGAAGCCCAACTGGCTCTGATCCGCGATGGCTTGGAGGACCGTCTTCGCCGTCTCGTCGCTCTCGGTCGCCTTGTTCAGAATCCCCTGGAGCTGATCCCGGAGCGCGGTGATCTCGCTCGCGTTGTCCTTGTCCCCCTGGGCGCGGCCCTCCGGGGGAACGTTCGTGGTGACCGTGAAACCGCCGTCGTAGCCGATGACCGTGAGGTTCTTCTTCCGGCCGCCCTCGATGGCATCGACCAACTGCCCGTGGTAGCGCTTCAGTTCGTCCCGCGTGTCGCTGAGGATGTTGTGGATCGACTTGGCCTGGGTGTGGGCGTCGGCGAACTCACCGGCGGTCTTGCCGATGAACTCCTTGGACACCTTGGCGTTCACACCGGCCCAGTCGGCCTTGTTGGCGGCCTGGTGGAGGTCGTCCTCGGCGTCCTTCTTGAGTTCCTCAAGGTGCCCGACGAGCGTCGACCAGTCGGTCACGGCGTCGTCGAGCAGCTTGAAATTCGCGTCGCGGAGAGCGTCGAGTTGCATGGGTACGTGTCCTTGGAGAAGGCGAGAGAAGCGAGGGGGGAGGACGGAGGGGAGGAGGGGGGAGGAGAGTACGGAACCGGCGCCGCCGTCCGGCGGTGCGACTGAGCCGCTGTCCGCCCGGCGGTCACTGCTCCCTCTGGTCCTTCTAGTCCTTCTAGTCCTTCTTTTCCTTGTCTCCGGAATAGACGGGATTCTTCTCGCCCGGCAGGCCGACCCGCTCGTCGAAGCCGGCGTCCAGCGCGTCGATACTGCTCATCTGCCGCTGGATATAGCCCTCGTCACCGGCGTGCAGCTTCGTCGTGGTGTGCATGTGGTTGGAGATCTGCGCGCACGCGTCCATCAGGGACTTGAGCTGCTCCTCCCACCGCGCCGACACATGCTGGAGCCCGGCACCGAGCGCGAACCCCTGCTTCGACAGATCACCGGCCGCGGAGTCACTGCTGGGCACGGCGACGCGCGCCTTGTCCCACAACTGGTTGTAGAGGGAGTTCGCGGCACTCCCGATCTTGGTCAGGTCCTTCTGCCCGACCCGGAGATCGCCGTACTCCGCGGGCAGTACATAGGGCCCGTACGTCCCGCCGCCACCGTCGACATGGTTCAACCGCATGGCAGGCGACTGCCGATCAGCGGCCTGAGCCTTGAGCTGCTCCCACTCTTCCCACGCCATGGACGGACCTTCCCCCGTGTGCTCGACACCCGAACTCCGGTCAAGCTAGCAACCTGCTCCGGGTAAAGTCCTGGCCAGGTCCGCAATGCGGCGATTGTCGGGGTGTGAAGTTTCGGGGAAGACGCCACGGGTTCAGGTGAACTTCCTCAAGTCGCCCAAGGGTGCCGGGAGTTCGCTCTCCTGAAGGCAGTC
Source organism: Streptomyces sp. NPDC101776 (assembly GCF_044766845.1). Taxonomy (NCBI): domain Bacteria; kingdom Bacillati; phylum Actinomycetota; class Actinomycetes; order Kitasatosporales; family Streptomycetaceae; genus Streptomyces; species Streptomyces sp. NPDC101776. Next base: position 27,558 of record NZ_JBIWMV010000011.1, on the reverse strand, counting down.
CATCTGCCCGGAGAGCTTCACGGCGGCGCCGCTCCCGCCCGGGGCTAACGGCAGCTGGTTCACCTCCGTCTTCGCCGAATGTCGCTCCGCCGCCCGTGCCTTGAGCTGCTCCCACTCGTCCCATGCCATGCGTGGATATCTCCCCGTTACCGCCGTATTCCGATATGCCCCGTAGTTTGCGCTTTGCCCAATGAGTGCGTTCGTGGCCGGGGTGAAGTGGGCGTCAACGCGGCAACTGGTTTGTCAGGCTCAGGTTTTGTAGTCGCAAAGATCATTCGATGCCGTGTTGTCGGCGGGAGGGGTGGGTCGCCGGGGCGGGTCCCGGGGCGTGCTGTCGCCCGTCACCTGCTGCGTGTCGGCTGTCGAACGCTCCGACGGCCGCCTCTGGCGTGGTGCGGCGTCGGCCTGGCTACGGCTGCGGCCATGAGGGAGGCGGCGTACGGAAGTTGCCCGTTCCGGCGGCCCGTAGCGTGTGGAAATGTGATGAAGATCGTGAAGCGTGACGTGTTCGAGGAGGTTGGCCGTGGTCACGGTTGGGCGGCCGGAGGATGGGTAACGCCATCAGGGGCCGTGTGACCGGTGGGAGTCGAACCGGCGAATCGGGCAAACTGTGGCGTCCGGGCCGGTTGCGTAACTGAGTTAACACACAGCTCGGTTGGAGCCGATGTACAGGTTGACTACAGTGGTAAACGCGTTGTCAGGTGCGGCTCGGTTTGCGATCGTACGGTGAGCGGATGGGATTGGCGCGGCTTGGCCGTGCCGATGGATGTACGGGGAAACGGGGAGGGGCGTCGTGGTTCCGGCGGACGTGGTGGGGGGCGTGTCGGATTCCAGGGCGAAGGACCTGGAGGCGAGCAGCGAAGCGCTGACGGACTTCGTGAGCCGGGTGGACAAGGTCCTGAGTGATCTTGAGAGTTCGGCCGGGAATCCGAAACGGGTGGGTGCGCAGACGGTCAGCGCGGGGTCGATCCACAGGGGTGGGCGTGGCGCTTTCCACGAGGCGGACGGCCTGTACGACGAGTACCACGCGGTCCACAACAAGCTCACCTCCCTGTCCAAGACGCTGCATCTGCAGATCGAGGCGATCGGCATCGCCGTGCAGGGTGCCAGGGGAACGTTCGACGGGGTGGAAGAGGATCAGCGGCGGCGGTTCTGGGAGATCCAGACGGAGATCGCGAGGATCAACACCGACTCGGGTCCCGAGCGCACCAACACCGCCAACTCCGGGATGAGTGGGTGACGATGACTGACGATCAGCACAAGGCGGACCTGCACAGGGTCACCAGCCAGAATCAGTTCACCGATCTGGCTCGGGGTGTCGAGGAGCGCCCGCGAGAGAAGGGGCTCTTGGCCGGCCTCGTCTACAACCCTCTGCGTGCGGTGGTCGAGAGCACGTCGGAGGGCCAGGCCGTCCATGACTCCGTGCATGGGCCGTCCGGCGACCGTCGCACGAACTTCGAGAACCGCCCCCTCAACGAGATGGTCGACCTCGTGGAGCGGACGAACCCGGAGGACCTGGAGTCCTCCGGCAAGGCCCTGTGGGACGCGCGTGACGCGATCAAGGCGGCGGCCGACGAGCTCAGCGGTCACATCGACAGGGTCCAGTGGGCCGGGAAGTCGGGCGACGCGTTCCGTAAGTGGGGGACTGAACTCGTCACTCAGACCCAGAGTCTGAGCACTTTCGCCGGAGGCGCGGGCGATCAGATCACCGCCGCCGCGATGGGCCTGGCGTCGGTGCGCAGTGCCATGCCCGCTCGCGATACGCAGGTGGAGCGGAAACACCCCACGACGTTCACGGCGGCGGAGAAGGTCGCGAACAAGGACGAGTACACCGCGGCCGTACGTGTGGAGAAGGATCGCCAAGAGGCGATCAACCAGATGAATCGGCTGTCGTCGTACTACGTGGTGTCCAAGGATGAGCTGGCGGCGCTGAACAGCACGGCGCCTGAGTTCACGGATATGCCGGATGTGGGGGTGCCGCGACCTGTTACGACGCTAAGGCGCGTCGACGGCTCCCCGAAGTCAGGTGAGGACCACGTACAGGGGACAACTACGGTCAGCGCCGCGAGGCATCACACCCCGGTCGCGTCGGCCACGGGTGATTCAGGCAAGCACGTCGTGAGCGACGTCACATCGCCTGCCAAGCACGTCACCAGTCACGTCGCACCTCCTGACGTTCCCACGCATACGAACATCGACAGCGTGGGCACATTGCCACCAGCCACCACTACTCCCACGACGGTCCACAATCCGCCAGTCACAGGTACCCCAGTCCCTGGGGGTGGTCAGGTCAACGCCTTCGACAGCGGCTTCGGAACCCCCATGCCCAACGGTCCCCTGGGCAGGAGCACGGGCGGTTCCGGAGGCCTTCGGAACCCGGTCTCTGCGCAAGGGCGCAGCGGTACATCGGACCTGAAGAACTCAAACACGGGGCGGTCGGCAAGCCGCGGGCCCACGAGTCAAATGGGCCGCGCCACCGAGACCGGCCGGTCGTTGGCCAAGGGCTCCGCCGCTGGAGCCAAGCCGTCCCCGATGGGTCGCGGTGTCACCGGCGGAACCCCGAGAGCGAACGGTACGACCACTCCGCGAGCCAATGGCGGTTCAGCCACGGGCGCCGGTCGTTCGAACGGTGTGGTCGGCGGAAGGCCCACCAACGGCACAGGCAACTCGGCGAAGGGCGGGTCCAGGATTCCCCGTGGAAACGTCATCGGAGCCGAGGAAGCGACCGGCTCTCGGTCCGTGCCCGGTCGACCGGGGCAGCGTGGAGTCTTCGGAGCGCCCGATCCTGCTGCCAAGCCGACCCCGAACGCATCGAAGCCCCGTGGCGGTACGGGCGCGTCCGAGGGCGTCACGGCCGCGCCCACCGAACGAAAATCCGCTGCCCGAGCCGAACGCAATGGCATGACGCGCGGTGGCTCCGGCCTTGTACGCGGACCCGGCAACCAACGGAAGCCCGGCGACAAAGAGCGAGCGGACGGAGCTTCGTGCCCCGACCACCTCGTAGCGGACGAAGAGACACACCTGCCCAACCAGCCGCGGCGCGACGTGCCGCCGGCCGTCAACTGAGCGCGAGCGAGGTCAGTCAACGTCATGAAGTCAGGGAACAGCCGTCCAGCCCGGAAGGCTGCGCTGCTCAGGACACGCCGTGCCGGACGAGTACGTGCCGTAGGTGCGGTCCTCGGCGCCCTGGCTGTAGTGAGCGTGGGATTCGCGCCGAATGCCGGCGCGGACGACGTTCAGTCGAAGCAGTGGTACCTGGACGAGATGCAGGTCCACCAGATGTGGAAGGTCAGCACGGGGAAGGGCGTAAAGGTCGCTGTCATCGACAGCGGAGTAAACCTGAATACACCTTCGTTGAAGGGCCAGGTCCTCGTCGACGAGGTGCCCAAGGCGGTCGCGTACCGCTCGACGGTCGACTACGACGGCCATGGGACAACCATGGCCGAGTTGATTGCGGGTACCGGATCCGGCGGTAGCCTCCAGGGGCTGGCGCCGGGCGCGAAGATCGTCCCTTATCGCGCCGCCTTTCAAGGGTTTAAGGCCGGTGCAGCGGAGGAGAAGAAGACTCCCAAACCGTGGCAGGCGATCAGGGCCGCAGCCGACACCGATGCAAAGATCATCAGCATGTCCTTCGGAGGTTTTGTCAGCCCGGAGCTGGAGGAGGCGGTCAAGTATGCCGCTTCAAAAGGCAAGTTGATGGTCGCCGCAGTGGGCAACTCGGGTACGGGGAAAGGCACTGGCAATATCGACTATCCCGCTGCTTACCCTTATGTAGTCGGCATCGCCGCAGTCAATTCATCGTTCGCCGTCACGAAGTTCTCCTCGTACGGGAATTTCGTCGACCTCGTGGCACCCGGTGAGGGGATCCCGGGGTGGTGCGATACCGCCTTCCGCACATACTGCGACACGGCCGGCACAAGTGCGGCGACCGCGATCGCCTCCGCCTCCGCCGCCCTCATCTGGTCCGCCCACCCCACCTGGACGGTCAACCAGGTCACCCGCTCCCTGATCGACACGGCGAGCCGGACGTGGGCGAAGAACGACCCCAGCAAGTACGCCGGTTTCGGGTTTGTCCGTCCTCGCAAGGTGTTGGAGAACGCCAAGTACGACGCGGGCGCCGCCAACGTCGACCCGCTCGCGCAGGAGAACGGCGGCGGCAACCTGCTGGCCGACTCGGCGAGTTCCTCCTCGGCGGCATCGACTCCCTCCGCGTCAGCCACGTCGAAGGCCCAGGGGAAGGGTTCTACCGGCGGTACCTCGGCAGCGGGATCAAGCGCCGAGTCGTCCAACAACAGCAACACGCTCTGGATCGCACTCGGCGGTGCCGCCGCAGTGCTCGTCATCGCCGGCGCGGGCGTGGCCGTAACGCGCGCACGGCGAGCCAGGTGACCCGGATATCCACGCAGACCGCGATTCGGTCAACACAAGAAAGGTGAGCTGACCATGTCCAACAAGCAGAAGCTCGAAGATGCCGCAGTAGTCGATATTCAGAAGCAGATGCTCGACAAGTACGACGGCATCGCCAAGCGCGTGCACGGGCTTCAGGGTGTGATCGACGGGCTCGAAGGTCAGTGGCACGGTATCGGTCGTGCCGCGTTCGACAAGAAGCAGTACGAGATCAATGAGTCGCTGCAGAAGATCGGCACCATTCTCGGTGACGTCATCGAGGCGATGACCGCGACGCGGAACATCAAGGACAGCAAGGAAGACGAAGTCCGCGCGGCGGTCAACAAGATCGACCTCCAGGACGGCGCTCCGACCGTGCCCACGTCCTCGCTCAGCTCCTACTGAGTTCCCACAGCCCCACTCGAACGAGACGAGGTACACACGCATGAGCCGTAACTCCGACGGCCTTTCCGTCACTTATGACGGGCTGGACTTCGCGGCCACGAAGATCGGCAACGAGGCGAAGCAGCTGGAGCAGGACCTTCAGGAGCTTCGCGCGCTGGTCGTGAAGAGCCTGCAGTACTGGGAGGGTGACGCGCAGAACACCTTCAACGAGAAGCTGCACCGGTGGGACAAGGAAGCCAACGACATCCACACCGCGCTGACCGGCATCGGCCACGTCGTGTACACGTCGGGCGGTACCTACATGGAGGGCGACAAGAAGGCCGCCAGCTACTTCCAGTAGGACGACGAACGCAGAAGCAACCGGGGTGGGCGCGCGCGGGAGGCGTCCACCCCGCTGCCGTACCGAGCCATGGACGAGGGCGCGGGCGAGGACGAGGGTCAGGGCAAAGGCAAGGGCGGGAAGATGGGCGCATGCCCATGCCGGAAGCAACGCCCACGTCGCAACGCGGACGCTCTGCTGCCGAACGCGGACGCCCTGCGGCCGCCACAGGCAGATCGGCCCCTGCACGATCGTCACCCGGCTCGACAGTCACCTCCCCGTCCACACCCCCGTCCCCGAGCGCCGCTTCATCACCCTCAGCGCCGACGGCGATCGCACCGTCCTGCTGAGCACGCCCCTGCCGAAGGCCGATCCACGGCGCTTCCTGGCCGAGGCCGACACCTCGCGCTATCTCCTCGGGCCCTGGGTTCTCCCGGCCACCGAACTTGCCGCGCCTGCGCCGGAGTTCGGTGCCGCCGAACCCGTCACCCCCGCCGAAAGACCCTGGCACGCCCGCACCTACATCCCCGCCCTTCCCCTCCCCGTCGCCCTCGGTGTCAACGGCGGTCCCCTTCCGAGAGGACGGTGCTGGCGCTCGCCGTAGCGCTGGCCGAGACGCTCGCTGTGGCGCACGGGCAGGAGTTGACGCATGCGGGTGTGTCGCCCGCTGCCGTGCTGCTTGCCGGTGACGGGCCTCGGCTCGGGTGTTTCGGGGCGGTGCGGGCCGCCGCGCCGGACGGGGCGCCGCGGTGGGAGGTGCCGGGGCTCGACCCCGGGAGCCTCGCGCCCGAGCAGGGGGCCGGTGGGCAGTCGCGTCCGATGGGCGACGTATACGTGCTGGGTGCGACGCTCGCGTACGCCGCCACGGGGCATACGACGCCGGAGCGTTGGGAGTTGCCGACCGTGCTGCGCTCGCTGGTGGTGGGGTGTTTGGCCCGGGATCCGGCGCATCGTCCTCAACTCTCCGACATTATCGGGGAACTGGCGTCCGATTCCCCAACTCATTCCTCAACTGTCGCTTCCGCAACGGGTGGTGGGTTCGGGGTCGGCTCGCGGGCCGACCCGTTGCTCGACGCCGGCTGGCTGCCCGCCCGGGTCGTCGCCGCCGTCGTCCATCGGTCGGCCTCCGTGCCGGCCGCCGAGGTGCAGTTGTCCGAGTAGGCGCGGTCGGGCTTGTCGTATCCGGCTGCGGTCCCCCAGCCCCTGCCGACCTGACCGTCTGACGACAAGAGCCGATGCCGACACCACTCACCCACGACGATCCCGTGACCCTCGGCCTGTGCCGGCTCGTCGCCCGGCTCGGGAGCGGTGGCATGGGCACCGTGTATGTGGCGCGTGCCGCCAATGGCCCTACGGTCGCGGTCACGACCATGCACGCTGGGATCGCGACCCGATCGGGCGCCCGCACCCGGTTCCGGCTCGAAGTGGATGCGGCGCGGGTCATCGGGGACCGGTTCGGTGCCCGGGTCATGGATGCCGATCCGCGCGGTGAAATCCTCTGGCTGGCAACGGGGTGCGTGCTCGGGCCCGCCCTCGACGAGGCCGTCCGGAGTGCGGGGCCGTTGCCCGAGGAGTCGGTACGGGCGTTGGGTGCCGCCCTGTGTTCCGCGCTGGACCGGCTGCACCGGTCGGACGTCGTGCACCGGGACCTGAAACCGTCCAACATCCTCGTCACCGCCTACGGCCCGAAGGTCATCGACTTCGGGATCGCGCGGGCCATCGGCGACGACCCGCTGACCCGCACCGGCGCCGCCGTCGGCACACCGGCGTTCATGTCCCCGGAGCAGGCGACCGGGCGGCAGCACGACGCGGCCGGTGACGTCTTCGCGCTGGCCGGTGTGCTCGTGTTCGCGGCTACCGGGCGCGCTCCGTTCGGGAGCGGACAGCCGGCCGATCTGCTGTACCGGGTGCGGTACGCGGAGGCCGACCTCCCTGACGTACCGGCGCCGCTCGTGCCGTTGCTTGCCCAGTGCCTGGCCAAGGAGTCGGAGAAGCGGCCCCGCATGGCGGAACTCGCCGCCCAACTGCACGACGGGAGAGGCGAGTTCGCCGACCATCTGCCCGACGCGCTGCTCGCGGAGATCGGGCGGCGGGCCGCCGACGTATGGCGGATCGTGCCGCAGCGGCTACCCGCGCCGGTGGTCGAGGAGGGCGCCGAAGCGGTCACCGCGTTGTCCGGGCGGAGTCCCTCGCGGCGCGGGTTCCTGGCCGCGGGCGGGGCGTTCACGGCAACCGCGGCCGCGGGCGGTGTGTGGTGGTACCGGGGGAGTGGCGGCGCTCCCGCCAGGAAAGTCGCCGCGCCGACCCGCAACCTCGATCCGCTGTGGCAGTACGACACCAACGGCGGAACCAGCAGCACCAACGGCGGAACCAGCAGCACCAACGGCGGAACCAGCAGCACCAACGGCGGAACCAGCAGCACCAACGGCGGCCTCGACGTACTCGGCTGAGGGCTCCTCATGCCCTATCAGGCCCGACGGTTCGATCTGGCTGCCGTTGAACTCGACCGCCAGACGCCTCGATCCGTCAACTGGGCGGCGGCAGCGCAACGTTGCCCTCACGATGAACTGGTGGCAGGCGGCCGTAGCGGACGGCCGGTTGTACCTGCTCGGTCATGACCCCACGCGGTCGGCGGAGTTGGAGTCGGTGTCGGTCGACTCCTGGAACGAGAGCCGGGGCCTCGCGCAGCCGACCCCGACGAGCCTCGCGGACGCCACGCCCGCTCTCATACCGAACCAACTCCTGTGTGTCTCGGGCGACATCGCGTATGTGGCGGTGGGCCGGGGTCAAGTCCCCGCGGACAAAGGGTTCTTGCCCGCGCAGAACTGGACCCTGCGGGCGGACGAGCTCAGGACCGGCAGGACGATCTGGACCCGGGTGCTGCCGCAACGGGCGCGTGGGAGCCGGAAGTTGCACTTCCTCGCCGCGAAGGTCACCGGCGACTACCTGATGACCCTCCAGACGCTGTCGAAGACGCAGACGCACCTCGTCGTACGGGACATCCGCAGCGGAGCGGTCCGGTGGGAGACGCCGTGCAACGTGAGCGTTCCCGAGGCGCTGCGGAGCGAGTTGGCCATGGACGGGACGTACGTCTACCTCGGTGGTTCCCAGCTCCAGGTGCTGCGGCTGAGCGACGGGACGCGGGCGTGGGCGTGGGCCACCCGGCTCGGGCGGATCTACGGCCGCCGACGCTGAAGAGCGGGGTGCTGTAGACCGTCGGGGCGGACATCGGGCTCATGGCGGTCGACCCGGCGCGGGGCGAGGTCCTGTGGCGGGAGGCGACCACCGAGGCCCAACAGGCCTACACCGTCTGGCGACCGGTCGTCGGCACCCGCTACGCGTACTACAAGAACGGGCTGCAACTGAGGGCGGTGAGTCTGGCGGGCCACGGCACCGTACTCACGTATCGGACGGCCAGTGAACAGTTCCACGAGTATCCGCAGGCCCGGCTGATCCTCGCCGTGGACGACGACCGGCTGTCCGCCTATCCGCTCAGGTGACCACCGTGCTCCACCCGACGAAGGACCCCGACCAGGGACCCCGGCGAAGGACCCCCACGATGAATCCTCTCGGCACCGGCGACCCGGTCCGCCTCGGCCCCTACCGCCTCCTCGGCGTCCTCGGCGAAGGCGGCATGGGCAAGGTCTACGTCGGTCAGGACACCGCCGGTACCCTCGCCGCCGTCAAGGTGCCGCGCCCCGAACTCGCCCACGACGCCGAGCTGGCCCGGCGCTTCGTCCGCGAGGCGCGGGCCGCACAGGCCGTGCGGGGCAAGGGAGTTGCCGCCGTCCCGGAGGCGCGGGCCGAGGGCGCGGCCGTGGATCGCCAGTGAGTTCCTCGGTTGACTCACTCTCGCCGAGGCGGTCGAGGAGTACGGCCCGCTCCCCGCGCCCGCTCCCCGCGCCCGTTCCCCGCGCCCGCGCTACGCGCCCTGGGCGCCGCCCTCGCGGATGCCCTCGCCGACATCCACGCGGCGGGCTTCATCCACCGCGATCTCAAGCCGCCGAACATCGTGCTGACCTCGGACGGACCGCGCGTCATCGACTTCGGCATCGCCCGCCCCGAACACGGGCTGACCCTCACCACCACCACCGGCCAGGCCCCCGTCCCCCCGGCTACGGCGCACCTGAGCAGGTGCTCGGGCAGCGTGTCACCTCGGCCGCGGACGTGTTCTCGCTGGGCGCGGTGCTCGCCTACGCGGCCACCGGACGCCGTACCTTCGAGGGCTCCCATGTGGCCGTCGTGCAGTACGCGGTCGTCCATGGGGAGCTGCAACTGGACGGCGTAGTAGCGGAGTTGAGGGCGATCATCGAGGCCTGCCCGGCCAAGGAGTCGGCGGCGCGGCCCGTGCCCGCTCAGATCACGCGGGGGATGGCCGTGTCCCGGCGGGCGGCCCGGGTGTGGGGCCGGGGGCGGCTCGCCGATGCCATCAGGGACCGGGAGACCGGCGCCCGTCGGCTGACCACCGAGGTCACCGCTCAACTGACGGACGGAGCAGCGCAGTTGACGCGGCGCCGGTTGATCGTGCGGTTCTCCACCGTGGGTGCGGTGGTCGCCGCCGGGGGCGGTGCCACGGCCTGGCTGCTCGGCTCGGACGACGGGGTGACCGGGCGCCTGACGAGCAGCCCCTTCAACGTCCCACCGGCGGTGCGCACTCCGGCGCAGGCGGTGGTGAGTGATGTCAACTCCGGCCGGCCGCCCACGCTTTGGGAGCTGGAGAACGTCGCCGACGTCTACTCGCCGCGGCTCCTGACCGTGCGGGACGTCCTCGTGTTCCGCGCCGCGAGCGGCGGTAACGCGGCCTACGGCGTCAAGGACGGCGCGCGCCGCTGGAGCGCGCCCGGCGTCGTGGCGAAGAACGGCTATCTGTCGCTCTCCGACCGGCTGGTGGTGGGCACGGACAGCCGGGGCGGGTTGCGTACGTACGTCGCGTCCACCGGCGAACCGAAGGGGACCTGTCCGGCGGCCGAGGTGGCGGCACTCCTCGGCGTCGACACGGAGGCGGTGTACGTGGTCACGAAGAGCGGCGAACCGCGCGGCGTCGGGCGCACGGACGCGAAGGTCCGGTGGACGGTGCCGACTCCGGCCGTCTTCCGGGCGTGCGCTATCGACACGACGAGGGAAGCGGGCCGGTCGGCACAGTGCGGCGCCAGCGCGGTGTTGCGTCGGTCCGTGCAGCCGTATCAGCCGCCGCCGAGCGCCACCGGCAGCGCGACACCGAGGACGGTCCGCCGCACTGCCTTCCGTGCCGCTCCTGCCGGCACCTTCCTCACTCCGTCGTGTCCGGGACCTGGCCGACCTGGACCAGCGGCTTGCCGCGCTTTCGGGACACGAACACGCCCCGCCCGGCGGGCATCGGCCGCGGCCGTACGCCGCCCAGGAGGTCGCCCTCGGCCGGATCGCCCGCCAACACCACTCCCTGGGCGCCGAGTTCCTTCATCCGCTGCATGAAGGACTCGTAACCGGCGCGCCCCGCGCCCGCCGTGGAGCGGGCGACGACGAAGCGCACGCCCACGTCCCGGGCGAACGGCAGGAGTTCTGTCAGACCGGACAGCGGGTTGCCGCTCGACGTGGACACCAGGTCGTAGTCGTCGATGATCACGAACACCTGCGGGCCCCGCCACCAACTCCGGTCCCGGAGCTGCTGCGGAGTGACGTCGGACGTCGGTGTCCGGCGCTGCATCAGGTCGGCCAGCGCGTCCATGTGGTGCTGCATCTGGTTCGACATGGGGATGTACTCGGCCAGGTGCGAGGGCGGGGTCACGCCCAGCAGGGAACGCCGGTTGTCGACCACGAAGAGCTTGCAGTCGGAGCCGTCGAAGCGCTCGGTGAGGCGCTTGATGATGAGCTTGAGCAGGTTCGACTTGCCGGACTCGCTCTCGCCGAAGACGAGGAAGAACGGGTCCTGGTCGAAGTCGACGAACACCGGCTCCAGGTTGTCCTCGTCGAGCGCGAAGGAGACGCCCCGGTTCGGGAAACGGTCGCCGGGGGGCAGTTGGGCCGCCGCGAACTCCCTTGGCAGCAGGCGGACTTCGGGTGCTCCGGGTTCCTGCCAGTGGCGGGCGACCTCGGCCGCGAGAGCCGTCGTGGCCTCTGCGAGGTCCGTGTCGGAGGACAGGCCGTCGATGCGCGGGACCGCCGCCATGAAGTGCTGCTTCTGCGGGGTCTGGCCCCGACCGGGCACGCCCGTGGGCACGTTGGCGGCGACCTTGCGGTCGAACTCCGAGTCCATCGGGTCGCCGAGCCGCAGCTCCAGCCGGTTCATCAGGTGGTCCTTCATGTTCGCGCGGACCTCCATGGAGCGCGACGCCGTGAGGATCACATGGATGCCGTAACCGAGGCCGCGGGCCGCGATGTCGAGCACGACCGGCTCCAACGCCTCATAGTCCGTACGGAAGTTGCCCCAGCCGTCGATGACGAGGAAGACATCGCCCCAGGGCTGGTCGGTCACCGAGATGTCGCCCCGCGCGCGGCGGGAGCGGAACTCCGCGATGGAGGAGATGCCGACCGTGCGGAAGTACTCCTCGCGGCGCGTCATCACGCCGTAGACCTCGGCCGCCGTACGCCGGACCTTCTCCGGGTCGAGACGGGAGGCGACCCCGCCCACGTGCGGCAGAGCCGCCACCGCCGACAGGCCGCCACCGCCGAAGTCCAGTGCGTAGAACTGCACTTCGTGCGGGGTGTGGGTGAGCGCGAACGACGCGATGAGGGAGCGCAGCAGCGTCGACTTGCCGGACTGCGGGCCGCCCAGGATCTGCATATGGCCGGCCGCGCCACCGAAGTCGGTCCACAGCGGATCGCGCCGCTGCTCGTACGGCTTGTCGACCAGGCCGACCGGGACGACGAGCCGGCCCGCGCCCTCGTAGCCCGGCTGCGTCATGCCGCGTCCCGGAACCGCGGCGAGGCCGGGCAGCAGCGAGTCGAGCGACGGCGGGCTGTCCAGCGGGGGCAGCCACACCTGGTGGGCGGCCGGCCCCTGCGCCTCAAGTCGGCGCACGATCACGTCGAGCACGGTGTCGGCGAGCGCGTCGTCCTTCTCGTCCGCCGCCTCCGCCTGGCGCTGCCGCGGCACGGGCGCGTACCGCACCGGCACCTGCGCCGCCGTGAACAGCACCGGCCTGCGGTCCACCGGGAGCGGCCCGCCGAGCGCGGCGGACTGCTGCGAACTCGTGCGGTACACCCCGGAGACGTACGCCGCCTTGAAGCGCACCATCTCGTCGGTGCCGTACTTCAGGAAGCCGGAGCCCGGCACGTTCGGCAGCTCGTACGCGTCCGGTACCCCGAGCGCCGCCCGCGACTCGGCCGCCGAGAACGTGCGCAGACCGATCCGGTACGACAGGTACGTCTCCAGGCCGCGCAGCCGGCCCTCCTCCAGGCGCTGCGAGGCGAGCAGCAGATGCACGCCCAGGGAACGGCCGATGCGGCCGATCTGCACGAACATCTCGATGAAGTCCGGCTTGGCGGTGAGGAGTTCACTGAACTCGTCGATCACCAGGACGAGGGACGGGACGGGCTGCAGGGGGGCACCCGCCGCGCGCGCCTTCTCGTAGTCGTGGATGTTCGCGTAGTTGCCCGCGTCGCGGAGCATCTCCTGGCGGCGGTTCAACTCGCCGCGGATCGAGTCCCCCATGCGGTCGACGAGGGTCAGGTCGTCGGCCAGGTTGGTGATGACGGCCGCGACATGCGGCATCTGCGCCATGCCGGCGAAGGTGGCACCGCCCTTGAAGTCCGCGAGGACGAAGTTCAGCGTCTCGGAGGAGTGCGTCACCGCGAGGCCGAGGACCAGTGTGCGCAGCAGCTCCGACTTGCCGGAACCGGTCGCGCCGACACACAGCCCGTGCGGACCCATGCCCTCCTGGGCCGCCTCCTTGAGGTCGAGCATCACGGGTCGGCCGTCCTCACCGAGCCCGATCGGCACCCGCAGCCGCTCGGCGGTCGAGCGGGGGCGCCAGGTCCGCTTCGGGTCGACGGAGGCCGCGTCCCCCAGGTTCAGCAGATCCGTGAACTCCAGGTTGGCGAGCAGTGGTTCGTCGTCGTCACCGCCCGACACCATGCGCAGCGGCGCCAGTTGGCGGGCCAGCGCCTCGGCGGCCTCGTACGACAGGACGTCCGGCGTGCCTTCGTAGACCATGCCGTGGCCCGACTCCAGGCGGAGTTCCTTCGGGTGCACGACGATCGAGAGGTCACCGCGTCCGCTGCTGAGGTCACCGGGCATGACCTCGACGATCGTCACGCCCTGGAGGCCTTCGGGGCTGGCCAGGAACGAGGTCGGCGGCAAGGAGACGCCGTCCAACACGACCACCAGGTGCGGCTGTTCGGGCACCGGCGCTCCGGCGGGGTGGAAACGCGGGCGGCCCTGGAGCCGCTCCGTGAGCATCTCCTCCAGCTCCATCGGGTCGGTGGTGATCAGCCGCATGCTGCCCGCGCCGTCCGCGAGACCCGGCGCCTGCGCGTGGGGGAGCCACTTGGCCCACTCCCACTCGGGCACCGACTCGCGCCCAGTGGCGACGGCGACGACCAGGTCCTCGGGGGAGTGCAGCGAGGCGAGAGAGGCGGCGACCGCGCGGGCGGTGCCGCGCACGGTGACAGGCTCGCCGCTGATCGTCACGTGGTAGAAGGCGCGCAGCGAGACCGCCATCGGCAGGTCCTCAAGGGTGCCGTGCGTGGCCAGGAAGCGCTGCATGGCGCCCGCGGTCAGCGGCTCCAACTGGTCGACCGGCGCGGTCTCCGGCGGGACCAGGGGAGTGGCGAGACCCTGCGGGCCGAGGCCGACCCGCACCTGCCCGAAGTCCTCGTCGTTCGTGCGGCGTTCCCACACCCGGCTGCCCTCGGCGACCAGTGCCCACAGTTGCTCCGGCGAAGGGTGCAGGTAGTACTGGGCGTCGCGCTGGGCCCGCGCGGTCTCCAGGGCCGTACGCCGGGTCTGGGACAGATAGCGCAGATAGTCACGGCGCATGTCGGCCATCTGCCCCTGGTTGCCCCGGCGGAAGCGGACCAGCATCGAGATGCCCATCGCGACCGTGGACGCGATCATCACCATGCCCATGATCTTCATGAACGGCTGGGCACTGGGGTTGAAGAAGAACACCACCGACCCGCCCATGCCGAGCATGGGCAGGAGCTGCATCATGGCGCCCTCCTGCTGGCCGCGCGGCAGCTCCGGCGGAGCCTGCAGCATGACCTCGTCCGTGGGCACTTCCTTCGGCAGCGACCTCGGCGGGCGCTTGACGACGATCTGGCTCACTAAGCACCAATTCCCTTGCCGGACCGAGTTGTTTCGTCCGCCGCCCCGTGTCGGGCGGACGCCGATCCGCACTGCGCGATCCTACTGACAACCACTGACAACGACGGGCGGTAGGGTGCCCGTGAGACGTGTGAGCAGTTGCGAATCGTTCCGGGAAAACCGGGCAAAACCGCAGCGTTCGCGGTGGGCGGATCCCGTCGGGTCCTTGTCGAGTCCCGGGCGCGACAGCGCCGTTGGCCGGCGTGACGGGTGGCACGGTACGACCTGCACAGGATCTTTACGGCGGAATCTCTATGTCGGATGCGCGCGGCAACTTCGCGGACCGTCCGTCACTGACAAGGGGGAACAGACAGGTGAGCATCACGGCCTCCGCGCCGACCGGCGCGACCGGTGGATCGGGCACCGGAGCCCCTTCCGTCGCGGGTATGGGCTTCGGCTTCTGCCGCGTCACCATCGTGGCGCCCGACAGCAGGATCGACGTGGCCCTGCCCGACGACGTACCGGTCGCCGACCTGTACCCGGAGATCCTGCGGCTGTCCCAGCAGAGCCTCGCCGAGGGCGCCCCGGTCGGCTACCACCTCGTCCGCCGCGACGGCACCGTCCTCGACGGCGCCCGCTCCTTCGCCGCGCAGCGCATCCTCGACGGCGAACTGCTCACCCTGCGCCCCTTCGCCGACTCGCTGCCGCCGGCCGTCTACGACGACGTCTCCGAAGCGGTCGCCTCGGCCGTCACCCGTGACCGTGCCCTGTGGAACGGCGAGTTGACGCGCGCCGCTGGTCTCGTCGCGGCCGGCGTCCTGCCCGCGCTGCTCGCGTTCGTGGCCTGGAGTTCCCAGATCCACCACGACATGAACAGCCTCCAGGGCATCGTCGCCGGCCTCGCCGGCCTCCTCCTCGTCACCATCGCCTGCGTACGCGCGCGTGTGTACGACGACCGGGGCTCGGCGGTCGCCCTGGGCCTGGGCGCGCTCCCGAACATCGCCGTGGTCGGCTCCGGACTCCTGCCCTTCTCCGAAGGACAGGGCATCGGGCGGCTCCAGTTCCTGCTCGCCTGCGCGGCCGTCCTCGTCGCCACCGTAGTCCTCACCCTGGTCTCGCCCGGCGGCGACGGCCCCTTCGTGGCCTTCGTCTTCGCCTCCGCCATCGGCCTGTTGACGACGTTCGTCGCGATGCTCACCCACCTGAAGCCCATCGAGACGGCCGCCGTCTGCGCCCCGCTCTCCGTGTGCGCGCTCGCCTTCCTCCCGGGCCTGTCCATGCGCTTCGCCCGCCTCCCCATCGGCTTCGAACCCCCCAACCCCAATCGCGGCGGCTACGGCGACGCCGAACCCGCGCCCCAGGAGCCCGTCGACGCCGAGCGCATCGCGGCCCGCGCCCGGCGCGGCCACGAACTCCTCGTCGGCCTGGTCGGCGGCTGCGCCCTCGTCTCCGTGGGCGCCGCGATCGTCCTCGGCTTCTCCAGCGACATCTGGGCCCAGCTCCTCGCGCTGGCCACCGGCATCGCGATGCTGATGCGCGCCCACCTGTTCCGCTACACCGCCCAGGTCGGCGCCACCCTCGCCGCGGGCCTCGCCGCGCTCGTCTTCCTGGGCCTCGGCCTCGCCCTGAACCCGCCGCACGCGTACGTGCGGGACGCGGTCCTGGGTGACGCGACGTCCCTCGACATCCGCAGCGTCTGGCTCGCGGCCGCGGTCGGCGCCTCCACCGTGCTGGTCACCGCGATCGCCCTGATCACCCCGAAGCGCGGAGTCACCCCCTTCTGGGGCCGCTTCCTGGAGATCGCCGAGAGCTTCGTCCTGCTCACCCTGATCCCGCTGTCCCTGGCCGTCTTCGACGTGTACGCGCAGGCACGGGCGATGACCAGCTGAGAGCCGTAGGCATGCGAAAGGGGCGGCACACACGCGTGCCGCCCCTTTTCCACGCCCACGACTACTGCTGCTCCTCCGGAGCCGGCTCCAGATCGAACTCGCCGTCCCGGGCGCCCAGCACGAAGGCCGTCCACTCCGCCTCCGTGTACCGCAGCACGGTCTCCGGGTCGAGCGACGAACGCATCGCCACCCCTCCGTCGGGCAGGTCGGCGATCTCGACGCGCTCCTCGTGCTCCTCCGTGCCCGGCGCGCTGCGCCACTCGACGCCCGAGATGTCGAGGGCGTACAGCTCGTCCCGCTCGCGCTCCTTGCGTGCCTTGATCTCCTGCTCCGTCTCCGCCATGGCGAAGCGACCCCTTCCGGACGAACCGACGTGATCTACGGTCCACGCGTAGATGCAGATCACCCTAGTGGCCGCATCAGCCCCGGTCAGGGCTCTTCATGGAGCTGGACCGGGGCATCCCCCCAGGCTGGTACGCTGTGTAGCGGCCGTTTGTGTACGCACCCCTGGAGCTCACGGCTCCGGAGGCAGCGCCCAGCGGATCCCGCCTCCCGAGTCAAGGAAGCTCCCCTGAGAAGTGGACCAGGGGCACTCGGTGGCACATCTCAGACTACGAGGAGTACGCGTGTCGCTCGACGCCGCTACGAAGAAGCAGCTCATCAGTGAGTTCGGTCAGAAGGAGGGCGACACCGGCTCCCCCGAGGTCCAGGTCGCCATGCTCTCGCGCCGTATCTCGGACCTGACCGAGCACCTGAAGACCCACAAGCACGACCACCACTCCCGTCGTGGTCTGCTGATCCTGGTCGGTCAGCGCCGCCGGCTGCTCCAGTACCTGGCCAAGAAGGACATCCAGCGCTTCCGTGCGCTGGTGGACCGCCTGGGCATCCGCCGCGGTGCTGCGGGCGCCAAGTAAGACGCCGTGAAGGGAGCGGTTCCCGAAACGATCGGGAGCCGCTCCCTTTGCCGTATGTGCGGATTGCCCGTACGTGCGGAAACGTGCGGAGTGTCAGTGCCGCTTTGTAGTGTGGTAGCACAACGCAATACGCACGACACAGCATGACAACGCAGGACAGCACGACACCGTAGGAAACGAACGAGGAGAAGCGCGCCTCGCAGCCGCCGGTCCTCGGTAGTGGCGCCCGGGCAAGAGCCCCGGGTGCTTCGATCGAAGACCGGCCCGCACCAGACAGCGCTTCTCCGCCACCGTCCCCCCGCCACACGGGCGGGGAGGGACGAAAGACGACAAGTAACGGAGAAAACGCTAGTGGAGAACGAGACCCACTACGCCGAGGCCGTCATTGACAACGGCACTTTCGGCACCCGCACCATCCGCTTCGAGACGGGCCGCCTGGCCAAGCAGGCCGCCGGCTCCGCCGTGGCGTACCTGGACGACGACACCATGGTGCTGTCGGCCACCACCGCCTCCAAGAACCCCAAGGACCAGCTCGACTTCTTCCCCCTCACGGTGGACGTCGAGGAGCGGATGTACGCCGCCGGCAAGATCCCCGGCAGCTTCTTCCGTCGTGAGGGCCGGCCCTCCGAGGACGCGATCCTCACCTGCCGCCTGATCGACCGCCCGCTGCGCCCGTCCTTCAAGAAGGGCCTGCGCAACGAGATCCAGGTCGTCGCGACGATCATGGCCCTCAACCCCGACCACCTGTACGACGTCGTGGCGATCAACGCCGCCTCCGCGTCCACGCAGCTGGCCGGTCTGCCCTTCTCCGGCCCGGTCGGCGGCGTCCGCGTCGCGCTGATCAACGGCCAGTGGGTCGCGTTCCCGACGCACACCGAGCTCGAGGACGCCGTCTTCGACATGGTCGTCGCCGGTCGCGTCCTGGAGGACGGCGACGTCGCGATCATGATGGTCGAGGCCGAGGCCACCGAGAAGACCATCACCCTGGTCGCGGGCGGCGCCGAGGCGCCCACCGAGGAGGTCGTCGCCTCCGGTCTGGACGCCGCGAAGCCCTTCATCAAGGTGCTCTGCAAGGCCCAGGCCGACCTCGCCGCGAAGGCCGCCAAGCCGACCGGCGAATTCCCGATCTTCCTCGACTACCAGGACGACATCCTGGAGGCCCTCACCGCCGCCGTCCGCCCGGAGCTCGCCTCCGCGCTGACCATCGCCGGCAAGCAGGACCGCGAGGCCGAGCTGGACCGCGTCAAGGGTCTCGCCGCCGAGAAGCTCCTCCCGGAGTTCGAGGGCCGCGAGAAGGAGATCTCCGCCGCGTACCGCTCGCTGACCAAGTCCCTGGTCCGTGAGCGCGTCATCAAGGAGAAGAAGCGCATCGACGGCCGCGGTGTCACCGACATCCGCACCCTGGCCGCCGAGGTCGAGGCCATCCCGCGCGTGCACGGCTCGGCGCTGTTCGAGCGTGGCGAGACCCAGATCCTGGGCGTCACCACCCTCAACATGCTCCGCATGGAGCAGCAGCTGGACACCCTCTCCCCGGTGACCCGCAAGCGCTACATGCACAACTACAACTTCCCGCCGTACTCGGTCGGCGAGACCGGCCGCGTCGGCTCCCCGAAGCGCCGCGAGATCGGCCACGGAGCGCTCGCCGAGCGCGCCCTGGTCCCGGTCCTGCCGACGCGCGAGGAGTTCCCCTACGCGATCCGTCAGGTCTCCGAGGCCCTCGGGTCGAACGGCTCGACGTCCATGGGCTCGGTCTGCGCCTCCACCATGTCGCTGCTGAACGCCGGTGTGCCCCTCAAGGCCCCCGTCGCCGGTATCGCCATGGGCCTGATCTCCCAGGAGATCAACGGCGAGACGCACTACGTCGCCCTCACCGACATCCTCGGTGCGGAGGACGCCTTCGGCGACATGGACTTCAAGGTCGCCGGCACCAAGGAGTTCGTCACCGCCCTCCAGCTCGACACCAAGCTGGACGGCATCCCCGCCTCCGTCCTGGCCGCCGCTCTCAAGCAGGCCCGTGACGCCCGCCTCCACATCCTCGACGTGATGATGGAAGCGATCGACACGCCGGACGAGATGTCCCCGAACGCCCCGCGGATCATCACCGTCAAGATCCCCGTGGACAAGATCGGCGAGGTCATCGGCCCGAAGGGCAAGATGATCAACCAGATCCAGGAGGACACCGGCGCCGAGATCACGATCGAGGACGACGGCACCATCTACATCGGTGCCCAGGTCGGCTCGCAGGCCGAGGCCGCCCGCGCCACGATCAACGGCATCGCCAACCCGACCATGCCGGAGGTCGGCGAGCGCTACCTGGGTACGGTCGTCAAGACCACCACCTTCGGCGCGTTCGTGTCGCTGCTCCCGGGCAAGGACGGTCTGCTGCACATCTCGCAGATCCGCAAGCTCGCCGGCGGCAAGCGTGTGGAGAACGTCGAGGACGTCGTCGGCGTGGGCCAGAAGGTCCAGGTCGAGATCGCCGAGATCGACTCCCGCGGCAAGCTCTCCCTGATCCCCGTCATCGAGGGTGAAGAGAACGCCGAGGACGACAAGAAGGACGACGACGACAAGTGACGTCGACCAGCACCACGACGACGGCCCGCACCTCCTCGGAGGCGCGGGCCGTCGCCCGTACCCAAACTCTCATCCAGGGCACCAACGGCATCGGCACGGTCCGTAAGACCACCCTCCCGGGCGGTCTGCGCATCGTCACCGAGACGCTGCCCTCGGTCCGTTCCGCGACCTTCGGTATCTGGGCACACGTGGGCTCCCGCGACGAGACACCGTCCCTGAACGGCGCCACGCACTACCTGGAACACCTCCTCTTCAAGGGCACGCACAAGCGCAGCGCCCTGGACATCTCCTCCGCGGTCGACGCGGTCGGCGGCGAGATGAACGCGTTTACGGCGAAGGAGTACACGTGCTACTACGCGCGCGTGCTCGACACCGACCTGCCGCTCGCCATCGACGTCGTCTGCGACATGCTGACCGGCTCGCTCATCCGCGAGGACGACGTCAACGTCGAGCGCGGCGCCATCCTCGAAGAGATCGCCATGACGGAGGACGACCCGGGCGACTGCGTGCACGACCTGTTCGCGCGCACGATGTTCGGCGACAACCCCCTCGGCCGCCCCGTCCTCGGCACGGTCGACACCGTCAACGCCCTCACCGCGGACCGCATCCGCCGCTTCTACAAGAAGCACTACGACCCGACCCACCTCGTGGTCGCGGCAGCGGGCAACATCGACCACGACAAGGTCGTACGACAGGTCCGCTCGGCCTTCGAGAAGGCCGGCGCCTTCCGCACTCCCGAGGCGGCCCCCATCGTCCCGCGCGACGGCCGCCGCGTCCTTCGCTCCACCGGCAAGGTCGAGCTGATCGGCCGCAAGACCGAGCAGGCCCATGTCGTCCTCGGCATGCCGGGGCTGGCCCGCACCGACGAGCGCCGCTGGGCCCTCGGGGTCCTCAACACGGCCCTCGGCGGCGGCATGTCGTCCCGCCTCTTCCAGGAGGTCCGGGAGAAGCGCGGCCTGGCCTACAGCGTGTACTCGTACACGTCGGGCTTCGCCGACTGCGGCCTCTTCGGCGTCTACGCCGGCTGCCGGCCCTCGCAGGTCCACGACGTGCTGAAGATCTGCCGCGACGAACTCGACCAGGTTGCCGAACACGGCCTGTCCGACGACGAGATCGGCCGCGCCGTCGGCCAGCTCCAGGGTTCCACCGTCCTCGGCCTCGAGGACACCGGCGCGCTGATGAACCGTATCGGCAAGAGCGAGCTGTGCTGGGGCGTGCAGATGTCCGTCGACGACCTGCTGGCCCGGATCGCTTCGGTCACCCCGGACGAGGTCCGCGAGGTCGCCCGCGAGATCCTGGGACAGCGGCCCTCGCTGTCGGTCATCGGCCCGCTCAAGGACAAGCAGGCGGCCCGACTGCACGACGCCGTCGCCTAACACCCGTCGTAAGGAAGCAAGAACGATGAGCAAGCTGCGCGTGGCGGTCCTCGGTGCCAAGGGCCGGATCGGCGCCGAGGCGGTACGAGCCGTCGAGGCCGCCGAGGACATGGAACTGGTGGCGGCCCTGGGCCGCGGCGACTCCCTGGAGACGCTCACGGAGTCCGGCGCCCAGGTCGCCGTCGAACTGACCACCCCCGCCTCGGTGATGGACAACCTCGACTTCTGCGTGGGCCACGGAATCCACGCGGTCGTCGGCACGACGGGCTGGACCGACGAACGCCTCGCGCAGCTCACCGGTTGGCTGGCGAAGTCCCCGGGGACGGGCGTCCTCATCGCGCCCAACTTCTCCATCGGGGCCGTCCTGACCATGAAGTTCGCGCAGATCGCCGCACCGTATTTCGAGTCGGTCGAGGTCATCGAGCTGCACCACCCGAGGAAGGTCGACGCCCCGAGCGGTACGGCCACGCGCACGGCCCAGCTCATCGCCGAGGCGCGCGCGAAGGCGGGCACGGCTCCGGCGCCGGACGCCACGGAGACGGCCCTGGACGGCGCGCGGGGCGCGGACGTCGACGGGATCCCCGTGCACTCCGTCCGGCTGCGCGGCCTGTTGGCCCACCAGGAGGTGCTGCTCGGCGGCGAGGGCGAGACCCTGACCGTCCGGCACGACTCCCTGCACCACAGCAGCTTCATGCCGGGCATCCTGCTCGGAGCCCGCCGCGTGGTGACGACCCCGGGCCTCACCTTCGGCCTGGAACACTTCCTGGACCTGGGCTGAGGCTCACGACATGCGCGCCAAACTCACCTACGCAGTCACGGCCGCCGTCCTGGTCTTCTACTTCGTCCTGGTCGGCAGCCGCGGCGTCATGCTCATACAGTCGGGCACGCTCATCACCGTCACCTTCGGGATCGCGGTCCTGATCCTGCCGGTGATCGGCGTGTGGTTCCTCTGGAAGAACACCCAGTTCGTCCGCAACGCCAACCGCCTCGCCACCCTCCTCGACGCCGAAGGCGGCCTGCCCGTCGACGAGTTGAGGCGCACCGCCGGCGGCCGTATCGACCGTGACTCCGCCGACGAGGTCTTCGCCAAGCGCAAGGCCGAGACGGAGGCGGCCCCCGACGACTGGCGCAGCTGGTTCCGCCTCGCCGTCGCCTACCACGACGCCCGCGACACCCCACGTGCCCGCAAGGCGATGCAACGCGCGATCGCCCTGCACGCGGGCCGCCCCGTCCAGGCCTGAACACCCGTAAGCAGAAGGGGCCGGCCCGCATTCGCTGCGGACCGGCCCTATCACGTCGCTCTCGCCCGGTCAGCTCCGCCGGTACTCGTCGGACCACACCTCGACCGAGTCCGCGGCCCGGTCGAAGGAGGAGGCTCGCGCCACGAAGTCGATGTCGTGCGTGGTCAGCAGCGCGGCCACATCCTCGGGAGCACGGTCCTTCCGTACGAGGAGCAGCGCCTGTCCCTGCACCGTGCGCGGCAGCCCGAGCCAGCGCACCGGCTGCTGCACCGTGCGCACGGCGGCGACCCGGTCCCACCGCACCGTGAGGGTGTACAAGAACCGCACTCGGCGCAGCCCGCGCGCGCTCACCCACACGCCCATGCGCAGCAGCCGCAGGGCACAGAGGATGACGACCACCGCGATGCCGAGGATCACCGCGGCCTCGGACCGCGAGCCGGTCAACGCGATGATGACGGCGGCGAACAGCACGTACGACGCGAGCAGCAGCACGAGCGCCGCCGCCGCCACCCGCCACGGTCCAGGCCGGTAGGGGCGCCGCCAGCGGTCGCGGTCGTCGAACGGCAGCGCGAGCTCGTCCGCGGCCTCGAATGCGCGGTCGGCCGTAAGGAAGGGCAGGGGCACGGCTGGTGTCCTCACTGAATCCATGCGTGGGCTGTGCCCGGTGAGGCTATCCGGCCGTGTTCCCGCTCACCACCATTGGGGGTCCGGATGAGTCAGTTTCGGCTGCGTCGCAGGTCAGCGGTTGTCCGCGGCCTGTGACTGCTGGTTCTGTGTCGAGAGGTTGTTCTGGGACAGCGCCGGCATCCCGAGGACCAGGGAGCCCACGATCCCGGCGACGATGGTGAGACCCAGGAGCCAGCGCCCGGTTATCTGACCGGCGGACGCACGCTCGCGCGGCGGCGGTGCGACATTGCTGCGGAAGCGGTCGGTCTCGGCGATGAAGGCGAACGGGACGGGTTCGCTCCGACGGAACATCGGTGGTGCTTCTCCCCTCTGGGGTCGATTCGGGATCGAACGGGTGACTCTCACCAAGACAGACGAGCGAACGCCTCAATTGGTGCCCTGTTTCACCGAATTCGCAGAAGTTCGCCAATGAATGTCTGGGCCCGGCACCGAACGCCCCGATGTCAGTGCCGGGCCGTAGAGTGGGCGCCGCCCGAGAGACGTGATGGAAGGACCCTCCGAGCCGTGACCGACACTCCCGCCGACGACCTCAAGCCCAGTTTCCGCAGCGATGTCACCGTCGAGCTGGTCAAGCACACCGCGTCCGACGCGGACGTGCTCTTCGCCGCCCGCGTCTCGACCATCGGCGAGCAGTCCCTGGAGGAGATGGGCAAGGACCCCGAGCGCTCCAAGGGTCTGATCAACTACCTGATGCGCGACCGGCACGGCAGCCCCTTCGAGCACAACTCGATGACCTTCTTCATCAGCGCCCCGATCCTCGTCTTCCGCGAGTTCATGCGGCACCGGGTGGGCTGGTCGTACAACGAGGAATCGGGAAGGTACAGGGAGCTCCAGCCCGTCTTCTACGTCCCCGGCGAGTCCCGCAAGCTGGTCCAGGAGGGCCGCCCGGGCAAGTACGTGTTCGTGGAGGGCACGCAGGCCCAGCAGGAGTTGGTCGGCCGCACCATGGAGGACTCGTACCGCCAGGCGTACGAGGCGTACCAGGAGATGCTCGCCGCCGGCGTCGCCCGCGAGGTCGCCCGGGCCGTTCTCCCCGTAGGTCTCTTCTCCTCGATGTACGCCACGTGCAACGCACGCTCGCTGATGCACTTCCTGGGCCTGCGCACGCAGCACGAGCTGGCGAAGGTGCCGTCGTTCCCGCAGCGGGAGATCGAGATGGTCGGCGAGAAGATGGAGGAGCAGTGGGCCAAGCTCATGCCGCTCACCTACTCGGCCTTCAATGCCAACGGCCGTGTCGCCCCGTAGCGCACCTCTGTTTGCCGATCGGGCACACATGTACGGATGGGCCGCACGAAGTGTCCGTATTGCGGCATTTGGAGAAGTTCATCTAGCCTGATCAAACGGACCCGGCACTGCTTGAACCCCCGAGCAGGCAGTGCCGGGCTCCATATTTGTCATGACTTGTCGCCTGCCCCTAGGGCAGACCCCGCATTGAGCAGCGAGTAGCGTGTCACCCATGGCTCCGACCTCCACTCCGCAGACCCCCTTCGGGCGGGTCCTCACCGCCATGGTCACGCCGTTCACGGCGGACGGCGCACTCGACCTCGACGGCGCTCAGCGGCTCGCTACCCACCTGGTGGACGCAGGCAACGACGGCCTGATCATCAATGGCACCACCGGTGAGTCCCCGACCACCAGCGACACGGAGAAAACGGATCTCGTACGAGCCGTACTGGAAGCGGTCGGAGACCGCGCCCACGTCATCGCCGGCGTAGGCACCAACGACACCCACCACAGCGTCGAACTCGCCCGCACGGCCGAACGCACCGGCGCACACGGCCTGCTCGTAGTCACGCCGTACTACAACAAGCCCCCACAGGAGGGCCTCTACCGGCACTTCAAGGCGGTCGCGGACGCCGCCGAACTGCCGGTCATGCTCTACGACATCCCCGGTCGCAGCGGCGTCCCGATCGGCACCGAGACACTGGTCCGACTCGCCGAGCATCCGCGGATCGTCGCCAACAAGGACGCCAAGGGAGACCTCGGCCGCGCCAGCTGGGCCATCGCCCGGACCGGCCTGGCCTGGTACTCCGGCGACGACATGCTGAACCTGCCGCTGCTCTCCGTGGGCGCGGTCGGCTTCGTCTCGGTCGTCGGCCATGTGGTCACACCCGAGCTGCGCACCCTGGTGGAGGCATACGTCTCCGGTGACGTCCAGAAGGCCACCGAGATCCACCAGAAGCTGCTCCCCGTCTACACCGGCATGTTCCGCACCCAGGGCGTCATGACCACCAAGGCCGCGCTCACCCTCCAGGGACTGCCCGCCGGACCGCTGCGCTCACCGATGGTCGAGTGCTCGCCCGAGGAGATCGCACAGCTCAAGATCGATCTTGCCGCCGGCGGGGTACAGCTCTGACAACGGACTTCACAACTGAATACGCGGGGCTTCGGCGCCCGCACCCCACATCCGATAACTGCATTTGCACGAACGTCATGCGCGCCACGTGCCCACAGGTACGTGGCGCGCATGGGTAGGAGAGTCTTTTGAGTCATCCGCATCCTGAACTCGCCCCGCCGCCCAAGCTCCCCGAAGGCGGCCTGAGGGTCACCCCCCTCGGCGGCCTCGGGGAAATCGGCCGAAACATGACGGTCTTCGAATACGGCGGCCGTCTGCTCATCGTCGACTGCGGCGTGCTCTTCCCCGAGGAGGAGCAGCCCGGAATCGACCTGATCCTGCCGGACTTCACGTCCATCAGGGACCGCCTCGACGACATCGACGGCATCGTCCTCACGCATGGCCACGAGGACCACATCGGCGCGGTCCCGTACCTCCTTCGTGAGAAGGCGGACATCCCGCTGATCGGCTCCAAGCTGACCCTCGCCCTCATCGAGGCGAAGCTCCAGGAGCACCGCATCCGCCCGTACACGCTCGAGGTCGCCGAGGGGCACCGCGAGCGGATCGGCCCCTTCGACTGCGAGTTCGTCGCGGTCAACCACTCGATCCCGGACGCGCTCGCGGTCGCCATCCGCACCCCCGCGGGCATGGTCGTCCACACCGGCGACTTCAAGATGGACCAGCTGCCGCTGGACGGTCGGCTGACAGATCTACACGCGTTCGCACGACTGAGCGAGGAAGGCATCGACCTGCTCCTCGCCGACTCGACGAACGCCGAGGTCCCGGGATTCGTCCCGCCCGAGCGCGAGATCTCGAACGTCCTGCGGCAGGTCTTCGGCAGCGCCCGTAAGCGGATCATCGTGGCGAGCTTCGCCAGCCACGTCCACCGCATCCAGCAGGTGCTGGACACGGCGCACGAGCACGGCCGCCGGGTCGCCTTCGTCGGCCGCTCGATGGTCCGGAACATGGGCATCGCCCGGGACCTCGGCTATCTCAAGGTCCCGCCGGGTCTGGTGGTGGACGTCAAGACGCTCGACGACCTCCCGGACAGCCAGGTCGTCCTGGTCTGCACGGGCTCGCAGGGCGAACCGATGGCCGCCCTGTCCCGCATGGCCAACCGCGACCACCAGATCCGTATCGTCGCGGGCGACACGGTGATCCTGGCGTCGTCGCTCATCCCGGGCAACGAGAACGCGGTCTACCGGGTCATCAACGGCCTCACCCGCTGGGGCGCCAACGTCGTCCACAAGGGCAACGCCAAGGTCCACGTCTCCGGACACGCCTCGGCCGGCGAGCTGCTGTACTTCTACAACATCTGCCGGCCGAAGAACCTGATGCCGGTCCACGGCGAATGGCGCCACCTGCGGGCCAACGCCGAACTGGGTGCCATGACCGGCGTCCCGCACGACCGGATCGTCATCGCCGAGGACGGCGTGGTCGTCGACCTCATCGAGGGCAAGGCCAAGATCTCGGGCAAGGTCCAGGCCGGTTATGTCTACGTCGACGGCCTCTCGGTCGGCGATGTCGGCGAACCGGCGCTGAAGGACCGCAGGATCCTGGGGGACGAGGGCATCATCTCGGTCTTCGTCGTCGTGGACTCGTCCACCGGCAAGATCACGGGCGGCCCGCACATCCAGGCCCGCGGCTCAGGCATCGACGACTCCGCCTTCGTGGACGTGGTCCCCCGGATCGCGGAGGTCCTGGAGCGCTCGGCCCAGGACGGCGTGGTGGAGCCGCACCAGCTGCAGCAACTGATCCGTCGGACGCTCGGCAAGTGGGTCTCCGACAACTATCGGCGCAGGCCGATGATCCTCCCGGTCGTCGTGGAGGTCTGACCGTCGTACGACCCCCTCGTACGCGTGAACCTGGAGCGGGCCGCCTCGATTTGCATCGAGGCGGCCCGCTCCAGTACGTTTACGGCTCCGCCTGAGGGAGAACCCGGACACTTCGCGTGTACGGAAGCCGCTCCCGAAGGGCCGGAAAATCCGACTCAGAACTTCTGATAAAGTCGGAACCGCCGGAAAGGGAAACGCGGAAGCGGAAACCTGGAAAGCACCGAGGAAATCGGGTCCGGAAACGGTCTGATAGAGTCGGAAACGCAAGACCGAAGGGAAAAGCCCGGAGGAAAGCCCGAGAGGGTGAGTACAAAGGAAGCGTCCGTTCCTTGAGAACTCAACAGCGTGCCAAAAATCAACGCCAGATATGTTGA